>DASXFC010000066.1:0-45516 GCA_036489775.1 Acidimicrobiales bacterium | reverse complement strand
GACCTGGCCTGCCGCTGGAACTGCAAGGCCGGCAAGTGCGGGTCGTGCTCGGCCGAAATCAACGGCCTGCCCCGCCTCATGTGCATGACGCGCATGGACACGCTGCCGCCCGGCGAAGCGGTCACGGTGGCGCCCATGAAGGCGTTCCCCATCATTCGTGACCTCGTCACCGATGTCTCGTTCAACTACGAGGTGGCCAAGACGGTGCCGGCCTTCAAGCCCGGGCCCGAACCCGAGGGCGGCTACCGCATGATGCAGATCGACGTCGAGCGCGGCCAGGAGTTCCGCAAGTGCATCGAGTGCTTCATGTGCCAGGACGTCTGCCACGTGATCCGCGACCACGAGGACAACAAGCCCAAGTACGCCGGGCCCCGCTTCTTCATCCGCTTCGCCGAGCTCGAGATGCACCCGCTCGACACCAACGACCGCCGCGAGCTGGCCCGGGCCGAGGGCCTGGGCATGTGCAACATCACCAAGTGCTGCACCGAGGTCTGCCCCGAGCACATCAAGATCACCGACAATGGCATCATCCCGATGAAAGAGCGCGTGGTGGACGCCCACTACGACCCGGTGGCCTGGCTCGGACGCAAGATCACCGGCCGCACCAAGAAGACGGCCGCCGACGCCACTGAGGCTTCAGCCGGCTAGGTAATCTGTTCGGAAGTCAGGGACCGGCAACGTCGTGCGAAGGGGCCCAATCGGGCCCCTTCAGCGCGTCAGGGCCCGGGTGCCGAACTCCGCACCACGCCCGAGCACTCCGCCGTCGACGCCCTCTTCGGCGCCGCCCTATCCTCGCCGCCATGGCCCCCTACCTCTCGCCCGAATGGGTCGACGCCTTCAACGCGGCTCTGACCCGGGTCAACCTGGCCGAGGCCATGGCGGTCGCCGGTGAGGGATCGCTGGCCGCCTCCGACGGCCGGGTGGTGGTCGAGCAGGTCATCGACCACGTCCCCACCGAGGGCGACAGCCCCCCCGAGACGGTGCGCACCCTGCTGACCATCGCCGAGGGCACCGCCTCGCTGGTGCGCAATCCCACCGAGCACATCCGCCCACACGTCTCGATCCTGCTGAGCTATCCCGACGCGCTGGCCATGGCGCAGGGCGCGCTCGACCCGACCGACGCGCTGGCCGCCGGACGGGTCCGGGTGCGCGGCGAGCTGGCCGTGCTGGTGGCGGTGCAGTCGGTGCTGGCGGCGGCAGCCGAACAACTGGGCACCAGCCTCGAAGCGCTGACCGACCCGGCCGTCTGATGGCGCTGCGCCCGTCGTCCCGCGCTCCGCGCTACGGCGGCCGCTACGAGGGCACGGTGGCGGTGGTCACCGGGGCCTCAGCCGGTCTGGGCGCCCAGCTCTGCCGCGACCTGGCCCAGGCCGGCGCGGTGGTGGTCGGCCTAGCCCGCAACGCCGAGCGGCTCAGCGCGCTGCGCACCGAACTGGTCGCTCATTCCCCTCGCTCGGACACCTTGGTCTGCGACGTGGCCGACACTTCGGCCCTACGCGCCATCCTCGATGCGGTCCTGCTCGAGCACGGTCGCATCGACCTGCTCATCAACAACGCGGCCCAGGACCCGGGCGTGCGGCTGGTCGAGATCAGCGAAAAAGACTTCCGCCACACCTTCGACGTGAACTTCTTCGCGCCGGTCACCGCCACATTGGCCGTCCTGCCCGCCATGCTCGAGCGGGGCAACGGCACCATCATCAACGTGTCGTCGGACGGAGGGCGGCTGCCCTCGCCGGGACCGGGGGCCTACCCCTCGTCCAAGGCAGCGTTGTCCGCCTTCAGCGAATCGACCTCCTTCCGTCTCGGACCCAAGGGGATCCACGTCCACGTGGTGTACCCGGCCTTCATGGCCACCGAGCTGGGGCTGGGCGCACTGGGCCGGGGACTGCGGCGCCCACCCAGGCTGACCACCCGCAGTGTCGGGTCGGTCTCACGCACCATTCTCGGCCAGGCCGGCCGGGGCTCGCTGGAGATCAGCGTGTCGGGCCTGATCGACGCAGCCATGGTGTTCCGGGCCCTGATGCCCCGCACCTACCACCGGCTCCGGCGCAACTGGTAGGGACCAGGGGCGACACCGCTAGACGGCTCGCCGCGGCCCAGTGGCCGCCTGGGCGAACAAAAGGTGACAGGGGTAGGGTGGTCGAGCCGGCTCGTAGAGCGCGGGCCGCCGTAGGAGGACGACGTGCAGCTGCCGATCGACGACCACTTCCTGTTGAAGTACCGGGCCCTGCTTGACGCCGAAGATCTGGCGTTCGACGAACTCGAACACGCATGCGAAGACGGCGATCGAGCCCACTTCAACAAGGACCTGGCCGATTGGCAACACGCCCTGGAGCACAAGCTGCACTTCCTCCACAGCGCCGGTATCGAGGTCCGACTCCCCGTCGCCTGACGCTGAATGCGCCGGCTGATGGCCCGGCGCACCGCACACCCGTAGACCCCAAGGTTGTTTGGCGCGCCCTATGGTCGGGCAACCTGCCCTTGTGCTGAGCGAAGTCAACGAAGGCATCTTCGTGCGACAGAGCGAGTTCTGCCTGACCAACTCGGTGGTGGTCCGGGTCGACGACGGCCTGATCTTGATCGACCCCGGCGTCACCGGCCGTGACCTCTCCGGGCTGGCTGACGATCTCGATGCCTTGGGCGGCGGCGTCGTCGCCGGCTTCGCCACCCATCCGCACTGGGACCATGTGCTCTGGCACGAGCGTTTCGGTCGGCAGGTGCCCCGCTTTGCCACGGCCCGCTGCGCCGCGGTTTGCCGGGAGCGCCGGGAGCGTCTGCGCACCATGACGGCGGCGCAGTCGCCCGATACCCCGCTCGATCTGGTGGGTGAGGTGAGTGCGATCGAGGACGAGGCGCCCTGGAACGAGTGGGGGTTGCGCTTCATTGCGCACGACGCGCACGCGCCGGGTCACGCCGCCGTCATGATCGACGGAGGCCGGACGCTCATCGCCGGCGACATGCTGTCCGACGTCGAGATCCCGCTCCTCGACCCCGGAGCAGATGACTCGTGGGGCGACTATCTCAGCGGCTTCGCCCTGCTGGAAACCGAGATCGGACCCGAACTGGGCGCGCTCATCCCCGGACACGGGCAGGTGGCCTTCGGCCTATCGATCCGCTCCCGGGTCGCGGCCGATCGTACCTACCTCGACGCGCTGGCCCAAGGCAGAGACCCCGAGGACCCTCGCGTTGGTCCCAAGGCCATCTATGGGACGGATTGGCTGCCCGAGGCCCACGTCCGCAACATCAGCTTGGTGCCGCACTCCTAGGGGTCGGCTCCAGAAATCACCCGGAAGTCGTTGATCGCAGGCGATCAATGGCCTCGTCGAGTTCCCGATAGCCACCTCGCTCCAGTGCCTCATACAGGAGGTTTGAAACAAACTCTCGCACTTGATGATTGGTAAGGCGAGTGCCGCCTTGCAGCTCCATCCGGAATGCATCTGCCGCCTGACCAAAACCAGTACTCCTCGGGATCCGACGAAGTCCGCTGAGGTCAATCACCTGATCAGCGGTACCTCCGGACGTGGTTATCCACTCCCCTAGCCGCGCAGTTAGAGGTTGCGGCGGAGGTAGGAGCTCGATTGCCGCCTTGTGAGCGACCTCAACGAAACCAAACAGTGAACGGAGAATGTCAGCGACCTCACTGAGCGAGAAAGCGGCAGCCACAGGGGAGGACCCTGACTCAGTTCCGGCTACTACAGCTTGATGATCCCCCTGGGACTCTGCACTGTTGCACATGACATCGATAGCCGCCTGCACTGTAGGAGCACCGGTCACATTCAGGTCATCTGACACCCCAGTCGCAAAGCCGCACCGAGCGGCAAACGCCGGGCGGTGCTTTTCGAGACCAAACGGTGCAAACCACAGCTCGGTGAATTCCGGCGAGCCAGACCCGACCGTTATCCAATCGACGTCTTCGGTCCAATGCCAAGTTGACCGAAGTGATCGCAACCAGGTAGTCACAGGCGAAGCATTTAGCAATCGCACCAGAAGCTCCTCCCTCCTCTGGCCCCGAAGCCTCGTGACAAGTTGGGTCGACCCAGTTCCGCCCATAGGCAGCACGCTGGGTAGAGCCACAGCTAGGCGAGCCGTCAAGTCAGGGGCTTCACCAAGAGGCACCAGCCAAGAGCCGGGACCAAGCCGGTAGATGGAATCCGTGAACGGCAGTCGAGTGATCGCTCCACTCTCGTATGGACTCGCGACGTACTCGGCGACAGGGTACGGCTCTGAGTTATCCGGTGTGCGCTCGTCTTCGGATTCATGCTCCAGTCCTTCTCCAGCCTCCAGGCGGCTCAATAGATCGAAGAGTCCCCACCCTTCCCAGGCACGATTCCGCTTCGCGCCGTGGCTTGGTATCAGAACGTGTGCAGCCACGAGCTGTTCAATCGCTTGGTTTACTGCAGGTTTTGTCCGATCGATCTTTGCGACAGCCGTCGCCACTGTGACAATGGGCAGAGCTGGAAGGGCATCGATGAGTTTCCACACTGCGGCATCGGATCGAATGCGCGCTGACTGCTGCACCATTGTGCGCCATTCTTCTTGCAATTCACTGACTTTGAGAAGGTAGACACGGGCAAGACGCGCCGCTCTTGCAGCCGCGACAGCGAAAACTTCGAGCCATGCCTCAACTCGTCCTTCTCGATACGCGGTCAGACCGTTGATGTATGTCGCCTTGTCGCGCGCAAGGATGACGCTGATAGGTGGAACATACGATGGCGCAAGTCCCCGTCGTCGCAGGATCACCTGCACTAAAGCTCGACCAGTTCGTCCGTTTCCGTCGGCAAATGGGTGGACCGTTTCGAATTGTGCATGCGCGAGAGCTGTCTGGATGATGGGCGGAAGCCGATCGTCGCTGCAGAATCGACCGAGGTCACCGAGAAGCGGCTCCACTTCCTCGGGGGGCGGTGGAACGAAGTCGGCACCACAAGGGTTGTAGTTGTTTCCTCCAATCCAATTCTGCTCCGACCGAATGCGCCCCGCGATGTGCGAGTTTGGGGCTCGTTCGAGTAGAGCCCGGTGGATCGCAACCATTTGCTCAACCCCCACGACCTCGTGGGCAGTTGCTTCTTCGATGGCAAGAATCATGGCGTCGATGTTTCCGAGAACCTCGATTGCCGTGGATGTGGCCCTCTGCCCGATATCGCTCGACACCTCCGCCCGGGCGAGCGCTCGAGCGTCAACCTGCAGGCCTTCTACTTTGGAGGAGGCGATCGACTCGGTCCTGAGGAGGAGTCTGGCCAGGGGTGCGAGAGCAGGGTCTGCGCCGGCGTTGAGTTCTTGGATAGCCACTTCCGCCGCCGACACGGTGGCCGCAACCGCTCCTGAGATCGAGACATCGAGTTCCTCAATCGGAAAGGGGACAAAAGCTTCGTATGCGCAGGTCCTCCGGTACTGTGGCGGCGCATTGAGATGCGGGTCGTACTGCCAGGTTCGCTTCTCGAATCGACCCAACATGGGGTATCTATCCTTTACTACGTCTGACCTTTAGTAAAGGATAGCTTATATCCTTTACTATGGAGTCGATTCAGTAAAGGATCACCGGGCCTCTAGCTCGACTCCTGGCGTCCGCCCCTGAACCTGGAGGAACAAACCTCAGCAGCAGTTCAGACGCCTAACGAGTTACTGGTTCTCAGATATCGGTGGATGACAGAGCCAGCTTGAATCAGGGACTTTGCAGGTGGTCCGGCCCTGCGCTCACGAAACCTGTCATCGGCCTCGATGCCGTCGTCAACCAACCAGGTATCGAACCTCCCCGAATCAGCCATCGAGAGCTACTTCAGAATCAGCCCATCAAATCCGTCTTCCTCTCGGGTCGCGAACACAGCGCGAACGGCCCGCGACACCTCGATGACCTGATTCGGAGCGCCAGCAACCGCTGCGTAGTGTCACGGCTGTGGCGGGGGAAGAAAGGCGGCATGGCACGGTGTCTGAGACGGATCGCGTGAACCCTTCGACCCTGTCCCGACGGGATCTGCTCAAGGCAGGTGCCGCGGTGGGCGCCACTTCGGTGGTGGCCAGTGCCCTGCCCGGGATGAGTGCGGGGGCGGCGACACCGGCCTCGCTCAACGACATCGAGCACGTGGTGATCCTGATGCAGGAGAACCGGCCCTTCGACCACTACTTCGGCACCCTCTCGGGTGTCCGCGGCTTCTCGGACCCGACCGCCGATCCGGCCGTCTTCTACCAGTTCGACCCCGACCTGGCCCAGAACCCATCGGGCAAGCCATACATCCTGCCCTGGCGCTTCGACACCAACACGATGAGCGGGCAGAATGCGGCGGGCAACAGCCACGCCTGGTCGGCCCAGCACCTCATGTGGAACGAGGGCCTGATGGACGCCTTCGTGATCACCCAGAGGGCCTCAGTCGACCTCCTCGGGAATTTCCCCGGCCCGCCGACTATCCCACTCACCGATGTCGGACCTGTCGTCATGAGCTACTTCACCCGGGAAGACATTCCGTACTACTACGAGCTCGCCGACGCCTTCACGATCTGCGACAACTACCACTGCTCCGTGCTCGGACCGACGAACCCCAACCGCGTCACGTCCATGTCGGGCACCATCGACCCGAGCGGCTCGCTCGGTGGTGGTCCCGTCATCGACAACAATTCGAAGAACGGGTCGCTGCAATGGGAAACCTACTGCCAGCGCCTGCAGGCGGCCGGGATCGACTGGTACGTGTACCAAGAGGAGGACAACGACACCAACAACATGCTGGGGTTGTTCGGAGCTTTCAACGACACCACCACCGACATCTACCGCCGCGGCATGACCATCATCCCCACCACCAAGGGCCAGGCCTACGGCCCGGGACTCATCGACAAGTTCACCGCTGATGTGGAGTCGGGCAACCTGCCCCAGGTCAGCTGGATCCTGGCCGGCTACCTGAACTGCGAACACCCGAACGCCACCCCGGCCTTCGGGCAGAACTTCACCAATGGCGTGCTGCAGGCCCTGATGGCCAACCCGAAGGTCTGGGCCAAGACCGCCTTGATCCTCCACTACGACGAGAACGACGGGAAGTTCGACCACGTCACCCCGCCGACGGCGCCGTTGGGCACCGCCGGCGAGTACATCAACCTGGCCAAGGACCTGGCCAATCCTGAGAGCTCGTTCGGGATCCCGGGTCCGGTCGGGCTGGGTTTCCGGGTCCCCTGCATGGTCCTCTCGCCGTTCAGCCGAGGTGGCCTGCTCTGCTCGGACGTGCTCGACCACACCTCTGTCCTGCGCTTCCTCGAGCGACGTTTCGGGGTAGAGGTGCCCTACATCTCGGACTGGCGCCGGAACACGGTGGGCGACCTAACCGGCGCCTTCAATTTCGCCGGAGGCCTCAACACAAGCATCCCGCAACTGCCCAACACCTGGGACCTGGCCATCGAGGCGCTGTGGCAGGAGGCCCATCTGCCCCAACCCGTCATGCCGAGAGTGCAGTCGATGCCGGTGCAGGAGCCGGGGCCGCCGCGCCGCGCCCCCAGCGGGATTGTCTGACCTCAACTCAGACGATCAACCAGTCGTCGACGTCGTGGTGGTGGCCCGCTTCGGCGGTGGCGCGAAATACTGCTCGATCGCCGTGGCGATCCCCGCCGCCATGACCTTCTGGTCGCTGGTGGTGACGGCGATCGACCCCTCGAACGGATCGGTGATGAACAAGGGCTCAATGACGGCCCCGGGCATCTCGCTCGGTGTGGAGAAGTAGCCGGGCGAGGCTGGCCCCAGCAGCAACAGATGGTTGTAATCGGCCGACTCGGCCGCCAGTCCTCCGTCGGCCGCGTCACCCACATCCGAGCCTTCCGTGGCATCGGAGACAACGCCGCCGTTCGGGATGCCCCAACCCTGATCGTTCATGGCATTCAAGACATCGTTTTGCAACAAGGTGGCGAACGTCAGGTTGGCCGCTGAAAACGGCCGAGTGGTGTCGTAGGCGGTGACACTGCCGGCGTTCTGCGTCGTTGCTCCGGTATCCATGTAGATACCGACCAGGAGCTTGGCACCGGCCTTGTTGGCGCAGACATCCCGCGCCGCCACGTCATCGTGGGCACCCTGGAGACTGAGCAGTTGCCCGTCGGTGTCCCCCGAGCCGAGCTTGACCACCGTCGTGTCCTTGGTGCGAGAGACCACGACCCGGAATCCCTGGCTGCGCAGGATGGCCATGGCGTCGAGCTCGATCGGGAGATTGACGTTCGACTCTTCGATCTGTTGTCCGGACTCTGTTTCACCGAGGCCACCGGGGTCGATGCCACCGTGGCCGGCGTCGAGAAACACGGTGATCTGGCGGTCGCCATCCGTCGGCGGGAAGCTCTCGCAGGCACCGGAGGCAAAGTACGACGGATCGATTGCCGTGGCTCCGGCACTCGTGGCGGCCGAAGGCGTCGGTTTCGTGAGGTTGTCCAACGTCCCTCGGGCCACCGTTTCGGCCGTCACCACCAGCACAATGACTACGAGGATGGCGACGACGACCCACCGCTTCCTCCGATGGGTCGGGCGGGGTGATGGTGATCGGTGCGCGGGCGACCTCCGCTCGAGGGACACCCACTAACTTCTCACCGCTTTCTCTCTCTGGGCTGTCGCCTAGCTGGGCATCCGCTGTGCATAAGGCCACGCGGACCGAGCGGACCGACAGGCTGCCAGCGAACTGCTGAAGAACGCAGCGACTACCTGAGGCCGAGCGACCGGGCCATGCCGCGGACCGTCTCGTCGAAGAAGGCCTCGGGGTCGAGCACCGTGTTGTTCCAGTGACCGAAGAGCTCCAGGCTGATCGAGCCGATCAGGGCCGCCCACGACTCGAGGGCCCGCAGCACGATGATGGTCGGTGCATCGGGGAGGACGGCTTGGGCCACCGGGGCGATGGCGTCCCGCAACGCGTCGCTGACCGAGGCATCCGGATCGGACGCGTGTAAGCGTCCAGCCGCGCTGGCCTCGACCAGGGGATGCACCAAGGCCGTGGCCAGGCGGGCGTAGGGCACCACCGTGTCGGGCGGGGACTGGTAGCCGGGCACCGGTGTCCCGAAGATAAGGCTCCACTCATGCGGATGGGCCAACGCCCAGCGCCGCATGGCGCGGGGCACGGCCAGCCAGCTCTCGGCATCGCTGCCCTTGGCCTTGGCGGCCGCCGCCTCGGCCTCATCGGCCAGAGATCCGTAGGCGGAGAGGATCAGGGCACTGAGCAGGGCGTCGCGTCCTGAGTAGTAGCGGTAGAGGGCCGAGGGCACCATCTGGACGTCCCGGGCGATGGAGCGCAGCGAGAGGGCGGCCGCCCCGTCCCGGGCCAGGTGGACCCGGGCTACGGCCAGGATCTCGGCCGAGACCTCCTCGTGAACCCGCTCCCGGGCCGTGCGCGCCACTGACATCAACTGCAGTCTGCAACTTCAAGACCGAGAACACAAGTACTTGACAAGAACGATGTTCTCGTTCATGATCGTTGTACTGGCTTTGAACGAAATGGAGACTCCGATGTTGACCACACCCCCCAACAACTCGACCGCCCCCGAGGGCGAGGCGGCGGCCCAGTACCAGAGCCACCAGGTCGACTGGTTCACCCGCAACGTCATGAACAAAGCGCTCAACGGGTTGATGCGCCTGGGCCTGAGCTTCAAGGGCTCGCAGGTCCTCGAGCACCGGGGCCGCAAGTCGGGCCAGATCTACCGCACCCCGGTCAACCTGCTCACGCTCGACGGGGTCGAGTACCTGGTGGCCCCCCGGGGTGAGACCGAGTGGGTGCGCAACGTCCGGGCCGCCGACGGACAGCTGGTGTTGATTCTGGGCCGGCGCCGCCAGGTCCGCACCGCCGTCGAGGTGCCAGTGGGCCAGCGGGCGGCCATCCTGCGCCCCTACCTGCAGCGGTGGAAGTTCGAGATCGGCATGTTCTTCGACGACGTCACCCTCGACTCGAGCGACCAGGAGTTCGAAGCGGTGGGGGCTCGCCACCCGGTCTTCGCCCTGCACTAGGGCTTCCGGCACGGCGCCGACATCCGAGCAGCCCAACGATCATTGGAGTAGAACTCAGCCCACAGCAACGGACCCCCGGGGGGTGGCCCATGGCGGATGTACAGCACGGCAGCGCCGCTGCCGGGGCAGGGAGCGGAGGGCGGCGGCACCTCCTCTTGGGCGCAGCCGGTCTGGCCCCCTTGGCCCTGCTGGTCGGCCTGGCCGTCACCCAGGGCTTCGATGTCGCCGCCTTCGGCGTGCTGGCACCCGAGATCCGCCACAGCTTCCATCTCGACAACGCCTCCATCGACGCCGTTACCGCGCTGACGGCGGCGGTGCCGGTGATGTGCTCGATCTTCCTGGGCTACTTCGGCGACAAGGGCGACCGGGTCCGGCTCACCGTCATCGGCGCTGTGCTGTGGGGGATCGCCGCCATCTTCACCGGGTTGGCGCCGGTACTGGCCGTGCTGGTGGCGGCCCGGCTGGCTGGTGGGGTCGGGCTCCTGGCCAGCCAGACCATCTACCCGAGCCTGCTCTCGGACTACTACCCCCCCGAAGGACTGGCCCAGATCTTCACCGTGTTCCTGATCGGCTCGACCGGCCTGGGCTTGGTGGGCAGTCCCCTGGCCGGCTGGCTCGGCACGGTGTTCGGTTGGCGACCGACCTTCGTCGTGCTGGCCATCCCGACCTTCATCTGCGCCGCCCTGGTGATCAAGATGATGAAGGACCCGCCGCGCCGGACCATGGCGCCGAGCCCCGACGTGGTGGCGCATGAAGCCGGGGCGTCCGAAGCCGCCGTCCCGATCATCCCGGGCATGGCCTCGGCCGAGCCGTTCGAGGGCACCATCCGGGACGGCTTCCGGGCGGTGCGCCGCATCCGCACCCTGCGCCGGACCTGGATCGCCGCCTTCCTCTTCGGTTCGGGCACCATCCCCCTGGCCACGCTGGTGTCGGACTTCTTCCACGACGTGTACCACGTCGGTGCCACCGAACGGGGTGACATCGGCGCGCTGCTCGGGGTCTTCGGCTTGATCGGCATCATCATCGGCGGGGTGATCTCGCAGAAGCTGGTCGCCTCGGGCCGGACCACCATCTTCCCCATCGTGACCGCCGGTTCGGTGATCTGGTTCGGCGTCTTCGTGCTGATCATGGCCCACGTGCACAGCCTGAGCGCGTCGATCGTGGCCGCCAGCATCTTGGCCATGGGCGCTGTCGGCTTCCTGCCGACCTACGTGACTTTCGTGGCCATCATCACGCCGGCGAAGTTGCGCAGCCAGGCCTATGCCTGGTCGCTGTTCTTCTACGCCTTGGGCGCCATCTGTCTCTCCGGGGTGATCGGTGCGGTGGCCGACAGCAACCACAACCATGGGCAGCGGACCGCTATGAGTCTGTTGGCCTTCTTGGTGATCTTGGGAGGGCTCATCGGCTTGTCGGCCAAGCGGTTCGTGAAGGGCGACCTGGCCCAGCTGGAGTCAGACGCCGCCGAAAGCTGATTGCATAGGCGGGTGGCGGCACACTTGTCCGAAGCCGACCTGGGCCACCGCAACCTGATCGCCTACAGCAAGGTGCTCACTGGCTGGTGCGACGGTGGTGGGCTGCTCGAACGGGAGGGCGTGCTGGCCTATGCCGGTGGCTCGTGGGTGCCCGTGGTCTGCAACGGCGTGTTCCGGACCGACGACGGGGTGGCACCCGAGGTGGTGCTGGACCTGGCCGAGGAATTCTTCACCGAACGGCGGCGGGGCTACAGCCTGAAGCTGCGGGACAGCGGCCCGGAGGACGACCTGATGGTGGCGTGCGAAGCCCGGGGCCTGGCTGCCTTCGGCGAGCCCGCGCCCGAGATGGTGTGCCGGGCGCCGCTCCCGGTGCCGGCGTTACCCGAGGGGGTGGAGCTGCGGCCAGTGGTCAACATCGAGGGCGTGCGCGACTTCTGCCTGGTCAACGGCATCGCGTACGGCACCTACGGCATGCCGGCCGAAGTGACCGATGCCATGTTCAGCCGGCCCGAGGCGGTGCTGGCCGATCCCGACACCGCCATCGTGGTGGCCTACCGAGGTGGCGAAGCGCTGGCCACGGCCATGGTCTTCTGCAGCGACGGCGTCGCCAGCCTGCAGTGGGTCGGGACGCTCCCCGACGCGCGGGGGCTGGGTCTGGGTCAGGCGGTGACGGTGTGGACGACCAACGAGGCCTTCCGCCGGGGCGCATCGGTCTGCACCCTGCAGGCCTCGACCATGGGCGAACCGCTGTACCGGGCCCTGGGCTATGAGTCGCTGTACCACTACCGCGAGTTCGTGCGCTGGCGGCGGCCGCCGCCGGGTGCTGTGGAGAGTTGACTTGAGACCCGGGGTCGCTCCGTCTACTTGTGACGTGAGGCAAGGTTCAGCGCCACCGCCTCTTTGATGAGAGCCTTGAAGGCTCGCTCATCGATTTTTTCGCCTTCTTGCATATCGATGGCACGCCGGGTGCCGCCGTCAAGGCCGGAGTTGAATAAGTGTGAAGGATCCTCGAGAGACGCGCCTTTGGCGAAGGTGATCTTCACGTGGGTCTTGTAGATCTCACCGGTGCAGATCATCCCGTCGTGAGACCACAGAGGAACGCCGTCGGGATTGGATGCCTTCTTCCACTTCTGTTCCTCGGTGATGTCGGGGTCAGCTTGCTCGATCCATTTACGAATTCGAGAAAGCGTCGTATCCCGCCAATCATTGGTTTCCCCTGCTGCCCCATCGCTTTTCGGCATGCTCAAAAGTTACCGTTGAAAAGCGCAGCTCTGCCGACGGAAGGGGCAAGGCGGTGCGACGACTGACGCGGCGATCTGCGGCCACGACCTATCCGCTTAGTTCGAATGAGCCCCGAATGCGCTGAAGGCCCCTCCGCACGGTTGCACCCCACTGACTCATTTCAGGTTACCAGTGGCATTCAGGTCTGATTGCGACCGTTCTTCATTAGCGCTCTTGGTCTGGATGGCTGCACCCCGCCGACTAAGGGTCTGCACTGGGTTCGATTCCCAGCCGGGGCGCCCACACCCGAGGGTCGGGCTGCTGATGGCTGGTCACCATCGAGAATGCAGCCCGGCACTCAGGGTGACACAGTCGCTCGCCATGACATCGGTTTCGAATCAGCCCCGTACCGCGCCGAAGGGGCCCGAAGGCCCCTTCGCACGATGCTGCCCTTCCATGACTGGTCACAACGATACCGGTCGCCCTCGTAAGGCGACCACTAGCTCTCGCATCTGTGCACATTCACGACGAGTCGACCGTGCCCAGCGGGTGACTCTTTGCAGGGTGATTGGAGGACATATAGAACCCGAACCTGATCAACCAAAAGGTTTGCGGGTAGGCCGCAACCCTTTCCATGCCTCCCGCTCCGATGCCGAAGTCCCTATGGCAGGCGAACAAGATCAGCGCGGTGGTCGACACGATGCCGATGAAGAACATGAAGTTGCGCAGGCCTTCGGGCAACGACAGGCCAAGGCCCAGTATCAGAACCCCAATGTTGCCAACTCCGATGGCCAAGGCAGCCCCGAGGATGTGCATGACGCTGATGGTGTTCTCGGGAAAGAGCCCGACGATGATCGCGCCGATTCCTCCCAGGGTCAGGCCGACGAACCCCACCAGCGCCGCCAGCCTCTGCAGTCGTTTTCCCTCAGTGAACTCTTGATAGATGAGGAGCGACCCCACGGCCATGACGAGGCCCAAGAAGATGAAGGCGGCGTTCATCAACGCATGACGTGGTGAACAGACGTATGACCCGCCATAGCGGCCACAGGCGGTATTCCCCAGATCGCTGATCGTGTTTCGAATCAGGCTGTAGGGCGGATTCCACACCCAACCCACCGCAATTTGCGCCACAAAGTAGAGGGCGCTCAGCATGAACACGGTCGGGCCGAGCCACGGATACCGATCCGTAAACGTCCTGGTGCGGGCACTCATGCGCCGGGCCACACTGCGCATCGAGACAGGGCTCATCGCATGCATCCTTCCACCCATAGGTCGCGATCAGACTTTTGCGCGTCAACGCCGCAGCGCGGCCACCGCCTTGCGCAGGAACGGAGCCAAATCACCCCGCGTGCCCACCTTCACCCCGTCGAGCCCGAGCCAGGTGGCCAAGCGGATCAGCTCGGCCGCCGCCGGTTCGGCGATGGCCGCGAGGTCAGCCCCGGGTTCGCCGTAGGCGCCCGAGACCAAGAGGCGCCGCGCCTGTCGATCCGACTTGAGATCGAAGCGCGCCACCAGACGGTCGCCCAACAGGAGGGGCAGGACGTGGTACCCGTGCTGGCGCTTGGGTTGCGGGACGTAGATCTCAATCCGGTAGGTGAAGTCGAAAAGTCGCAACGTGCGCTGACGACGCCAGATCAGCGAGTCGAAAGGTGAAAGCAAAGTGGCTTCCACCCGGCGAGGGCGGTGCACGGTGGCGCCGGGCAGGGTGAATCCAGGCTGCTTCCAACCCTGGACCCGCACCGGGACCAGCCGGCCGTCCTCGGCCAACTCGGCCACCAGCTGGCGGGCCTTGACGATGGGGAGCACAAAATAGTTGGCCAGGTCGGCGGCGTCACCGACACCCAGGCTGCGGGCGCTCCGCAGCAGCAGCTGTCGCTGTGCCTCATCGGGCTCGGGCCCCGACCCCGCCAACACCTCGGGCGGGATCACCCGCTCAGCCAGGTCGTAGACACGTTCGAAGTTGGCGGTGCGCCAGGCGGCCACCGTGCCATCACGAAAGAGGTACTCGAGGGCTATGCGTCCGTCGCTGCGCCGACCCCACCACTCGCCGTCGCGGCGGCGTGGATCCGAGAGTTGGCCCGCGCTGAGTGGTCCACGCTCGCTGAGTTCGGCCAGAACCGCGGCCAGGTAGCGGCGGTTGGCCTTCTCCCAGGCGATCCAGTGCCGATGCTGGAGCGCCATGCGCCACTTGAACAACGGGTACAGCTCGACCGGTAGTAGTGAGGCTTCGTGACCCCAGTACTCGAACCAGGTTCGGCCCGGCCCGCTCAGGCTGAACAGGTGGTCAGGCTGGTAGGGACCGAGCCGGCTGAAGGGCACCAGCAGCTGGGTCCGGGCCACCACGTTGACGGCGTCGAGCTGGATGGTGCCCAGCTGGTCGAGCAGGCCGCGTAGGCGGGCCCGTCCCACCGGCACGGCCGAACGGGGGCGGGCCTTGTCGAGACCCTGGGCCGCCATAGCCAGCCAGCGGGCCTCGGCCGCTGACAGCTCCTCCTCCACCACGCCCACCAGCGCATCGTAGGAGGCCGCGGCGCGGCTGGGACCGCTCAGCCCAGGGGGATCGGCCTGCCGCCGTCGGCGGCCGAGTCATAGGCCGCTTGGACCAACTGATGGGCCACCAGCGCATCGTGGAGACTGGGTTCAGGCGCGCGCCCGGCCGCGATGGCGTCGACGAAGGCCCGGTCGGCTTCGACGTAGGGCGCCACGTGCAGGCCGACATCGCCCTTGAACGGGAGGGCGTCGACCCACTCCGGTGGTGGGCAGGGCCGGTTCTCGGTGCCGGCGCTGGTTTCGATGCGCAGCGGGCCGATCCACTCGTTGACGAACGACACCATGCCCTGCTCGAAGAACACTTCGACCCGCCGGGTCGAGCCCCGGGTCAGGATCTGGTGCCACACGCTGGTCAGGTGGGCTTCCAATCCCGAGGCGAAGGACATGGTCAGGGTGGCCCGGTCCTCGATCCCTTCGTGGCCGGCGAAGTTGCCGGTACGACCGGCCACTGTGCCCACCTCGCCGAAGCAGAAGCGCAGGATGTCCACATCGTGGATCGAGTGCTCGATCAGACACCCTCCCCCGGCCTGGGTCACGTCCGAGCGCCAGGTGGAGCCGTACGTACCCTGGATCGGGAAGTACTGATCGTCCCGGAAGATGGCTGCCATGGGCCGGCCCAGGGTGCCGCCCTGCACCAGATCGCGCAGCGCCCCGAAGACCGGCGCCGAGCGCAGCACCAGACCGACCTGGGCCGCCACGCCGGCGCCGTCGACCAACTCCACCAGGTCTCGGGCCGCCGTCTCGTCGGTGGCCAAGGGCTTCTCACAGAAGATGGCCCGGCCGGCCGCCACGGCCAGCTCAACCGCGGCCCGGTGCGCCGACGTCGGCGTGCAGATCCACACCGCATCCGACTCGGCGACCACGGCCTCGGCGCTCTCGACGGGCCGGGCGCCCACGGCCTCGGCGAAACCCCGGGCCCGGTTGGGATCGAGGTCGTGGACGACCGTGATGTCGGCATCGATGCTGCCGCCTTCGATCAACGCTTGCAGACCCAGGCCGTGGGCCCACGAGATCAGGCCGGTGCCGACGAAGCCGAGACGAAACATGGCGGCAAATCTAGGAGGCGGCCGACGACCCGACCGTCGGATGCCCGCTGGCCAGATCGATATCGACCATTGGGCATGCATCGGGCGCCCGAGGTGACCAGCGGCGCCGGGCCGGCTCGCCGTAGGCCCGGCCCAGCCCGGCGCGCAGGTAGATGCGGAAGGCGCCCACCAGCATGCCGAGGCCGGTCACAGCCGACACGGTCGAGGACGTCCGCTCGACGATCTGCACCGGCGCTTCCACCACCTGGCGGTAGCCCAACTGGCGGGCCACCAGCAGTAGCTCGAGGTCGAAGTCGAAGGAGGTCTCGACCATGCGGGGCAGGCAGCGTTGGAGCACCTCACGGCGGGCCGCCTTGAGGCCGGTCTGGGTGTCGCGCACGTTGAGGTGGAACGGGACACAGACCACGTACTGCCAGAGCACGGAGTAGAGCCGGCGCACCACTGAGACGTGGGCGCGGGACGCCACATGGCGCTTGGAACCGACCAGGATGTCGGGCTGCTCCCGCTCGGCGCACTCGAGAAACGCCGCGATCTGTTCCGGTGGCAGGTCCCCGTCGGCGTCGATGAAGGCCAGCCAGCGGCCGCGGCCTTGCTCGAACCCAGCCCGCAGCGCTGCCCCCTTGCCGCAGTTGTGCTCGAGTCGCAGGCAGCGCACCAGCTCGGCCGGCGCTCCCACCAGGGCGCGCTCGCTCCCGTCGGTGGCACCGTCGGACACGGCGATGATCTCGAAGGACCGGCCGCTCGGGACCAGGGCCTTGATCAGCCCGTCGACGGTCTCCCGGACCCGGGGACCGGGATTGTAGAAAGGCACCACCACCGTGACGTCGAGCGAGGCGTCGGCCTCCAGGCGAAAGGCCGGGCTGTCCGGATCGGTCGACTCTGGGTCCTGGCCCTCCATAGCGCCCGAACCGTACCCGTCCCCCGAGGGGCCCGAGCTTCGCCCTTAGTGACCAGGTTCGCGCCGACCCAGGGCATCCATGAAGCGGGCGGCCACCATGACCAGCATGGCGATCTCGTGGCGCTCCCGCCGGCGGATGGCCATGCCCCGGCCGCCGCAGACCGTGAGATCGGTGTCGGGCACCCCCTCGATGAACACCCCCGAGCCGGTGGTGTCGTTGGCCGGATCGGCCCCACTGCGCGCCCCTTCGGCGAAGGCGGCCACCCACTGGGGCGAGGGCGCATCGCCGTGCACCTCCGAGAAGGTCTCGAGCTCCAGGTCGATCAGGGCCAGCCAGTCCAGGCCGAACAGCGCGGTGAGCTGGCCCAGTAGGGCGTTCATGGCCGCCGTGGAGGTACCGGCTTGGAGGATGGCGGTGGCCGCCCCCAGCACGATGTCCTCACGGTCCTGGACCTGGCCGCCCGGCAACTCGGTCACCTCCTCCACCCCGGCTCCGGGCACCGTGCGCACGCCGCGGCAGACGGCATCGATGGCCCCGGCGTCGTCGGGCAGCTCCACCACCAACTCGTCGATGGCCACCCCGTCACCGCGCTCGAGCACCTCGAGGCCGATCACGTTGCCCTTCACCGCGCCGATCTCGGCCGCCACCGAGCCCAGCACGCCCGGACCGTCGGGCAACCAGATGCGCATGCGGGTCAACACGGCGCGCTCAGTGCGTCCTGGTGAGACGGACGGTGGCCCGCATCTTGGCCTCGGCGTTCCCGGCGTAGATGCCCTTCACCGGTGGGACATCGGAGTAGTCGCGGCCTCGTCCCACCGCGACGTGACGCTCGCCCACCGGGCAGGCGTTGGTCGGGTCGTAACCCCACCACCGGCCCGTCCACACCTCGACCCAGGCATGGCTCTCGCCCACCACCTCTTCGCCGACGGTGGCCTCGGGGTCGGGATGGAGGTAACCCGACACATAACGTGAGGGCAGCCCGGCCGACCTGGTCAGGACCAACGCCAGATGGGCGAAGTCCTGGCATACCCCGGCCCCGTCGGCGAAGGCTTCGTGGGCTGAGGTGTGCACGTCGGTTACGCCGGGGACGTAGCGCATCGACTGGTGGGCGTACTCGAAGATACGCTGGGCCGTGTCGAGTGGGCGGGCCGAGCGCAGACTGCGGGCCAGTTCACTCAGCTCCTCGTTGGGCGCGGTGTAGAGCTTGTGCGAGAGGTGATCGGCCATGGTCAAGGAGGCATCCTCCACCTCCCCCCAGGTGCAGTCGTCCGCATCGTCGGCCTGCTGGGTGTCGACCAAGCTGGTCCCCACAATGGAGAGGACCTCGTGGGCCCGGTCCACGTTGAAGGCAATCACGCTGGTGCCCCAGTAGTCGAGGTAGCCGTACTGGGGTGCCGCCGGCACGGTGACCACCTTGGTCTCCAGCGCGGTCTGGCGCCGCTCCGTGCGCGGGGTGACCCGCAGTTCGTTGTACGAGGCCCGGGCCGGGCTGTCGTACTCGAAGCGCGTTTCGTGCGAGATGCGCAGGCGCCATCCGTCGACCCGGCTCATGCGCCCCCACCGCCCCGGCGCCACTGGGTGGGCAGGTCCTGGGCGAAGTAACGCCGGGTCACCGCGTCGCTGACGGCCGAAATCGACGACTGCAACCGTTCGAGCCTGGTGTCGAGGCCACGGGCCAAGGTGGCCGGCGCCGAGTACTCCAGCTCGGCCCGGGCCAGGCCGACCAGGCCGCGGGCGTCCTCCCAGGTGGAATCGCCGCCGGCGTTGATCTGGTCCAGGCACTCCTCGGCCAGGGTCAAGGAGGCGAAGGCCGAGCGGGGGAACAGGCGGTCACGCAGCAAGAAGTCGAGCACCCGGCCGGCCTCGACCACGCCCTGGGACAGCCGCAGGTAGGGCTCGTAGCCCCCGCAGGAGCGCAGCAACATGACCAGCCCGGTGTCGAAGACCTCATCGAAGGCGACCGTGGCCAGCTGGCGGGCCACCACGTCGGTGCGCTCCAGGCAGCGACCGAGGGTGAAGAAGAGCCAGGTCTGGTCCCGGCTCATCATGGTGTCGGCCAGGCCCATCATCCCGGCGCACTGGGTCTTGACGAACGAGAGGTAGGGCGCGGGGCCCGAGCTCCTGGTGGCCGCCCACTGGTAGGGCAGCTCGGCCCAGGTGGCGTTGATGTGCTCCCAGAACTCCACCGGCACCACATGACGCACGGCCCGGGTGTTCTCGCGCGCCGCGGCCAGCGCGCCGGCGATCGACGAGCGGCTGGTCGGATCGGTGGCCAACTGCTCGGTGGCCTGCCACAGCGTCTCGGTCCCGGTCTCGGGCAAACCCATGACCGCCAGCAACCGGCTGGCCGCGTGAGAACCTTCGACGTCGCTCTGCTCGAGCGCCTGGTAGACCGACACGTCGAGGATGCGGGCCGTCCCCTCGGCTCGCTCGACGTAGCGGCCGACCCAGAAGATGGACTCGGCCACCCGGGAGAGCAGGGCGCGGGTCATCGGCATGGGCCGCTCTGCTGCTGTTGTTGCTGCTGGATCCCGTGCTCGGACTCACCGCGCGGCCCCTCGTCCATCGGCGGTCCGGCGTTGACCGCTGGCAGCTGGCGCGGCGGCAAGGAGGGGGCTGAGGGTCCGCCACCCACCACCCAGGTGTCCTTGGAGCCGCCGCCCTGGCTGGAGTTCACCACCAGGCCACCCTCGCTCAGCGCCACCCGGGTCAAACCTCCAGGCAGCACCCAGATGTTCTCGCCGTCGTTCACCGCAAAGGGACGCAGGTCGACGTGGCGTCGGACCATGGTGTCGCCCACCCAGGTCGGCGCGGTGGACAGGGCCACCACCCGCTGGGCGATCCAGCAGCGGGGTTCGGCTTCGACGTCGACGGCCAGTTCGTCGAGCTCGGCCCCGCTGGCCAGGGGGCCGATGACCAGTCCCTTGCCGCCCGAGCCGTCCACCCGCTTGAAGACCAACTCGTCGCGACGGCCCAGCGCGTCGGCCCGCACCGCCGGGTCGACCAGGTGCATGGTCTCGACGTTGCGCAGGATCGGATCCTCGCCCAGGTAGTAACGGATCATGGCCGGGACGTAGGTGTAGACCAGCTTGTCGTCGGCCACCCCGTTGCCGATCCCGTTGGCGATGGTGACCCGGCCGGCCCGCGCCGCGTTGACCACGCCGGGACAGCCGACCAGCGAGCCGGGCCGGAACTGCAGCGGGTCCAGGTAGTCGTCGTCGATGCGGCGGTAGATGACGTGGACCGGCACCTCGCCCTCGGTGGTGCGCAAGAAGACGTCAGTGCCATGGGTGACCAGGTCGCGCCCTTCGACCAGGTGCACACCCATCAGTCGGGCCAGCAACGCGTGCTCGTAGAAGGCCGAGTTGTGCACCCCGGGGGTGAGGACCACCACGGTCGGGTCGGCCACGTTGGCCGGCGCCGAGCGGCGCAGCGCGTTGATCAGATGGGCCGGGTAGTCCGTCACCATCTGGATCGGATGGCCCCAGAACAGTTCGGGCAGCACCCGGGACATGGCGGCCCGGTTGGCCAGCACGTAGCTGACCCCCGACGGGCTGCGCAGGTTGTCCTCGAGGACCCGGAACTCGCCGTCCTCGTCGCGCACCACATCGATGCCGGCCACGTGGATGCGCACGCCGTTGGGCGGGCTCAGCCCGAAGGCCGACCGGGTGAAGCCGGGCGAGCTGGTGATGACGTCGTGCGGGATCAGGCCGTCGATCACGATGCGGGCGGCCCCGTAGATGTCATCGAGGAAACGCTCGAGGGCCCGCACCCGTTGGGCCACCCCCTCGGAGACCTGGCTCCACTCCTGGGCCGTGAAGATGCGGGGCACCACATCGAGGGGGAAGGGCCGTTCCTCGCCATCGAGGTCGAAGGTCACGCCCTGGTCCATGAAAGCCCGGGCCAAGCGCCCGGCCCGGGCCGACACGTCCTCGGGACCCATCTGGGCCAGGGCGGTGGCCACCCCGGAGTAGGGGGCGTGCACCGCACCTTCCCGACCGACCATCTCGTCGAAGGCCGCTTGGGTCAACTCGGGCGCGTCCGCGCCGTAATTGTCGAACAGGTCGCCCACGCCGCTCAGCCTGACAGCCCAGTGTTTCGCCGGGATTTCGCTGCCGCGAACGCCCGATGACGGTGGCACCGGCAGATCCGAGGCAACATCATGAGGCAACCTTGGATGCTATCACTGACTGCTAGCATCATCTGATGGTTTCATCGAGGACCACCTTCACGCTGGACGAGGAATTGGCTGGGCGGGCTCGTCAACTCGGCATCAACATCTCGGCGGCGGCCCGTCAGGGAGTCGCTGATGCGGTCCGCGCCGCGTTGGCCCGATCAGACCGAGAGGCGTACCTGAGACACCCCGAGCGGGCGGACGCCTTCTGGACCGAAGCTGCAGCGTGGGGCGAACCATGAGACGGGGCGAGCTCTGGTTGGCCGAGGTCGGTCGCAAGAGGCGACCCGTTCTCCTCCTCACGCGATCCGAGGTGCTCGACGCTCGCGATCTCGTCACGGTGGCCGAGATCACCAGTTCGATCCGGGGTCTCGCCGCAGAGGTCGACATCGACCATGTCGAGGTCGGCCTGGACCGGCCGTCGGTAGTCAACTGCGATGGCCTTCACACCGTCAGTCAGGCCTCGCTGACTGGTCCGGTCGGACGAGTCAGCGACGACGTGATGCGCAAAGTCTGTTCGGCGGTCAGCTACGCCCTTGGTTGCTGACGGGCGACCCCGCCTCGCCCTCGGCCATTTGGCTCAGGGAGGTATCCGAGTGGCCTCAGGGGATGAGGCCGAGCTCCTTCACGTCGTTGCGCTCACCGAGCAGCTCCTCGGTGGTGGCCGCGATGCGCTCCTGCGCGAAGGCGTCGTGCTCGAGGCCCTCGGCCACCGACCAGCCGCCCTTGCCGTCGGCGATGACCGGGAGGCCGAACTGGAGGCCCTCGGGTGTCCCGTACTGGCCCGTGCTGGCCACGGCCACCGAGGTGCAGTCACCCTTGGCCGTCTTGGTGCGCAGGCTGACCACCGTGTCCACCGCCGCCGAGGCGGCCGAGGCGGCCGAGGACAAGCCCCGGGCCTCGATGATGGCCGCGCCGCGCTTCTGCACGGTGGAGATGAAATCGCCCTGGAGCCACTCGTGGTCGGTGATCACCTCGGGCACTGGCTTGCCGTCGATGGTGGCGTTGGCGAAGTCGGGGAACTGGGTGGCCGAGTGGTTGCCCCAGATGGCGACGTGGCCCACCGAGGCCACCGGCACGTTGGCCTTCTGGGCCAGCTGGGCCTTGGCCCGGTTCTCGTCCAGGCGGGTCATGGCGAACCAGCGGTCAGCCGGGACCTCGGGCGCGTTGGAGCGGGCGATCAGGCAGTTGGTGTTGCAGGGGTTGCCCACCACCAGAATCCGCACGTCGGCGGCCGCGTTCTCGGCGATGGCCCGGCCCTGTGGCTTGAAGATCCCCCCGTTGACGCTGAGCAGGTCGCCCCGCTCCATGCCGGCCTTGCGGGGCACCGAACCGACCAGCAGGGCCCAGTTGGTCCCGTCGAAGGCCGTCTTGAGGTCCGAGGTGGCCACGATGTCGCTGACCAGCGGGAAGGCGCAGTCGTCGAGCTCCATGACCACGCCGTCGAGCACCTTGAGGGCCGGCTCGATCTCGAGCAGGCGCAGCACGATGGGCTGGTCCGGCCCCAGGAGCTGGCCCGAGGCGATGCGGAAGAGGAGCGAGTAGCCGATCTGCCCGGCGGCGCCGGTGACGGTCACGTGGAGTGGGGTCTTTGCCATGCTTTCGATGCTATGGGCCAGAGCCCTCATCGCCCAATCGCCATGGTGACGGCGCTGCGGACTAGGGCGCCGACCCCAAAATGGTAGCCAGGCGATGATGCTGCTCTGCCCCCGGACCGAGGAGGTCGGCCACCCAGGCCAGAGCTCGGGAGGTGTCGATCTCGGTGCCCCAGCGGACCATCTCCTCAATGTCGAGCCAGTCCTTGGGGCGGTCGAAGACGGCCTTGCAGACGATCAGGTCCTCGGGGGACAGGATTGGGATCTGGACCGGCCCGAACTGGACCAGCCGAACGTGTTCGGCCATCTCTTGATGGAGTTCGAAGGTGGCAAAGAACACATCGAGATACGAGCCATCCCAGTCCAGCCGGGCCTGCCCGTCGCGGACGATGCTCTCGCGGTCGGCCGGAGTGACCGACACTCCCAATGGCAGCAGCGCACCGAGCACCGGATCGGCCGCCGCGGGCGGAACGGTGAGATTCACATCGATGTCGGTAGTAGCCCGCGGGTTTCGATACCACGCCAGGGCGATGGCGCCGCCGAACTGGTGGGGCAGAGCCAGGGAGTCCAGCATCTCGTGGAGCGTGACAATGCGGCCGGCCAGGTTGCTCAGTGGTACCGAGCCCGTCACTGCTCGTCCCGCAGGCGCGCCAGCGGTGGGAAGCGAAGCGGCTCGGGGTCGCGGGTGGGCAGGAACGGCGAGATCTGTGCCACGAAACCGAGGAGGTCGATGAGGGCGTCACCCGGATCCGGGCGGTCCGCAGGTGGGCCGGATCCGAGCGAACGAGCCATGCGGCGCGAGGACGCCACGAAGTGCTTCCTCCCTGCTTCCTCGCTTGGTGCGCGGGCCGAGATGGGTCGAGTGGCCATCGGCGCGCCGGCGCGCTCGGCTGAGGCCCGGACCGCGGCCGCGTCGAAGGGCCGGGTCGCCCGCTGGCTGGCGTTGGTCAGGACCTCCTCGGTGAGGCGGGCGAAGTTGCCCAGGGAGCGGGCGCGGGGCCCGTCGGGGGTGTGGACCGACTCCCTGATCTCGAACCGGTTGTTGGGACGAGCCACCACATAGGCCATACCCACTAGGTTACCCACTACCTCGGCGGGGCCCGATACCCACTATCTTTCGCCGGCGGCCGCCTGGGACGGCCCGCGCCCGCCGCCACAGCAGTCTCCTAGTGCGGCCCCAGCCCCAAGGCGGCGTAGATCTCACGGGTCGCGCTCGAGCTGTTGAAGGTGTAGAAGTGCAGGCCCGGCACTCCGGCCTTGAGCAGCTGGTCGCACAGCTCGGTGGCCAGCACCACCCCTTCCTTGCGGACCGCATCAGGGCCGCCGTCCTTCTCGGCCCCACGCAGCCGCTCGGCCATCCACTCCGGCGCCGCCGCCCCCATGGCGCCCAGTCGGTTCATGGTCGACAGCGACGTCACCGGCAGGATGCCGGGCAGGATCGGCGTGCCGACACCCCGCCCCGCCAACTCGCTCACCAGAGCCTGGTACTCGGCCGCCTCGAAGAAGAACTGGGTCACCCCGAAGTCGGCCAGCGCCAGCTTGGCGGCCAGGTGGTCCCGGTCGCTGTCCCGATCAGGTGAGCGAGGGTGGCCGGCCGGATGGGCCGCCACCCCCACCGAGAAGCCACCGATGGCCCGGGCCAGCTCGACCAGCTCGGTGGCGAAGGCCAGCTCGCCCGCCTCGGCGTCCGGTTCGGCCGGGGGGTCGCCGCCCAGAGCCATGAGGTTCTCCACCCCGGCCTTGCGCAGCGACACCAGGATGTCGGCCAGCTCCAGCCGGGTGTGGGCCACGCAGATGAGGTGGGCCATCGGCACCAGCGACGTGGTGTGCAGCATGCCGGTCACCAGGTCGAAGGTGCGCTGGCGGGACTCGGCCCCTCCTCGATACGTCACCGAGACGAACGACGGCTCCAGTGGTTGGAGCTCGGTCAGCGTCCGGGCCAGGGTGATGAGCTCCTGGTCGTTCTTGGGCGGGAAGAACTCGAAGGAGAAGGTCTGACCGGCCGCCAGCAGGTCGGAGATCTTGGTCACGCCGGCGCCGCAGCGGCCGAAGCCCCGGCCGGGTCAGCCTCCACCCGGCCGTAGTCGTCCTCGAGCCGCACGATGTCGTCCTCCCCGAAGTAGGTGCCGTGCTGCACCTCGATGAAGACGACGTCCTCGCTCCCCTCGTTGGCGATGCGGTGCGCCGCCCCTTGGGGGATGTCGATGGCCTGGCCCGGCCCAAGATGCACAATGGCTCCGTCCAGGGTGATCTGGGCCTGCCCGGCCACGATGAACCAGTGCTCGGAGCGCTGGGCGTGCTTCTGGTAGCTCAGCCGCTTGCCCGGGCGGACCACCAGGCGCTTGACCTTGTGGTCGGGCGCGTCGTCGTCGAGCACCTCGTAGTAGCCCCAAGGGCGCTCTGAAAACTCTCGCTCGCTCACCAGACCTCCCGACATGATCGGTTCAGCGGGCTGCCAGTTCGGCGGCCCGCACCGCGTTCCGCAAAAGCATGGCACGGGTCATGGGGCCCACGCCCCCGAGGCGGGGGGTGATCCAGCCGGCCACCTCGGCCACTTCCTCCACCACGTCGGGGATCAGCTTCTTGCCTTCGAAGGTGGTGCCGGCGCTCACCACGGCGGCCCCCGGCTTGATCATGTCGGGCGTGACCAGGCCCGCTCTGCCCGCCGCGGCCACCACGATGTCCCCGGTCCGCACGATGGCGGCCATCTCGGCGTCGCTCACGCCGGTGTGGACCACCGAGACGGCGGCGTTGCAGCCGGGTCGTTTTAGTGCCAAAAGAAGGGCCAGCGGGCGCCCGATGGTGATGCCCCGCCCGACGATCACCACATGGCGGCCCTCCACCGGCACGTCGTAGGCGTGGAGGAGCTCGACGATGCCGGCCGGGGTGCAGGGCAGCGGGCCGGGCGTGCCCATGACCAGGCGACCCAGGTTGGTCGGGTGGAGGCCGTCGACGTCCTTGGCCGGATCGATGGACAGCAGGGTGTGCTCTTCATCGAGGCCGCCCGGGAGCGGCAACTGGACCAAGTAGGCGGAGATCACCGGATCGGCATTGAACTTGGCCACCACCGCGTCGAGCTCTTCCTGGGTGGCGGAAGCGGGCAGGTGCTCGCCCACCGAGATCATGCCGACCTTGGCGCAGTCCTCGTGCTTCATCTCGACGTAGCGGGTACTGGGCCCGTCGTCGCCCACCAGCACCGTGCCCAGCCCGGCGGTCAGGCCCTCGCCGCGCAGGCGCTCGACCCGGTCGGCCACTTCGGCCAGCATGCGAGCCGCCACCGACTCGCCGTCCATGATGATGGCGCCCATCAGTGGCGGAAGTGCCGCTCGCCGGTGACCACCATGGCCAGGCCGGCCGCATTCGCCGCCTCGATCACCACCTTGTCGTTGACCGAACCTCCCGGCTGGACCACCGCGGTCACGCCGGCTTCGGCCAGGACCACGAGGCCGTCGGGGAAGGGGAAGAAGGCATCGCTGGCCCCGGCCCCGCCCTTGGCCCGCTCACCCGCCTTTTGCACCGCGATCTCGGCCGCCACCACCCGGGACTGCTGGCCGGCGCCGATACCGACGGCCTGGCCCCCGGTGACGATGGCGATGGCGTTGGAGGTGGTGCGGCCGCAGACCCGCCAGGCCAGGGCCAGATCGAGCCATTCGTCATCGGTCGGCGCTCGTTCGGTCACCGTCTGCCACTCGGCCCGGGGCGCCACGAAGGCGTCGACGTCCTGCACCAAGACACTCGAGCCCAGGCTGCGCAGCTGGCGCACCGCCGCTTCGGGCGCCGCACCCGAGAGCAACCGGGTGGCCTTGCGCCGCTTGATCAATCGCTCCAGCGCAGCGGGCTCGTAGGAGGCGGCGATGATGACATCGGCCTGGGGGCCGGCCGCGATGGCTTCGGCCAGATCGGCGCTGACGTCGCCGCCGATGGCCAGCACCCCGCCGAAGGCGGACTGCACGTCACACTCGAGGGCCCGCTCGTAGGCGCTCAGGAGGGTGTCCCCCACGGCGGCGCCGCAGGCGTTGGCGTGCTTGATAATGGCCACGGCCGGCTGGCCGGCGTCATCGGCCAGCTCGTGCACCAGCCGCCAGGCGGCGTCGCCGTCGAACAGGTTGAGGTAGGAGAGCGCACTGCCCGCGTGCTGGGTCATGGCGTCCCACCAGCTCGCGCTGCCGGCGGTGCGGTAGCGGGCGCCGCGCTGGTGCGGGTTCTCGCCGTAGCGCAGGATCTCGGTGCGCTCGAGGGTGAGGTGCAGCGTCGGGGGCAGCACCGCGGTCAGCGCCGGGTCTTCTCCCCCCTCGTCGGCCCCGGCCACCGCGCCGGGACCACCGGCGTCGAGCCAGGCCACGATGGCGGCGTCGTAGGCCGCGGTGTGGGCGAAGGCGGCCCGGGCCAGCCGGCGCCGGGTAACGCCCGACAGGGTGCCGTGCTGGCGCAACTCTTCGAGCACCACCGGGTAGTCGGCCGGTGCGGTCACGATGCCCACGTGGTCGTGGTTCTTGGCCGCGCCGCGCACCATGGTCGGCCCGCCGATGTCGATCAACTCGATACTCGGGTCAGAGGAGAACGGGTAGAGGTTGGAGACGACAAGGTCGATGGCTGCGATGCCGTTGGCCTCGAGATCGGCCAGGTGCGCCGGCTCGTCGCGGTTGGCCAGAATCCCGCCGTGGATCTTGGGGTGCAGCGTCTTGACCCGGCCACCCAGCATCTCGGGGGAGCCCGTCACCTCGGCCACCTGAAGGTGACCGACACCGGCCTCGGTCAATGCGGTCGAGGTGTTGCCGCTGGCCACCAGCTCCCAACCGAGGTCGGACAGGCCCTGGGCCAGCTCGACCAGCCCTTCCTTGTCGTATACGGACAACAGTGCTCTCACGTCGTGATCTCCATCTTCGAGTCGGCCACCGGGGCCGGGTGGGTCGGCGAGGTCGTGCGGCCCGGGTGCGCCAGCAGGGTGACGCTCAGGGCGAAGGGGTCGGCCGGCGGCGTGATCGGGCGCCCGGCCTCGAGCTGGGCCAGGGCCCAGTGCACCGTGGCCGGGTAGAGGGCGCGCTCGGCCACCTTGATCCGCTCATGCAGCGACACCTCGGAATCCCCCTCGAGCACCGGGACGCGGGCCTGGGTCAGGATCGGCCCGGCATCCATCTCGAGGGTGGCCAGGTGCACCGTGCAGCCGGTCTGGGTGGCGCCGGCGGCCAGCGCATCACGCACCCCGTGCCAGCCCGGGAAGGCGGGCAGGAGCGCCGGATGCGTGTTGAGGATGCGGCCACCGAAGGCGTCATGCACCGCCTCGGTCATGACGGTGCCGAAGCCGGCCATGGCCACCAGATCGACCTGATGGGCCACTAGCGCCGCCGTCACCGTCGTGGTGTAGCCATCGCGATCGAAGGCCGGACCGAAACCGCCGTAAGCCCTCCGATCGATCAGCTCGTCGGTCGCCCCGGCGGCCCTAGCCAGGCCCAGGGCGGCACAGGGACGGTCGGACACCACGACGTTGACCGGGACGCCGGCTTCGAGCATGGCGGTGAGGATGGTCCCGCTTCCCGAGACCAGAACTGCCACGCGCACGGAGCCAGAGTAGTGGCTGGACCGTGCGCTCCCCGATGCCTTCGCCGCTCTCGGTTGACCCAACTCACTCGGACGTGGTGACCCCCAGGCCCCGGGTCACGAAGGCGATGGCATCTTCGAGCAGCTCGGGCCCGGCCGCCTCGGGGTCGATCACCCGGAGCACGCCGATGCCCCGGAAGAGGGCGGTGATGATGCGGGCCTGCTGCAGCGCGGAGGTGCTGACCGCGGTGGTGCGGCTGCCCCGGTTGGACTCGATGATCTCGGCCACGCCCTCGATGTCGGCCTCCTCCAACGCACGCAGGCGGGTCCGCGCCGCCTCGTTGCGCATGGCGTAGAGGGTGAACTCGAGATACAGCGCCGACCAGTTGTCGGGGCTCTGCTCCAGCTCGCCGCGGATGAGCGAGACGAAGTCGCCCAGGCGCTCCTGGGGTGGGATCTCCGAACCGGCCAGGGTCTGCTTGAGGGCGGTCATCTCCCGGGCGTAGGCCGCTTCGATCAGAGCCAGGAATAGTTCGTCCTTGTTCTTGAAGTTGGAGTAGACGGCGCCCTTGGTGTACCCGGCAGCCGCGGCCACCTGGTCGATGGTGGCGCCATGGAAGCCCCGCTCGGTGAACACCTGGGCGGCGGCCTGCAGCAGGTACTCCCTGGTCTGTTGGCGGCGCCGCTCGGCGGTCAGGGGTTCGAAGGCCATGGTCCGTATCCGTACGTGACAGTACTTGACCTACGGTCCAGTAGAGTAGATACTAATGAGTATGTACGATGCCTTCAAGTATTTCGAACCGATGGCCCGCCTAGTGGCCAACGAGGGCGTCGACGTCAACGTGACGCCCCAATCCCATGAGGGCTGGTTGGCCCGGGTCATCCGGGTGCGACGAGGGCGCAGGAGCCTGCCACAGGCCGTGCAGCCAGTTCTGATCGTGGCGGGAGCGCCCTGGGCCCTCCGCCCACCAGCGGGGAGCCAGACGGCCGCCTGAACAACCCAAGCTGCACGCGACAGGTCCGGGGCACCCCCACTGGGACACCCCGGACCGGGTCACTCAAACTGTGAGGGTGGACCCTACGGGAGGAGGTCCAATGTCTCGGTGATGTTCGTCGAACCCGAGATGTTCGGGGTGACACTGGTGTCCGTCGCCGTGACGGTACAGGTGGCGAGCAGACCGATCCCCAAGATCCCCGCCAGGTTCGGCGTCGTGTAGGTCACGGTGACCACTCCCGATGTATTGGTGGTGCCCGTGCTCACGTTCAGGGTCCCGCACCCTCCCAGCAACCCGTTGCCCGAGAGGGACAGCGAGATGGCCTGGTTGGGCACGGCCACACCGGTTGCGCTCACCGTGGTGATGGTGACGGTCGACTTTTGCCCGGCCAGCGTGAAGGAGTTCGGACTGGCCGACACGTTGACGGTGGACGCGACCGGCGCCGTCTGGGTGATCACGACCGAGGCGGCAGTACCGCCGTCGGCTTCCGTGCCCGTGATGGTGCAGGTGCCGACCACACCTGAGGCCGTGTAGGTGTCGGAGGGCGTGATCCCGTTGGAGGCGGTGGTCTCGGTGGGCGAAGCCAACGTGCCGCAGGCACCGGCCACGCTGGGCACCTTGGTGAAGGTCACGGTGTCCTCATCGAGGGGAGCGCCGTTCTCCGACACACCGAACTCAATGGCCGATGTCGAGGTGCTGACGGCGGGCAACGTGTTCGGAGTGGCCTGGATGGCCGAGGCGTACACGTTGGCTGGTGCCGTCTGCGAGATCAACACCGAGGCGGTGCCGCTGCCGGCCGGGCCGGTGGCCAAGATGGTGCAGGTGCCGACCACGTCCGACGCCGTGTAGGTAGTGGTCACGCCACCGCCCGCCCCGGTCGTCACATTGGAGGGGAAGGTGCCGCAGGCGCCCGCGACGCTCGGGGTCCCCGCAAGCGTCACTGTGGCCCCACTCACGCCGACCCCGCTGTCGGAAACAGCCACACCGAGCTGGGATTGGCTAGTGCCGTTGGCGGTCAGGACCTCGGGACTGGCCGTCAGCTCCACCTCGTTGGCGACCGAGGCCTCCTGGGTGATGACCACCGAGGCGGCCACACCACCGTCGGCCTCGGTGGCCGTGATGGTGCAGGTGCCGAGTGTCGTGGAGGCCGTGTAGGTATCGACGGCAGTGAGCCCGCCGGCACCCGTGGTCTCGGTGGGCGAGGTCCCGGTGCCGCAGGCACCGGGCGTGCTGGCCACGTCGGAGAAGCTGACCAGATCACCGGACAGGGCGGCGCCGTTCTCGGTCACCGCGACCTGAATGCTCGACGTCGCCACGCCGTTGTCCGGCAGCACGTCCGGGGTGGCCTGGATGTTCTCGTCAAAAACGTTGACGGGGGCCGTCTGTGCGATCGCCACCGTGGCATTGCCGCCGGTGCCGGCCGGGCCGGTGGCCTCGATGATGCAGGTGCCAACCACGGTATTGGAGGTGTAGGTGGCGTTCACGGTGCCGCCCGCGCCGGTGGTCACACTGGCTGGGAAGGAGCCGCACCCGCCCGCCACGGTCGGGAACCCGGTCAGGGTGACCACGTCACCACTGACGTTGACTCCGTTGACCAGGACGGTCACGGTGAGCGCCGAGGTGCTGGTGCCGTTGGCGACGATTGATGCGGGCAGGGCAGTGATCTCTACCCCGGTGTTGGCCGATGCCTGCTGCGTGATGATCGTCGCTGCGACCGTACCGCCGTCGGCATCCTTCGCCGTGATGGTGCAGGTGCCGACCACAGCTGAGGCCGTGTAGGTGTCGCCGGGGGTGATCCCGGTCGCGCCTGTGGTCTCGGTGGGCGAAGCCAAAGTGCCGCACGAGGTCGCGCTGCCGAGCGTGGCGCTGGGCTCCCCGGCGGTGAAGGTGACCACGTCACCGGAGAGGCCGCCGCCGTTCTCGGTCACGCCGGCCGTCACGCTTGATGTGGATGTGCCATTGGCGGTCACATTGGTGGGGTTGGCACTGATCGATTCGGCGTAGGTCGAAGCGATCGGCGTCTGTGCGATCGCCACCGTGCCGTTGCCACCGGTGTCAGCCGGGCCGATGGCCTCGATGGTGCAGCTGCCGACCACGGTACTGGAGGTGTAGGTGGTGTTCACGGTGCCGCCCGCGCCGGTGGTCACACTGGCTGGGAAGGAGCCGCACCCGCCCGCCGCGGTCGGGAACCCGGTCAGGGTGACCAGGTCACCACTGACGCCGACCCCGTTGACCAGGACGGTCACGGTGAGCGCCGAGGTGGTGGTGCCGTTGGCGACGATTGATCCGGGCAGGGCGGAGATCTCTACCCCGGTGTTGGCCGATGCCTGCTGCGTGATGACCGTCGCGGCCACCGTGCCGCCGGCGGCATCCTTCGCCGTGATGGTGCAGGTTCCCACGACGTCAGAGGCCGTATAGGTGTCGGCGGGCGTGATCCCATTGGAGGCGGTGGTCTCGGTGGGCGAAGCCAAAGTGCCGCACGAGGTCGCGCTGCCGCTGGTGACGCTGGGCTGCCCGGCGGTGAAGGTGACCACATCACCGGAGAGGCCGGCGCCGTTGTCAGTCACGCCGGCCGTCACGGCTGACGTGGATGTGTTACTCGCCGTCAGCGCGGTGGGGTTGGCACTGATCGATTCGGCGTAGGTCGAGGCGACCGGCGTCTGTGCGATCGCCGCCGTACCGGTGGTCGAACTGGCCGCGGCCGAAGCCAAAATGGTGCAGGTCCCGACCACATCCGAGGAGGTGTAGGCAGCGGTCGCCGTGCCGATCGTCGCGCCGCTCGTCCCCAGCGTCACACTGGTCGCGAAGGCTCCGCACGAGCTCGGCGTGCCCGTGACACTCGGGTACCCCGTCAGCGTGACCACCTCACCTGAGGCGTCGGGCCCACTGGCCGTGATGGTCAGCGTCGAGGTGGTGCCGTTGTCAGGCACCGTTTCGGGCGAGGCGGTGATCACCAGTGCGCTGACGGCTGCACCGGTCTGGTCGATTTGGGTCGTGGAGGAGGCGCCCGAGGCGGACTCGGTGGCCGTCACCGTGCACTCCTCGTTAGTGGTCGACGAGGTGTACGTCACCGCTGGCGTGGCACCGGTGCTGGCCGTGAGCTCGCTGGTCGGCGACAACGTGCCACAGGTGGCCGGGGACACGGTGAACGACACGGTGTCGCCACCGACGGGTTGATCATTCGGTCCACTCACTGCCGCCGCCACACTCGAGGTCGAGGTGCCGTTGGCCGTGATGGAGGCCGGGCTCGGCACCACTATCACCGTGTTGGGTGCCGGCGTGAAGTAGCCGAACTCGTCAACCACGATGTTGGTGGTGGCGGCGTTGGACGGGCCGTTCAGGATGCTGATGCCGCCACCCGAGGCGGTGGTGGCGTAGGCGGAGTTCTCGACGACGTTGTAGGTGTCGCCCGCGGTGTAGTTGACGTTCGAGGCCAGCGGCGCGGTCGCGCCCTCCGGATAGGCGGTGAGGTAGTTCCCGCCTGTGGTGGTCGTGTAGACGTCAGCGATGCTCAGCACGCCGGCGGTGTTGCCGGTGCCCTGGACCGTGGCGTTGACGGAGGTGCCGGGTCCCACGCCGCTCGGACGGGTGTCGAGCAAGCGTTGGGGGGTGGCCAAGATGGTCAGGAGCGATCCCGTTCCGCCGGGCGCGGTGAAGTACCCGTCGACGTCGACCACGATGTCAGTGCTGCCCTGGAGGTTGGCAATGGTCACCTGACCATTGCTGCCAACTCCGGCGATGACCTGGCTCGAAAGCGTCTCGCCGGCCACGAAGTTCTGCGAGGCCGTCGGGGGCGATGGTGGCGAGCCGGCCGGGTAGGCCGTGATGTAGCCCGGCTGCGTGATGTTGGTGACAGCCACGTTGAGGACGACGGCCTTGGCCGTGGCCGGCACACCACCGACGCCGGCGACCGTGACGTTGTCACTGCCCCCGTTGGTCAGGGTGGTGTTGGCACCAGTCTGGCCCGATCCGGCCCGTGAATCGTAGATGCGAGTCGGGGTCAAGGCGTTGTACACACCACCTGAGGTGGCGGTGGCGGGGGCGTAGTAGCCCTCGAGGTCGGCGGTGAAGTCAACCAATCCGCCGCCAGAGGATGGACCGTCATAGACAGTGAAGCTCTGGGTCGAACTGCTGGACGGGTCGGAGCCCAGGCCGACGGTCACCAGGTTACCGACTGTCTGACCCTCGGTGAAGGTGATGTTGGCAGTACCCGGGTTGGTCCCGCCACCTGGGTAGACCGTCAGATAGCCCGACTGCGCGGGGTTGATGGCGGTGACGTTGACCACCACCGCGCTGGCCGTGGCCGGAATGTCATTTGTGGGGACGTCGACCGTCAACGCGGCGCCGGCCGCCAGCGTCTTGCCGGCGTAGGTCGAGGGGTCGGTGGCGCCCGCCCGGGTGTCGGCGATACGAACGGGAGAACTCAGCGGCGTGTAGCCAAGAGCAGAGGTCGCCAGCACATGTGCCGTGGCGGCACCAGCCGGCACGCCAGCAAGGCCGAGCAACGAACCCATGCCCGTCACGACTGCGGCGGCGATAAAGCCCACCGCACCGAGTCGAGACTTCAGCAGCTTGCCGCCGGTGTCCATCTGTACAGCCTCCTTAGATAAATCTGTCGATGTTTGTATCACTCGGGGGCGTCCGGTGCACTTATTCGACCGTTGCAACCCAAGTGCGAAACTGAGAGTGGCTCCTACGGGAGGAGGTCCAGCGTTTCTTTGATGGCCGCCGACCCTGAGCTGTTCGGCGTGGCCGTGGTATCGGTCGCCGTGATGGTGCAGGTGGCGGCCACCCCCAGCCCCAGCACACCGGCCAGGTTCGGCACGGTGTACGTCACGGTCAGCACGCCCGATGCGTTGGTGGTGCCGGTGGTCGCGCTCAGGCTGCCGCACGCTTCCAGCAACCCGCTGCCCGAGTCGGACAGCGTGATGGCCTGGTTCGCGACCGCCACCGCGCCACTGCTCGTCGTCACCGTGATGGTCGAGGTCTGCCCGGCCAGCGTGAAGGACGAGGGACTGGCCGTCACGGCGACGGTCGCGGTCGACGCGCCGGCTGCCGTCTGGTCGATGGTGGTGGCGGCGGATGCACTGGTCGCGGACTCTTTCGCGATCACCGTGCATGCCTCTGATGTGGTGGACGAGGTGTAGGTCACTGCTGGCGTGGCCCCGTTGCTGGTGGTCACTGCTGTGGTCGGCGAGAACGTGCCGCAGCTGGCCGGGGACACGGTGAAGGTGACGGTGTCACCGCTCACAGCCTGATCGTTCGGGCTACTGACCGCCGCCTGCACACTCGAGGTCGTGGTGCCGTTGGCCAGCAACGAGTCCGGCGTCGCCTGCACGACCACCGTGTCAACGGTCGGGGTGGCGGCCGGCGTGAAGTAACCGAACTCGTCAGCCACGATGTTGGCCGTGGCAGCGGTCGCCGGGCCATTGAGGATCTCGATGCCGCCGGCCGAGGCCGTGGCCGTGGAAGTCGTGGCGTAAGCCGAGTTCTCGACGACGTTGTAGGTGTCGCCCGGCGAGTAGTTGACATTGGCGGCCAGTGGCGCGGTGGCGCCCTCCGCATAGGCGGTGAGGTAGTTCCCGCCCGAGTTGGTCGGGTAGATGTCGGCCAGGCTCAGGACACCGGCGGTGGCGCCGCTGCCTTGGACCGCTGCTTCCACCGCGTAGCTACCGGGCACGCCGGTTGGACGGGTGTCGATCAAGCGGACCGGGCTGGACAGGATGGTGAGGAGCGATCCCGTTCCGCCCGGAGCGCTGAAGTACCCGTCGACGTCGACCACGATGTCGGCGCTGCCGGCGAAGTTGGCGATGGTGACTTGACCACCGGTTCCGACGCCGGCGATGACCTGACTCGAAAGCGTCTCGCCGCCCACGAAGACCTGCGATGCCGTGGCTGACGATGGCGACGAACCGGTCGGGTAGGTGGTGATGTAGCTCGGTGCCGTGGTGTTGGTGACCGCCACGTTGAGCACGACGGCGGTCGCTGAGGCGGGCACGCCGGCGATTCCGGTCACGGTGACGTTGTCACTGCCACCGTTGGTCAAGGTGGTGCCGGCACCGGTCTCAGCCGATCCGGTCCGTGAGTCGTAGATGCGAGTTGGGGTCAAGGCGTTGTAGAGGCCGCCTGAGGTTGCGGTCACCGGGGCGTAGTAGCCCTCGAGGTCGGCCACGAAGTCAGCCGTTCCGCCCCCGGTCGGGCCGTTGAAGACCGTGAAACTCTGGGTCGAGCTGGTGGCCGAGTCGGTGCCCAGACCGACGGTCACCAGGTTGCTCACATCCTGGCCCGCGGTGAAGTCGATGTTGGCGGTGCCGGGGTTGGTTGAGCCACCGGGATACACAGACAGATAGCCGGCGGTGGTGGGGGCGATGGCGGTGATGTCGACGACCACCGCGCTGGCGCCGGAGGGAACTTCAGTGCTCGGGACATCGATCGTCAATGAGCCGCCTGCTGCCAGCGTCTTGCCGGCATACGTGGAGGGGTCGGTGGCGCCGGTGCGGGTGTCGGCGATACGCACCGGAGCACTCAGCGGCGTGTAGCCCAGGCCGGACGTGGCCAGTGCATGAGACGTGGCCCCACCCGCAGGCACACCACCCAGCGCGAGGAACGCGCCCATGCTCCCCAGGACAGCGGCAGCGACCAACGTCACCGCACTGACTCGAGACTTCAGCAGCTTCCCGCCGGTCTTCATCTGAGCAGCCTCCTCGTGAATGTTCACCTGGGTTTTTATCACTCCGCAGGGCCCAAATTGGGTCAGATTCCTGCAACTCAAGTGGAACGAACAGCCGTCAGGCCGGTGGTCGGCCTCCTACGAGCGTAGCCCGCGGACGATCTCGACCATTTTCTCACCGCATTCGGTCGGGTTCTGCGCCACCTGCACCCCGGCGGCCGAGAGAGCGTCCATCTTGGCCTGCGCCGTGCCCTGGGAGCCGCTGATGATGGCGCCGGCGTGGCCCATCTTGCGACCGGGAGGCGCGGTCACCCCGGCGATGTAGGCGGCCACCGGCTTGGTGACTGAACTCTTGATGAAATCGGCGGCGCGCTCCTCCTCGGAGCCCCCGATCTCGCCGATCATCATGATGGCCAAGGTGTCGGGGTCCGCCTCGAAAGCGGCCAGGCAGTCGATGAAGTTGGTGCCCGGCACCGGGTCACCACCGATGCCCACGCAGGTGGTCTGCCCGATGCCCTGCTGCGAGAGCTCGTGCAGGGCCTGGTAGGTCAGCGTGCCCGAGCGCGAGACGATGCCCACCGGCCCGCCCGGCAGGGCGATGTCACCCGAGGTGATGCCGATGTTGCACTTCCCGGGCGAGATGATGCCCGGGCAGTTGGGACCGAGCAGCCGGGTCGAGGGGAATTCCTCGACCAGGCGGTTGTAGGCCAGGGCCTCGTCCTGGGCCGGGATGCCCTCGGTGATGCAGACGATGAAGGCGATACCGGCCTCGGCCGCCTCGATAATGGCGTCGGCTGCGCCGCGGGGCGGCACGCTGATGAAGCTGGCGGTGGCCCCGGTCTCCTTGACCGCCTCGGCCACCGAGGCGTAGACCGCGATGCCCTCGATCTCCTCACCGCCCCGCTTGGGGTTGGTGCCACCGACCACTTTGGTGCCATAGGCCTTGTTGCGCAACCCATGGTAGAGCCCCTGGCTGGTCGGGCTGATGCCCTGGATGACGACTTTGGTGTTCTCGTCGACGAAGATGCTCACTGATTCGTTCCTCTTCCTAGGCTTTGGCCAGCGCCACGGCGTGGCGGGCGGCGTCGAGCATGGTGGGCTCGGCGATGAGCGTGTCGGACAGGTGATCGGCCAGCAGGGCGCGGCCTTGTTCGGCATTGGTGCCGTCGAGGCGCATGACCACCGGCGAGTTCAGTGTGACCCGGCTCATGGCCTCGATGATCCCGTTGGCCACGTCATCGACCCGGGTGATGCCACCGAAGATGTTGACGAAGATGGACTTGACGGCCGGATCGGCGTTGATCACCTCGAGTGCGGCGGCCATGACGTCGGCGTTGGCGCCGCCGCCGATGTCGAGGAAGTTGGCCGCTTCCCCGCCGGCCTGGGTCACCACGTCGAGCGTCGACATGGCCAAACCGGCACCGTTGGCGATGATGCCGACCGAACCGGTGAGGCCGATGTAGTTGAGCCCCTTGTCCTTGGCCATCTTCTCGCGGGGGTCGAGGTTGTCGTCGTCCTCGAATTCCTTCCACTCGGGGTGGCGGAAGGTGGCGTTCTCGTCCAGGGTCACCTTGGCATCGAGGGCGTGCACCTTGCCCTCGGGGGTGAGGATGAGCGGGTTGATCTCGGCCAGGTCGCAGTCGCCCTCGACGTAGCAGGCGTAGAGCCGGGTCAGCAGGGTGGCCGCCTGGTCGCGCGCCTCGGGATCGAGGTTGGCCCGGTCCACCCACTCGCGGGCGGTGACCTCGTCGAGACCGACGATGGGGTCGATGTGCAGCATGGCGATGGCATCGGGATTGGTCTGGGCCACCTCCTCGATCTCCACGCCACCCTCGGCCGAGAGCATGCCGAGGTGATTCTTGTTGGGCCGATCCAGCGTGAAGGAGGCGTAGTACTCCTTGGCGATGTCCGAGGCGTGCTCGACCCAGAGCCGCTTCACCACGTGCCCCTTGATGTCGAGGCCCAGGATGTTGCCGGCGTGCAGCCGCACCTCGTCGGCGTCGGCGGCCAGCTTCACCCCGCCGGCCTTGCCGCGCCCACCCACCTTGACCTGGGCTTTTACCACCACTGGGTAACCGGCGGCGTCAGCCTGCTCGACGGCTTCGTCGACCGTGTCGGCCACGCCACCCGCTGAGGTGGGGATGCCGAAGCGGGCGAAGTACTGCTTGCCCTGGTACTCGTAGAGGTCCACTGCTGCTCCTTCGTGGTTAAACCAAATGAACGGGATGGGGGATGAAGCGTGTGTGGCCGGTCGGCGTGGTCGACCGGGCCGTTGGCGGCTCAGGCGGTGACCGCCTCCTCGCAGCTCTCGAGCGCTGGAACTTCAGCCTCGGGGACAGTCCCCCCCACCGTCACACGCACGTCGGGGGGTGACCCGGGACGGGGCCAGGCTTGGCCGCGGCCACCCTGTAGGGACGTTGCATGCAGGAACAGATGATATGGACGTGCCCCTCCGGGCGCCAGACCGGAGCTGAGGGCCGGGCTGGATGACCGACGGCGCCGGCGCAATATGTAGGGCGGCCATCTGCAGGGGCGGGCCCCTCAGCTCAGGGACACCAACTCGATGTGGAGTCCCAACGCCTGGGCCAGTGGGGCCAGATCGGCGGCGTCGGAGGTCACGATCTCGTCGCCATCGGCCGCGCACAGGACCAAGGCAGCATCCACCACGTCACTCGTTGCACTTATGCCCAGGAGGGCTCCCGCCCGCTTACCAAGCTTCTCGTCGAGTGCCACGACTTCCATGCCAGCCATCACCCTGGCCAATCGCGCTTGGCGAGTTCCACCGCGCCAGGCCTGACCAAGAACGGCGGCGTTGGTCAGAGGGACTTCACGGCGGTTCAGCGCCGCCTTGAGTCGCACCCAGCTCGAGCGATCGCCTCGCTCGAGGGAGATGAGACCTCCGGTGTCATAGATCGATCTCACGCAACGCCGCTCCGTTGACCTCGGACGACCACTGCACTTTCGCGGTCGAGGCGAAGCTGAAGAGCCAGCTCTTCATCGGTGATGTGCCCAAATTCTGCTTCGTAATCGGAGACGGCGACGGCCAGAGCCGCGAGCCGGCGGTCCTTGAGGGCCCTTTCACCAAGCGCCTCGTTCACCCACGAGCTCAGGGAGTCAGCACTGCCGGTGGCGACGGCCCGGTTCCCAGCTTCGACGAACTCCGGGTCGACCGTGACCGTAAGTCTTTCTTTACGCGGTGTCACACTCAAATCATACTCGCGTGGTACCACGGGTTACACCTGGCGCTCCGCCCAAGGCCCTCTTGGCTCCTCTCCCCTTGAACTCAGGCCCGGCGCAGCGGCGTGGCCGACAGCAGCAGGTTCTTCTTGCCCACCGAGTCGAACACCACGGTGGCCTGAGCCCGCGCCCCCTCGCCCTTGGATTCGAGGACGACGCCAGGACCCCAGTGGTCGTGGACCACCTTGTCACCGCGGACCAACCCCAAATCCTCGGCGCCGCTGCTGGCCCGGGGACCGGCCGCCCGGTTGACCAGCGGGGTCGAGGCCAGGTAGCTGAGTCCGGGCCGGGGTGCCGTCGAGAGATTGCGCTCGCTGCGCGTGGTGACCAGGCCGACGTCCTTCACCAGCTCGGCCGGGATCTCCGAGAGGAATCGACTCGGGATGTTGTGCTGGGTGCGGCCCCACAGCATGCGGGTCCAGGCGTGGCTGATGGCCAGGTGCCGCCTGGCCCGGGTGATGCCGACGTACATGAGACGGCGTTCCTCCTCGAGCTCGAGGGGTTCACCGATGGTGCGGAAGTGCGGAAAGATCCCGTCCTCCAACCCGGCGATGAAGACAGCGGGGAACTCGAGACCCTTGGCCGTGTGCAGCGTCATCAGCGCCACCTTGGACCCGTCGCTCTCGAGGTCATCGGCGTCGGCCACCAGGGCCACCGTTTCGAGGAAGGCCAGCACGTCGTCGAACTCACCGGCCACCGACCCCAGCTCGGCGATGTTCTCGATGCGCCCGTCCGCCTCATGGGTGTGCTCGGTCACCAGCTCGGACAGGTAGCCGGTGCGTTCGGCCACCAGCTGGACGAAGTCGGCCGGGTTGATGGTCGAGACCAGCGGGCGCAGCTCGGCCAGGGTCTTGGACAACCGCTGGGCGCCAGCCAGGGCCTTGCCCGAGAGACCGGCCTCCTCGGCCCGGTCGATGGCCTCGCTGAAGGTGACCCGCTCGGTCTGAGCCCAGGCGGCCAGGCGGGCCACCGACTGGTCGCCGATGCCGCGCTTGGGCACGTTGACGATGCGCCGGGCCGAGATCTCATCGGCCGGATTGGCCAGCACCCGCACGTAGGCCAAGACGTCCTTTACTTCGCGGCGGTCGTAGAACTTGGCCCCGCCGATCACCTTGTAGGGGATGCCGGTGAAGATGAGCGAGTCTTCGAGCGGGCGGCTCTGGGCGTTGGTCCGGTAGAAGATGGCGAAGTCGCCCCAGGACAGGTGCTCCTGGGCGCGGAGGCGCAGGATCTCACCGCTGATCCACGAAGCTTCGTCCCGCTCGTCCTCGGCCCGGTAACGCAGGATGGGATCGCCGGTCTCCCCCACCGTGAAGAGGCGTTTGGCCGGGCGCCCCAGGTTGTTGGCGATCACGGCGTTGGCTGCATCGAGGATGGTCTGGGTCGAGCGGAAGTTCTGCTCGAGCACGATGATGGTGGCGTTGGGGAAGGCCCGCTCGAACTCCAAGATGTTGCGGATGTCGGCGCCGCGCCATTTGTAGACCGATTGGTCGGAGTCACCGACCACGCACACGTTGCCCTGGGCCTGGCCCAGCAGCTCGACGATCTCGTTCTGCGCCCGGTTGGTGTCCTGGAACTCGTCCACCAGAATGTGGCTGAACCGGGCCTGGTAGGTCTCACGCACGTCGTCGTAGGCCTGAAGCAGGTTGGCCGTCACCATCAGCAAGTCGTCGAAGTCCATGGCGTTGGCCGCGTGCAGCCGCTGCTGGTACTCGGCGTAGACATCGGCGATCCGGCGCTGGAACGGGTCGGGACCGCGGCGCGCCAGTTCCCGGAAGGTCTCGAAATCGACCAGCTCGGACTTGGCCTGGCCGATGGCGGCGGCTACCGAGCGCGGCGGCAGGCGCTTGGCGTCGAGGCCGAGCTCGGAGGTGACCATCTCGATCAGCCGGCGCGAGTCGGTGTCGTCGTAGACGGTGAAGGCGCTGCGATAACCGAGACGGTCGGCGTGTGTGCGCAGCATGCGCAGGCACGCCGAGTGGAACGTGGTGACCCACATCTTGTCGGCCCGGGGCCCGACCAGCTCGAACACGCGGCGGCGCATCTCGTCGGCCGCCTTGTTGGTGAAGGTGATGGCCAAGATCCCCCAGGGCGGGGCATCCCCACTGGCCAGCAGGTGGGCGATGCGCCGGGTCAGCACCCGGGTCTTGCCCGAGCCGGCGCCGGCCACCACCAGCAGCGGGCCGCCGCGGTGCTCCACCGCGGCGCGCTGGGGCTCGGTCAGGTCGTCGACCAGTTCAGCCAGGCGGCGACGGATCGCGTGGCGTTGCGTCTCGGACGAATCAGGACCCGGTAGCTCGAATTCGGCCGAGGCGAACAGGGTGTCGTCGAGAGGTGGTGTGGTGTCGTTCACTCCCATTCAATGGTGCCAGGTGGCTTCGACGTCACGTCAAGGGCCACCCGGTTGACGCCTTCGACCTCGTTGATGATGCGGGAGGCGATGCGCTCGACCAGGTCGTAGGGCAACCGGGCCCAGTCTGCCGTCATGGCGTCGTCGCTGGTGACGGCGCGGATGATGATGGGGTAGGCGTAGGTGCGGCCGTCGCCCATGACGCCGACCGTCCGCACCGCCGGCATTACAGCGAAGCTCTGCCACAGTTCGCGATAGAGGCCGGCCCGGCGGATCTCCTCGACCACCACGGCGTCGGCGTTGCGCAGGATCTCGGCCCGCTCCGGCGTGACCTCCCCGATGATGCGCACGCCCAGGCCGGGTCCGGGGAAGGGCTGGCGCCACACGATCTCGTGCGGCAGGCCGAGTTCCTCGCCCACGGCACGCACCTCGTCCTTGAAGAGCAGGCGCAGTGGTTCGACCAGTTCGAATTTCAGGTCGTCGGGCAGGCCGCCCACGTTGTGGTGCGACTTGATGTTCGCCGCGGTGTCGCTGCCCGACTCGATGACATCGGGGTACAGCGTCCCCTGCACCAGGAACTTGGGCCCGTCCTCGTCCTCGCCGTGTTCGGCACCGGAGCCGGCCCCCAGATCGCGGGCCACCTCCTCGAAAATCCGGATGAAGAGCTCACCGATGATCTTGCGCTTGCGCTCGGGATCGGTCACCCCCGACAAGGCGTCGAAGTAGCGGTCCGCCGCCTTCACGTGGATCAGGTCGATCTTGAACTGGCGCCGGAAGGTGTCCTCCACCTGATCGGCCTCGCCGGCCCGCATCAGGCCGGTGTCGACGAAGACACAGGTCAGCTGGTCGCCGATGGCCTTGTGCACCAGCGCGGCGGCCACGGCCGAGTCGACCCCGCCACTCAGCGCGCACAGCACCCGGTCGGTCCCGACCTGGGCCTGCACGGCCGCCACCTGCTGCTCGATGATCGAGACGTTGGTCCAGTTGGGCAGGCAGCCGCAGACGTCGAGCAGGAAGTGCTCGAAGACCTCGCTCCCCCGCTCGGTGTGGACCACTTCGGGGTGGTACTGCAGCCCGTAGATGCGGCGCTCCGGGTCACCCATGGCGGCCACCGGGGCACCGGCACTGCTGGCGGTAGCCACGAAGCCGGCCGGGACCTCGGTGATGGCGTCGCCGTGGCTCATCCAGACCTCGGCGCTGGCCGGCCAGTCGACGCACAGCGGCGAGGCGCCGGTCAGGTTGATCCGGGTCCGTCCGTACTCGCCCGCTCCGGTGCGCGAGACGGTGCCGCCCAGTTGCAGGGCGATGAGCTGGGCGCCGTAGCAGAGGCCCAGGATCGGGATGCCCAGCTCGTAGACGGCCGGATCGATGCTGGGGGCCGGCGTCTCGTAGACGGACTTGGGGCCGCCCGAGAAGATGATCGCCTTGGGGGCCCGGGCCTTGATCTCCTCGACCGAGATGGTCGAAGAGACGATCTCGGAATAGACGTGGGCCTCCCGGACCCGGCGGGCGATCAGGCGGGCGTACTGCGCCCCGAAGTCGACGACGAGGACGGTGTCGGTTGTCACCGACTCGCGCTCATCGGCCTCAGTGACCCATCCCGACGCCCTGGGACCGCTGGAAGTACTTCCCTTCGGTCTGTAGCGACGGGGCGACCATGACCTCGGCCTTCTGGAACTCCTTGACCGTCTCGTAGCCGCACGTCGCCATGGCCGTCTTCAGCGCACCGAAGAGGTTCATGCGGCCGTCGTTCTCGTGGGCGGGGCCGTAAAGGATCTCGCGCAGGCTGCCGCGCACCGACGTGCGGACCCGGGCGCCCCGGGGCAGTGTCGGGTGGAAGGTGGCCATGCCCCAGTGGAATCCCCGCGCGGGGGCCTCGACCGCAGACGAGAAGGGCGAGCCCAGCATGACGGCATCGGCGCCACAGGCAATGGCCTTGGCGATGTCGCCGCCCTTGGACATGCCGCCGTCGGCGATCACGTGCACGTAGACGCCGGTCTCGTCGAGGTGGCGCATGCGGGCGCCGGCCACGTCGGCGATGGCCGTGGCCTGGGGCACGCCCAGACCGAGGACGCCGCGGGTGGTGCAGGCGTTGCCCGGACCCACGCCGACGAGCACGCCGACGGCGCCCGTGCGCATGAGGTGCAGTCCGGCCTGGTAGGAGGCGCAGCCGCCCACGATGACCGGGATGTCGAACTCACGGATGAAGCGCTTGAGGTTGAGCGGCTCCGACGTCTTGGACACGTGCTCGGCCGAGACGACCGTGCCCTGAATCACCAGGATGTCGAGCTCGGCGGCCAGGCAGGCCGCGGCGAGCGAGGTCGTGCGCTGGGGTGTCACCGAGGCGGCCGTCGTGATGCCGGCGTCCTTCATCTGCTTGATGCGGGCCGTGACCAGCTCGGGGATGATCGGCTCCGAGTACATCTGCTGCATGCGCGACGTCGCCTTCTCGTCGTCGAGCTCGCGGATCTCGTCGAAGAGTGCGGTGGGATCCTCGTAGCGGGTCCACAGTCCCTCGAGGTTCAGGACGCCCAGTCCACCGAGCTTGCCCAGCTCGATGGCGGTCGCCGGGCTCATCACCCCGTCCATGGCGGCACCGAGCACCGGGAGCTCGAAACTGTAGGCATCGATCTCCCAGGAGATGTCGACGTCCTCGGGGTCCCGGGTCCGCCTGCTCGGGACGATGGCGATGTCGTCAAACCCGTAGGCCTGGCGTCCCGACTTGAAGATGCCGATCTCGATCTCAGCCAATGTGCTCGCCCTCCGGCATTCGTGGGGCCGGTACGGCTCACGAACCACACCGGCATGTCTTTTCGACTCAATTGCGAACGCCGGGCCGACACGCCGACGATCCACCACCCTACTCTCCCGCGTCGGCGCTTCAGGCCGCCCTGGGCACGAAATTGGCGTCGACCCGAAGCTATCGGACCGGCTGGGGCAAGCTGGACCCATGCCCGAGCGCGACGCCGCCGCCATCGACGCCGAGACCGGCGCTGCCGTATCCCGCGGCATGCAGGCCCAACTGGCCCGCCGTGCCGAAGACCTCGCCGGTGGCGCCGACCCGGTCGGCTGGAAGATCGGGTTCAACACGCCCGCCATCCAGGAGCATTTCGGGCTGCGCCAGGCCGTCGTCGGCTACATGGTCGACACCGGGGTGGCCGGCGACGGGGCCACCGTCTCGCTGGCCGGCTGGGACGTTCCCGCCGTCGAGGTCGAAGTGGCCATACGGGTCGGGGCGGACGGGGGCGTGGCGGGGCTGGCCCCGGCCCTCGAGCTGGTGGACCTCGGCATCTCCTTCGACGACATCGAGCCCGTCCTCGCCGCCAACATCTGTCACCGCGGGGTGATCTTCGGCACCGAGGTCCGCGAGGTCGACCCCTGGGCCATGGTGGCCGCGGTGACCAAGGGCGGCGCCGATGTGGGTGAGGGCCGCATTGTGGAGGACCCGGCCACCACGGTGGCGTTCGTCGCGACCTACCTGCAGGCCCACGGTGCCGAACTGGTCGAGGGGGACCGCATCATCGCCGGGTCGGTGGTGGCGCCGGTCAGCGTGGCGCCCGGCGACGACCTGGCCGTGTCGTTCGGGCCCCTGGGCTCGCTGTCGGTCCGCTTCAGCGACTGACAGCAGGGCCGAGCAGGGTCAGAGGCCGGTCTTTCCTGTCACGACGATGGTGATGAGCTCGGAGATCATGCGGGCGGTGGCGCCCCAGATCATCTCGCCGGAGACCTCGAAGAACCGGACGGGGAAGGAGTTGTCCGGACTCCCCGGGATGACCCGCCCCGGAACCCTCCAGCGCTCCTCGTGGTAGATCTCCGGATCGGCCAA
>DASXFC010000050.1:0-22629 GCA_036489775.1 Acidimicrobiales bacterium | reverse complement strand
CACCTGCCACGGTGGAGCGAGCCCCAGGGCCGCCCCGAACATCTTGAACAGGTCCAGATCGTCCACCAGCTCCATCTCCCCGTCGACCGTTCCGGCCATCTGCCGGCACGGGTCACAGGCTGTCAGAAGCCGGTGGGCCTATCCACACGATCTAGCGAGGAGCCGAATTTCCTTACTCTCTGTGCTGGGTCAGTTCGATGACGTTGCCATCGAAATCCGCATAGCGGGCGCTCGGCCCCAGGGTTCATCGCGGGGTTCATGCAGGGTGCGGGCACCCGCCCTCAATGCGGCCGCATGCGCATCTTCGATGCTCTCGACGGAGAGGCCAATCTGCACACCGGACGTCGGTTGGCCCTTGGCCGGATAGAGGGTGAAGTGAAGGTACGCCCCCTCTCGCCATGAGATCTCGGCGTGGATCCCACCCGTCCACCGGTCGTCGACCGCATTGTCACCGGGGTGCAGATCGACACCGAAGGCGTCTCGATAGAGCGCGGTCGACTGCTCCAGGTCGGAGACCTCCAGAATGACGGCCACCAACCGCCTTGGTTCGGTCACGCTTCTCCTCCCGGTTGCGGCGTCAGCGAATCTACGCTCCGGGGAGAGAGCCAGGGTGGTCCGCGGCCTGGCCCAGCACGAGGGACCTGCGCCTCGGCGCACCCTTCCCGCCACTGACGGGCACCCCGAAAACCACCCCGCAGGGACAAGCTGGGTGTACTGACGGGAGTGCACCATGAACACCACGTTGCAGACAGCCGAAGATCTGGTCGCACTCCTGATCGACGAGACCAACCGAGCCCAGAGTGATCTCGCCACGAGCGGCTGGGATTACGAGCTGACCGGCGAGGTCGCCAACATCGGCGTTGTCGTCTCCGAGACCGCCCAGACGTTGCTGGTGAACCCGGACTGGTTGCGCTTCGTCGTCTCCAGTGGCGACTTTCAGGCCTGCGTGGCCGACGAGATCGTCGCCTGGTACCGCATTCGAGAGTTGATCGGCTGCCGGATGGAACCAGGCGTCATCTGACAGCCGGCGCGGCCTCCGTTCCAGGTGATCTGGAGCAGGTGCGAGGCCAATGTCTAGAAGCTCACCGTACCGAGCGCGGCTCGAGGGTCACTCGTTCTCACGATTTCCTTGCCGAGCGGAGCGATCGCGACGGCAGCCAGCTTGAAGTTTCCGAGCCCGAGCGGGATGCCAATGATCGTGAGACAGAGCGCCACGCCGAGCACCAAGTGGGCGATGGCCATCCACACTCCCACGAGAATGAACCACAGGACATTCCCGATGGTGGACGGAGCCCCGGCATCGGGACGTCGGACGACTGTTCTGCCGAAGGGCCACAACACGAAGGCAGCGAGTCGAAAGCAAGCGATCCCGAATGGAATCGTGACGATCAGGATGCACATGACCAATCCCGCCAGTGTGTAGGCAATGGCGAGCCACAATCCTGACAACACGAGCCAAAGGATGTTCAGAAGGGTGCGCACCGGCCGAGTCTTGCACCAGATCCCAGGCCGAGCCCGTGAGAAGGGATCTCGAAGCAGTACGTCGAAGGCGCTGATCGTATTGTTCTGCTCGGTCGCGCCGGGGCACACCAACCCGCGTGACTCGGGCCACTTCACCGGCAGTAACCGCAATGGCGACCTTTAGAATGGCCCGATGGAGCTTGCAGTCCTGGGCACGGGGAACATGGGTCAGGCGTTCGCAGTGCGAGCGCTTGAAAAGGGTCACCAGGTCACGGTGTGGAACCGATCGAAGGATCGTTGCGCCGACCTCATCTCCCACGGCGCCGTCGAAGCTCACTCGGTCGAGGCCGCCGTGTCGCACTGTGACGCGGCCCTCATCGTGCTCGCCGATGACGACGCCGTACTGAGCGTCTGTCTCGGTGAGGACGGTGTTCTCAGATCGCTCTCGCCGGGGGCCAGCCTCTGCATTGTGAGCACCGTCGCGCCGAACACGGTCCGTCGACTGGCCGATATGGGCCCACCGGACAAAGTGCTCGACTCCCCGGTGATGGGCTCACCCTCTGCCATCGTCAGTGGGATGGGGAGGTTTTTGATCGGCGGTTCCCGGAGCACCGTGTCCAGTCTGGAAGCGCTGTGGAACGACCTGGGTTCGGGTTATACGTACTGCGGGCCGGCGGGGTCTGGGGCCACGATGAAGATCGTCTCAAACCTGTTACTGATGACCGGCGTGGCCGCTTTGGCGGAAGCCATCGCCACGGCCCGCCACCACGGAATACCCGATGACCTCCTCAAGGACGTATTTTCCAACAGCTTTGTCGTGAGTGCGGCAAGCAAGGTGCGATTGGACAGCCTCTTTGACGAGTCACATCCGGGGTGGTTCACTCCGGCCCTGGCTCGCAAAGATGTCAAGCTGGCGGTTGGACTGGCCGAACAAGTCGGAGTGGGAGTTCGCGTGGGTCCTGCGACGGAAGCGCTCTTGTCGACCATTATCGAGGCCGACGCCACATGGCCCGATTTCTCCGCCGTGATCGAGGCACTTAATCCGCATTAAGAGTGCCCCTCCGGCATCTGTTCCGTTCGGGGCTACCTCGGTATCATTGACTAGGCCACTCTTTGAGGAGAGCGTGATGGCCCATGACGTCCAGTTGGTCAAGGCGAGATCGTGGACATGCCGGGAACTCGTTGAATGATTTGTCGGTGGACTTGGGGTATCAGCGCTGCTGATCGTGGTTATTCCACCACTAGATCTGCTGCTTCTCGTTGGCCTTCTTATCGCCACAGTTGTGCGATGTGCTCTCCACCGCGAGCGGAATGCCTACCTCGTAGCGATGCTCATCGGAGTCGTGCCCTTCTCGTTGTATGCGCTCGTCTGGGCTCTGACGGTGGGTGGTTAGGGAAACTCGACGTCTGAGGCAAAAGCAACCCTGCCCCATGACGCAACGAAGGGGCCCGAAGGCCCCTTCGTTGTACGTCTGCCGCTGCCGGACTCGCTACAGGCCACCATCAACGCAGGGCCCAGAGCCTCCAGTGCCCTCGACTGTTTCCAGCAAGCACGAAACGGTGCTCTCGAGTCCGAAGGGACCGATCAAGTCCAGCTCGAGGGTGTTGATCGTCGGCTGTAGCGCCTCCTCGAGCTGCGTGACGATCGGACTTATCGGATCCGTTTGCGCACCGGCGCTCGATGGTGTCAGAGCGACGATCGCGCCGGGTACCACCATCCCGGCGGCCAACGTCAGTACCGCCATCTTTCTGCGTACACAGCCTCCAAGAGCCGCGCCATTCCGTCCAAGCATTACCGCTCCTTCCCGCCCGAAGCATTCAGGTCGATTTCGAGTGCGGCCGCCGCACTCGACCCGGATGGTACGGCGCGGGCCGGCCCACCGCAACGGGATCCAACCTGTGAGTCCGCTGACTCAAGTTCCCTCTTCGTCCCCAGCCCATGTCCATCGAGGAACCTCGCACAGGGGATGGAGCTGGTCATCGGACTCAGCATGGGAGTTCTGCATCGCCACCTTTGATCCGAACTCGATGTGAGAGCGAACGGACTGGCGGAACTCCTCGTCGTCGGGAAGCTCCGACGCTTCGAGGGCGGCCATGTAGAGCTCGACAAACCTCTCTCGCTGCTCCTCGGTGATCTGAAGGTGTCGGTGGACATTGATGAGGTGAGCGAAGCCCAGCTCTTGCGTGAAGCGGTCGGGGCCACCGAAGGATTCGGCGGTGAACGCGGTGAGATGGTCGACGTGTTCCGGCTTGCCCGCGCCGAAGAGCGGTTGGAGTAGGGGATCTCGAAGGACACTGCTGTAGAAGGTGTCTTCGAGGCGGTGCAGCGCGTCCTCGCCACCCGCGAATTCGTAGAGCGAAGGCATGCCGTCATCGTAGGGAGGAGCATCTCGGCCTGGCGCGGCATGATCGGGGGCAGCAACTTCTCCCTCTCGCCCGGCCGGCCGGTCTACTTTGGGCAGGTGGCAGACGACCTGTTGGCGGCGGCGCACCAGTGGCAGACGCAAGGCTGGGCCCTGGTTGACGGGTTGGTCTCGGCGGCCGAGGTCGATGCCGTGGCCGGCGACCTGGAGCACCTGTTCGGCACCGACACCTTCGCCGACTACAACCGGGCCTCGCGTTTCGGTGACGGCTCACCGGAGGGCCGCCAGTTCCGCCGCACCCAGTTCGACGGTATGCGCGGTTTCCCCCAGCCGGGTTGCCCGGCCCTCAACGACCTGTTCGTGCATCCCCGCCTGGTCGAGTTCGCCCGCCTGGCCCTGGACGACGACGACCTGCGGATCTATCAGGCCGCGATGTGGGGTAAGTGGGCCGGTGCGGTCAACTACGAGCAGCCCCTGCACCAGGACATCAACCACTCGCTCATCCCTCCCCGCATGGAGCCCGGGTTCTGGCACCTCGAGTCGTTCTTGTACCTGTCCGACGTCGACGCGGACTGCGCCCCACCTCGACTGGTGCCGCGGAGCCGCTCCGGTGTGTCCTATAACCACCTCTACGAGCACGAGGTCGTCGCCACCGGCCGCCGAGGCTCGCTCTTGGCGTACCGCTCCGACGTCTGGCACCGCGGTACCGACTTCGCCCGGTCCGACGCCTCTCGCTTCGTGCTGGTGGCGGCCTTCAGGCCGGCTCAGGCCGAGTGGTTCGGTTACGACGCGTTCCCGAGGCTGGGCGGCAACGACACCTTCCGCTCCTTCGTGGTGGGCAAGTCGCCCGAGGATCTCGCCTTGTTCGGTGTGCCCCGACCCGGCCATGCCTACTGGAACGAGGCGACGGTTGACGCCATGGCCACCACGTACCCCGGGCTCGACATCTCGCCATGGCGGTCGGCTCTGGTCAGCATGCCGGCAGCAGGCTGAGGGCTTCCCGGTCCTCGATAAGGTGACCTGATGGCAGATCTTCAGGCACAGATCGAGGAGCTCTGGGGACGCCGTGACGAGGTCACTCCGGCCGACCGCGATGCGGCCGCTGTCATCGACGAGGCCATCGAGCTACTGGACAGCGGTCAGGCCCGGGTCGCCGAGATCGACCCTTCCACCAATGAGGTGGTGGTGCACGAATGGCTGAAGGAGGCGATCCTCCTTCTGTTCCGGTCCCGAGGGATGGAGACCATCGAGCACGGCCCGTTCGAATACGCCGACAAGCTGCCGCTCAAGCACGGCTTCGCGGCGGCGGGCGTGCGGGCCCTGCCCGGCGCCTCGGCCCGATGGGGCTCCTTCCTGGCCCGGGGCGTGGTCCTCATGCCTTCGTACGTCAACATCGGGGCCTACGTGGGTGAGGACACCATGGTCGACACCTGGGCCACCGTCGCCTCGTGCGGGCAGATCGGGGCCCGGGTCCATCTCTCGGGCGGCGTCGGTATCGGTGGCGTGCTCGAGCCGCCCAACGCGGTGCCTGTCGTGATCGAGGACGACGCCTTCATCGGCAGCCGCTGCATGGTGACGGGCGGGGCCCGGGTCGGCCAGGGAGCCGTGCTCAGTGCCGGGAGCTTCCTCGACCCTTCCATTCCGGTCTACGACGCCGAAACGGGCGAGGAGATCAGCCGGGGCGTGGTGCCGCCGTGGTGCGTGGCCATCCGGGCCAGCCGCCGGCGCGAGTACCCCGGCGGTGAGTTCTTCATCCCGTGCGTGCTGGTGATCAAGCGCCTCACCGAGGGTGAGCGGCACAACAAGGCGCAGCTCAACGAAGTGTTGCGCCAGCACGGCGCCAGTACCTGAGCTGTGACCGACCTTCTCGAGGCCACCGCGGCCCTGGTCGACATCCCCTCGCTCAGCCATCAGGAGACGGCGCTGGCCGATCTGGTCGAAGGCGTCCTGCGAGGGTGCAGCTGGCTCCAGGTCGAGCGGATCGGCGACAACGTCATCGGCCGCACCCTGCTGGGCCGGTCCCAGCGGCTCATGCTGGCCGGGCACCTCGACACGGTGCCGGCCAACGACAACGCCCGGGCCCGTATCGACGGCGACGTGCTGTGGGGGCTGGGGGCGTCGGACATGAAGGGCGGCCTGGCCGTCATGCTCGACCTGGCCCGCACCGTGCCCGAACCTTCGATCGACGTCACCTGGTGCTTCTACGCCACCGAAGAGGTGGGCCGCGACCAAAGCGGCTTGCTCCAGCTCTGGAACGAGCGACCCGAACTCCTCAAGGCTGACGCCGCCATCTTGGGGGAGCCGACCGACGCCCTGGTGGAAGCCGGGTGCCAGGGCACCATGAGCGTGCTGATGACCTTGGGGGGTGTGCGGGCCCATTCGGCCCGACCCTTCGCCGGGCGCAATGCCATCCACCGCCTGGCTCCGATCCTCTCGGCGGCCGCCGCCTACCAGAGCCGCAAGGTCGAGCTGGACGGGTGCGTGTACGCCGAGCAGGTCCAGGCCGTGCTGGTGGACGGGGGAGTGGCGCGCAACGTGGTGCCCGACCAGGTGCATCTCACCGTGAATCACCGCTTCGCTCCGGACCGGACAGCGGAGGAGGCCGAATCGTTCCTGCGAGAGCTGTTGGGCGCCGAGCTCGACGAGAGTGCGGGCGACCGCTGGGAGTTGCTCGACGCGGCCGCCGGGGCACCGCCGTCGTTGACCCAGCCGCTGTTGGCCGAGCTGGTGGCCAAGACCGGCACCGCGCCGACGGCCAAGGTGGGGTGGACCGACGTGGCCTCATTCTGGGAGCACGGGATCCCGGCCGCCAACTTCGGGCCGGGCGATCCGCTGCTGGCCCACCATCCCGACGAGCGGGTCACCCGGGAGCAGCTGACCCGGGCCCGGGCGATCTTGGGCGCGCTCATCGGTTGAGCCGACGTCCCTGACCGTCCCGACCACCAACTAGACAATCGTCCTGTGCCAGCGGCCCAACCCACCCTGCCCGAGTTCCTGGCCGAAGCCGAGGTATGGCTGTCGGCTCACGCCGAACGCCGTCCTCCCGAGAGCGATCTGCGCTACGGCGACGGCTCGGACTCGGTCGCCATCTTCGAGAACCTCGACGGCGATGCCTTGCGAGCCCGGGTCGACACCGTCCGCCATTGGCAGCAGGCCAAGTCCGACGCCGGGCTGGGTTCGATCGCCTGGCCGACCGAGTACGGAGGGCGGGGGCTGCCCCGCTCCTACGAGCAGGCTTTCCGCTCGCTGGAAGAGGGCTTCGTCACGCCGCTCGGACATGAGGCGGTCGGCATCACCACCGACCTGGTGGCACCGACCATCCTGACCGTGGGCACGGCGGAGCAGAAGGCGCGCTACCTCGAGCCCATGCGACGGACCGACGAGATGTGGTGCCAGCTCTTCTCCGAGCCCAGCGCCGGGTCGGACCTGGCTTCGGTGTCGACCAAGGCCGAACGGCACGGGGACAGCTGGCTGCTGAACGGGCAGAAGGTGTGGACCTCGGGGGCCCAGTTCGCCGACTTCGGCTACATCTTGTGCCGCGACGACGCGACGGCGCCCCGCCATGGCGGTCTCACCGCCTTCATCATGGCGATGGACGCCCCCGGGGTGGAAGTCCGGCCGCTGCGGCAGATGACGGGCGGCACCTCGTTCAACGAGGTCTTCCTGACCGACGTGGAACTGCCCGACTCGGCCCGGCTGGGTCCGGTGGGCGAGGGCTGGCGCGTGGCCATCACCACGCTGGGCTTCGAGCGGGCCTCGGCGACCAAGACGGCGGCCTCGGGGGGCGATCTCTTCGCCCGGGCCACCCTGGTGGCCAAGCATCGTGGCCGGCTGGCCGATCCGGTGGTCCGACAAGCACTCATGTCGGTCTACATCGGCGGGCGGGTGCGCTCACTGACCGGGCGGCGCACGACGGACACGCTCAAGAGCGGGGGCGTGCCGGGGCCAGAAGGATCGATCGGGAAGCTGGCCTGGACCGAGGGCCTGCGCCAACTCTCCGACGTGATGGGGTTGATCCTCGGTCCGGCCCTGGTGGCCGATACCGGGGAGTGGGGCACCTACGCCTGGACCGAGTTCCTCCTCGGAGCGCCGGGCTTTCGCATCGCGGCCGGGTCGGATGAAGTCCAACGCAACATCATCTCCGAACGGGTGCTCGGTCTCCCACGCGATCCCCGCTGACGGCAGGCTCGGGTCAAGAGACCTTGAGTGTCCCCATCATGTACTGGTGGATGGCGCAGATGTAGGAGTAGGTCCCCGGCTTGGTGGGAGCCTTGAACGTCTTGGTCTGGTGCGGGCCGACGTTGCCGGTCGTGAAGGCACCATCGGTCGACGTCAGCGTGTGGGTCACGGCGTCCGTGTTGGTGACCGAGATGGTCGCCCCGGGGGCCACCGTGTCGGACATGGGCGAGAACATGTAGTTGTGAATGGTGATGGTGGTCGAGTGGGAACTCGAGCTCCCCGCCGTGCTGGCGGAGGGGGCCGATGGTCCGCCTCCGCCGCAGGCAGTGAGAAGCAGGGCGCCCGCCGCCAGGCCGATTATCCCCGCCCCGCTTCTCATCCGCTTGTACATGTTTACCCTAAACCGCCGAGGTGGTGGGGCTGAAAGCCAGCGGGCCCGAAGAGTTCTGGGTCCCGGGGTACTCGCCCAGCACGTAGTAGAGGATGGCGATGTGCTGCATCTCCACCGGCATGATCGAGGCGGACAGCCCGATGGCGGCCTTGCTCTTCAGCTTGGCCGTCTCCACCTGGTAGGTCTCGGCCGCAATGGTCTCCAGCGTCAGGGCCAAGTTGGCCAAACCGGCGATGTCGGTCACCTTGCCGAAATCGGCTTGCACCACCGGGGTCAGTGTCGGATTGGTGACGGTGATGGCAGCTTTGTGATTGGACTTGAGCACCGCATTCCAGGCCGCGGCGTGCTGGGTGTGCTGGCCCTTGACCGTGGTGGCGAAGGTGGCCACGGCGGGCGGCACGGCGCCCAGCTTGCCTGCAGTGGCCGCACTGAGTCCGGCGCTGTAGGCGAACACGGCCAGATTCTCGAGGCTGGCGGCCACGGCGGCCACGGCCAGGTCACCGGTGAGCCCGGCCGGCGGGAAGGCAGCCGCGTTGGCCGAACTCAGTGATCGCAGCGATCGGGTGTCGCGTTGGGCGGCACCGGCCAGGGCGGGGGCCAAACTGCCGCCGACGGTGACCAGGGCGGCGCCACCGGCGACGGCACCGGCGCCGATGAGGAAGCTGCGCCGGCTGGTCGGGCGCACGGTACTGGAGCGCACCGAGTCGATCATCCGGCTCACTCCGGCCCGCATGGCGGGCATCCCGACGTCGTGGTGGAGGCCCTCGAGGTCTTTGGTCATGGCCACGAGCTCATGCTCGGTGCCCTCGAACTCAGTTGGTCGCTTGCTCACTTGACAGCTCCTTGCTTGGCCGGGGCGGCACTGGTGGTCGGGTAGAAGGCGTGGGGGAAGCCAATGCTGCCGGCCACTGCCGGCAAGGCCGCTGCCGTGCCCGGCGCCAGCGAGATGAGCTGGGGCGCACCGGCCTTGAGCAGAGCCTGGACCGCGGTCAACACGGCCACGTGCTGCGCCTCGATGCCCATGATGCTGGCGAAGAGGGCCTTGTTGGTGGACGACTTGGCCAAGGTGGTGTCGTGGATGTAGGTCTCGGCTGCGATGTTCTCGAGCTCGAGGGCCAGACCGACGACGCCCAGCGCACCGGCCGAGGCCGAGGCACCGCTCAGGCTGGCCACGGCCTTGTTGACCACCGGCACGAAGGCCGGGTCGGGCTTGGACTGCGCCTTGCCACCCAAGCTCTTGGCGGCCCCGTTGAAGGCCTGCGCGTGTTGCGCGTGTTGCGCCATGGTGACCTGGGCGAACTTGGTCACCACGCCGTTGGCTTCGGACCCGCCGATGTAGGGCAGGGTGAGCGCCGTCTTGTAGGTGGCCACGGCCAGGTTCTCGATGGAGGCTGCGGTCTGGAGGATCTGGATGTCGGTCGAGCCGGCCGCGGCGGCGGCCGAAGCCAGCACGCCGACCAGGGCGACCCCACCGGCGGCACCGAGCAGGGTGGCGCCCGAGAAGCTCGAGGTCAGGGCCCGGCGGTGCTCTTGGTGGAAGAGACGGTTGGCGCTGGCGTCCTGATCATCGGACTGATGGTGCAGCTCGACCATTTCGTCGAGCGCGCTTTTGGTCGGACGCAGGGCATCCGCCTGCATGTCCTGTGATTCTTCGAGCAACTCGGAGAGTGCTCGTGCATCTGCGGTCATATGACCTCCTCACTGGATGGGGTTGCCCAGTGTTCGGAGTGAGGTGAAGGTCAGATGTCAGAAAGATGACGAAGATCGCTCCGACGTGATCAACCCGCGACCAGTGGCGGGTCGAACAACATCATCTCGTCGCCGTCGGGAGGTTGAAAAATCGTGGCCCACGTTTCAAAGTGCGCCCGCGTCATGGGCGAGGCGGTCCACTCGCCGGTGGCATTGCGACGTTGTGCTCGCTCGATCAACTCCTCCAGCGGCGCATCGAGGTAATGCAGTTCGACTCCCACCCCCAGAGCCCGGGCGCCGAGTCGTTTCTCATCGCGTTCGGCTCGCGCCCAGTGGCCCCATTCCAGAATTACGCTCTGACCCTGGGCCAGGAGATCCTGGGAGAGAAGCCACTGCTGATGTTCGAGGCGAACCCGGAACTCTTCATCCCACACATCCGCGCCCAGTTGGGTCATCCAGGCGTCCGTATCCAACCTGACGGCGGGGATTTTGGAGGCCAGCTCACGAGCGAGCGTCGTCTTGCCCGAGGCTGGAAGCCCACAGATCAGCACGAGCCGCGTCGATGACTTCGCCATGCCCGATTTCTAACAGGAGTACTCAGAGCGCCAACGCCGGCAACGCCGCCGTCGCCGACGACTTGGCCACGGCGCGCTGGAGCAGGTGCAGCTCGCTCTGCCCGGGCAAGCGGTCGATGCGGCGGTCGATGCGCGACGCCACCGTGGCGCCCTCGTCGCCGCTGAAGAGGTACTCGACCATGAAGGCGACTTCCTGCTTGGACATGACGCCCGAACCGACCGGACGCCAGAGGTGGGACAGTGCGAATCGGGTCATCTTCTGGGCCCGGGGACTGTCGGCCAGACGGCGACCCGCCTCGGAGGCGTAGAAGTCGATGTGTCCGCCTTCTTGCTTCATGATGCGCCGGAGCAGCTCGCGCAGCGTGGGGTGGCTGGCCCGGTCGGCCAGGCGGGCGTAGCCGGCCTGGGTGGTCCACTCATTGATGGCCCCCCAGGTCATGTGCAGGGCCACGAAGGCCCGGCCGGCGAAGGCGGCGCTGGCGATGGTGTTGAAGGTGGTGAAGGCCTGGCGCCGCCGGTGCCGGTGGCGCAGATCGGCGATCCGGGAGGCTCCCGCCACCTCGCCGTGCGCCTCGAGCACCTGGCCGATGGCCTCCCCGTGCCACATCTCCTCGAAGACCCAGCAGGAGAGGAAGGAGGTGATCTCGGGGTCCTGGTGGGCCGGGGTCAGCAGGAGATCCCGCAGGTAGCAGACGGTGTGGTGCTCCACGTCGTGCATGTAGCGCAGCGTGCGCAGGGCATCGGGGCCCAGGGGCTGGTCCCGGAAGTCGTCGAAGTCGATGCCGGTCAGGTCCAACCGGCCCGCTCGAGTCTTGTAGGAGTCGATGGTCGTTCGCATAACGCCTACTATCCGTAACCCAGGCTATGTCCGGATTTTCTGGATTGCACGCATCCGGCATGCCCCTCTGCTCCGAACAGCACCCGCATGCATGAGATCAGTGATGTCAGCGACGCCCAGCTGGTCACGGCCATCGCGCGCTACAGCGAGGTGGCCCTGGCCGAGGTGTACCGCCGGCACGGTGGCGCGGTCTACGGCCTGGCCCGGCGGGTGCTGAGCAACCAGTCCGAGGCCGAGGACGTCACCCAGGAGGTCTTTCTCCGGCTCTGGAACCAGCCCGACCGTTTCGACCCCAGCCGGGGCTCGCTCCGGTCGTTCCTGCTGGTCCAGTCCCACGCCCGGGCCGTCGATGCGGTCCGCTCCCACAATGCCCGCCGCCTGCGGGAATCCCGCGATGCCTACCGCACGGCCACCTCGGACTACGACATGGACCACGAGGTCTGGGATCTGGCCCTGGCCGACCAGGTGGCCAGCGCCCTGGGCCAGCTCCCCGACGAGGAACGCCGGGCTATCGAGATGGCCTACTACGAGGGCCACACCTACGTGGAGGTGGCCGAGATCCTCGGGCAACCCGAGGGCACGGTGAAGAGTCGCATTCGGAACGGCATGCGCCGCATGCGCGCCGCCCTGGTTGAATCGGGTGTCCAAGGAGTCGAAGCGTGATGACCCACGATGAAGTGCGGGATTTGTTGGCGGTGCACTCGCTCGATGCCGTGGGCACGATCGAGCAGGCCGAGATCGAGGCCCACCTGGCCGAGTGTCCCCGCTGCCGCGGTGAGATCGACGCCTACCGCGACGTGGCCGCCGCCCTGGGCAACTCGGTCGAGCCGGTGCCCGAAGGTCTGTGGTCGAGCATCGCCAGCCGGCTGCCCGACCGGCCCGAGACCGAGGTGCCGCCCATGCCCCAGCTGGGGCCCGAGCGGGGCCAGCCGAGTGCCGGCGCCGAACCAGACCGCGACGACGCGGCCGACGAGCCGATCGACCTGGCCGCGGTCCGCCGCCGCCGTTCCCGCTTCCCGCTGGGGGCGGTGGCCGGCATCGGATCGATCGCGGTGGCCGCGGCCGCCGTGGCGGTGGTGCTGGGCATCGGCTTGATCCATTCTGACAACCAGCTCGATCAGGCCAATGCGGCGGCGCACGCCAATGCCGCGTCCAACACGGCGGTGTCGTACCTCGAGACCAGTGGGCACCAGATCGTCAATCTGACCTCGGCCGACGATGTGCGACTGGCACAGTTCGTCATGGTGCCCGACGGCCGCGGCTACCTGATCAAGTCGACCTTGCCCAAGCTGCCCGAGGACCGGGTGTACCAACTGTGGGGCTTCATCGCCAAGCAACCGGTCTCTCTCGGCATTCTGGGCAACGCGCCCAACGCGTCGACCTTCGATGCCGACACCTGGGCCACGCCGTCGAAGCTGGCCATCACCGAAGAGCCGGCCAGCGGTTCGGTCACGCCGACCGGTCCGGTCGTCGCCTCAGGCCAGGTCTAGGGCCACGACGTAACTGTTAGTTTCCCATCCATGGCAGAGGATGCAGCTCCCAAACCGAGGCGACCGATCGAGATCTTCGCCGAGGCCGAACCGATCAAGCTGGGCTCGATGCTGCTCACCGTGGTGGAGCCGCACCGGGGACACGAGGTGGCCTACAACCGCTGGTACGAGCGGGACCACTTCTACGCCGGCTGCATGGTCGGGCCCTACAACTTCGCCGGCCGGCGCTGGGTGGCCACGGCTGACCTCAAGACCCTGCGCGACCCCGACTCATCGGCCATCACCGACGAGCCGGCCCGCGGCTCCTACGTGGCCGTCTACTGGGTGCTCGACGGCTACCACGACATCTGGAACCGCTGGGCCCTGCGCCAGGTCAAGGCGCTGCATGCGGCCGGGCGGATGTTCCTCGAGCGCGACCACGTGCACACGATGCTCTACAACTTCGAGTGGGAGTACCGCCGTGATCAGGACGGCGTGCCGGTGGAGCTGGCGCTCGATCACCCCTACCGCGGCTTCGTGCCGGTCTTCATCGATCGGGCCGAGGGCATCAGCAACGAGGAGTTCTGGGACTGGCTGCGCACCGAGCACCTGCCCAACCTGCTGCCGGGCACCGACGGTGATCTGGTGGCCGCCTTCACGCCGATCGCCCTCGAGGTCGATGCGCCCGGTGACGTCCCCCGCGAAGCGGCCAAGGACAACCGCACGGTGCTGCTGTTCTTCCTCAACACGCCCCCCGAAGCAGCCTGGGAGCCGGTGATCGCCGAGCATCGCAAGCGCCTCGAGGCGGCCGGCAAGGGCACCGTGGTGGCGGCCCTGCCCTTCATCCCCACCATCGTGGGGACCGACACCTACACCGACCAGCTCTGGGTCGACTGAGTCGGCCGGACCGTCGGTACTACGGCGCGGCCGAGATGGTGCCCGGCGGTGGGATCTGGCCCGGGCTTTTCGTGGCCAACGCCTCGGCCGTGTCACCCGGCGCCGCCAGCTTGGGCAGTTCGGGGAAGGTCGGGACGCCGCTGGCCAGCGCGGGCAGATCGATCAGGTCGGTCAGGTCGTTGGCGTTGGCGTCGCGATAGGTCATGGCCGGCAGGTTCCACTTGCGCGAGAGCAGGGCCAGCACCGAGGTGTGGTCATAGAGCATGGAGCTGACGTAGTTGCGCTTGGCGAAGGGGGACACCACCAGGCCGGGCACCCGCACCCCGTAGCGCTCGAAGCCTTCGTAGGTGCTCTCGCCGGGTTGCACGATCGGCGGGATGAGGTCGGGCGCCAGCGCCACCGGGGGCACGACGTGGTCGTAGTACCCGCCGTGCTCGTCGTAGGTGAAGATCAGCAGCGAACGGCTCCAGTTGGGGCTCTGGCCCAGCGCGTTGACCACCTGGGCCAGGAAGCCGTCGCCGGCCGCCACGTTCTGCGGGTTCTCCTGGGACTGCACGTTGTAGTCGGGCTCGACGAAGCTGAAGCTGGGCAGCGTGCCGGCGGCGGCGTCGGTGAAGAACTGGCCGATGTTGCGCTTGGTCGAACCCAGCAACAGCGCGGCGTCATTGACCGGGAACAACTCGGGCGAGTATCCCAGGGGGAAGCCCGTGGCGTAGTCGGCCCAGCTGATGTTGAAGAGGTCGAACCGATCGAAGATGGTGCCGTTGGCCGCGGGAATGGCCAGGAAGGCGTCTTGGGGATCGAGTGCCGACAAGCTCAGGTCGTCGGTCATGCCCGACGAGGTGCCGGCGATCAGGAACCGCCGGTTGGGGTCGGTCTGGCCCAGCATCGACCCGAACCAGCGGTCGGCCACCGGGAACGTCGAGGCCAGGCTGTAGGTGAACGGGAGCTCGTCACCCGTGAAATACCCCATGGCCACTGCGCCGACCTCTTCGGCAATGGTGGGGCCGATGATGGCGCTGACGAAGCCGTCCATCCGGCCCCCGTTGTAGGCCTCGTAGGAGGCCCGCCACTCCTGACTGGGCGAGTTGGAGAGCTGCACCACCGAGGGCATCTGGAAGGCGTGCTGGAGCCGACCGTCGGTATAAGGGTTGGTGGCGGTGGGGAGCCCGTGTGCGCCGAGGGTGTACCCGTCGCCCCGGCCCAGCATGCCCAAGATGTTGTCGAACGAGTGGTTCTCCAACATGACGAGGACGACGTGCTCGATCTCGGGCATGGTGTCGACGCCCGCCGGCAGGTTCGGATAGGGGAGCGAGTCGGGCCAGCGCAGGGCCGGGCGACTGAGCGCCTGCAGGGCTTGCCACTGCTTGGTGCCCGGTGTCACCGTCGCCCCACCCAGATCAGGACCGGCCGCCGCCGCTCTGGACATGGCCAGCCCGCTCAGGCTGGGGCCGAGGACGCCGGCGGCCACGCCAGCCGCGCTGCCCTTGAGGAACGAGCGCCGGCTCAGGCCGCGCCGTCCGCGTGCGATCGGGATCAGATCGGCGAAGGAACTCCGCTCCGGTTTCGCCGCTGGCCCGCCATCGTGGTCCGCTTCCACCTGGGTCATGGTACCGGGGGCCAAGCAAACGTTTGGCGACGCCGCGGTAAACCTTTCAACCGCGCACCGGGTCAACCGGTTACTTGGTGGCGATGATCTCCCCGTGCACCACGATGAAGGTGGCGTCGTCCTGGGCCGCCCAGTCCAGGAAGGCTTGCGCCAGGTCCTCCAGCTCCTCGGTGCTGCTGACGCCGTACTCGACGGCCTGTTCGGCCAGCCGGGTGTAGCGCACCCGGTCCGCCCACAGGCCACCCCACCACGCCTTGGTCTCGGGGTCGACGTAGGTCCAGGTGCTGCTGGTGAAGGCCACGTCGACGAAACCGGCCTGCCGGGCCAGGCCCAACAACTTGGGCCCGATGCGGGCGTCGTGCCCGTTGCGCGCCGTGACCGCCAGGTAGACCTCGAGCCAGCGGTCGAGGCGAGGGTCGGGCGGGGCCCAGGCGAAGGCGCCGTAGTCACCGTCCCGTGCCGCCAAGATTCCCCCGGGCTTGAGCACCCGGCGGAGCTCGACCAGGGCCCCGACCGGATCGCTCAGGTGCTGGAGGACCTGGTGCAGGTGGACGACGTCGAAGGTGTCGTCTTCATAGGGCAGGTCGAAGAGGTCCTGGACCGCGAAGGTCAGGTTGGTCAGGCCGCGCTCGGTGACCACGCTCTGGGCCTGCTCGATCACCTCGGCCGCGGCATCGATGCCGATGACCGCTCCCGGCGCTACCAGCTCGGCCAGGTCGGCCGTGATGGTGCCCGGGCCGCAACCGACGTCGAGCAGGGACAGACCCTGGCTCAGGTGCGCCAGCACGTAGGCTGCCGAGTTCTCAGCGGTGCGCCAGGTATGGCTGCGCAGCACGGCCTCATGATGTCCATGGGTGTAGCTCATGGAAACATTGTGCCGTGCCCGAGCTGCCCGAAATGCAGGCGCTGTCGGAGCGCCTCGATGCCTACGCCGCCGGGCGCGTCCTCACCTCGGCCAAGATGCTGAGCTTCTCCTCCCTCAAGACCTACGCCCCGCCGGTCGAGGAGCTCTACGGCCACACCCTGCGCTCGGTCACCCGCCGGGCCAAATACAACCTCTTCACCTTCGATGATGACCGCCGCATCCTGCTCCACCTCTCCCAGGCGGGGCGGGTCGACCTGGAGGAACCGCCCAAGACCACCAAGCCCAAGGGCTCGGTAGTGCGCTTCGTCTTCGGGGGGGAGGGCGCCGAGCGCGGCATCTTGGTGCGCGAGTTCGGGACGCAGCGCAAGGCCTCGTGGTGGGTGCTCGAGAAGGGCGAGGAGGGTCCGCTGGCCGGGCTGGGTCCCGAAGCCGGCTCGGAAGAGTTCGCCGAGCTGATCCGCACCAGCGACAGCAACCGCCGGCTCCACTCGGACCTGCGCGACCAGCACGTGATCTCGGGCATCGGCCGGGGCTGGGGTGACGACATCTTGCACCGAGCCCACCTCTCCCCCTACGCCACCCTCAAGTCACTCGGCGCCGAGCAACGTGAAGCGCTCATCGCGGCCACCCGGGCAGTGCTCGACGAGGCCTTGGCCCTCGAGCGCACCCGCACCGGTGGTCTGTCCGAGTCGAGCCTGGGTGGTCGCTTCAAGGTGCACAACCACTTCGGTGATCCGTGCCCGACGCCGTGCGGCGACACGCTGCGCCGGGTCTCCTTCGAGTCCTATGAGATGACCTACTGCCCGACTTGCCAGACCGGCGGCAAGATCCTGGCCGACCGCCGCCTGTCGCGTCTCTTGAAGTAGCCAGTCAGGGAGCGGCACTGCTGGTGCGGAGAGTCCCCTTCTGCGCACCGACCTGGGTCATGATCAAATCGGTAAGCCGGCGTCGACCAGTCTCATTCAAATGTTCGCTGGCGTCACGCGGATCGATGAACTCGTCGGTCGAGAAACTTGTGCCACATTCAATGATGTGAGCGTCCGCGCCTGCCCCAAGGCGATACGCCGCGTTCAGCACCGCAAAACTTGCCGCGGTACGTTCCGCCATTTCAGTCCCAAAGAGCTCGACCGCCTTCTCTATCGGCACGGGCGTCTGGTACACAACCGACGGAGCGCCGAGCTCACGCAGGGTGCAACCCATCCTGGTGACCGCCTCCATTTCGGGGCTGCCGGCCTTGAGAAGCCCACCGTGGTGGTACGCATAGAGCATCCTCACCCGCTCATCGTGATTCCCCCTGCGCCCGTACTCATGGATCTTCGACACGTAGTCGTCGACGATGCCTTCGCCCAACAAGGTCGAATAAGGCACCCGTCGGTGCTCGTCAAACTCGGCTTGATTGGGGGATCGGAATGCAGCATGGACTCGCCAGGGCCCTCGGAACGGATCCACCTGCCGTAGCGCTTGCAGCGCTCTTTTGTGGCCGTGGATGGGATGCTCGATCCATGGGGCTACTCGAACTCGAATGCACAATGGGACGATGACAAGCGGGGGCTGAGATGCGGCGCGCAGGAGCTGCAGATAGGCGTCGTAGATGTCCGGCGAAAAGCTGGGGCCGTCCGCCACGTAAAAGTTGACGTCCGTCCCTAGCGCGTCACCGATCATCGTCTTGAGTTGCCGTCGATCGATGTCGTCGCCTCCGACGAAGCTCGTCGTCGAGTCGCCGAGGTACAACACGTCGAGCCGTTGCTGCTTGATGGCCTTCAAAAGACCGCGGGCCCGCCGCAGTTGCTCATTGTCGATCCGATTAAGCGAACGACGGGCGTGGTAGCGGACTTTGATTTTCGCTGTCTGTCTGAGCTTCGAAGTCTCCATACCTGTCCCGCCCCTTGACCAGGTGTGGCCGATGGGGTGGCCCCACCACTGAGCCCAGCCCGACACGGCCTGGTTCGTTCGCCACGACGATTGCCCAGAGACTATATGTGGGTATAGGGCATCGAGTTCTTGTTGGCCGAGGCGCCCAAGCCAACGTTGGCATAGCTCACCAGCCGGCGGTGCAGCCGAGCTCTGAAGACGCCTTGATGGTGCACTTCGACGGAATCGGTACTGGGCTTGGCTAGCTCTCTGCGTAGAGGTACTGGCCCGTCGTCGCGCTGACGAACGTATAGAGGACGCATTGGGCCGGGTTGATCGTTGTCGTCGTGGTGGGCTGTGTAGTCGTGGTGTCGCCGGGCGGTGGAGGGCCTCCCGTGGAGGGTGTGCAGAAGCCATGTTGGATCACCAACCACACCGGATCTCGTTGGTAGAAGAGGCCCGGGTGGCACGCGGTGGTCGGAGTGCTCGATGGCGCAGTTGGAATGACCAGGCCTGGGACGCCGCACGCCGGCTGCATCACGGAATTGGTGAGGAGGCCGAAAAGAACGCTCGGGTAGAACGTCCTGCCGTCGACGCGCAGTGGGCTGAAGTCACGGATGGCGACGAGGGCGGCGAGCTGGGAAGTCTTGGGAGTGTCCTTTCTGGGTGCGGGGACGATCGTGCTGTCGTTGCTGATGCGAACGGTGGTGTGCAGGCGCTCCGAGCTGGGCACGCGCCCTGTTTTCGCTGAGTAGGTAGGCACGCCGCGGTGGTGGCTGGCACTGCTTGCTGTGCCGGCCGACAGAACCATTGCCGTACTGGCAACGAGCAGGGCCTTTATGAGCCGCGTCCCGTTGCGATGCCATCTGGCCATGGGCTCACCCCCGTCCCTGACGAAAGCAGCTTACGCCTGCTCCCTGGTAGTAAGTCGGGTGAGCAGATCAAGCAGGGACATACGGAGGGTCTCGAGTTCATCGGGGCCACTGAGTCGGGCCCAGCGTTTCTCGACGGCCGCGGCAGCCTTGTGCGTCACCGGTGGAATGCGCTTGCCCCGTGCGGTGAGGAAGACGAGCTGTGATCGTCGGTCCGATGGGTTGGGGCGGCGCTCGACATAGCCGGTTCGCTCGAGCTGTTCGACTGTCTGCGCCATGGTCTGCTTGCGAACGTGCGAGAGGTTCGCCAGTTCCGAAACTGTTGCCCCATTGGAGGTAAGGAACGTGAACACGTTGGCAGCTGCCGGATTGATGTCGTCAAAGCCCGCCTGGCGGAGCGCGCCTTGAATTTCAAGTGAATAGAGCTGGTAGAGCAATCGGAGCAGCACGCCCATCGCGGGGTGTTCCAGGTTGTTCGGCATCGCTATAGACAGGATACTGTCGATTGGGTACACTGGACAGGCACCTGTCGATTATACCGAGAGAACGGAAGCAACACATGAATGAAGTACCTGCCGCCTATTCGGAGTTCGGTCAGACCTTGGCCTTCACCGAGCGGACGCTGACCGCCGTGCTTCGCGACCATCTGGCCCAGCGAGGCGTCGAGCCCGACACCTGGTATGCCCTCAAGCTGGTTGCGGCGGGAGGCCCCCACGTGGCCCGCAGTTCACTCATCCGGGACCTCGAAGGCTCGCGTGGCGTTGGCCCCGACTTCACCCGCCCCCTGCTGACCCGGCTGGCGGCCGAGGGGCTGATCACGGGGGACGATGCCGTCGACCTGACTGAAGAGGGCGCCGCCTTCTTCGAAAGCCTCCGGGAGCACGTCCTGGGGGCCACGATCAAACTGCTCGGCCAATTCGACCTGCATGATGTGGAGACGACGGTTCGCACCTGCAAGGCCATCATGGCGCGCGCCCAGGAGGAAGCCGCATCCGCCGCGTAGCGGCACGGCTGCCCCGGTATCAAGTGCTGGATACCGTTCGGCGGCTGGCTTTCGTCTTTCGGTTTGGGGTCCCCGAGGCGATGGCGCCGTTGAGGACGACATCGATGGCCTGCACGAGCCGGTCGCGCAGTGGTTCCTCGGGCAGATCCCAATAGCGACCAAGCCAGTTGAGAGTGGTGAGCAGCATCACCGCCGTGAAGACTTCGGCCAGCTGGTGCGGGTCACGGTCTGGGCGCAATTCTCCCGCCTCTTGGCCTTGCCGCAGGAGCTCGGTGAGCAATCGATACGTGGTCTTTTGTTCGTCTTGAATCGGCCCGGCTGCACCGAAGAACGCGGGAGTTCGATTGACCACGGTGGCGAGGAATTCCCGGTCACCTGAGAAGGCCAGGGCCCAGAGCTCGATCACCTCCATCAGACGCTCGACCACGGTTCGCTCCGTGTCAGCGAGCTCGAACTCGAGAAGGACGTGGTAGGCGGCCACCATCTCGGTGGCGCTGGTGTCGAGGACGGCCAGCTTGCTGGGGAAGTAGTTGAAGAACGTCTTCTCACTGATCCCCACCAGCTCGATGATGTCCTGGACGCGCGTTTCGTCGAAGCCGCGCTCGTGGAAGAGCCGCAGTGACGTCTCGCGGATCTCCTGGCGGAGCCGGTCCTTTTGCTCCTGCCTGCGTCCCATCACGTTCCCTTCAGAATTCTTACAGTCACTGTAGACATTTTGGCCCGGATCCCTAATACTTACAGACACTGTACGAAATAGGAGCGGACATGACCACCACGCTGGCGGAACGTAAGCAAGTTCTCGAGCCCAGGATGGCGGATGCGCCCACCAGGGGAGCAGGCGCGGCCCGGATGGCCCTCGGACTGGTGCTGGCCGGGCTGAGCGGGCTCCTCGCCACCTGGTCCTTTCCGCCCTATGGCGTCTGGCCGCTCGTCTTCGTGGCCTGGGTCCCGATGCTGGTGGCCCAATACCGGGTCCTACCCCGACGGTGGTCCTGGATGGCGGTCGCCATCGGGATCGGGGGCTACGTGGCCGGCTACCTGCACGGCGTGATCGATCCGAGCTTTGCCTGGTGGGTGGCCTGCCTCCCCCTGGTGGTCGCGCTGGCGGCGGGCCTCGGTGCCATCGGCGCCCGGAAGTTCGACGAATCGACGGGCTACGCGTTTTTCGTCTTCACCTTTCCTCTCATCTGGTCCGCCTTCGAGTTCTTGCGTGGCTTTGCCCCGGGCATCGGCACTCAGGGGTATCTCGCCTACACACTGTTCAAGGAGCCGTGGCTGCTGCAACCGGTCAGCGTCCTCAGCGTCAACGCACTCAACCTGCTCATACTCGTCGTGAACTGGACCATCGGCCTCGGTGTCCTCATGCTTCTCGAGCGCCGGCGACCCTGGGGCAGCCGCCTGATCTCCAGGCGCGTCATGGCGGTCTCGGGGATCTTCGGTGCCGTGGCCGCCGGAGCGTGGGTATGCGCCAGCCTCCTCATGTTCCAGGCCGACCCTCCGACGGTGACGGTGGCCGCCATCCAGCCAGGCCTGCCGGGGCCCGGGAGCGTGAATGCGGGTCGGAACCACACCGAAGACCTGAGCCGTGACATCGCCCAGACCCGATTGGCCGCCCAGGAGGGGGCGAAGCTCGTGGTGTGGCAGGAGGGGACCCTCACCGTCGATCCGCGGCACAACCCGATCGGCGCCGAGCTGTCACAGCTCGCACGGGACACCCACGTCTATCTGGTGGTCGGCTACCGCTTCGTGACCGCCCAAGGCCAACACAACGACGCCACCGTGATCTCACCTTCGGGGCGGTACCTCGGCGTCTACGGCAAGCAGCATCCAGCGCTGATGTTCGCCGCCGATCAGCAAAGTGTCGATGCGGGCACGATGCCGGTGTACCAGACCCCATTCGGCCGGCTGGCCACGATGATCTGTTTCGATGCTGACTACACCAACACCGCCCGCAGCGCGGCGCTCCATGGTGCCCAGATCGTGGCGGTGCCGTCGGAAGACCCACAGGGCGACACCACCAAGCACTACGGGCTGCTTGTCTTCCGGGCGATTGAGAACCGCCTGACGATGGTCAAGGGCGAGTTCGCCTACGGCTCGACCATCATCGATCCTTATGGACGCATCTTGGCCAGCGCCATCACCCCGCAAGGTTCAGCGGCCACGCTGCTGGTCAAGGTCCCTGTGGGGAGCGGCCACAGTCCACTGGTCGAGCTCGGCAACCTCTGGGGCTGGCTCATTGTCGCTGGTGCGATCGCGGTCATTGCCCTGGGTGCCCGCAAGCTCCACGGAGGGGTCACGTCGGGCTGAAACGTGTGGCCCTCCGCGAGAGTCCGCCAAAGAAGGGTCGGACCCGGAGCGACGGTGACCTTGCTGGGCGCCCGTGTGGGTGGGCATGGGCCGTCCTCTCGCGGCCGGACCTCCAAAATTTAGGGTCTTGTGACGCATTCGGGGGTTCCTGAGTCGGTCTGACTACCACCATCCGCGGCGACACGCCGCCTCGTTCCTACGGTTTTTGGCTGCTGAAGCTGAAAATCGAGGAGGAGGACGGCGTGCGCGTTTCCAAGCTA
>DASXFC010000063.1:0-9222 GCA_036489775.1 Acidimicrobiales bacterium | reverse complement strand
ACCGAGTGCACGGAGCAGGCTGCCGCCTACGCCAAGGTTCGGGTGCAGTTCGGCCGACCCATCGCCACGTTCCAGGCCGTCAAGCACCACTGCGCCAACATGTTGGTGGCCTCCGAGCTCGCCACGGTCATGGTGTGGGACGCCGCCCGTGCGGCCGAAGAAGGCGGTGCGCAGCTGTCGCTTGCCGCGGCCATGGCGGGGGCGCTGGCCCTGTCGGCAGCCGACGAGTGCGCCCAGCTCAACATTCAGGTTCACGGCGGCATCGGCTTCACCTGGGAGCACGACGCCCACCTCTACCTCCGCCGTGCCCTGGTACTCAACGCGCTGTTCGGTTCGCCCGACGACGCCGAGGACGTCACCGACGAGGCGGCCAAAGGCACCAGCCGCGGTGTCAGCCTCGACTTGCCCCCCGAGGCCGAGCAGATCCGGGCCAAGGTGCGCGAGCAGGTGGCCAAGGTGGCCGCATTGTCGGGGGAGGCGCAGCGCAAGGCGCTCATCGAGGAGCAGCTGATGGTGCCGCACTGGCCCCAGCCCTGGGGCCGCCAGGCCGGAGCCATCGAGCAGATCGTCATCGACCAGGAGCTGGCGGCGGCCGGCGTGCGGGTGCCGCCGATGGGCATCACCGGGTGGAACATCATGACCGTGAATCAGTACGCCACCGGGGACCAGGTCGAGCGCTGGGTGATGAAAACCCTGATGGGCGAGTACGTGTGGTGCCAGCTCTTCAGCGAGCCCGAGGCCGGTTCGGACGCCGCGGCAGTCAAGACCCGCGGCGTGAGGGTCGACGGCGGCTGGGTGGTCAACGGTCAGAAGGTCTGGACCAGCGGTGCGCAGTACTGCCACCTGGGCCTGGCCACCGTGCGCACCAACCCGGACGTGCCGAAGCACGCCGGCATCACCACCATGGTGATCGAAATGCACGGAAAGGGCGTCGAGGTCCGGCCGCTGCGCCAGATCACCGGGAACTCGGACTTCAATGAGGTTTTCTTCACCGACGTCTTCGTGCCCGACGACGACGTGGTGGGAACCGCCGACGACGGATGGACGGTGGCCCGTTCCACCCTGGGCAACGAGCGGGTGTCGATCGGTGGTGGCACGGGCGGGCTCTTCCCCTCAATGGACCTCATCGCGCTGCTCAAGACCAATGGGGACAAGGTGCCCGGGGCCAAGGCTCGCATCGGGCGCATCCTGTCGAAAGACCACGCGCTCAAGATCCTGAACCTGCGCCGGGCCCAGCGGGCCGTGCTCAATGCCGGTCCTGGTCCCGAGGGCAACGTGACCAAGCTGGTGCTGGCCGAGCATGGCCACGACCGGGCCTCACTCCAAGCCGACCTGGTCGGGGACGGCATGGCCTTCCTCGAGGGTGACGGCGCTTTCGCCGGTTTCACCCAACTGGCGACCCGGGCCATGTCGATCGCCGGCGGCACGTCGGAGATCACTCGCAACCAGATCGCCGAGCGGATTCTCGGCCTGCCCAGAGACCCGCTGATCAAATAGTCAGGCCGTTGATGCCCCGGCTCCGGGAGGTCGCAGCAACTCGTCGAGAGCGCGGGAGTTGTCCTCCAGTGGTGCCACTGCGTCGACGATGAGGTCAGGAGAGGACGGCGGCTCCCACTCGGCGCGCACGCGCTCGACGTGCTCCCACTCCAGCTCGTACCAGTTGGGAATGTTGCGGCGCCGACTCTCGATGCGCGAGCGGTGCAGCACCAGGTCCGAGCAGGTGGTCAGGATCAGGACCATGCGGGCCCGTTCCTCGGCCGCGATCTGCGCGCACTTCTGCACTTGGGCGGCCCGGGCCACGCCGTCCAGGACGACCGAGATGCCGCGGCGCAGCTGGGAGCGGCCGAGAGCGAAGAGCAGCGACCAACCGACATCGCGGTGGCCCGATGGTCCCATCTCATCGAGTGCCGACTGGACCTCGGGAAAGGGGCGCAGCCCGCTCATGGCCCAGTCATGGGCGATCACCGGTGCGGTGAGCAGGCGGCCCGCCGAGTCCGCCGTCGCCGATTTCCCCGTGCCCTGCAAACCGGTCACGAGGACCAGTGTTTGTTCCGCCATCCGTGCATCGTAAGGGATGGCCATGAAATCGCAGGTCGAGCGTGCTACACAGGTCCCGGTGGATGACGCCCTGTTCCTGCCGGAGCCGACCCCCCGAGAGCTCCGGTACACCGTGATCTCGGTGGACGACCACGTGGTCGAACCGCCCGACATGTTCGAAGGACGCATCCCCGCCCAGCTGGCCGAGCGCGCTCCCAAGATCGTCGAGACGCCCGAGGGGCACCAGGTGTGGGCCTTCGAAGGCGAGTTCTTCACCCAGGTCGGCATGAACGCGGTAGCCGGGCGCCGACCCGAGACGGTCAAGGTCGAACCCTTCCGCTTCGACCAGATGCGTCCCGGCTGCTTCGACGTGGACGCTCGGGTCAAGGACATGGACATCAACGGGGTGTGGGCGTCGGTCAACTTCCCCTCACAGATCACCGGGTTCTGTGGCCGGGTCTTCTTCAACGCCAAGGAACGCGATCTCGGCCTGGCTTGTGTGCGCGCGTGGAACGACTGGCTGTACGAGGAGTGGTACAGCCAGCACCCGACCCGCATCGTCCCGCTTGGCATCACCTATTTGAACGATCCGGCCGAAGCCGTCCGCGAGATCGAGCGCAACGCCGCCCGCGGCTTCACCGGCGTGGCTCTGCCCGAGCGCCCCCATGCCATCGGTCTGCCGAGTTTGTGGCAGCGCGAGCACTGGGAGCCGATCATCCGGGCCTGCGCGGAGACCGGGACGGTGATCTCCTTGCACGTCGGCAGCTCGGGCATGGCCGAGATCCCAGCCGGTGCGCCACCGCTTCAGTTGGTGGGCACACTCTTCGGCCAGCTCTCACTCACGGCGTGTGCCGAGTGGCTGTGGTCCGGCTTCCCGCTCGACTTCCCCGAGCTCAAGATCGCCATGAGCGAGGGCGGCATCGGTTGGGTCGCGATGTTGCTGGATCGGCTCGACAACATCGTCGACCGCTCGGGCTACGGCATGGGGTGGGACACCCGGCCGGCCGACGTGCTGCGGCGCAACTTCTGGTTCTGTACCCTCGACGACCCGTCGACCATCGACACCCGCTACGCCATCGGGGTCGAGAACATCATGGTGGAGACCGACTACCCGCATGGTGACGGGACCTGGCCCGATACGCAGGAGGTGATTGAGAAGGTGTGGGGGCACATCCCGGCACACGAGCTGCGTCAGATGTGCAGCGAGAACGCGGCCCGGCTCTACCACCATCCCTTGCCCGACGTCGTCCTGCCGAGGGGCTGAGCGCACCGCAGAGGAATGAGCTGATGGACTTCACACCGACCGCCGAGAAACTCATGCCGGACCTCACCGCCCGTGAGGAGCTCGTGATTCTGGCTCGCGCCCTGTGGCGGGAGGGCTACAACGATCACCTGGCCGGCCATATCACCTGCAACCTGGGCGACGCCACGTTGCTCTGCAATCCGTGGCTGCTCACCTGGGCCGAGATACGGCCGGCGGACGTTCTGCGCATCGACCTCGAGGGCAATGTCATCGAAGGGGATTGGCCGGTGCCGCTCGGCATTCCGATCCACCTCGAGCTCCACCGCCAGCGCTCGGACGTGACCTGGGCCGCCCACAGTCATCCCCTCTACGGCACCGTATGGGCCGACTTGCTCGAAGTCCCGCCCATCTACGACCAATCGTCATCGCTCGGAGGCGGTGAGCTGATTCTGGTCAATGAATACGACGGACCGGTCAACGACACCAACAGCGCCCGGCGAGCCATCGAGGCCATGGGCGACGCCGCCAGCGCCTTGCTGGCCGGTCACGGTGTGCTGGTGACCGGGGGCTCGGCCCGGGCCGTGCACCAGAGGGCAGTGGCCCTCGAGCAGCGCTGCCAGCACGCCTGGCACGTGCGGGCCGCTGGAAGCCAAGTCGCTTCGACCATGCCCGAGTCCTGGCTCGGCTTCATGCGCCAGAGCGACGGCGAAGGTTTCATCGGTTTCTGGGAAGCCGCGGTGCGAGCCGAAATCCGGGCTGACCCCGATCTACTGGACGGCCGCTGAGCCAACCGGACTCATCCCAGCTCTTTGAGGTGGGGCCACAGCCTGGACCACGATTCCCGCATGCCAGCGCAACGCCAGATCGGACTGCCCTGCTCGGTGTCATTGAGGTGCAAGCCGTTGTTGAGCGTGCCGGCCTGGGTGCAGTAGGCGAAGTCGTGGGCCAGGGTGTGCCGCGAGTAGCCGACCACCACGGCCAGGTGGTCGTGGTTGGGCGGTAGTCCCCAGTACCAAAACCCATTGTGCGGGCTGTATGCGGTCGGTAATCCAACGGCGGCGCCGAAACGGTCGATGGCACCGGCTTCGCCGTAGTTCTTGGTGAACACCACGGTCTCGGCACGTGCCCCGGCCGGAATGGACCGGTACACCCGGGCGATCTGGCTGACATAGGTGGGCCAAGCCACCGTCTCGCCCGGGTCGGTATTCAGGGCGGGGATCGGCGTTTTGTGGAGGTCGCCCGCCGGGATGATCGGCAAGGTCACCACCAGATTGATGGCGCCGGCGATGGCCAAACCGATCAGCGTCCCAGTCCGGGCTCCTCGGCCCCCTCGTCTGATCCAGTCGAGCATCGGTTGGGAGCCCGCAGCCAGGAAAACCGGCACCATCGTGGCCAGGTAGTACGACTTGCCACCGGTTACCTCGAAGATCACGAGGACGATGCCGAAGGCGAGTGCCAGCGATCGGCACCAACGCAGAGCCGGGGCCCGGGCCAGCTGCACCAGGCCGAGTATCCAGAGCGGGGCTAGGTAGGGACTGATTTGCAACAAGGCCTCGGGGACCAGCATCGGCCGCGAGGTCGAGGTGGCTGAGCTGCCGTTGGCGATGGCCCGGCTCACGGTCAGTTCGGGCCACCCGTGCCGGGCCTGCCAGATCAGGTACGGCAACCAGATCAGCACGGCGATGGCACCACCGATGAGCACGTACGGCGACGCCACGCGCTGGCGGGGACCGACCACCACGATGGCCAGCACGATGGCCGCCATCACGATGGCCGGCAGGTCGGAGTTGAGCAGGGCGATGCCCCCGACCAGACCGACCAACAGCCAGAGTTCCCGGCGGTCGGTGCGCAGGATCACCACCACCAGCCAGATCAGCAACGTCCAGAACAACAGGTCGAAGCCCGAGGTGTTCAGGTAGTGATCGGCCCCGAGTAACAGCCCGGCCACACCCATCGACATCGCCGACAGCAGCTGCGCACCTTGGTCGCCGCCCAGCCGTCGGGCCAACGCGGTAGTCAGCAGGATTGTGGCCCCGGCCGCCAGTGCAGACGGTATGCGCAGCACCCAGACGGCGTTAGGTCCGATGGCCGAGAGCAATCGAGCCAGCGCTGGCACCAAGGGTGGTTGGTCGGGATAGCCCCAGGACAGATGCTTGCCCGCCTCGAGGAAGTAGAGCTCGTCGCGGTGGTAGCCGTAGCGGTTGGCGAAGGCCAGCAGCACCGCCGTCACGGCCAGCGCCACCCACCACACCCCTCGGTTACGGGGAGCCAGGACGGCTGGCGGCCCGGGCGGCCCCGTTGCGGCTGGCCTGGCCGGAGCAGTCACCGTCACCTCGTTGATTCTGCCCCGACCCCGCCCCTCAGCGCGGCCGGAACTCGTCCTGCTGCAATCCGATCCGTTCCAGGTCGGGGCTAGGCACGCCGGCTTCCTCGGCGAACTCAGGCCAGTGCCCCACCGCCTCCAGCACGTCACTCAAAGCGCGTGGGGCCGAGGGCACGACGAACCGATCGGCCAGTTCGAGCAAGTCGGCCCGGGTGATGTCCTCGAACTTCTGGTTCACCGACATCTGGTGGCGCTGTGTCCACTGCCCCTCGGGGTTGTAGGCGTGGTTCACGTCGTAGGCGGGCGACAGCGACCAGGTGCCGGTGGCATCGCAACAGAAGGAGAGGTTCTTGGTGTGATCGTCCCGGTTGACCGCGGCCACGTTGAAGGCGATGCGCCGGAACGCTTGCTCGAGGGCCTCGGGTCCGAGGCCGAGGCGATCGATGGTGTCGAGGTACTGGGCGTAGCTGTGAGTGCCGAGCAGGTTGAAGTCCAGATGGGCCAGCGCGCACAGGGTCTGCACGTGAACCTTCGATCCGTCGGGATTGCGGTCGAAGCGCTTGGTCATGAAGTGGGCCCGATCGTTCTCGATCAGCAGTCGGCACGGCTCCATGATGATGGCGGCCCGGGCCGCCATGAGCGAGTAGGCGTACTCGATGCGTCCGTAACCCAGGCCCGAAGCGAGATGTGATCCCTCGACGCCGTCGAGCTTGAGGAGCCAATGTTCGTAGCCGGGCGGGGCCGCCAATTGGCCGGAGCGCACCTGGCCGGTTTTGGGGTTGAAGCAGATGACCGCTTTGGGCCGGGCCCCACCAGCCGAGGTGCCGACCTGGATCAGTTGTTGTAGCGCCTCGCGGGCGTGATCGTCACCGGAGAAGTCGCCCTCCAGGGCGCGCCGTGCCGCCACCACGAGGTCGGCCAGCTGCAGGGCGGTGGCGTGTTCGAGGGGATGTCCGGCCGGCGGTCGGTACTCGAGGGCGCCCATGCCTCTGTCCGCGGTGTAGGCCAGCCGGTCCAGTGAGGTGATCTGCTCGGAGGAGACGCCCTGCGCGGCCAAGGATGCCGTGATGAGGGCATTGCCAAAACGGTCGGGGAGGGAGTCGGCCAACATGGCGGGCAAGCGTCCGAATGTGCGCTCGGCCAGTTCGGTGAAAACGAAAACGCCGCGCCGGGCCGGCAGGTGGAAGGGGGAGAGTTCGATGCCCCGGCTGATCCAGCCGGGGTCGTATTCGAAGGCGTAGTAGCCGGTCGCCGGGTCGAGGGCGGTGGCACCGACCGTCGCCCCCCAGGCTCGGACCTCGAGCAGGTCGACCTGGCGGTAGGGCACTAGTGACGGACCCGGAGGCGACGCGGCGGCGTGCGCCTCTGCTTCTGGCGCAGGAGCTGCATCGGGCTGACCGCCGGCTCCGGGGGTGGGGCCAAGGCGGCCAGCCAGTCCTCCGCCCCCAGAGAACGCACCACTTTGATCAGGGTGCTCAGGCGGGCGCCGGTGCCGGCCTCGAGGTGCTTGAGGGTGCTGACGCCGACGCCGGCTCGATCGGCCAATTCCTCCTGGGTCAGGTCAGCTTGGATCCGCCGGGCCCGAATGATCTCGCCGATCGCCTCCATCCACTCCTCGGTGGATCGCCGAATCTCGAATTCAACCGTCATTTCGCTCACCTCGTAGTTCAAATTATATCCGTAAGTGCCATCTAGGAGGATAGATGGAAGCAGAAAGTAGGTAGAAAAGGACCTATTAAAACGAGATACGGTCATAATATATTGAAAACGATCTATAAAATCGACACGTCCATACTGAACAAGGTCCTACGCTGCAGCAGCGCCGCTGGTCGTGACTGCCGCCACCATGTCGCTCGGCGGCTCCATCGCCGGGCCGAGCGGGTCGATGGACTGGGTGTTCGACTTCCAGGACCCGGGAACTGATGAGCCGGAGACCAATCCGCTCGACCAGGACATCATCGAGGCCACTGTCGCCGTGCTCAGCGGTCGAGGCTGTGACGACATCGGACGTGACGCCAGCCACCCCGAGACCAGCAGCGGGCTCTACGGCGGTCGCTGGCCGGGCCCCGAGTTCATTCTCACCCACCCACCGCCCGCCCGACGACGATGACCAACGCATCTTCGTGTCCGGGGACATCGCGGCGGCGGTCGACACTGAGCTCGACGCCGCTCACGGCAAGAACCTTTTGGTCCTCGGTTCGAACGTGGTGGCGCAGTGCTTCGAGGCCGGCCTGATCGACCGGGTCCGCCTCCACGTGGTGCCGAGAGTCCTCGGTACGGGCACCCCGATGTTCGTCAAGGGGGTCGACGTGAACCTCGATGTGACTGATGTCTCGCGCTGGGGTCAGGTCACCAACCTCGACTGCCGCGTCCCGCGTGAGCTCTCGACGCATCTCGAGCGGACATTGACCGGCTGCTTCCGGCGCTGTGCTGAACTACAGCATGGCCAGTACCGCCGTCACCACCTACGGCGTCTGCGCCGTGTCCTACATGATGTCGATGTATGCCCTGGAGCGACGGCACCGACACTTCATCGTGGCCTTCGCCGTCGGTTGTCTGCTCTCGAGCGCCTACGGCTTCCTCTCAGGAGCGTGGCCCTTCGGCGTGGTGGAAGCCATCTGGTCGATCATCGCCTTCCGGCGCTGGCAGGCACCACCCGAAGTCGCCCATTAGCCCGACCCACCGATGAGCCAGAGATTCCCCTCGACGGCGATTCTCAGTCGAGAATCGGTCGAGTCGGTCTGACAGTTCGCGGCTTGCTCGACGAGGTGGCGCGAGAGATCGCCTGGGTGGAACAGCACGCCTGGGCGCTTGTCAACTCGTGACCTGTCGCACCTACCTCAGGCTTCCCGAAATGAGAGTCCGTGGGTATCCCACCGCCGCTCATGATGACGATTTAGCCTCACCACCCCAACCGAACGCACCTGAGTTGAGGACGAGATGCACGACAGTCAATGGATCGGAGCCAGATCTCCGGAGTTCCGCGAGATTTACGAACGGATCAAGGTGGCCACCCGGCTGTCCTCCAAGCTCAGCACCTACTCCATGGACGAAACCGAGTCGATCCGAACTGCCTTCGAGGAGTTGATCGGCAAACCAGTTGGCGAGACGTTCAATCTCATCCCTCCCTTCTACGCCGATTACGGGCTGAACATCACTGTCGGTCACCAAGTCTTCATCGGGTATCAGTGCATGTTTACCGGCCACGGAGCGATCGACATCGCAGACGAGGTCATGATCGCCAACAAGGTCAATCTGATCACGGCCGGTCATCCCGTTGAGCCGGACAAACGGCAGGCCTATATCACCGTGGCACCGATCACGATTGACACGAACGTGTGGATCGGTACCGCCGCCGCCATCTTGCCTGGAGTGCACATAGGAGCTGATGCGGTCATCGCGGCCGGTGCAGTCGTGACGCACGATGTCCCTCCGGCCAGCCTGGTGGCAGGTGTCCCCGCCACCGTGATCAGGAAGATCTAACGGGGCTTCGCCCCAGCCCGACGAGGCGGTGTCCGCGGCGCTCTCATGTCGGTGATCGTAATGGTGGGCTGGGGTGAAGTCCCCGGAAAGCGGCGCGCGGACTCCGGCCGAGCGCACTGCTGGCGGGGTGTCTAGC
>DASXFC010000013.1:0-18789 GCA_036489775.1 Acidimicrobiales bacterium | reverse complement strand
GGTTACCCGCGGCCGGGCTGGTCACCGTGGCGGTCAGCACGTCCGTGCTGGTGCCGTTACCGACAATCGAGGCACTGGTCGGCGACAGGGCGACGTTGTTCACGCCGGTCTGGGTGATGGTGGTGGAACCGGTCTGCGCGTTGTCAGCTTCGATCACCGAGATGGTGCAGATGCCTGCTGTGGTGCTGGCGTGATAGGTCCGGTTCACCTGGCCTGAGGAGTTGGTGGTAGAGGACCCGCCGGAGAGGGTTCCGCAGGCTCCGGTGACACTGGGCGTCAGGGTAAAGGAGAGCGCATCGCCATTGACTGGAAGGCCGGACGAGTTGGCGACCGTCACCGTGACGGCCGATGTCGATCCGGTTCCGCTGGCCGGAATACTGGCCGGGCTGGCCACCACCGTGACGCTGGCGGGCGTGAAGTAGCCGAAGGCGTCGATCACCACGTTGACGGTTCCGGCGAAGTTGTAGATCTCCGTCGTGTCGCCATTGAGCGGTGCGTCAGCGAAGTTCTGGTTGATGCCGTTGGCCGGGAAGTTCACGTCGGCGGCCAGCGGCACCGAGCTGTCCGTGGTCGGGTAGACGGTGATGAAGCCCGCCGTCGCTCCGGCGACCACGGTGACGTTGCTGGCAACGGCGGACGAGTTGGCGGGGATACCGGCGGCGGCGAAGCTGAAGGCTTCGCTGCTGTTGGCAGAAATCGGGCTCCCGTTATTGGCACTCCGGGTGTCGGTCAAGCGGACGGGCGTGATGGGCGTGAACGTGCTTCCCGCACTCCCCGCCGTCCCGGTGTAATAACCGTCGAGGTCGACGTCGAGGCCGGTCGATCCGGCGAAGTTGTAGATGTCGATCTGTCCGTTGCTGCCGACCGTGGCGTTGACCCGGTTACCGATGACCTGGCCCGCGCTGAAGTTCAGGTTGGCCGCGGTGGGCTGCGTCGCGCCCGCCGGGTAAATGGTCAGGAAGCCGGCGCTGGTCTCGGCTGAAGCGGTGACGTTGACGACGACCGCAGTGGCGGAGGTCGGAACACCGGTCGAACCGCCAGTGACTGTCACTGGGGTCACGGATCCGGCGGTGACGGTTGTTCCTCCGGCGGTAGTGCCGAAGACACGGTCGGGATTCACTGCGTCGTAGCGACCCGTCGACTGCGGAGTGGCGGTGTAGTAGCCCTCGGCGTCAATGACGACGTCGGCGCTCCCGGCGTTGTTAAAGACGGTGACCGCGCCGGTCGCACTCACCGGCACGGTGACCAGGTTCGAAATCGTCTCGCCTGCGGTGAAGTTCAGGCTCGCCACCAAGGGCTGCGTCGCTCCGGCGGGATAAACCGTCACAAAACTCGAGGCGGTGGCGTTGGTGACGGCGACATTCAGCACGGCGGTCGTCGCACCGGCAGGAATCCCTCCAGTCCCGACGCCAGTGACCTGAACGGTCTCAGTCCCGCCGGCGCTCAGCGTGTGGCCTGTGTTCGGCTGTCCTGAGCCTGCTCGGGTGTCCGAGATCCGTACTGGAGCAGGCAAGCCGACGTAGGTGCCAGCCATTCCGGCCGTGGTCACTGTGTGCGACGTGGCATGCGCCTGAGACGCTCCTGCGGCCGCTCCGAAGAGCCCAGCCGCGATTCCGCCTGCCATAACAACCATCACGGCACCCAGCAGGTGTGAAGCCCGGCGAGCTCCAGAGGACCGGTCGGATCCTCGGTGAGCGCGGTTCTGCATCATTAATAATTCCCCCATTTGAGAGTTACAGCTTGATTCGAATCGAACATGCCGTCCCCGGGGCTGACAAAACCAACCCCACCCAAAAACTCCGGAGGGGACCGAAGATACCGGGTGGGAACGGACCGAAGGTACCGGGTGGTCCGCCCAAACAACCGTCAGCTACTCCTGTTCTTTGCCAACATTTATGTGCCCTTTGCCAACATTTAACCGAAGAGAAAATCGATCAAATGTCGCCGACACTCTTGGCCCAAGACATTCAAGTTCATCGCGACGCGGGCCCAGTCATGTCCGCATCGGCAACACAGCGGTGACACCCCTTCAAGTTCGCGTCATTCCCGTACCAAGCACGCGCGGCACGACAAACATTGGCACTACGTCATCAACGGAACCATTAGATCCGCACGGACACTGCGCCCGCATCGCAGACTCAACATCGCCTCGGCCCGCTGTGGACTACCCGCCAGGCCCTCCTGGTGAACGCGGCGGACCATGTCCTCCATCGTCAGCGGGCTCGAAGCGAATCCTTCTGCTCTTTTGCCGCCCGTGAATGGGCCGGGTCCATCAACCGCACCTCTTCGCAGGAGTCATCCATCTACATTCAACAACTAAACAATTGGTCGCCAGGATCCGCTTTCGTCGCGATTCTCCTACAGACAATCCACGCCATCCATTCCCGATAACACAGAAGCCCCAGTCCTCTCGGACCGGGGCTTCTGTCACATCTCAGCGCCGACGCGCCTGGGAACTAGACGGTGGCGAGTCCACTCACTGTGTTCACCGTCTCGTGGTTCCCTTCTTGGGTAGTCACGCTACCGCCGTTGGTCACCGCAACCGCATCAAGGCCGAACGTAGAGGAGACGGTAAGGGCCACCGTGCTCGAAGAGTCGCCGACGATCGTGCCGTTGCAGACAGCGCCAGTCACGTTCGTCATAACGCCGTTCAGGGTCACCGTGTAGTCGCCTGTCGAGACCGTCGTGCACAGGATCGGCTGGCTGTACGTCACCGTGATCCTCTGCGGGATGGTCGTCGCCGCTACCGACGACAAGCTCGGATCGCTGTCGGCGGTCACGGGTGTGCTGGTGCTGGCCAGCAGCGGCCCGGGATTGCCCACAACCCTGTCGCTGTTCGTTCCGGGCTGCGTGTATGTCAGCGTCCCATACTCGTCGGGGCTGAAGGCAACCGCGCTAACCAGGAAGCACCCGTCCGGTCCAGATTGGACAATAGACGTCGGACTGCTGGGACCAACCCCAATGTTACCCGGGCCGGTGTACGTGGTCATGTACACCCAAGCAGCATCATCTCCGGCGGTGTTCGGGCAAGTGACCGGGTTGTTGAAGCTGACAACGATCCCGGCAGTGCCGATGGGGCCCGGTGCCGTAAACGCACCGGTGATGGACAGCGTCGAGCCAGTCGCCGTGAAGGAGAACCCACTGGACGTTGCCGAAGAGCCATCACTGTCGGTCACCTCGAACGACAGAGTGTAGGTCCCGTTGGCCAGCGGGGCCCCCTCGCTCGCTGTCGGCGTGTAGGTCCAGGCCACGTTGTTCGTGCCAGACCCACTGGTGATCGACACCCCTGCAGTGCTGAAGCCTTCATCGTTGAAGTTCGCCTGGACAGTCGACTCGGTCGCCGTACCGGCAACGGTTGCTGTACCGGTCCAGGTGGGGTCGGTGTTGGTTGTCGTATCCGACGAACTCACATACGGACCCGTGACCGCCGTGATCGTGTCGGCGTCAGTACTGAAGTCGAAGTCCTGGGCCACGTTGACCTGGGCCGAAGAGTCCACCACGGTGGCCGGTGCGACCAGCAGTTCGTAGTCGGTGTCGTTGGTCAGCGCGTTGTCCAACGTCAAGGTGTAGGTGTCCGTCCCCGAACCGCTTACTGCGGTGCCAGTCGCGATCACGTCGTCCGCGAAGTCTTCCACCACGTAGTTGGCCGGCGATGCGCTGGCCTGCTCGGTCACCGGGGTGCCCCAGGTGACCGTCAGGGTCTTCCCCGCTCCGGTCACATCGGTCACATCCGGCGTGCCCGGGACGACCACCGCGTCGGACGCCGACGGCTGGTTGCTCGGTCCGCCAGAGGTGGCGCCCTCACCGGGGCTTGTCGGACCGCTGTCCTGGTAGACGACGTAGATGGTGCTACCAGGCAGGAACGGCGCCGTGGTCGTGATCGTGTTGTCCGCGGCGTCCGTGTAGGTCCCCGTGCCGATCACCACGCCCAGGGCGTTGTAGATGGTCACCGGGTCGCCGACGATCGCACTGTCGTCGCCAGCCGGCAGGGTCACCGTGCTGGTCGTCGCGTCAGCCATCGCCTGTGTCGGGTCACCGAAGGCATCTGGGATGTCCACCTGGTTGGTGATGGTGTGAGCCGCCCCAGCCGTCGGGTCGCTCTCGAACACCCGGGTCACGCTCGGGTAGGGAGCCGGAGCAATGGGCAGGCCGCTGACGGCCAGGTTCCAGGCGCCTCCAGCGTTGCCGATCCCCACATCACTCAGTACCGCGTCGTCGATGTTGTGCGTGTCGGTATTGAGGGCGGTCGGTGTCGGGCTGTCCTGCCCGGGCGTCGCCGCATTGATCAGGGCCGGGGCCCCGGTGACCGCGATGGTCAGCGTGGTGCCGCCGGCGCTCACCGAGAAGGTGGCGTTGACGCCGTTGGTCAGGCTGACCTCAGCCCCATAACTGTCGACCAGGTCGACCGAAGCGTTAGTGGCCACCGTCAACGGGGTGGTCGCCGACACGTTGTCGTAAACGAACTGCAGGGTGTCGCCGTTGTCCAAGGTACGCAGGTTGTTGCCAGCGTTGGTCCCTTGGGTCAGCACGCTCTCGATCGACACCGGCGTCGCGGCCGGGGCCGTGATGACCAGCGGGGCGCTCGGCGCCGACAGCGGCGAGTTGAAGCCGTCGGAGTTGTAGGCCTGAACCTCGAACTCGTAGGTGCCCGCCCCGAGGCCGGGGAAGGAGATGTAGGGGTTCGTGTTTGCGGAGTCATTGGACTCAGTGACACCAGCCGGAAGGACGGGGTCGCCGTTCGGCACTGACGTGAGAATGGGGTACGTCCCCGCGCTCCCTGAGCCTGTTTCCTGCAGGGCGTAAATCCGGTACCCCGCGACGTCACTGTACGGAGCAGCCGCGTTAACCGGGGCGGTGAAGCTCACCGTCTCGAAGGGGCTGGTCGGCGGCACCGATGCCGCTACTGCGGTCGGGGCGGCCGGCACATCGCCGTCCTCTTCGAAGTAGGACGCTGCACCTGCGTCGCCCACTTCGACATACACCTCGTCACCGTCAACCTGACGGGTCGGACCACTCGGATCCGTGAAGGGCGGTGTGGCACCACTGAGGACAGATAGGAACTGGGCCTCGGTGATGTCAAATTCCGAACTGCAGCAGGGGCCGATGTCGTAGGTGTACTCGTTGGTCACACTGCTGGGCGGTGTAAGGGCGAAGGTGAAGCAGGTCGCCGAATCCGTAACCGGGTGTTCGCAACCCACAAACGTGCTGTTCGAGGTGTCGACCGTCTGAACGTAGATGTCGTAGTCGCCCGGCGCAGCCGTCACGGCGGTCCAGGTGGCTTCGCCGCCGACACCGTAAGCGGCCGTCGGGCCACCGCTGCTGTTGACGGGGAGGGTGTGTGCGGCGTCATCGGCGAAGACCACCGGGTAGTCGGACTCGAGGGAACTTGAGTTGATGGTGAAGGTGATCGAGCCGGCGACCGAGCTCACGCCATTGATCTGCGTGGTAGTCGTCCCGGACACCGCAGCACCATTGACCGCGCTGATGTAGGCGCCAGGGGTGCCCTGGGTGGCCACAGTGCCGTTGTTGGTGAACGTGAAACCACTACCAGAAGCCATGACGTTGGAGCCAGTGAAGAGCTCGATGTCAACCGGGGTCGTGCCCATGCCGGTGGCCGTGTAGGTGATCGCCCCGGCGGTGGGGGTGCCCGTCTCTGACGGGGGGAGGTTCTGGGGCGTTGACGGGGTCACCGTGTATGTGGTGGCCGTCGCCGTAGCCGGTGCGAAATAGCCAAACTCGTCGACGACGACGTTGGCCGGGGAACCACCGGACGGGCCGTTGAGGACGCTGATGCCGCCGCCGGTGGCGGTGGTGGCGTAGGCCGAGTTCTCAACGATGTTGTAGGTGTCGCCCGTGGTGTAGTTGACGTTGGCGGCCAACGGAGCGGTCGAGCCCGTGGCGTAAGCGGTGAGATAGTTGCCGGCCGTTGCGATGTCGGCAAGGCTCAGAACGCCGGCGGTCGCGCCAGCGCCCTGGACCGTGGTGGTCGCCGAACTGCCAGGAGCAACGCCGGTCGGTCGGGTGTCGAGCAGGCGGACCGGGCTGGACAGGATGGTCAGGAGCGATCCGGTTCCGCCGGGGGCGGTGAAGTACCCGTCGACGTCAACCACGATGTCAGCGCTGCCGGCCAAGTTGGAGATGGTGACATCGCCACCAGTGCCAACGCCTGAGATGACCTGGGCGGACAGCGTCTCGCCAGCCAAGAAGTTCTGCGAGGCCGTCGGCACTGCTGGTGCCGAGCCGGTCGGGTAGGCACTGATGTAGCTCGAGGCGGTGGTGTTGGTGACAGCCACGTTCAGGACTACTGCAGTGGCCGAAGCAGGCACGCCACCGACACCGGTGACCGTGACGTTGTCGCTGCCGCCGCCGGTCAACGTGGTGCCGGCACCCGGTTCGCCTGAGCTGGTGCGTGAGTCATAGACACGAGCCGGCGCCAGAGCGTTGTACAACCCGCCCGACGTGGCTGTGGCGGGGGCGTAGTAGCCCTCGAGGTCAGCGGTGAAATCAACTGCGCCGCCGTTCGACGGGCCGTTGTAAACCGTGAAGCTTTGCGTCGAGCTGCTGGATGAGTCTGGGCCGAGGCCCACTGTCACCAGGTTGCCCACGGTCTGACCCGAGGTGAAGGTGACGTTGGCGGTACCGGAATTGGTTGAACCACCTGGGTACACGGACAGATACCCGGCCGAGGCCGGTGAGATGGCGGTGACGTTGACGACTACTGCGCTGGCATTGGAGGGAATGTCAGCGGTGGGAACGTCCACCGTTAGAGCAGCACCTGCGGCCAGCGTCTTGCCGGCATAGGTGGCGGGATCGGTTGCGCCCGCCCGAGTGTCGGCGATGCGCACCGGAGAACTCAGTGGCGTATAGCCAAGACCGGCCGTGGCCAGTGCGTGCGATGTGCTCTGTGGGCTCGGTGCCGCACCGGCCGTGGAGACCAGCGGTCCCGCCACGATCCCAGCGGTCAAAAGCGCCGCAGCAGCTGACGCCAGGAAGGCGACAGGGCTCAGCCGGCGAATCGGCTTCTCAGCTTGACTACGGGAACTGGCACTCGTGCCGCTCGCCGCCGTCGTGGCCTTTTTAAACATTCAGATTCCCTCCATCGAGAAGCTCGTGAGTACCGAGTGTCGCTTTGCCCATCAATGGGCGACCCAACTTTGCCACACACATGTCACTCCACCTGGGAGTGCGTGGGGGACGTTAACGGTCTACCCCCAAGGAGTCAACTACCCGAGTGGATTTCTTGGCCCTTTGCGGATTTCTTATCCTTCCTTTATTGCCCGCCGCGTGATGTAACCCGTGCGCGAGTTGCGAAAAGGCCCCGTTACTGGGGAAATTGCAGTTTCGGAGTACTTAGTTTTCAGCCACAAGCGATCATGTCGCGAGGTCAGACTCGGCGGGCATTGAACGCGTTGATGTGACTTTCGACGGGCCGAGTTCGCCGGCCGCTATCGGCTTGGTTTGGAGAGCTTTTCCATAGGCTTCGACGCCTTTCAGCGTCAACTGCCCTGCCGTCGAACTCAGGATCGACGGTCAAGAGGCCTGGGAGCGGAATGCCCAGTCAGGACCGCCGCCAGTAGACGCCGGTCCAATCGATCTCATGTATCTCGTCGTCAATGCCTCGGCGGGTCCGGAAGTCGGTGACCGCCTGGGCACAAGCTGGGATGCAACCGTAGTCGTCCACAATGACGAAGCCGCCCGGCACCACCTTGTCGTAGAGCGCTTCGAGGATTTGGATGGTGGATTCGTAGTAATCGCCGTCGAGGCGGAGGACAGCCAGGGATTCGACCGGCACGGTGGCCAGCGTGTCCTTAAACCACCCCTCCACAAAGACCACCTGGTCGTCAAGCAGGTCGTAGCGAGCGAAATTCGACCTGACCTGCGCCTGACTGACCGCCAACTCCTCGACTGCGGACAGATCTTCGGGAATATCCTGGGGGAAATTCACTGCATCGGGTGGTGGCAAGCCCTCAAATGAGTCGCACACCCAGACCTGCCGATCGCTCACGTCGTGAACGGCCAGCACGGCGCGCATCAAGATGGTGGCGCCACCGCGCCAGACGCCTGCTTCGAGCAGGTCGCCAGGGATTCCTTCGTCCAAGACGGTCTCGACCGCCATCTGGACTGCGTCCAGACGGAGCATCCCGATCATGGTCTCGGCATCGGCCGGGGGTGGAAAGTCATTGCCGATGCGCCGGACCTCCCGCGCTCGGGCCCGTTCCAGCGCATCGACGCCCGGCTCGTCGTTCAGAAAGAGGATCCTGGTCAGACACGCTTTGAGCAGCTCGAGATAGCGAACTTGCTGCATCTGGGCCATGCCCTCGTCGCCCCGTTCCAGGGAGTCCAGAGAGTTGAACCGGGGCATGGCCGACCGCGGCGGGCGCCCAGCCAGGAGTTCCTCAAGCTCTCGATTCCGTTCGACCTGGGCCGCCAGCTGCGCTTCAAGGGCAGCGATGTGCTCGTCGGTGCCACCTTCGTCGTGCGCAGGGAGCGTCGAACTCATGTCCACTGCGGCGTCTCCCCCCGACCGGCGTCCGGCCAGCCGGCGCTTCAGCGGCACGTGAACCTGGTGACGCTGGTCAGCTCCCTGTCCGAACGACCTCGAAACTCCACTGGGATCACCTCGAAAAGAAGGGCTGGTTCGCGAAACGGAATGACCAAGTAGGCACGGCGACGCATCGTATCGAGGCCAGGTCGGCGGTCAGCGAGAACGCCCACCTGAGAACTTCCACCGCTCGCTGTCCTCCTCAATGGCGACCAGGAGGTCTCGAAGCTGTCGACGCCGGTCTTCGCTGGCCAGGCGGATCACTTCGAGTTCGTGCGGGAGGTCGACCGTTGTGGCCTGGCCGAGCTGCTGGCGCAAGAAGGCCACCCCTTCTTCGAGCGCCCGGACCGAGGCCAGCAGTTCGAGCGCCATGGCCTGCGTTTCGGCCAGCGGCAGGAGCGGGGGATCGGTCAGGACCGAGGAACCGGTCGGGGCCAGCGACCACACGAACTGGAAGACCCAGGCGTCGGGGTCGTCGGCCAGCCGGGCCACCAGATCCGGATCGGGGTGGTCCATCGGAATTTCGGTGGTCCCGAGTTCCTTTATAACTGCCACCTGATCGAACGTTTCGTATCCCGCCTCGTGAATCAAGGTCTCGAGGCCCGGCCGATCGAAAAACCGCAGATGGGTCCGGTCGAGCAGTCCGGTGTCACGGTAGGTGAAGCGGCCTTCGAGCAGGTCGAGCCGGACCGAGGCGTGGGCCACGTTCGGGATCGACACGATCCCCCACCCCCGCTGGTCGAGGACGGTCGCCACTCGGGACAGGACCGATCCGGGATCAACCACGTGTTCGAGCACGTCGAGCATGAGAACCACATCGAACTTCTGGGTCCTGAACTGCTTGGCCAGATCGAGCCCGTTGAGATCGGCCACCACCACTTCACGGCACCACTTGCGTGCTTTCTCGGCCGACTCCGGGTCCATCTCGACGGCCCAGACCTCGCAGCCCATTTGGGTGAGCGTCCGGGCCATCGAACCGTCGCCGGTGCCCAGGTCGAGCACGCGACTGCCAGCGGGAACCCGACCCAGGGCGAGGATGTGGGCGTCATTCACCCAACGGAAGTTGATGTCGGCCCGATAGCGCGATTCGAGCTCTGCCATCACTTGGTCCGCATGGCACTGAGGACGCGGCGAACGGGCCAGGTGTAGCGGAACATCTTGGATGCCTGCAGCCGCAACACTTCCGCTTGCGCCCAGTCCAGACGCTCCATGTCGACGGTGGTCTGCGCCAACCGTTCGTTGGCTTCGATCAGTTGTTGGCTCAGTCTCGCTGTCTCGCCCAGCGGCCCCCCGGCGCTCCCTTGCTCGCCGTTCTCGAGGGCAACCAGTCGACGGTTCAGGACGGCCAGGGCCTCCTCACGTTGCTGGAGGGTTCGACGGATCCGTCCCAACTCGCTACGCAGGTTGAGGACCTCGGCCGTCACCAGCGCGTCCGGGAGCAGCTCATCGGTCTCGGGATTCGACTCATTCACGACGTCACGGTATTCCAGGGAAGGTACGGGAATTTCTCTTGCAGCTCACGGAAGAGGGCCGGGTTGTCCAGGTTGACCGTCTCCTGACGAGATCCGTTCCGGACCGAGTACAGGCCCATGAAGCCCGGAACGAACTCGCCGCGCCCGCCGGTGGCGGCCACGCGCAACCAGAGTTCATAGTCCTCCCAACCTCGGAGACCGAAGTGGGCGTCGTAATAGCCCACCTCATCGAGGACTTCGCGCCGTATGAGTGCCATGGCGTCGACATAGTTCGAGACACACAGCCGCGGCACGTCCCATGGGAGGTTGCTGTACAAGCCGCTCCCGTCGGACTTGGCGATGATCCCGTAGGCCAGTGCGGCATCGGGTGACTTGTCCAAGGCTTCGGACAGTTTCTCGAGTGCGTTGGGGAAGATCTCGTTGTCCGAGTCGAGAATGAACACGTACTCCCCCCGCGCCCGGGCCAAGCCGGAGTTGCGGGCGACCGACACACCACCGTTGGCTGCCCGGGCCACCAGGCACAGCGGAAACTCGGGTCGCTCCTGCATGAGGCCGCGCACCCAATCGACCGAACCGTCCCGGGAGTGATCGTCGACGACGATCAGCTCGACCGATATCCCCGACGAGTCCAACACCGAACTCACCGCTTGGGTCAGCAGGGCTTCGGTGTTGAACGAGGTGACGATGACCGACACGCGGCCGGGTCGCTCCGCCCATCCGGCCGACTCGACGACCTCCTCGTGATCGGACTCACTCCACCGCAGCTCGGACTGCATCGCCTCCACCTGACGAATGAGAGCAGTCTCGCTGTCCAAGAGTTCCTTCACCCGGGCTCGGATCCGGCCTTCGCTGGCCAGCGCATCCTCGATCAGCGGACTCCCGACGAAACCAGGCTTCATGTCGGAGACAGCCTGCGACAAGCGACGAGTCCGGGGCAGGGGCCCCTCCACTTCCACCTCGTCGAGGATCGACCGCAGGATGTCGCACATGTCGAGAGAGCCACGGACGAACTCGTAAGCGGCGACCGTTATTTCCCGACGGAGCGGCTCATCCGTCATGAGGCTGGCCGCGTAGGCACCGAGCGTTTCCAGCGGGCCGGCCACGAAATGTTGGCCGGGAATCAGTGAGCCGCTTTCCTCAGAGTGTTCCGAAAGGACGAGGCAACCGTTGACGACCGCTTCGAGCGCCCGTACCCACTCGAAGTAGGGGACGTCGATGCGATGCACGTTGAGCAGGATCCGACTGTCGGCCAGGAGGCGCCACTTGTCGGTCGACGCCACGAAATTGGCCCTCGGCTCCGTCATCGGCCGGGGATACTCGAACAAGCGGATATCGGAGACGCAGTCCCAGAGGAATGGAGCCATGGCGGAGAGCGCCCGCTCTCGACGCGGTGTCACCGACCCCAGGAACAGCAAGTCGGTGCTCCGATTGACCCGGGGGTCTCCGCCCCAGCAGTCCCAACTGCGGTGATAGCCAAGTTGCAGGTGGCGCGCACCGAGGCCACGTCGCTGCAACTCGGCCACGGCAACCCGGCTGATGTCGAGCACCGCTCGGGCCACGCTCGAGTACTTGAGCCCGATCTCGAACCACTCGGTTCCCGGCTGCTCGACCCCGACCATCACCGATTGTTCGGCGGCCCTGAGGAGGTCGTCGTCGGTCACCCCTTGCTGGAGGTGGAAGAACTCGTGGGGTGCCACCACCAGGTTGACCCGTCCCGGTCCGGCCTCTGGGAGTCCTTTGGCCGGGAAGTGCACTTCCCGTCCCAGATCACCGAGAGCTGCAGCCAGGAGAGCGGCAATTTCCGTCATGAAGACGTTGCCACGGTCGCTGACGTAGACGTAGTAGGTCTTGCTCATTGTTCGGGAGCCCAAGCCACAATCAGGTGGACTCTACCGAATCGAGCCCGCCACCTGGTGCGTACCGGTCCCATCTTGATCACCACCGTCTCGCTGAAACGGGGCCTGCAAGATGAGGCTCAGGAGTTCATGGATCATGCGGGCGGTGGCGCCCCAGATGATTTCGCCGGCGACCTCGAAGAACCACACCGGGAACGAGGCATCCGGGCTGCCGGCGATGACCCGTCCGGGAATGCTCCATCGTTCCTCGTGGAAGATGCCGGGGTCAGCCAGGTCACTGAGCGCCACGTCGAAGATGCGCGCCACCTCGGCCGGGCTGGCCACCAGGTGCGGCCGCTCCGGCACCGTGGCGACCACCGGCAAAATGAGCGAACTCGAGGCCAGGGTGTGGACCGGGTGAAGCCAGCCGATCGGCGTCACGTCGGCAGGATGGAGCGACACTTCCTCGTTGGCCTCGCGGAGCGCAGTCCCCAGCGGCTGCTCACCTTCCTCGATCCGTCCACCGGGAAAGCTCACCTGTCCTCGATGCGAGCGCAAGGACGATGAGCGCAGGGTCAGGATCAGCCGAGCTTCGCCGTCCTCCTCGAAGAGGAGCGCGAGCACGGCGGAATTGAGACTGGCGAGGGGTGGCACGCCCGACTCGGTGGCCAGGATGGCCGGACCCAGGTCCCGTTCCACCTCGAGGATGGTGGGCACGGGACTGAGCTGGTCCACCGCATCGAGCGCATGACGAACGCGCTCGATGGTGATCCCCTGTCGCGCCGGCTCAGGCAGGTCGGCCCAAGGGGCGGGCCGGCCAGGTCGCCATCCCTCAGGACGTGGGATCACCTGAGGCGAAATCGGATCAGGCACGCACCCAATCCTATTGGTGCCCACGATGAGCACTCATGCCCGCCCCGGGCGGTCTTACGCTGTCGTGCGCCTCGTAGCGGGGCGAGTGATCGGATGGAGTCGACAGATGGGAAGGCGGAGCGGGCCAGGAGTCGGTATGTCCTTGATCGGAGCCATTGCCCTCGGACTCACGCTGACTGCCTGCAGCACGGCCAGTCCCCCGACGTCGGGGTCCGCCACGGGGAGTCGGACGACCACCACGACGTCGGGCACGACGCACGACGCCACGACCGTGACCGCTCGGGGCGCGGTGAATCCCGCGGCCATTCCTCTCGGAGACGGCTACCTGTCCACGACGCCGAAGGTCGGCTACGTCGATTCGTGCCAGACCTCGTTCCCTTCCATCGGAGGAGCCCAGGCTGACGGCCCCTGGCTTGACACCAAATCCAAGACATGGGACTCGCTCACCAAGATCCATGTCGAAGGTTCCGTCAGCTGGCCGCAAGCCCAGTACTCCGTCACGGTGGCGAACGAGGTCCGCACCATCAAGACCAACGATCTCCCCATCGACCACACGACCGGCGTATTTCCCATCGCCAGTACCGACCCGGCGTATACCTATGACCGCAACCCCAACTCGATCAAGGCACAATCGATCACCTGGTCGCTGCCAAAGAACCCCACGGCAGCATCATCGCCATCGTGCACGCCCGGAGGGCCGATCGGCGTTCTTGACGACGGCGTGCTGCTCTTCAACGCCCTCGATGGAGAAGGCAGGGACGCCGGCGCGCACGAGATCCTCGACAGCTGTGACGAGCATCCCCAGATGGGCGACATGCTCCACCATCACTTCGTGCCCTCGTGCATCCTCGACCAGGCCACCGGGCGATCGACCCTGGTCGGGTACGCCATCGACGGTTATGGCATCTACGTCGAGCGCAACGCCCAGGGCCAGCTCCTCACCAATACCGATCTCGACGCCTGCCATGGACGCACTTCGAAGGTGGTGTGGAATGGCAAGGAACAGGTCGTGTACCACTACGACGCCACCCTCGAGTATCCCTACACGGTTGGTTGCTTCCACGGCACCCCGATCAACACCGGCATGTCCTAGGAGCGGGTCTCCGGGGCCCCGCCAATAGGGTGTGCAATCACGTGGAAGGAGCGCACCGATGACGAGTTCAGAGGTAATGATCGACGCCTTTGAGAGGATCCGTGATGCGGTGCACCCCGCCGTGAACGGCCTTTCCATCGAGGAGCTGTCGTTCCGTCCTGACGGCCAGTCCAACTCGATCAGTTGGCTGGTGTGGCATCTCACCCGCATCCAAGACGACCATGTCGCCGGCCTGCACGGCGAAGAGCAGACCTGGACGGCGGGCGGTTGGTCAGAGCGCTTCGGGCTCCCGCTCGACCCCTCCGACACCGGCTACGGCCACGGGCCGGACGAGGTGGCCAAGGTCACCGTCGACGCCGGGCTGCTCCTCGACTACTTCGAAGCAGTCCACGAAAGGACATTGGCCTACGTCCGCACCCTCTCCGACGCCGACTTCGAACAGGTGATCGACGCCTCGTGGAATCCACCCGTCACCATCGGCATCCGACTGGTCAGCGTGATTGCCGACGATCTCCAGCACGTCGGGCAGGCGGCCTATGTCCGAGGCGTCGTGCAGCGCCGAGGGAGCTGACGTTCCTTTTTACAGGGCTACCTGGCCGCGCTGGTCAGCTCGGACATGGTGAAGAGCGAGTGCAGCGTGATGCCCGAAGCGGCCAGCGTCTCACGGGCCCCCGATTCCCGATCGATCACACACAACGCGTCGCCGATGACGGCGCCGGCGGCCCGCAAGTCATCGGTGGAGAGCAGAACCTGACCGCCCGAGGTGACCACGTCCTCCACCACCAGCAAGTGCAGGCCGTCGATCTCGCCCCCTTCCACCTGGCGCTCCGTGCCGTGCTTCTTGGCCTCCTTGCGCACGAAGTACGCCGGCAGGCCGGTGACCGACGACACCATGGTGGCCAGCGGGATCCCGCCCAGTTCCAGCCCGGCCAGCCCCTGCACGCCGGCGGGGATGCGTTGGGCCATCCCCTCGGCGATCTCGCGCAGGAGGGTGGGGTCGGACTCGAAGCGGTACTTGTCGAAGTACTCGGTGGCTACCCGGCCTGAACGGAGCCGGAAAGTACCTTCGAGATGGGCCACCCCGTGAATGCGCGCCGCCAGATCGAGGTTCGACGTCACCGGCCCATTCTGTCGCCTGCCCGACCCAATGCTTGTTCTCTCGGCCCGGCCGGAGTAAAAAGTCCCTCGCACCAAACATGCGTTGGAGATAACGGAGGCGGACATGCGAGGGCGACTGGTACGGCGGGTCGGGTCATTGGCATTGGTGCTCGGGGCCCTCATCGGGTGGGAAACCGCGCAGCCCGCCGGGGCCGCGGTGGCCCCGTCCACCTTCGAGGGCAGCTGTCAGCTGACCGGCACCACCACCTTCAGCGGCTCGACAGCGACCTTCGTCGGCGCCGGCATCTGTACGGGCACCTACCTCGGGCTCGAGAGTTCGGCCCAGCCAGCCAAGATGGTGGTGCAAGAGAGTGGGCTGTTCACGCCCGCCCTCGGTCCCCTGCCGCGGTTGCCCGTGCTGGCCTCGGGGACCGGCAACCTCTACCTGTGGAACGGGGTGGACAGCTACGACAGCTGTCCCTTCCTGACCTTCTCGGTCACCCAGGCGGCCACCGCCTTCACCGTCAGCGGTTCGCTCGGTGGACTGGGAGTGGGCGTAGTTTTGCCGAGTGGTACGTCAACCTCAGCCGTGCTCACGACGGTCGGAACGCTCAGCAGCACCTTCGAGTCCTGCTGACGCGCCCGTTCCATCGGACGCGCTGCACCTGCGCTCATCCTTCTGGGAGCGCATCCAGTCCCCCGAGCTGATCACCGACATCGGGTCGGGCTCGCGGTTATAGAAATAGACCCACGCCTCGAGGGCAGGTTCGAGCAATGGCACCCGCCGACGGAGATAGAGCGAGCGCTCAGGGTCTGTCGAGTCGAAACCCTCGTAGACGTCGAGGATGTCGAAGACGCTCGCCGGGTCGTCGAGCTCGTAGAGCTCTCCGGCGACCCGACCTGCTCCGGTTCGCAACCCCGGGTACGCACCGAGGTCGTGCAGTACGCCGGCCAGCACGCACGGACCCCGGTCCGAGAGCAGCTCGGCCAGCTCGGGTGGTTGCTCGGGCAGAGCGAGGCCCGAACGCAGTGTCCCGTACACCGCCAGGTAGGTCGCATCCATGCCACCGACTCAAGCAGACATCTGCGCCGAGATGCACTTCGGCCGGGCCCGAAGGCCCGGCCGAAGTACCCGACACGTTGAGTCAGAAAGCAGAACTACATCATGCCGCCCATACCGCCCATACCACCCATGGCAGCAGCAGCGGCGGCCGGGTCCACCTTCTCAGGCTTGTCGGCGACCAGGGCCTCGGTCGTCAGCAGGAGGGCGGCGATGGAAGCCGCGTTCTGCAATGCCGAGCGGGTCACCTTGGCCGGGTCGATGATGCCGGCCTTGACCAGATCCTCGATCTCGCCGGTGGCGGCGTTGAGGCCATGGGCCCCCTTGGCTGCCTCGACCTGGCTGACCAGCACGGCACCCTCGAGGCCGGCGTTGAAGGCGATCCAACGCAGCGGCTCCTCGAGCGCGCGTGCCACGATGCGGGCACCGGTGGCCTCGTCGCCCTCGAGCGAATCGGCCGTTTCGAGCACTGACTTGCGGGCCCGCAGCAGAGCAGTCCCACCGCCGGCCACGATGCCTTCTTCGACGGCAGCACGGGTGGCGGAGAGTGCATCTTCGATGCGGTGCTTCTTCTCCTTGAGTTCCACCTCGGTGGCCGCGCCGACCTTGACCACGGCCACACCGCCGGCCAGCTTGGCCAGGCGCTCCTGCAGCTTCTCGCGGTCCCAGTCCGAGTCGGTGTCCTCAATGGCCCGCTTGATCTGCGCTACGCGACCTTTGACGTCCTCGGCCGAGCCGCCACCCTCGACGATGGTGGTGTCGTCCTTGGTGATGATGACGCGCCGGGCGGAACCCAACAGGTCGATGGTGGTGTTCTCGAGCTTGAGGCCGATCTCCTCGGAGATGACCTGGGCGCCGGTCAGGACTGCCATGTCCTGGAGCATCTCCTTGCGGCGATCGCCGAAGCCCGGGGCCTTGACGGCCACCGAGGTGAACGTGCCGCGGATCTTGTTGACCACCAGAGTGGCCAGCGCCTCACCGTCGACGTCTTCGGCGATGATCAGCAGGGGCTTGCCCGTCTGCATGACCTTCTCGAGCACCGGCACCAGATCGTGCACGGCCGAGATCTTCGAGTTGGCGAAGAGGATGGCCGGGTTCTCGAGGACCGCTTCCTGACGCTCGCCGTCCGTGACGAAGTACGGCGAGAGGAACCCCTTGTCGAACTGCATGCCCTCGGTGAGCTCGAGCTCGATGCCGAAGGTGTTGGACTCTTCGACGGTCACCGTGCCGTCCTTGCCGACCTTGTCGATGGCGTCGGCCAGCACATCGCCGATGGCGGGGTCGGCGGCCGAGATGCTCGCCACCTGGGCGATCTCGGTCTTGCCACCGACTTCCTTGGACTGCTTCTTGATGGACTCGACGGCAGCCTTGACGCCCTTCTCGATGCCCTTCTTCAGCCCGGTCGGGCTGGCACCGGCGGCCACGTTGCGCAGGCCCTCGGTGATGAGCGCCTGGGCCAGGACTGTCGCCGTGGTGGTGCCGTCACCGGCCACGTCGTTGGTCTTGGTGGCTACTTCCTTGACCAGCTGGGCGCCCATGTTCTCGAACGCGTCCTCGAGCTCGACCTCGCGAGCGATCGAAACGCCGTCGTTGGTGATGGTGGGGGCACCGAACTTCTTCTCGATGACCACGTTGCGGCCTTTGGGGCCGAGCGTGACCTTGACCGTGTCGGCCAGTTTGTTGACTCCGGCCTCCAGCCCACGGCGGGCGGCCTCGTCGAACTTCAGGATCTTGGGCATGACGTTGAAGAACTCCTCTCGAGTTCGCTAGATGAATTCGTGATGCGACGCTGGATCAGCGCCGGCGGTGACCGGTGTGGGCGTGGCTCAGGAGAGCTTGGCCAGCACGTCCCGGCCGGAGAGGATCAGCAGATCCTCACCGTCGATCGTGATCTCGGTGCCGCCGTACTTGGAGTAGACGACGGTGTCACCCACGGCCACGTCCAACGGGACCAAGTCGCCGGTGTTCTCGGCACGGCGGCCCGGGCCAACGGCCAGGACCTCACCCTGCTGCGGCTTCTCCTTGGCGGTGTCGGGAATCACCAGGCCGGACGCGGTCGTCTCCTCGGACTCGCCGGGCCGGACGACGATCCGGTCATCGAGCGGGTGCAGCTTCATCGGAACTGGCCTCCTTGGCACTCATTAGCACTCGTACCTGTCGAGTGCTAATGCTAGCGGGCCGTCCCCGAGACGGCAACAGGGACGCTCGATCGATCGGACGGGTCCGGTGCCGGCGCGGCGAGCTGGCCGCAGGCGGCGTCGATCTCGACCCCCCGGGTCCGCCGCACCGTCACGTTGACGTCGGCGGCCGCCAGCGCGTCCCGGAACCGGCGGACGCCGGCCTTCGAGGTACCCCGGACGGGGTAGCCGGGGGTCGGGTTGAGCGGGATCAGGTTGACGTGCGCGCCAAGCGGCCGGGCGAAGGCGGCGAGCTCGGCGGCATCGGACTCGCGGTCGTTGACCCCGTCGATCAGGGCCCATTCGATCGACAGCCGGCGCCCAGTGGTCTCGACGTAGGCGCCGCAGGCCCGGCGCAGCTCGGCCAGCGGGTACCGCCGGTTGAGCGGGACGAGCTGGTCGCGCAGCTCGTCGTTGGCCGCGTGGAGCGAGACGGCCAGGTTGACCGGCAATGCCTCGGCCGTCAGCCGCCGGATGCCGGGGACGACGCCGACAGTCGAGAGCGTGAGGTGACGGGCCGACAGGCCGAGGTCGTCGTGGAGCCGTTCGACGGCGGCCCACGTCCGGTCGTAGTTGGCCAGCGGCTCGCCCATGCCCATGAAGACGACGCGGGACAGCCGCCGGGGGCGGGCGGCCCGG
>DASXFC010000083.1:0-8131 GCA_036489775.1 Acidimicrobiales bacterium | reverse complement strand
CGCCATGCGCTCCTGACCGATGTTGCCGTCGATCCGGGCCGCAATCTCCTCGGGGGTCCAGCGACCTTCGGCCCACATGGCCCGGACCTCGGTCGGCTGGTTCCACACCGCGATCTTCGAGCCGACCACGGTGTAGACCTGCCCGGTGATGTGCTTGGCCTGGTCGCTCAACAAGTAGACGACCATCGGCGCGATGTCCTCGGGATCGCCCATCTCGGCCAGCTCCGCCGGGACGTTGGCCGACATGCGGGTACGGGCCACCGGTGCGATGGCGTTGGCGGTGACGCCGTAGCGGTGCAGACCGACGGCAGCCGAGCGGACGAGGGACACGATGCCGCCCTTGGCCGATGCGTAGTTGGCCTGGGCCACGCTGCCCTGGAAGGCGCCCGAGGTGAACCCGATGAGCGCACCGCTCTCTTGCTTACGCATGACGGCGGCCGCGGCCCTAAAGACGGTGAAGTGACCCTTGAGGTGGGTGGCGATCACGGCATCCCACTCCTCCTCGGCCATGTTGAAGAGCATCCGCTCACGCAGGATCCCGGCCACCCCGACCACCCCGTCGATCTTCCCCCACTGCTCGAGCGCCGTGTCGATCAGACGCTGCCCGGCTTCCATCTTGGTGACGTCGTCGGCGAAGGCGATGGCCTCTCCACCGGCCGCCGCGATCTCGGCCACCACGGCATCGGCCACCTCCGAGGTGGGATCCTCACCGGCCATGCCGACGCCGTAGTCAGCCACGATGACCTTGGCCCCCTCGGCTGCACAGGCCAGGGACACGGCCTTCCCGATACCGCCACCACCGCCGGTGATCGCCACCACTTTGTCTGCGAGGAACCCTGCCATGGTGTCTCCCTGGTGTGCTGGTGCCGCGGGACATCCCCGGGCAGAATCGCTTGATCGTTTGCCGTAAGTTAGAACATGTTCTACCTTGCGGACGTCTGGCGCTGCCATTTGCCGGCCCGCTCAATGTGAAGGAGAAAGACACCATGGGGGACTTCGGTTTCTGGGCGTTGGCCCAGGAAAACCCCGACTACCTGGCGCTGGTCACCCCGGAGGGCGACGAGGTCAGCTCAGGTCAATTGCTGGCCCACTCCCACCAGTTGGTCCACGCGCTGCGCGGCCTGGGCCTCGAGACTGGCGACGTGGTGGCCACCTTGCTGCCCAACGGCGCCGAGGCGATCGAGACCTACCTGGCCGCCCTCGAGGCAGGTCTCTACCTGGTCCCGATCAATCACCACCTGGTGGCGCCCGAGATCGCCTACATCCTGCGGGACTCGGGGGCCAAGGTCTTCATTGGCCACGAGCGGTTTGCGGCGGCCTGCGTGGCCGCGGCTGACGAGGTCAACCTGCCGGCTGCCGGCCGCCTGGCCGTCGGCGCCGTGCCCGGCTTCGCTTCCTACAACGAGGTCCGCGACGCCCAGCCCGACAGCACGCCCGAAGGGCGCACCATCGGCGACGTCATGAACTACACGTCGGGGACCACCGGCAACCCCAAGGGGATCTACCGCAAGTTGCTCGGTACCACCCCCGAGGAAGCCGCTCTGGGCCTCTCGGGCCTCCTCTTCCTCTTCGGCATCCAGCCCCACGACGACAACGTCCACATCATCGGCTCGCCGCTGTATCACACCGCGGTGCTGCGTTTCGGGAGCGCCTCGATCCACCTGGGCCACACCCTGGTCGTGATGGACAAGTGGCTGCCCGAGGACATGCTACGCCTGATCGAGCAGTACAAGGTGACCACCTCGCACATGGTGCCGACCCAGTTCCACCGGTTGCTGGCCCTGCCCGAGGACGTGCGGGCCAAGTACGACATGTCGTCGCTGCGCCACATGATCCACGCCGCCGCGCCCTGCCCCGTCGATGTGAAGCACAAGATGATCGCCTGGTGGGGTAACGCCATCGACGAGTACTACGCGGCCAGCGAAGGTGGCGGCACCCTCGTCACCGCCGAGCAGTGGCTGAACAAGCCGGGGACGGTCGGATTGCCCTGGCCGATTTCGGAGATCGGCATCTTCGACGACGACGGCAACCGCCTCACCGAGCCCAATGTGATCGGCACGGTGTACATGGCCATGCAGGGCCTCTCCTTCGAGTACCACGGCGACAAGGAGAAGACGCAGAAGAACCGCATCGGCAACTTCTTCACCGTGGGCGACGTCGGCCTGCTCGACGAGGATGGCTACCTGTTCCTCCGTGACCGCAAGATCGACATGATCATCTCGGGCGGCGCCAACATCTACCCGGCGGAGATCGAGAACGTGCTCCTCTCACACCCCAAGGTGGGCGACGCCGCTGCCTTCGGCATTCCCAACGAGGATTGGGGCGAGGAGGTCAAGGCCGTGATCGAGCCGGCCGACGGCATCGAGGGCAATGACGCCCTGGCCGCCGAGATCCTGGCCTTCTGCGGGGACAAGCTGGCCAAGTTCAAGATGCCCAAGTCGATCGACTTCACCAACGAGATGCCCCGCGACCCCAACGGGAAGCTCTACAAGCGCAAGCTGCGTGACCCCTACTGGGAGGGCGTGCAGCGCCAGCTCTGATCCGGATCGGGCAGGATGTCGTCATGACAGACACCGTCCTGCTTGCCGGCCGACCAGTGGCACGTATGGGCTTCGGGGCCATGCAGCTGCCCGGACCCGGCGTCTTCGGTCCCCCCAAGGACCGGGAGACCGCCCTCGACATCCTGCGCCGGGCCGTCGAGGCCGGCGTCAATCACATCGATACAGCCCAGTTCTACGGACCCGACGTGGCCAACGAGTTGATCCATGCAGCGCTGTTCCCGTATCCAGAGGACCTGGTGCTGGTGTCCAAGGTCGGGGCAGCCCGCAATGAGCAGGGTCACTGGCTGCCGGCCCAGCGACCCGAGGAGCTACGGGCCGGAGTCGAAGCCAACCTGGCCAGCCTTGAACTCGATCAGGTGCCGGTGGTCAACCTGCGCCGCCACCCGGACAGCGACGTGCCCTTCGACGAGCAGTTGACGGCCATGGCCTTCATGCTCGACGAGGGCTTGATCGGCGGCGTGGGCCTGAGCAATGTCAACCTCGATGAGTACGCCGCGGCCAAGGAGTTCGTCGACGTGGCCTGCGTGCAGAATGCCTACAACGTGGCCGACCGCTCCGACGAGGGCGTCTTCGAGGCCTGCCGGGGCGATGGGGTTCCCTATGTGCCTTTCTTCCCGCTGGGCTCCGCCTTCATGCCCGATCTCCCGGTGCTGGCGCACCCGGGCGTGGTCGCCGCGGCCGAACGGCTCGGGGCGACGACGCCTCAGGTCGCGCTGGCTTGGTTGCTCCAGCGTGCTCCCAACGTGTTGCTCATTCCGGGCACCTCGTCGCCCCAGCACCTCGAGGAGAATCTGGCCGCCGCCGACCTCCGGCTCGACGCCGAGGCTCTGGCCGCCCTGGGTTAACGCTTAATCGCCATCGGGCGCGAACTGCGAGATCAGCTCGACGAAGCCGGCGTCGACCACCTGGGAACCCACCTCGCCGGCGTTGGCCTTGACGATGTCGAGCATACGGTTCGCCGCCATCGTGATGAAGATGCCCTCGGCTTCGGCCGTCAGCACGCCATCGTGGTAGATGCCGCCCCAGGCGAAAGACTTTCGCCCCTCGGCGTGGGTGTGACGAGCGACCAGATCCAACCTGCTCATCAGCGGGGTGGGCTTGCGGTACTTGATGGTCAGCGTGCCGGTCATGCCAGCGGCGTTGGCCACGATATTGGCGCAGCCCAACATCTCGTCGAACAGTTCGGCGATGATGCCGCCGTGGGCGCAGGTGGGCGGGCCCTCGTAGGGGTAGCCGAACACCACCTCACCGCGGATCTCGGTTCGGCCGTCCTCGCCGTCGACCGTCCACAGCACCGCCGGCGGGGCCACCGGGTTGGCCGCACCGATGATGGGACTGGTCGGGAACATGCGCCGGGGATCGACTCCCGGACCGGGTTCCTGCCGGGGCCGCTTGCGATCTTCGGCCACCGCCTCCAGCTTGGAAGCTACTGACTCAAGGGTGGCTGCAGCCTCCAGGAGTTGTTCGTCGGCGATAGGCCGACCAACTCCGACGGCACTGATGCGGCGGATGGCCCGGGCTACCCGTTCGAGTGCCTCGTCCGAATGCGGGACTTCGCTCACTCTTTGGTGAAGTTGGCTGGGCGCTTCTCGGCATAGGCTTTCTGCCCTTCGGTGGCATCCTTGCTGGCGAATACCGGCCAACCGATCTCGAGCTCGCGCGCCAGACCGTCGACCTCGGACATGCCTTCGGTCTCGCGCACGGAGCGCTTGATGGCCTCGACGGCCAGCGGCCCGTTCTGGCCGATCACCGAGGCGATCTCCTTTGCCCTTTGCAACGCGGTCCCGTCGGGCACCACATGGCCGATCAGGCCGATGCGCAGTGCTTCTTCAGCCGGCACCTCGCGCGCGGTCAGGAGGAGCTCCATGGCGACGGTGTAGGGAATCTGCCGGCGCAGCCGGACCGTCGATCCACCGAGCGGGAAGAGGCCGCGCTTGGCCTCGAAGACGCCGAACACGGCACTGGCTCCAGCCACCCGGATGTCGGTGGCCTGGAGTATCTCGGTGCCACCGGCCACGGCCCAGCCCTCGACGGCGGCGATGAGCGGCTTCTTGAGGTCGTAGTGACGGAGCAGTGCCTTCCAGTGCAGGTCCGGATCGGCCTGCATACGTGGCTGGTACTTCTCGGCATCGCTGCTGCCCATGGCCTTGAGATCCATGCCGGCGCAGAACGTCCCGCCGGCACCGGTCAGGATGGCGCAGCGGATGTCGTCGTTGCCGTCGATCTCCTGCCAGGCATCCGCCAGGCCAACCAGCATCGGCAAGCTCAGTGCGTTCTTCGCCTCCGGACGGTTCATGGTGACGATGGCGGTCGAGCCATCGCGCTCGAAGGTCAGGTGTTCGGTCGAGATGTCGGTCATGGCGACGTGGAGTTAGAGGCGCTCGATGATGGTGCCGGTGGCCAGCGCGCCGCCGCAACACATAGAGACCAGCCCGTAGGTGGCGTCGCGGCGCTCGAGTTCGTGGAGGATGGTCGTGATGAGACGGCTCCCTGTCGCGCCCACCGGGTGACCGAGCGCGATGGCACCGCCGTTCACGTTGACCTTGTCCCAATCCACCTCGTGGACTTTGCCCCAGCTCATGACCACCGAGGCGAAGGCTTCGTTCACCTCGAAGAGGTCGATGTCCTTGATCGTCATGCCGGCCTTCCCCAGCACCTTGGTGGTCGCCGCGATCGGCCCGTCGAGGTGGTAGTAGGGGTCGGAGCCGACCAGCACCTGAGCAACCACACGGGCACGGGGGCGCAGACCCTCGGCCTTGGCCCGCTCCTCGGACATCCAGAGCACGGCGGCCGCTCCATCGGAGATCTGCGAGGACGTGCCGGCGGTGTGCATGCCGTCGGGCAGCACCGGCTTCAGCTTGGCCAACCCCTCGGCCGTGGTGTCTCGGGGTCCCTGGTCCTTGCTCACCACGATCTTCTCGCCGGTGTGCTCGCCCCTGGGTCCCTCCTCGCCCACGATCGGCGCCTCGACCGGGGCGATCTCCCGAGCGAAACGGTCTTCGGCCACGGCCACCGCCGCCTTGCGCTGTGACTCGAGGCCGAGCCAATCCACGTCCTCGCGGGTGATGCCGTACTTCTGGGCGATGCGCTCAGCCGCCGTGAACTGGTCGGGCATGTCGTAAGGGAGGTCCTCGGGAATGGCGCGCCCGACACCGGCCGCCGCGTTGGCCCCCAGCGGGACCCGACTCATGGACTCGACGCCGCATCCGATACCGGCGTCGATGGCGCCGGCCGCGATGAGGTTGTTCACGAAATGATTGGCCTGCTGGCCCGAGCCGCACTGGCAGTCGATCGTGGTGGCCGCCACCTCGTAAGGCAGGCCGCTCAACAGCCAGGCCGTCCGGGTCACGTTGAACCCTTGTTCACCCGCCTGGGTCACGCAGCCACCCACCACCTGCTCGACCAGGTTGGGATCGATGCCGGACCGCTTGACCACCTCGGTCTGGACGGCGCTGAGTAGGTCGGGCGGCCGCAATCCCGAGAGCCAACCGTTCCGCTTCCCGATGGGCGTGCGCACTGCTTCGACGATCACTGGCGTCGGCATGGGTGAGTGTCCTTCCTGCTGCCGTTCCGGGCTGTCCCCGGGGCCCCGTAGGGGCGTGGATAGAACCTGTTCTAGGAGCCTAGTGGGGTCGGCTTGGGCACTCCTTGTGCCCCAGGGAGGGGTCGAGAGGTAAGTCTCAAGAGTACTCTCTTGATAACTACCTTTCGATAGAGTACTCTTGAGAAATGTCCGATAGCGCTCCCGATTCCACAGAACCCTGGTCGCCTTCCGACCTCAGGGAGCTCAACGATCCCCGCACGCTGAGGGCCCTGTCCCACCCGGTGCGCATCGCCATCATCGAAGCCCTCATCCTGCACGGACCACTGACCGCCACCCAGGTCGGGGAGAAGATCGCCGAGTCGGCCACCACCTGCTCCTTCCACCTGCGGCAGCTGGCCAAGTACGGCTTCGTGGAGGAGGCGGGCGGTGGGAAGGGCCGGGAGCGCCCGTGGCGCATGACCTCCATCGGCATGCGCTTCGGCGATCCCAACGCCGACCCGGAGGCCGAGATCGCGGCTGGGGTCCTCGGCCGGCTCGTCCGCGAGCGCCAGCTCGAGCGCTATTGGGCCTGGCGCACCACCAGAACGAGCTACCCCACTCGCTGGCGGGAGGCCGCCATCGACAACCAGCACGTGTTCTTCGTGACCATCGAGGAACTCGAAGCGCTCAACCGGGAGATCGAGCAGCTGCTGCTCCCCCGCTTCCGCGAACGGCTGGCCGATCCTTCGACGCGCCCGGCCAGTGCCGTACCGGTGGAGATGCTGGTGATTTCGTATCCGATGCAACACCCCGGCGACCCGGTCGAGGAGATGGAAACGGGGTCGACGACATGAACCTCGGGAACACGAACGCGTTAGTCGATAACCATGTCGCCGGACTGCGACGCAGCCGCGGCGGCGGCACGTCGGAACGGGCGGCCACGCCAGAGGGGCGAAGGAGGAACAGCGCCCGCCATGGAGTGCGCATCCGCATGCGGATCGGGATCGGCCTGGTCGAGGTAGGACTGCACCTCATGGCGCGGACCCATGATCCGACGTTGGCGTGGGAGCCCGCACTCGCGGGCGCCAACCGTCAGGCCATGCTCAGGCGTTCTTCAACAGTTCGCGGGCGATGACCACTCGCTGGACCTGGTTGGTGCCCTCGTAGATCTGCGTCACCTTGGCGTCGCGCATGAAGCGCTCCACCGGGAAATCCTTTGTGTAGCCGTAGCCGCCGAGGAGCTGGATGGCATCGATGGTCACGGACATCGACGTGTCCGACGCGAACGCCTTGGCCATGGCCCCGTACAGCGTCAGCTCCCCGTCGGGGTCGTGATCGACCATGGAGCAGGCCCGGTAGATGAGCGCCCGCGCCGCCTCGTTGCGCATGGCCATGTCGGCCAGCATGAAGCGGAGACCCTGCAGGTCGGAGATCGGCCCGCCGAAGGCCTTGCGCTGCTTCATGTAGCTGGCGGCGTAGTCGATGGCCCCTTGCGCGATGCCGACCGCCTGGGCGCCGATGGTCGGCCGGCTGCGGTCCAAGGTGTGCATGGCGATCGTGAAGCCCTGCCCCTCCTCGCCGATCCGGTGCGAGGCCGGCACGCGCACCTCGTCGAGCACTACCTCGCCGGTCGGGCTGCCGCGCAGGCCCATCTTGTCCTCGTGCTTGGCAACGCGGATCCCCCACTCCTTCTCCACCACGAAGCACGAGATGCCGCGCCCGCCGGCATCGGGGTCCGTCTTGGCGAAGACGACGTAGACGTCGGAGATCCCCGCGTTGGTGATCCAGTACTTCGAGCCGGTCAGCACGTAGTCGTCGCCGTCGCGCACCGCCCGCGTACGCATGGCGGCCACGTCACTCCCGGCGTCGGCCTCCGAGAGGCAGTAGCTGGCCTGGATCTCCCCGGCGGCCACCCGCGGCACGTAGCGCTGCTTGAGCTCCTCCGACCCCCAGTTGAGGATCGGCGTCATGCCGAGCTTGGAGATGAGCATGGTGAGGGCCGTCGAAGCGCAGACCCGGGCCAGCTCCTCCGTCATGATGGCGACCG
>DASXFC010000032.1:0-172360 GCA_036489775.1 Acidimicrobiales bacterium | reverse complement strand
TGGCGCTCCAGCGCCTGGGTGATCTCACTGGCGTCGATCGTCAGCTCTGCCATCAACCTGCTCCCTCTGTCTGTGTCGAACCCGGCGACCGCAGCCCACCGGTGTGAAATCCGCTTTCTTCCCAACCGCCCGGCATGAGGTGCTCACGCAGGGCGTCGATCTTTCCTCGTGCGCTGGCATCCACTTGCAGGTCCCCGATCTGGATCAGGGCACCGCTGAGCAGCGCTTCGTCAATCACGACCTGGAGCTCGACCGGGGACCCGGCCAGCGTGGTCAACGAGTCCGAGAGGGTGGCCCGCTGGGCCTCCTCAATCGGGGCGGCCGAGCGCACCCGGGCGATACGCCAGCCCCGGGCCTTGGCCGCCTGCTCGACCAGGTAGTCCAGGGTGCCCACGATGTCGCGGGAGCGTCCGCCGGCGATGGCGTAGCGCACGACCGAAACCGTGGCCGGCTGCACCTTGCCCTCGAGGAGCTGGGCGGCCAGGCCCTGGCGTGCTTCCACGGCCAGGTCGCGGTCAACCAGGGCGGCCCGCAGGTTCGGCGTGGCACCCACAACACGCGAGAAGCGGAAGAGGTCGTCCTCGAGCGATTCGAGCTGCTCGGTCGAGAGGCCCTCGAAGGTGGCGGTGGCGAATCCATTGACCCGCTTGCGCGAGTCGGAGAGGCTGAGCGGCGGCTCCTGGGTGACCTGGCCCTCGGCGTCTTGGCGGGCCCGGGTGGCGGCCCAGGCCAGTGCGGCCGGCACGTCGGGCGCCCGGACCACCGAGCAGGCGTAGGCGGCCAGGCGACGGGCCGGCTCGGAGACCTTGCCGTCGAGCAAATCGAGCAGGATGGACCGGCGGACTGGCCCACGCACGGTGGTGTCGGTGAGGGCAGAGCGCAGGACGTTGTTGGCCAACACCAGCTGCTCCACCGCCTCCAGGTCCGCGGCCAGCGGTTCGGCCGCGCCAGAGCCAGCGCCCTCCAATACTGCAGCGGCGTAGCCCTGGAGCATGGGGTTCACGAGCGCGCCCCCGAGCTGGCGGCAGCCCCGCCAGCGGCATCGGCGCGCAGAGCGCTGACCGCCTCTTCAATGAGGTCGTGGTGCGCCTCGGCGCTCACCTCACGGCTGATCACGTTCTCGACCAGGTCCATGACGACCTGGCCCAGTAGGTTCGCCGCTTCTTCGACGGCGCGCTGCCGGGCCAGGGCCACCTCGACCTCGGCGCTTCCCACGATGCGCTCGTAGTCTGATTGGCCCCGGGCCTGGGCGCCGGTGCGCACTGCCTCCGCAGTCCGCTGGGCCTGGGCCAAAATATCCTGGGCGGACTGACGAGCCTCCTCCAGCTTGCGGTGGCGCTCGTCGTCTACTGCTGCTGCGTCAGCCGCTGCCTTGTCGGCCGCTTCGAGCGAGGCGCGGATCTTCTCCTGTGTATTCTCCATGCCTGCCCTGATCAGTGGGACTGGCCATTTCGTCGCCATGAGGTAGACCAGGACGAGGGCGACGATCCACTCAACGATGAAGTTCTTCACTGGCGGGCTCCTGATCTGGTCGCGGCACCGCCAGTGGCGTCGGAACGCAGGGCACTGACCGCTTCTGCAATCAGGTCTCTGTGGGCCTCAACACTGACCTTTCGCCCGACAACGCGTTCGACCACATCCATGGCCATCTCACCCACGCGGTTGGCTGCCTCGTCGACGGCGTGCTGGCGGGCCAGGACGACCTCAGCCTCGGCACCGCCGACGATGCGCTCGAACTCCGCCTGGCCCCGGGTCTGGAAGTCGACACGCACCGCCTCGGCGCTCCGGTTGGCCTCGGCCACGACCTCGCGGGCCGAATGCCGTGCCTCTTCGAGCACCGCCCTACGTTCGTCGTCAGCCGCCACGGCGTCAGCGCGCGCCTGATCGGCGGCGTCGAGCGAGGAGCGGATCCGCTCCTGGCGCTGCGTCATCGCCTCGCTGATCGGGGGAAGGATCTTCCTCGCGACCACGTAGATGAGCACGAGGAAGATGATCAATTCGAAGATGAACGTCGCGTTGGGAAGGATGAAGATTCCAGCGGTCACGATGCTCTCGGTCTCCGGATGGCAATCCGGTGTTGATGGCGGACGGGGTTGAACCCAGCCAGATGGTTACTTGACGGACTTGGCGGCGAAGACGTAGACGAAGACCACCATGAAGAGCAGGTTGATGAAGTACATGGCCTCCACCAGTCCCACCGTGATGAAGAAGTATTGGCGGGCCTTAGCTTCGATCTCCGGCTGACGGGCAATGGCCGCGATGGTCTGCGAACCGGCCAGGCCGTCGCCGACCGCAGCGCCGATGGCACCGCCTCCGAGGGCCATGCCACCACCAACGAGTGCGCCGGCGACCCGGATTGCCCCTTCAACTGTGTCTGCTGCCATTAATTCCTCTCCTTTGTCGAGAATTTGATGTGAATGTGATTAGTGCTCATCTGTGCTCATCCCCAAGCCCAGATAAATGATGGTCAGTAGGGCGAAGATGAACGCCTGAATGGCTCCGATGAACAATTCGTCGAACGGCTTCCAGACAACCAGTCCGATCCATGAGGCATACACCGGGAGCAGGGTGACGATCACACTGATCATCAAGAGGCCCGAGAAGATGTTCCCGAAGAGTCGGAAGGTGAGGGTGATCGGCTTGGTGATCTCCTCAATGACGTTGATCGGGGTCATGGCGGCATAGGGCGTGGAGTAGTGCTTGAAGTACTTCTTCAAGCCCCTCGCCTTAATGGACTGGTGGTGCAGCAGCGCCACCACGGTCAGGGCCATGGCCAGAGGAAGGTTGACGTCCGACGTCGGCGGCGGGAACCAGCCGGGATCGCCGGTGGGAATGAAGGCGATCCAGTTGCAGAGCAGGATGAAGAAGAAGATCGTTACGCCGAGTCCGACAAACTTCCGACCCTGAGGCCCAATGGCTGAGTCAGTGAGGTCGGATACCTGTTCGGTGACAAACTCCCAAAACAGTTGCAGCTTGCCCGGCACCCCCGACGTGAGCTTTCTCTTCATCATGAAACCAAGGGTCATGATCACGATGGCAGCGAGGGCCGATGTCCACACGACATCCAGATCGACCGTGCCCAACCCCGGCAGGTGCACCACACCCCGGTGGTCACCGATCGTGATGTTGCCGCCGGCCATGACGATGGGGTGGCTCATGAGATCCCTTGCGAAACGACGACGCGGCCCACGTTGACCACGAAGAGCATCTGGAAGATGACCAGCCCGACTACGGCACCGATGCCCAGGGGCCCGTCGAGCAGCATCAGGCCGATGGCGATCACGGTGATGACGCCTAGGCGGGTGATGCTCTTGGTGCCGAGCGAGCGCCGCAGCTTCTTGCGGTCGGTCTCCCCGTCCGTTTGCGCCTTGGCCACCCCGGCATCGAGGAAGCGAAGGTTCATCAAGGCCAGGCCGAGACCGATGACGATGCCCAGCGCGGCCCAGGGCGAAGCGAGCAAGAGGGCGACGATGACAGCGCCGCCGCCGGCGATGAGGGCCGAGACCACCGTTCGGCGTAGGACCTTGGCCAGGGCGGTGCCTTCGAGATCCGAGAGGCCGGACATCATGTTCATGTCGGGGCCCCTACAGGTATTGGCGAATCTGCTGCACCACGCTCACCACGGCCACAGCCAGACCTAAGGCCAGCCCGGTCAACAGCAGCGCCGGGGAAGTGTGCCAGGCGGCATCGGCCCAGGCCCCGAGTCCGACGCCGATCCCCACACACACGGCCGCGGCCAGACCCATGCCCAAGAAGGCCACCGCTCCAGGCAGGTCCTTGGCGGAGGGCGATTCGGAGGGTGGCGACTGCTCGGGATCCGTCAACGGACCGGGCGCGCACGACGACGCTTACTTGACCACGCACGTGACTTCTCTCCCGTTACGCGGTGCGTGACGCGCAGGAATCCGACATCCGGACGGCTGATGGAGGGCAGCCGGACGGGGCGAGGTGAACGGAGTACACAGGCCTCATCATCGCATCTGGGCCGCTCGGGCGTCCAAACGATCAGGTGGGCAGCCGGGTCACCTCGGCCCCGTGCTCCCGGCCCCCTGGGGAGACCCTGAGATCCTCGTCCAGCTGCTCATCGGCGTCGTCCCCGTTCCCCTTGCGCAGGCCGGGGTGGAACAGGGTGTAAAGGCCGGCCCCGAGGGCCGCCACCCCCACCGGGATGATGGCGTTGGCCCGGTGAAAGAACAGGGGGACCAGGACAAATGCGGACAGGATGGCCGTCCAGGCCCACAGGATGACCACGCTGCGCCGGGGCCCGTGGCCCAGCCGGAGCAGCCGGTGGTGGATGTGCTCCTTGTCGGGGGTGTGGAACCCCGTCCCCCGGGCGGTGCGGCGGATGAAGGCGAAGGCCATGTCCACGATGGGCACCCCCAGAATGAAGAAGGGAATGAACAGGGGGGCGAAGAAGAAGTAGGTGACACCGCTGGTCGGGACCGTGGTGGGTACCCGGCCCCCGATGACCATGGTGGAGGCGGCCATGAGGAGGCCCAGGAAATGGGCCCCGGCGTCCCCCATGAAGATCCGGGCCGGGTTGAAGTTGAAGGGTAAGAAGCCCAGGCAGATGCCGCAGGCGATGACGGCCACCAGCGGGCCGACGTTGTCGGCCGGCAGCAGGCCCAGGTCCATCAGGCGGAGCCCGTAGACGGCCAAGCCCCCGCCGCCGATGGCCACCACCCCGGCGGCCAGGCCGTCCAGCCCGTCGATCAGGTTGATGGCGTTGGTCAGGGCGATGACCCAGGCCGCGGTGATGAGCGGGATCACGCCCGGGGTCAGCACGAAGAATCCGGCCAGGGGCACCTTGAACTCCTGCATGGTGACGCCCAGGAAGTAGAGGAGGCTGGCCGCCAGGACCTGGCCGGCCATCTTGGCCGGGGCCGACATGTCCCGGACGTCGTCGATGATGCCGACGGCGAACATGGCGCCGGCGGCCAGCACCACGCCCAGCATCTCGGGCGAGTCGGTGAAGATCGGACGGAAGGCCGGCACGGCCGCCGCGGCCAGGATGGCCACCAAGAAGCCCAGGAACATGGCGGCGCCGCCTCCGTAGGGGATGGGCTTGGTGTGCACCTTGCGCTCGTCGGGCATGGCCACGTAGCCCACCCGCACCGAGATGCGCCGCGCCGGCACGGTCAGGGCCGCGGTGGCCCCGGCGGCCACCGCCAGGACCATGGCGTACCAGCCGATGTCAGGCATTCGTTAGCCCAAGAGGTCGGGGTAGGGCGCGAAGCCGGCGCACAGGTCGACCACTTCGGCCCGCACCGCAGCCACCTCCCCGTCGTCGGACCGGTGCTTGAGCGTCCGCCCGATGAGCTCGGCGATGGTGGCCATCTGGGCCGGGCCCATGCCGGCCGTGGTCTGCGCCGCCGTGCCCAGGCGCAGGCCCGAGGTGACGAAGGGCGAGCGCGGGTCATCGGGGATGGCGTTGCGGTTGCAGGTGATGCCGGCCCGGTCCATGACCTCCTGGGCCTCCTTGCCGGTCAGCTCGGCGTCGAAGTCGCGCAGGTCGACCAGGACCATGTGGTTGTCCGTCCCGCCCGAGACCAGCCGGAAGCCCTGGGCGGTCAGGGCATCGGCCAGGGCGGCGGCGTTGACCACCACCTGGGCCGCGTAGGCACGGAATTCGGGCCGGGCCGCCTCGGCGAAGGCCACCGCCTTGGCCGCGATGACGTGCTCGAGCGGCCCACCCTGGAGGCCGGGGAACACGGCACTGTCGATCTTCTTGGCCAGGTCGGCGCCACACAGGATGGCGCCGCCGCGCGGCCCGCGCAGGGTCTTGTGGGTGGTCAAGGTGACCACGTCGGCCACACCCACTGGGCTGGGGTGGGCCCCGCCGGCGATCAGACCGGCCGGGTGGGCGGCGTCGAACATGAAGAGCGCGCCCACCGAGTCGGCGATCTCGCGGAAGGGGGCGGGGTCGATGATGCGGGCGTAGGCGGTGGAGCCAGCCACGATCAGGGCGGGCTGCTCGGTCTTGGCCAGATGCGCCACCTGGTCGAAGTCGATGACCTCGCCCGGCGTGGCCGGGTCGTTCGAGGCGCCGGTCACCCCGTAGGCGACGAAGCGCCAGATCTTCGACGTGATGGAGGCGGGCGACCCGTGGGTCAGGTGGCCCCCATGGTCGAGCCGCATGGCCAAAATCGTGTCGCCCGGCTTGAGCAGGGCCTGGTAGACGGCCAGATTGGCATTGGCCCCGGCGTGTGGCTGCACGTTGGCGTGGTCGGCCCCGAAGAGCGCAGTGGCCCGGTCACGGGCCAGGTCCTCCACCTCGTCGATGATCTGATTGCCGCCGTAGTACCGCTTGCCCGGGTAGCCCTCGGCGTACTTGTTGGTCAGCACCGAGCCCGACGCGGCCAGCACGGCCGGGGAGGTGAAGTTCTCCGAGGCGATCAGCTGGAGGGTGTGCTGCTGGCGCTCGAATTCGGCCCGGATGAGGCCGGCGACCTCGGGGTCGGAGGCCAATGCGGTCTCGTAGCTGCTCATAGCGTCCCTTCACTGTGGTGGACGAGCTCGTGGTCGAGCTCGTCAAGCTTGGCGATTCGCTCGTCGTGGCGCCCGTGCTCCTCGGCCGTGCCGAGGAAGGCCCGCACCGAATCGAGGGCCACACTCAGCCCGGTGGTACGACCACCGAGGCAGAGGACGTTGGCGTGATTGTGCTGGCGGGCCAGCGTGGCCGTGGTGACGTCGTGCACGACGGCCGCCCGCACCCCGGCCACCTTGTTGGCCGCCATGGAGATCCCGATGCCCGTCCCGCAGGTGCAGATGCCGAGATCGGCGTCGCCGCCCACCACCGCTCGCCCGACGGCCGCCCCGAAGTCGGGGTAGTCGACCGAGATCGAGCCATCGAAGGTGCCCAGGTCAATGACCTCGTGGCCCAGGGCGGCCAGTTCGGCCTTGAGGGCCTCTTTGAGCGTGAGGCCGCCGTGGTCCGAGCCGAAGGCGACGCGCATGGCAGGGATTCTACCGATGGGCCGGCGAGGCCCACGGACGGCCCGGCGCCACCCGGTACGCTCCTCGGACCATGGCCCTGGACCCTCGCACTCCCGTCGTCGTCGGTGTGGGGCAGGTGACCATTCACCCCGATCCGACCACCGATCCCGCCGGGCGGCCCGAGCCGGTCGACCTCATGGCCATGGCCCTGCGGGCGGCGGCCGAGGACTGCACCGGGGCGGCCCCGGCCGGGTCAACGCCTGCCGGCGACGCCCTCATCCGCAGGGCCGACAGCATCCGGGTCGTGGTCCCGCTGGGCTGGCGCGCCATCAACCCGGCGCTGCTGGTGGCCGAGCGCCTGGGCTTCAATGCCGAGGACGCACCCCGCGAACTGGTGCTCTCGGCCATCGGGGGCAACACCCCCCAGGCCCTCATGCACGATGCCTGTGGCTCGATCAACCGGGGCGAGCTCGACGTGGTCATGGTGACCGGGGCCGAGGCCATGTACACCCGGGCCGCCTCACGCCGTGATCCGGCCAAGCCCCCACTGACCTGGGCCAGCCAGCCGGCCGAAGGCACGCCTGAGCCCACCCTCTTCGGCATCGACAAGCCGGGGGCCACCGACCTGGAGATGTCCCGCGGCGTCATCCTGCCCATCAATGCCTACCCGCTCTTCGAGAACGCGCTGCGGGCCGCCCGGGGTTGGTCGCTGGCCGAGCACGCGGCCCACATCGGCGCCATCTGGTCCCGTTTCAGCCAGGTGGCCGCGGCCAACCCGTATGCCTGGATCCGCCAGGCCCGTACCGCAACCGAGATCATGGAGCCGTCGGCTGACAACCGCATGGTCTCGTTCCCCTATCCCAAGCTGTGCACGGCCAACATGCAGGTGGACCAGGGCGCCGGCTACATCGTCTGCTCGGTGGAGGCGGCCCGGGCCGCCGGGGTGCCCGAGGACCGCTGGGTCTTCCCCCTTTCGGGGGCCGATGCCAACGACCACTGGTTCATCTCGCACCGCCCCGAGCTGCACCGCTCCCCCGCCATCCGACTGGCCGGCCAGGCCGCGCTGGAACTGGCCGGGGTGGGCGTCGACGAGCTCGGACCCATCGACCTCTACTCCTGCTTCCCGGCGGTGGTGCAGATGGCCGCGGCCGAGTTGGGACTGCCCGATGACGACCCGGCCCGGCCCTTGACCATGACCGGGGGCCTGACCTTCGGCGGCGGCCCGGGCAACAACTACGCCTCACACGGCATCGCCCAGGTAGTCACCGCGCTCCGGGCCGAGCCCGGCACCGTCGGCATGGCCACCGGCCTGGGCTGGTATGCCACCAAGCACTCCATCGGGCTCTACGGCTCGCGGCCGCCGGCTCACGAGGGACAGCGCCCCTTCGCCTGGCGTGACGCACAGGGCGACGTGGACGCCCTACCTCAATGCACGGTCGACTCCTCCTACAGCGGGACAGTGACGGTCGAGACCTACACCGTCGCCTTCGGCCGCGAGGGCCCCGAACGCGGCATTGTGGCCTGCCGCACGGACGATGACAGCCGGGCCTGGGGCAACATCGACGACATCGACACCTTGGAGATGCTCTGCGCCGAAGAGGGCATCGGCCGGACGGGCACGCTGACCGAGGACGGCGCGCTCACCCTCAAGGGCGCGTAGCGCCTTAGGCGGCGTCCACCCCAAGGGTGCGCGCCGTCGGCGACACCTCGACCGCCGTCTTCTCGGGGAAGGTCCGCAGCACGTGGTCGGCCAGATGCATGGTGACCCCGAACCAGTAGTGCTCATTGCGGAAGTGGTGGTTGCGATGCGCCCGCCAGGCATAGCGATAGACCGCGTGGCGGGGCCGGTAGGTCGAGTGGATCAGGTAGTGCGTCCACTCATAGGCCAAGAGCATGGCGTAGCCGACCACCAGGACACTGAGCCCGCGGTCCAACGGGAGCGCCAGCAAGAAGCCGAGGGCCATGCCGGCGATCAGGGCCACCAGCGCGGGCAGTGGGACGAAGACCAGGCCGAGATCCTTGGGGTCGGCGTGGTGGGCCCGGTGCTTGCGCGCCACTAGCGGGTCGAGCCGACGGCCGCGCCAGGTGACCGGCTTGAAGTGGAGCAGGAACACGTGGATGGCCCACTCGGTGAAGGGCTGTACCGCCAGCAGGATGGCCGGTCCCAACAGGTCCCACCAGGTCCACTGCCCGACCACCACGCGACCGGCCACGGTAGCGGCCAGGGCCACGATGATGATCTTCGGAGTTCGCTGCCCGATGAACACCCGGGCTGCGCCACGCAGCGTCAGTGCAGTGGGGGTCACGGAGATGGTGTCGGTGCGAGTCGCCACGGCTCCATGTTGCCAAACCGGCGAGCAGTCGTGTGGCTCATTGGGGCGGGCCGGGTTCCATGGCTCGATCAGAGACATCGCGCCTCGAAGAGGCGCAGGCTCTCCCAGGCCAGCTCGGGCGGGATGCCACCGACCATCGGGTGCAGCATGGCGAAGGGAAGCTCGGCCCCCTCCAGCTCGGCCGAGTACTGCGCAGGGGTGAGGATCCGGTACTGGCCGCTGGCCCGGACCTCGTCGAGATCGACCATGGGTGCATAGGGGCTGGCCACATTGGCCTCCGTCTTCCAGGCGCTGTACGAGTTCGTCTCGTGCAAGAAGTACGGGCCGAGCTTCGGCCACATCGCTTCGGGGTCATCGGCCAATACCACCGTGGCCGCCGTCCCCCTCAAGCCCGGACCGGGGTCAGGCCTCCCGAGCGCGATGCACTCGTCCCGGTAGTACTGCCACCACCGCGGCTCGGACGGCATGAAGCCGTCGGCGATGCGGGCAGCCCGGCGGGCCACCGCTTCGCTGCTGCCCCCGAGTGCGATGGTCGGTCCACCCGGCTGGGCCGGAGTGGGCGTCACCCGGACCGTTCGACCTCTGAACTCGAACGGCTGGCCCGTCCAGGCCGCCCGCAGGGTCTCGACCGTCTCGACCACCCGGGCCGGCCGCTCCGAGAGTGCCACCCCGAACATCGCGAACTCGGCGGTGACGTAGCCGCCGCCGAGCGTGAGGTCGAGGCGACCACCGCTGATCAGGTCGACCACGGCGGTGTCCTCGGCCAGACGCAAGGGGTCGTAGAAGGCGGGGATCAGCGCGTTGATGCCGATCCGGATGTTGGTGGTGCGCGCCGCGATGGCCGCGGCCATGGTCAGCGGGCTGGGTAGACAGCCGTCATCGCTCCCGTGGTGCTCGGACAGACTGAGGTACAACCCACCCCGTAGATCGGCCCACTCGGCCATGTCCAGGATGGCGCGGTATCGGTCCCCCATGTCGATCCCGGCGAAGGCGGGATTGCGGAGATCGAAGCGAAGGCCGAAGAGCATCTCGTCCATTCTCTGTCGGGAACAGGAGCAGCCCGACTATGGCACGAGCGCCCGCCACACGCCCGATCGTCGGCGTCAGTAGCTGAAGGTCGTGGCGCCGTCGCCGATCCACTCCCACAGCTGCACCGATCCGCCCAGAGCGGCCTGGTCAATGAAGTCCGACGGGTCGAGCTTCTTGGCGTTGACACAGACCGGGCAGACCATGAAGGTGCCGCCGGCCTGCGCGTAGCGATCGAGCAGTCCCTCGAGCGGGGGGCAGCCATCGCAGGCCACCCCGGTGGCCACGCCCCGCACGGCCAGTCGGACCGCCTCCTTGGTGAGGAACAGGACGGTCGGACGACCCCCTTCGGCCGCTCCGACGGCAACCAGGAACGCGATGGTCACCCGCTCGGCGTCCTCGAGTCCGGTGGTGAGGCTGATGGCGGCCTTGGTGGGCATGACGAGTGCCACCTTTCTGTGGTGGGGCAGTTCGTTCATTGTCCGGGTTGCCGCGGGATCCGACTAGTACAGAAAGTGAAGCGCGCTAACCTGCGGCGATGACCGACTACGGCCAGTTCTGCCCGGTGTCCAAAGCGTCCGAGGTGGTCTGCCGACCGTGGACGCCGCTCATCGTGCGCGAATTGTTGGTCGGGAGCAGCCGCTTCAACGAGATCCGACGGGGCATCCCCACCTGTTCGCCGGCCCTGCTGTCCAAGCGCCTCAAGGAGCTCACGCTCGCCGGCGTGATCACGCATGAGGGGCCGGATGGCGCCTATCGGCTGACCGACGCCGGGCGTGAGCTCTTCCCCCTCATCCAGTCACTGGGCGAATGGGGTCAGCGTTGGGTACGCAGTGACTACGGCCCCGACGACCTGGATCCCGGGCTCTTGCTGTGGGACGTGCGGCGCTATGTCGACCCGAAGGGCCTGGGCAATGGCCGGACGGTGGTCCAGTTCTCGTTTCCCTCCATGGCGCCCGCTCGGCGCTACTACTGGATGGTGCTCGACGGCAACGAGGCTGATCTGTGTTTGACCGAACCTGGCGACGAGGTGGACGTTGAAGTTACGGGCGACCTGGGCGCGCTGACCAAGGTCTGGATGGGCGACAGCACCTTCAGGGCCGCCTTGTCAGAGGGGTCGCTCATGCTCCACGGGCGGCGAACCGTGACCAGCCGCATCCCGGCGTGGTTCGGTCAACATCCGGTGCTGGCCGGCATCCCCAAGGCCGGGTAGCCGCGATCATCGGTCGACCGGGCCGGCTGCTCGGGGTGACCGGTTCAGTCGCGTTCAGTGTCCGGAGAGTTCAATCGGACATCGCGTTGCTCGCCTTCCACCTTGAGCAGGACCTGCTGGGGAGCTTCTTCGAGCATCATCAGCGACTCGTCCGCGCCAGGGGTGGCCCGGATGAGCTCATCGAGTTTGCGTTGTGTGGCCGCTTGTTCTCTGCCCTGGGTGTGCTGAATGGCGAAGACCATGACCAGGGTGAGCGCCGACGCCGACATCTCGAACGCGGCCACCCAGTCAGACGGGAATCCGGTGGCGGCGATGGCGATCACCAGCACCAGTGCGGCCAGGGTGACGACCAGGGCAACCACAGGCAGGAACGTGTAGTGCTCGATCTTGTAGAGAGCCCGGCTCCAGATGGGGAGCTGGTGGGTCCGGTGTTCGATCCGTCGCCGCTGCGGAGCTGATTGGCGCTTCTGTGCGTCGCCCTTCACAGCTGAAGGCTAACCCCCTCTCCCCCTGGTCCTTGGGCCCGACAAGCGGGAGTTCGTGCCACCTCAGTAGATTGATCCCACTACCTCGCCCGGATGCACGCACCCAGCGAGTGAGCGACGGATGGGGGCTGCAGATGGCGCATGACCTGGTGATCCGAGGCGGCCTGGTCGCCGACGGCCTCGGGGGTGAACCGGTGCCGCACGACGTGGCGATCGACGGCGAGACCATCGTGGCCGTCGGACAGGTGGCATCTCGAGGGGCCGAGGAGATCGACGCCCGCGGCCATCTGGTCACACCGGGGTTCGTGGACATCCACACCCACTACGACGGCCAAGCCACCTGGGATTCGTCCCTGGCCCCGTCGAGTTGGCATGGGGTGACCACGGCGGTGATGGGCAACTGCGGGGTTGGCTTCGCCCCGGTCCGGCCCGACGCCCACGCCCAGTTGATCTCGCTGATGGAGGGCGTCGAGGACATCCCGGGCGCGGTGCTCGAAGAGGGTATCGACTGGTCGTGGGAGACCTTCGCCGAGTACCTCGATGCGGTCGAACGGGTGCACCACGACATTGACGTCGCCGCACAACTCCCCCACGGGGCGCTTCGCCTCTACGTCATGGGGGAGCGCGCCGCCCGGTTGGAGGAGGCGACCGACGAGGACGCCGCGGCCATGCGGCAATTGGCTACCGAGGCCATGCGGGCCGGTGCCCTTGGCTTCACCACGTCACGCACCCGCAACCACCGGACGGCCACCGGTGGCCCGACGCCGTCACTGCGGGCCACCGCCCACGAGCTCGAGATGATCATCGCCGGGGTGGCCGAGGCCGGGCACGGCGTGGTGGAGCTGATCTCGGACTTCTCGCCCGACCTCGACGGCGAGTTCGACATGATCCGCGACCTGGTGGCCATGACGGGACGTCCGCTGAGCGTCTCGCTGGCCCAGAACAACCACAACCCCGACGGCTGGCGCACCATCCTCGGACGCATCGAGCAGGCCGTGGCCGACGGCTTGCCCATCAAGGCGCAGGTCGCACCGCGCGGCGTCGGGCTGCTGCTTGGGTTGCAGTCGTCCTTCCACCCCTTCTCCATGCACGCCTCCTACCGCGCCATTGCGCACCTGCCGGTCGAGGCCCAGGCCACAGCACTGACCGATCCGACCCTGCGGGCCCAGCTGCTGGCCGAGACACCCGAGTCGGGCCGGCGCCTCATGGACTTCACCCGCATGTTCCCCCTGGGCGACCCGCCCAACTACGAGCCGGACGACGCCTCGAGCCTGGCCGCGCTGGCCGCGGCCCGGCACATCGATCCGATCGAGCTCGCCCTCGAGCTGCTGTGCCAGGACCAGGGTCGCAGCTTCCTCTTCGCGCCGTTCTCCAACTACGCCCACTCCAACCTGGACGCCTGCGGCGAGATGCTGGCCCATCCCGACACCCTGTTCGGCCTGGGCGACGGGGGCGCCCACGTCGGCATCATCTCCGATGCCAGCTTCCCGACCTATGCCATGACGCACTGGGGGCGTGACCGTGATCACGGGCGCATGGAGGTCGGCTGGCTGGTGGCCCAGCTGACCAGCCGCACCGCCCAGGCCGTCGGCCTGCTCGATCGGGGCGTTATCGACGTCGGGTTGCGGGCCGACCTCAACGTCATCGACTTCGACCGCTTGGCCTGCGCCCAACCGGTCATGGCCTACGACCTGCCCAGCGGCGGCAAGCGCCTGCTCCAAGGGGCGCGGGGGTATGCCGCCACCATCGTCAACGGCACCCTGATTGCCCGCGATGACTGCCCCACGGGCGCCCTGCCCGGGCGCCTGATCCGCGGGCCCCAGGGCGACCCGCGCCCAGCCGAGAGAAGGAGTGCCTGATGGATCTGCATGAGCTCGAGCCCGCCGCCGAGTGGCGGGCCGCCGATGTGGCCGACTCCGAGGCCTGGACGCTGCGACTGAACGATGCGGATCGGGCCGAGCTTGACGCCGCCCTGCGCGTGGCCAAGGCCAAGAGCGCCGATCCGCTCGAGATCGGCAAGGAGGACTTCCCGCTCGAGGGCCTGGCCGCCAAGCTCGACGGCGTGGTCGACGTGCTGCTGGACGGCCGCGGCTTCATGCGGATCAGCGCACTCGACACCAGCGTCTACTCCGACGACGACGTCACCCTCCTCTACTGGGGCATCGGCCTGCACCTCGGTGAGCCCTGGGCGCAGAACCAGCACGGCCACGTGCTGGGTGACGTGACCGACCAGGGCAAGACCATCGACGACCCGACCGTGCGGGGCAACGAACTGGGCGGTATCGCGCTCGACTACCACACCGACGGCTCCGACCTGGTCGGCCTGCTCTGCCTGCGCACGGCCCGCACCGGTGGGCTGTCCTGCGTTGCCAACGCGGTGGCCATCCACAACCACATGGTGCGCACCAGCCCCGAGCTGGCCGCCGCGCTCTATGAGGAGCTCCCCTACGACACCCGGGGTGAACAGGCGGACGGTGCCCGCGCCTTCTACACCGTGCCCGGGTTCACCGCCCACAACGGACGGCTCTTCGTGCGCTTCATCCCGCAGTACATCCTGGCCTCGCAACGCCATCCTGACGCCCCGCGCCTGAGCGACACGGCCAAGGAGGCCATCCGCACCGCGGTGGCACTGGCCAACGACCCGGACTTCAACGTGTACATGGATCTCCAGCCCGGCGAGATGCAGTTCATCAACAACTACCACGTGCTCCACGGCCGCACCGCCTACGACGACGACGTGGCCAACGGCTACAAGCGCCATCTCAAGCGCCTGTGGTTGGCCACCTACGCCCTGACTGACCGCCCCGGCCATTTCCGCGCCCTGGGCCGCAGCCACTGGGAGGCCAAGCGCTCGGTCAGCCACCTGCCCGCGGTCGAGCGGGTGGGCACCCCGTAGCTCAGTCGGCCTCGACAGCCCAGTTGGCCGCCTGGCCGGCCGTCACGGGCAGCGTGAACTCCACCAACCCGTTGACCACGTGTGAGGGCACGGCGTGCCCGTCGGCGAAGGCCTGCAGGGAGTGGCCGGCGCTGCCCGGGGGAAGCGACACGTGCATGACGATGGTGGCGCTGGCCTGAGGCACCACGTAGCCGCGCAACAGGCCCGGCGCCGAGGCCACGCCCACCTGGGGCATGCGCAGCGAGAAGGTGGTCATGGGCAGGTGCGGCGTGATGTCGTAGCCGTCCCCGACCGGGGTGACCCCGGCCAGGCGGATGGCGTCCATCTCCATCCAGGTGGGCTGCTCGGTGATCTGCCCGTCGTAGCTGGTGGACAGGCCGTTGCCGCAGTCGGCCGGTGTGGGTGAGTAGTAGGCGTAACAGACGTCGTCGATGGAGATGGTGCCGGCCCAGTGGTCCGGGAAGGCGGTGGCATGGGTCGCCAGCGTGTTGCGAAGGTACTCACTCCAGGCATCGTCCACCGCGCCCGGCACCACACCCTGGAGGCTGCCCAGGGCCCAGGTGAGCCAGCCGTTGGGGTCGAACCACACCCCACCGGGCCACTCGTCGGCGCCGTTGTAGGGCGACATGGACAGCACCTTGGAGCCGACGATCGACTCGAGCGACGTCGGCAGGGTGAGGAGGGAGGTGGGTGCATGTTGGGTCACGCCGGGGTCGTTCAGACCGGGGACCAGCGCGGTGCCGATCTTGGTCGGCCCGCCCGGCGCGCCCACGCCGTCGAGGTAGCGCTCGATGTTCTTGACCAGGGTGGTGTCCTGCGCCGCCGTCGGGGCCCCGGCCAGGATGGCCCAGGGCTGAGGCTCTTCGAAGATCACGCCGGATCCCACCTGCGTGGTGCCGGAGTAGCCCCGCGAGTACCAACCCTGTCCCGTCCACTGCGTCTGCAGCGTGGCCAGATCGCGCGCCCCGGCGGCCCGCAGCTGTGCCGCGAAGGCGTGGTCGCCGTAGAGGTCGGCCAGCTGGGCCAGCCGGGGGTACGAATAGGCCAGCTGGGCCGTGACCAGGGTGGACTCGGTCAGCTGCTCGAACTCGGTGGAGAAGTCGTTCCAGTCCCCGGTGGCGCCCATCAGGTACTCACCGTGCAGGGCGGCCACGTGGTAGCTCTCCATGTGCTCGAAGGCCACCTTGAGGTGCTGCCACAGCGTGGCGCTGGTCAGACCGCCGAAGTACGGCACCTCGGTGTTGAAGAACCCGGTGTCTCGGGTGGCCAAGCCGTACTCCGACGCCGCCTGGAGCAGCCAGAAGTCGAGGTCGTCCGACGTGCCCAGCTCGATGGGCTCGGAGAACGGCCCCGTCCCGTACGGCAGTTGGGCGTCGGCCGGCAGGCCCGGTGGCTGCAGCTTGACCGTGTAGAGGAGGATCTGGCGGGCCAGGTCCGGGTCGGAGTACACCAGGGGCCACTCGTAGTGATCCCAGCTCCGGGTGCCCAGATTCAATCCGTCGCCGTACTGGTAGTAGCCGCCCTGGGTCACGGTGTGCTCGCCGGAGTCCTCCTCGTACACCGTGGCCGAGCGCAACAAGTAAGCGTCCCACTGCAGCTCGCGGACGACCCAGGCGTACTGCGGCCCGAAGTCGGCCTGGGGCATGTAGGCCACCCAGTCGTGCTCGCTGGTACCGAGCGGGTCGGTGGCGGCCCGGTACTGGCGCACCAACGGGGCCACCTCGGCGGCGTGGCTCATGCCGTAGATGTAGCGCAGGGTCTCGGACTGGCCCGGGGCCAGGGTGACCGGGGCCCGCAACACGAAGAGGGTGTCACCCGAGAGGCCGGGTGGGTTGGGCCGGGCGGTCGACCCGCTCAGCGCATTGGCCTGCACCTCGGCCGGGTCGGCCCGGTTGCCCGTGCCGAAGAATTTCGACACCGAGGTCTCGTAGGTCTGGGTCGGGCCGTGCAGCGCAGCGGCAAAAATGGACAGTGGGGCCAGGTCGCGCGGGTCGCTCGGAATCTGAGCCACGCTCAGCGTCTGGGTCGCCGCGTTCCACGTCGGGCTGGCCAGGCCTCGGGTCAGGCTGGTCGGAGCGGTGAGCAGCTGGTCGACCGGGTTGACGTCCCAGTACTCGTACCAGGTCGTGGTCAGCGGGTTGGCGCTGAAGTTGGTCAGGGTGACGTCATCGAGCAGGACCGGGTCACTGCCAAAAGGCGCGTAGGTCGTCTCCTGGGCCCCCACGCCGTTGAAGACCACGGCCTTGCGGGCGTAGCCGACCCCGAACTGGCGCGCGGTCAACTCGTTGGGCTGGTGATCGAGGTAGAGCGTGCTCGTCACCTTGCCGTTCACATTGAGATAGCCGTAGCCGCCGGCGAAGTGACGGGCCGACGGCTGGTACAGATTGCTCCACTGCGATTCGAGATCCTGATCCCACAACTCGGTATACCCGTCGTTGAAGGCCATGCCCTTGATGTTGTCGTTGCCCACCTGGTGCTGCGCGGCCGAGGAACCGGCCAATTCGGGCTGGCTGGCGTCAGGGTCGGTGGACTCGTTGTCGGTGTAGTTGTAGACCGGCAAGCCCCACTGGTCGACCGACCACTGTCCGAAATGTCCGCTGCCATAGGTCGAGTCGATGTTCGAGCCGGTGGTGTCCGTCGAGAGCGGCTGGGGAACCGTCAGCGAGGCGCCCGTGGCAGTGGCCTGCAGCACGATGGCCATCGTGCAGACGGACCCGAGGACGCGCAGCACGGCACCACGCCGTCGTCGCCCGCTCATCCGCCGATGCAGCCCGCCCATAATGCCTACCCCCGCTCGCCTCGCGAGCCGTGCCGCGAGACTAGACCCACTCCGCTGTCGGCCGAGGTGGCGCTCAGCGAGGGTCGCCGGCAGCCGCCCTTGACCTGAACCAGCGCCGGCGACCACCCATGAGCAGCGCGCCCTCGATGAACGCGGTCGGCAAGGCACCCTCCTCAACGGTGCGCAACGTGGGCCCGGTGGCATCGACCACCGTCGGGGTCGGGTTCGCGCAGTGGCCTCCGTCGACGATGCAGGCCACCGCATGGTCGTGGTCGTCCCCGGCCCACGTCTTGAGGACCTCAGCTACCGTGGCCAGACCCAGGGGCGCCACCAGCCACGGCCCGCTCTCACGCAGCAGGTGGCGCAACGGGCGCGACGATGGCAGGCGCAGGCTGATGCGTCCCGGTGCTCGGTCGGTCGGTACGACGATGGTCAGCGCCCCAGGCCAGCAGCGGACCATCAGCTGCTGCGTGGTGGCACTCCAGTCTCCGGCCAGCGCGCGGGCCTGGTCGATGGACCCGATCAGGTGGCACAGGGCGCTCGACGTGGTCGAACACCGCGCCGCCAACCGCGACGACGCATCATCGAGATCGGCTCGCACCACCGCCGCATAGCCACCTACATCGGGCACCACGACGAGACGGCCCGCCCCGATCGCGGCCGTGACCACCTTCTTCGCTCGGAGGCTGATCACCGGCACCGTCATCGGCTCAGGCGCCCGATCAGTGCCCGAGGCCGCCCGGTCAGGTCTGGGGCCACCTCCACCTCGTCGTAGCCCACGGACTGGGCCACTCGTGCGCCGGCCGCCGCCTGGTGAGGCGCCAACTCGATCACCACCACGCCGGGCCGGGCCAACCAGGCCAGCGACTGGATCAGCACGGCCTCCACGTCGGCCAGGCCCGGCGTGCCCTCGCTCCCCGCCTGGGCCACCAGCGCGCCTCGCGGCTCGGCCTTCACCTCATCGCCAAGGCCAGCCCACTCGCCTTCGGTCACGTAGGGCGGGTTGGACACCACCAGGTCGACCGCACCACGGCAGGAGAGTGGCAACGGGTCGAGCCAACTCCCCTCCAAGAGCGTCACCGACCCAGTTGTTCCGTCCTGGTGCAGATGACACTGGCGAGCAAGATTGGACTGGGCCACGGCCAACGCATCAGCGCTGGCATCGATGGCGAAGACCCGGGCCGGACGGCCGCGGCGAGCCAGCTCGGCCGAGAGGGAGAGTGCGATGGCTCCCGAGCCGGTCCCGGCGTCCACCACCAGGGGATCGGAGGTGGCCAGCGCTTCCATTTCGACCAGGGCCACCTCGACCACCTGTTCGGTCTCAGGCCGCGGGATGAGCACACGGGGATCGACCAGCAGGTCGAGCTCGCGAAAGGACCAGTGGCCCAAGACGTACTGCAGCGGTTCGCCGGCCCGGCGGCGGGCGGTCAGGGCGGTGGCCTGAGCCACCTGGTCCGGGGTGACCTCGGCGTCGGAGCCGGCAGTCACGCCCAGCACGTCCTCCACGATGAAGCGCGCCTCGTGGCGGGCGCCGAGCTGGGCGGCGAGATCGCTCGTCAGCTCGCTTCGCCTCACGAGGGGGCGTCCTCCTCGCCGGCCAGTTGGCGGCCCCGCTTGTCGGCCATGAGCGCGTCGGTCAACTCGGTCAGGTCGCCGGCCAGGACCTGGTCCAGCTTGTAGAGGGTCAGATTGATGCGATGATCGGTGACCCGGTTCTCCTTGTAGTTGTAGGTCCGGATCTTGTCGGTCCGGTTCCCGGAGCCCACCTGCCCCTGGCGCTGGGCGGACATGGCGGCCTGTTGGCGATCCTGCTCCGCCTTGAGCAGGCGGGCCCGCAGCACCACCATGGCCTTGGCCCGGTTCTGGATCTGACTCTTCTCGTCCTGCATGGCCACCACCGTCCCGGTTGGGAGGTGGGTGATGCGTACGGCCGAGTCCGTGGTGTTGACCGACTGGCCGCCTGGCCCGCTTGAGCGGTAGACGTCGATCTTAAGGTCGTTGGGATCGATGGCCACGTCGACCTCGTCCGCCTCGGGCAGCACGGTGACGGTGGCCGTCGAGGTGTGGATGCGACCCTTGGCCTCGGTCACGGGCACCCGCTGGACCCGGTGAGTGCCACCCTCGTGCTCGAGCCGGACGTAGGCGTCGGCTCCCTTGACGGAGAACACCGCCTCGTTGATGCCGTCCTTGTCTGACGCATCCTCGGAGAGAATCTCGACCTTCCACTTCTCAATGGAGGCAAAGCGCTGGTACATGTCGTAGAGCACCCGGGCGAACAGGTTGGCCTCGTCACCGCCGACGGCACCTCGGATCTCCATGATCACGTTGCGCCCCTCATTGGGATCCTTGGGCAGCAGCAGCGACTGGATGTGCTCTTCGAGCTTGGCCACCGAGGCTTCGGACTCCTCGACCTCTTGGCGCATGAGCTCGCGGTCGTCGCCCGAGGCCTCCGTCAGCATCTCGCGACCGGTCAGCACGTCCTGGCGGGAGGCCTGGAGGTCGTGCCAGGTGCGGACGATCTCGCCCAGCTCCTTGTGACGGCGCGACAGATCGCGCAGTCGATCAGAGTTCGAGTGCGTGGCCGGATCAGCCAGTTCGGACTCGGTGGCCTCGAACTCGCTTTCGAGCGCGGCGATGCGGTCGTCGAACATGGCTCCAGGCTAAAGAAGAAGTGGGGGTCGAGCGGGCAGGCCCGGCCCGGGGGGAATGAGCGAGCTCAGTCCTGGTCTGACTCGGCCGGCTCAGACTCGCCCGCCGAGGGCGCACCCACGGAGGCCGAGACAGTCTCCGGCGCCTTCTTGGCCCCCTTGCGCTCGCCGTAGCGGCGCTGGAAGCGCTCAACGCGGCCACCGGAGTCAACCAGCTTCTGCTTGCCGGTGAAGAAGGGGTGGCACTCATTGCAGAGCTCGACGTGGAGATCAGCCTTGGTCGAGTGGGTCACGAAGGTGTTGCCGCACGAACAACGAACGGTGGCTTCGAGGTACTCGGGGTGGATGTCGGTCTTCATGGCGTCTCCAAATCTTTAAGTCGGTGCAGTTTAGGCGCTGGCGGCTGGGGGCCGATCAGGCTCAGGTCCCGGGGCCCTTGGCGATCTCGGCCAGGAACTCGTCGTTGCTCTGGGTGGTCCGGATCTTGTCCATCAGCAGCTCGAGGCCGGACGCTTCCTTGCCGTCATTGGCCAGGGCGTTGAGCACCCGGCGCAACTTCCAAACCTGCTGGAGCTGGCTGCGGTCGAAGAGGAGTTCCTCGTGCCGGGTCGAGCTGGCGTTGACATCGATGGCCGGGTAGAGCCGGCGCTCGGCCAGCCGGCGGTCGAGCCGGAGCTCCATGTTGCCGGTGCCCTTGAACTCTTCGAAGATCACCTCGTCCATCTTCGAGCCGGTCTCGACCAGGGCCGAGGCCAAGATGGTCAGCGACCCGCCTTCTTCGATGTTCCGGGCCGCTCCGAAGAACCTCTTGGGCGGGTAGAGCGCACCCGAGTCCACACCACCGGACATGATCCGGCCAGTGGCGGGAGCAGCCAGGTTGTAGGCCCGGGCCAGGCGGGTGATGCCGTCGAGGACGATCACGACGTCCCGGCCTACCTCGACCAGGCGCTTGGCCCGCTCGATGGTCATCTCGGCCACCTGGGTGTGCTCGTCGGCCGGACGGTCGAAGGTCGAGGCGATGACTTCGCCCCGCACCGAGCGACGCATGTCGGTCACTTCTTCAGGGCGCTCGTCGACCAGCAACACCATGAGGTGGACCTCAGGGTTGTTCGCCTCGATGGAGTGGGCGATCTGCTTCATGACCGTGGTCTTGCCGGCCTTGGGCGGCGAGACGATCAAGCCACGTTGACCCTTGCCGATGGGCGAGAGCAGGTCAACGATCCGAGCGGTCAGATTGTCCTTGTCGCCGTGATCCTGCATTTCGAGGTGCAGGCGGGAGTCGGGGAAGAGCGGGGTGAGGTCCTCGAACTTCGGACGCTGCCGCGCCTCTTCAGGGTCGAGCCCCGACACGGTGTCGATGCGCAGCAGGGCCGGGTACTTCTCGTTGTTCGAGGCCGGGCGCATGGCGCCTTCCACGTAGTCACCCTTGCGCAGGGCGAAGCGCCGAGCCTGGCTGATGGAGACGTACACGTCGCGTGGCGAGGACAGGTAGCCATCGGTGCGCAAGAAGCCGTAGCCCTCGTCGCGCAGGTCGAGCATGCCCTTCACCTCGACCAACTCGCCCGAGTAGGGCTGCTCCTGGCCAGTGCCGCCTTGGAGCTCGCCACCAACGCCGCGCTCGCGGCCCCGGCGCCGACGGCTGCGGCGGTTGCCGATGTCGCCGTCCTGGCCCTGGCCTTGGCCCTGCCGGTTCTGGCCGCCACCTTGACTGTTGTTGCGATCTTGATTGTTGTTCCGATCTTGATTGTTGTTGCGATCTTGATTGTTGTTGCGATCTTGATTGTTGTTCCGGTTGTTGTTCCGGTTGTTGTTCTGCTGGCCCGCGCTGTTGTGGCGCGGCGCCGGGGCCACGTCGGCACCGTCGGACAGCTCGGGCGGCTCGACGAAGACAGCCGGGCCGTTGTCGCCGCCGGCGGCCGGAGCCGGGGTGCTCTCGTCGGTCGCGTGCTCTGTCGGAGCATCGAAGGCAGTGGCAGTGCCGTTGCCGTTGCTGGACGGGGCGCTGGCCTCGGTCTCCGGGGAGGGCGAGCTGGCGCTGGCCCGGGGTCGGCGGGCCGGCCTCACGGTTTCGGCCTGGGCGCCGGCGGCATCGCCGTTGGATGTCCCGTTGCCGTTCTTGGCCACCCCGGTGGCATTCAAGATCTGGTCAATGATGTCGGCCTTCTTCGTCCTGGTCGTCGTCTTGAGCGACATGGCCTGGGCGATGGCACTGAGCTCGTCTCGCTCCTTGCCTTCAAGGACCGAGCGTTCGAGCTGCTGTTCCGCAGTCATCAGGCTCCTCGTACTAGAGGGTTATCGCCTTGCTCGGGTGTTCCAAGCGAAGCGAGGGGAATAGGGAGGAGAAAGGACTCTGAACAGATTCCTTCCCCCGGATCCACCGCTGCGAGCCGCACACTCGGGGTCGTCTTTAAGAACCCGCGGCGAGCGCCGCTTTCCACAGTGGGGACACCAAGACCTTAGTCGGCTGGTGCACCTATTGCCAACATCTCCTACCCCAGGGCTATTCCCAAGCGGGCTCCCAGCCGGACCTAGAGCGACAATTCTCCCAGCACGGTGGCGAGATCGAGGTCGATCACGGTGGGGACCGAGATCTGGCGGATGGCCAGGTCCGGGTCCTTCAAGCCGTGTCCGGTGAGGATACAGACCACGGTCGAACCCTCGGGCACCCCGACCTTCATCAAGCCGGCTACCGAGGCCGACGACGCCGCCTCGCAGAACACCGACTCCTGGCTGGCCAAGAAGGTGTAGGCCTCGAGGATCTCCTCATCGGTGACGGCGGTGATGGATCCCCCCGACTCGCTGGCCGCGGCGGTGGCCGAGTACCAGCTGGCCGGATTACCGATGCGAATGGCGGTGGCCACCGTCTCGGGGTCCTCCACCGGGCGGCCCAGGACGATGGGAGCCGCACCGGCGGCCTGGAAGCCCATCATGCGGGGCAACTTGGTGGCCCGACCGGCCTCCTTGTACTGGAGGTAACCGCGCCAGTAGGCCGAGATGTTGCCAGCGTTGCCCACCGGAATGCAGTGCACGTCGGGCGCGTCACCGAGCACATCGATGATCTCGAACGCGCCGGTCTTCTGCCCTTCGATCCGGTGCGGGTTGACCGAGTTCACCACCGTGATGGGTGCATGGTCGGGCAACTCACGCACGATGGTGAGGAGTTGGTCGAAGTTGCCGCGCACCTGCAGGACACGGGCACCATGCATGAGTGCTTGCGCCAACTTACCCAGCGCGATGTGCCCTTCGGGAATGAGGACCACGCAGGCCAGCCCGGCCCGGGCCGCGTAGGCGGCCGCCGAAGCCGACGTGTTGCCCGTCGACGCACACACCACCGCCTTGGCCCCTTCTTCCACCGCCATCGAGATGGCCATGGTCATCCCCCGGTCCTTGAACGATCCGGTCGGGTTGGCACCCTCCACCTTCAGCCAGACGTTGGCGCCCACTCGCTCGGACAGCCGCGGTGCAGGCACCAGCGGGGTGCCGCCTTCGAGCAGGGTGACTACCGCCGTATCCGCCGTGATGGGCAGGAACTCTCGGTACTCCTCCATCACCCCGCGCCAGCCAGCGCTCACCGGGTGCCGTCCTCGTCGCTGATCACCCGTAGCACCCCTGACACGCGGTCCACCGCCTGGTGCATGCGCAACTCGTCGATGGTGGCCAACAGGTCGCCCTCCCGAGCTTCGTGGGTCAGAAAGATCAGCCGAGCTTCTTCAGGCAGGCCGGTCTGCTCCATGGCCCGGATCGAGACGTTGTGATCGCCGAAGATCTTGGCTACCGCGGCCAGCACGCCGGGCCGGTCGGCCACGTCCATGCTCAGGTAGAAGGCGGCGCGCATCTCGGATTGGCTGCGCACGGTGGTGCTGGTCCGCTTGGGCGCCGGCGCCGGCGCCCCCGCTCGCAGATTCCTCGATGCGTCGACCAGGTCACCGAGCACGGCGCTAGCCGTCGGGCCGCCGCCGGCCCCCTTGCCGTACAGCATCAGCTCGCCGCTGACCGCACCCTCGACGAAGACGGCATTGAAGGCGCCGCGCACCGAGGCCAGCGGGTGCGTCTTGGGGACCATGGCCGGATGGACCCGGACCGAGACCTCGGGCCCGCCGTCCACCAATTCGGCGATGGCCAACAACTTGACCGCGTAGCCGAGCTTGTGCGCATAGGCCACGTCGGCCGCGCTGATGCTCGAGATGCCCTCGCGGTGCACGTCGCTATCGACCACGTCGCTGCCGAAAGCCAACGCGGCCAGGATGGCGGCCTTGGCCGCGGCATCGTGCCCGTCCACGTCGGCACTGGGATCGCGCTCGGCCAACCCGAGACGCTGGGCCTCGGCTAGAGCATCCTCGTAGGACGTCCCGTCCTCCTCCATCCGGGTCAGGATGAAGTTGGTGGTGCCGTTCACGATGCCCATGACGCGGACGATCTGCTCGCCGGCCAGCGATTCGCGCAAGGGACGGATGACCGGAATAGCTCCGGCCACCGCCGCTTCGTAGAGCAGATCCACGTTGGCAGCCGCCGCCACCTCGGCCAGCTCGGCCCCGGCCGTGGCCAAAAGGGCTTTGTTGGCCGTGACCACCGGCTTGCCGGCCCGCAGGGCTGCCTCGATCAGCTCGTGGGCCGGATGGAGACCACCGATGAGCTCAACCACCACATCCACGTCAGGTCGGGCCACCAGGCCGGCGGCGTCCCGGGTCAACAACTCTTTGGGAATGGTGGAAGGACGGGACTTGCGCGAGCTGGAGACAGCGATGCCCACCAGTTCGAGATAGATACCGGTGCGCGCCGCCACATCCTCTTGGCGGGTCAGCAGGATCTCGGCCAGCGCGGCGCCGACGTTCCCGCAGCCCAGCAGGGCAACGCGAATGGTCGGGGTCGGTGGGTGCGCCGATACGCCGGACATGCACCCACGGTACAGGGTGCCTGCGGGCCCCCGGGAAGGCGATCTCAGGCGTCGAGCTGCAGGAGATCGTCGAACGTCTCGCGGCGGACCACCACGCGCGCCCGGCCATCGGCCACGAACAGCACGGCCGGCCGTGGCACCTTGTTGTAGTTGGAGGCCATGGAATAGCCGTACGCCCCGGTGACCGGAGTAGCCAAGATGTCGCCCACCACGAGATCTTCGGGCACGAAGGCCTCGGGGACGATGAGATCGCCACTCTCGCAGTGCTTGCCGACCACACGCACCGGTCGGGGCCGTGGGGCTAGCGGGCTGCGGGCCAGGAAGGCCTCATATCCACTGCCGTAGAGAACAGGACGCGGGTTGTCACTCATGCCACCATCGACACTGACGTACGTGCGGATACCCGGCAGCTGCTTCACCGTGCCCACCCGGTAGAGCGTGATGGCGGCCGCGGCCACGATGGAACGACCCGGCTCGGCACTGACCCGGGTGGCCGGATCGAGCCCAGCCTTGGCGCACGCCACACGAGTCGCCTCAGCCCACTCCGTAATGGTCGGCGCGTGCTCACCGTTGACGTAGGGCACGCCGAGTCCCCCACCGACCACGAGTTCGGGCAGATCGAGCGGGGCGAAGAAGGCGCCGAGCACCTCGACCGCCTGCTCGAACGAGGAGGCGTCGAAGACCTGGCTCCCGATGTGGGCGTGGACACCAGCCAGTTCGACACCGGGCATGAGCTCGAGTGCGGCTACCGCCTCGGCCGCCGCCCCCGAGGACACCGAGAATCCGAACTTCGAATCCTCCTGCCCGGTTCGCACGAACTCATGGGTGTGCGCTTCGACGCCGGGGGTGACCCGCACCAGCACTTTGGGTCGTTGCGGCATCGCCGGCGCGGACTCGAGTATCCGACCCAGCCGGGCGATCTCCTCGAAGGAGTCGATCACGATCCGGCCGACGCCGACCGACACCGCAGTCGACAGCTCCTCGACTGATTTGTTGTTGCCGTGGAGCACCAGGTGTGCCGCCGGAACCCCGGCGGCCAGGGCCACATGCAGCTCTCCACCTGAGGCCACGTCGAGATGCATGCCTTCCTCGTGCGCCAGCTGGGCCATGGCCCGGCACAAGAAGGCCTTGGTGGCATAGGCCACACCATCACCCCAGGCGGCCACCGCTTCCCGGCAAGCTGCTCGGATGTGCTGCTCGTCGTAGACGAAGAGCGGTGTGCCGAACTCCTCGGCCAGGGTGAGCAGGTCGAGGCCGCCCACTTCGAGATGCCCCTGCGCATTCGTCGTCGCCGTCCGGGGCAGCAGGGACCACTGGATCGGCGCGCTGGCCACTTCGTGATCAACCGGCATGGACGTGCAGATTACGACAAGACCTGTACCGCAACGGTCAGACGATCACCTGGGTGGGGCTACAGTCGTCCCCCTGTTCGGGCCCCCGTAGCTCAGCGGATAGAGCACCGGCCTCCGGAGCCGGTGGCGCAGGTTCGAGTCCTGCCGGGGGCGCCATGTAGTCCTCCGCACGAATGTGTGGCCGGCCTTCAGTTTCGTTCCACGCGTCCTCGTACAAGGTGATCTCGACCTCCAAGGCTTGATCATCAGGCTGGTGGGCGATGGTCAGCTGAAGTTTCTCGAATAGCTCCCGCAATTCGGCCTGTGGGGCGTCAGATAGCCCCTTGGCGAGGATCGGTAGCCGGGCAAGAAGCGCGGCCACGTCGGTGATTTCAGGGGCCTCCAAGGCCGACGTGGCAGCCAAGTTGGCCAAGGTTTGATTGCGTTCACTGATGGTTGCTTCCAGTTCATCGACTCGCTGGCCGACTCGTCGCCTTAGGGCTGGTGTGGTGTCCTCTTCTTCAAGATTGACTAACTGTCGGGCAAGCCTCCGCTCCAGGTCGGCAACATCGGCCGCCACCTCTTTGGCCAGTGCAGCTGCCGGAGCGGCGCGGCCCGGATCGTCGGAAGCTTCGAGGCATGTACGCCAATAGTCAACGCGGGCAGCACCAAAGAGGCTCTCTCCAAGAAAGGGCATCAACGAATCGTTGATCCGGTCCTCGTTTAAGTACACGTGAGGTGGATGGTTGGCGGGAATGTCCTTCTTCGAACGCTGATGGGTTGGCTGGCAGGAGTAGTAGTTGTACCGAGGCCGGTGGTTGCCCCACATTCGCAATCCACAGATCCCCCAATGAAGCAGCCCTCGATGGAGATAGTTGGTGCGTGCGCTCGTTCGAGCGACCTTCGCTGATACCCCCTGACGTGATCGTTGGTTCGCCTTGCCTTGGATCGCCGCGGCCTCATATTCCCTCACGGGTGATCAGCGCCTCGTGGGCGGGTTCCTCGGACCAGATCCAAGCATCGGCGGGGTTGACACGGTTTGACCCTTGCTTGCGAGCCCGGCGATTCCAGACCTGGTAGCCCGTGTACTTCGGATTCCGGATCATCTCGTGGAGACTGGATCGGCTCCACGCGCCAATGGCGATGGCGGGATCAATCGGGATCGGCGGTGGATAGCGCTCGGGGTTGGAGTTCAGCTGATCGCGGATCTGCAGCAGACCCAACCCGCCAGTGAGGTACTGCTCAAAGATGTGACAAACGACCGGTCCCCGGATGGGGTCCACTTCCAAGGTCCGCTTGCGAACGCCCCGACTGGCTTTGTGGGGGTTGGGGTGGTCGTGATGAACAAACTGGTAGCCGTAGAGGCCCCCCCGGTGTGCCAGCCCTGGCGGATCGAGGTCTTTTGGCCCTGACGGGACTTGACCATCAACTCGTGGTGATAGCCCCGGGCAATCCCGATGTTCACATGGCCCCGATTCGGGGTGGCAAATACGTGTCATAAATGTTACACTCGCATAGGTGAGACCGAGGACTGCAGCTGAAAAGTATCTTGATCATCGTCGCTCTGATCCTGAGTACGCAGAGGCTTACGAGACAGCTTCGCGTCGTGTGGCCATGTTCGACGATGTGGTGCAATCGCTGGATTCACGACGTGTCGAACTGGGACTGACGAAAGCGGAGCTAGCAAGACGAGCGGATATGCCTGCTGCTGCCGTTCGACGGTTGTTCTCGCAACAACAGAAGAATCCCACGCTCTCGACGCTGATCTCGATAGCGGATGCACTGAATCTGCGCGTCGCTGCGTCAGCTGATGACGGCCTCACGTTTGGCGAGAGATCCAACCATCCTCGCGAGGAGCTGAGTGGAGTTACTGGAGGACGTTCCCGTGCTTCCGAAACTCGTCGGCGTACTGCATGATCCGTACATAGTCACGCGGTTGAGCCGGTGACCGAGGGGGCTTGGTCAGTCCCCCAAGACACACAATGCTGGGCGCCTCAAGATGTTCCGAATTGCGCTCCAAAAAGCAAAACAGCCGATGATTGGCGCCGCTTGATTTGACGCGCACCTCATAGATACCAGCCATCTTGTCATGCATGGCCTCCCACTTACCCCCACCAGAAAAGGCGGGTGGCGGAGCTTTGGCGACGGCATCGAGAATGGCGTGAATCTCTGCCTCCACTTTCGGGTGCAGCGAACCGAGGAAATCCATCGCGGGTACTGCTGCATCGGGATCGTCATCACTACTTCGCTGGAAGAAGTGGATCAACCACGGCTCCGGCGTCTTGGAGGCTGCGGACATTACGTTTCTGTCTGCCGACCAGAGCCCAGCTCGGGCATCGGGTCAATTGCCAAGCTGGCGACAAAGGCACCAATCCGCTGAGCTTCGGTTCGACGCAGATCACGAGGCAGGGATAGGTAGGCCATGATCCCGCTTCGAAGCGGGAACGGATATTGAACGAGATCCGATGACCCACCAACGGTTTCCATGGGGGCGACTCGAGACTGGGGTGCCTGCTTCCGAGTACTGGCGGTTGAGCCGGCCTCCGCCTGCGGTCGGTCGGAAGACTTCGGCCGTGTCACCTTCGGCTGAGCAGCTCGAAATGACGCCGGATCCTCGAGGTACTTCACGTAGTGCGACGTGGCCGCCTTGAAGCGGTTGCCATAGGTGCGCAGGCTCGTGGCGTTATACCGGCTCGCCCGAAGCCGGGCAAACCGGTCGAGTTGCCGTTCGATGTCCAGCTCCAGGATTTTCGTGTTGGCCCAGGCCTCGCCGTCGATTTCGAGGACCTGGGTGACAGCGGTCTTGTAGGAAGCAGCCGTATTTGGGCTGAGCTCGCCCTTCCGACTTGCCCATTCAAGAAATGCGATCAGGCCCTCAGCCGTGCCGCTCATTTGTGGATCTGGTTCTGCTGCCATTGGTCACCTCGTTCTGTCTTCCATACCGGTATACCAGATGATGACATACGTGCAATCACTGACAAATGATTAGGACAAGATTGGGATTTTCCCTGCTGAGAGCTTTAGATCGATGAGTCCGAATTGGTTCACCCAACCCTGGGACTGCCACTCCGCATCAACCGTCACGCCATGGCGTCGAGCAGGTCGAGCCGGAGCTCCTCCTCGTAGACGGCGACGCCCGCAGCTCTCATGGCCGGACCAAGGGCGAGATCCCAATTGGTATCCGGTATCGCCGATTCAAGACGGACCCGCTGCCGCTCGACGGCGATCGCCCTGCCGTACGCTTCAGCGGTCATCAGCCATGGAACGGTGCAGGCGTGTTCGGCCATCCAGGCGGTGATGCCAATCCCGGCAGCGTCGAAGTCCGCGTGCTGTCGGCACGTCGCCCCACCCGCGCCGAGTTGGCGGATCAGAGTGACGACGGCAATGGTCGGCCGCCCCGAGCTGCAGATGATGGGTGATCCCATCCACTTTTCCGACGCGGCATGGCTCAGCACGGAGGGGTTCTCCACGACGTAGGTCACTTCGGAGGCTTGGAGCGGCGCCAGCGGCCAACGCCGCAATTGGGACAGCGTGACCATGGTCGGTTCACTCGCATCAGCGCAGTGGCGGAGCCAGTCGGCCAGGACGCCGCCGCCAGAGGGTCGGAGGCCCAGCACGGTCACGGCCGAAGACAGGGGGTCGGGAACGACCCCGACCTGTTCCCACAGTTGCCGCACGGCCTCGGCGTCCCGGGGTCGCGCCTGGTCGAGAGCGATGGCCAAGGCGTCGAGTACCAGACCCTCTACGAGACTGCCCCTGTCGAGCGCATGCGGGTCGGCCAACCGGTCGTCGGCGAACGCAGCCAGGGAGTTCGGCGTGCGGAGCGGCAGTCCCCGCAGTACGGCCATCGCCTGGCCGATCCGGTGGCGGTAGGCGACCTCGCCATGTTCTCCGCCCCGGACCCCGACCTGGCGGAGCAGATCCATCCAACGAGCCACCCCCTCGGTGCACGTAAGCAGCGGCACACCCTCCGCCTGCTCGGCGCACCAGGCCCACAGCTGGGTACGGCGCACCCTCCGCTCGTCGCGGTCGGCCCGCCGGTCACCGAGCGGGCCGGTGATCGCTTCGACCACTGTGCGCAACTCCTCGATGTCGGTCAGGTTCAGCGCCTCCAACAGGGTGTGCAACGAAATGCGGACGGTCGGTTCCGGCAGCCGATCGCGTCCGAGCAGGTCGGCCACCGAAGCGCGCTGGTCGTCGTCCAGTCCACGCATGGTGATCCGTGTCATCGCGGAACCGTCCTCGAAACGCCGGGCCAATTCGGCTACCAGGGGCGCCAACCCGGTCACCCCCAACCGGATGAGCGCCGAAGCCATCTGGTTCATGCCGCCGGTGAGTCGATGACCCGACGATGGCCATCCCATGTGAAGCGAGTGGATACCAGCGGCTCATCGCCATGGGGCGGGTGGAGATGGTGGATCGCAATTCCACTGAGCGTGGCGTACTGGCACCACTCGTGGTCGCTGGTGAATACGGCGTCAAGATCCCATGCCGTGAAGGTCCCGAAGAGCATGGACCGGTTAGCCGCATCCACACCGGCGAAGAGCTCGTCCAGAAGGATAAGGCGGGGGCATTCCAGCGGCCGACCGTCCTCGTCGGCGTAATGTGCCGCGATTGACGCCAGCATGGGCAGATGGAGGGCAATCGAACGCTCCCCGGTGGACAGCCGCTGCAATCGCCTCGGTGTCGCCGGTTGCCACCCTTCCCAATCCTGGTGGGTTATCTGCAGAGTGAACCGATGCCACGCCCGATAGTCAAGAGACTCGCGCAGTCGCGCCTCCCACGGCGCGTGCTGTTCCAGCTCTGCCCGAGCCTGGTCCACTCTGGCCCGCACGAAATCCTGGAGGGCGAGCCGCTCCTCGTCGGTGACTCGATCCTTCAAGAGGAGGGAACGCGCCGATTTCACCGCAGCCGATTGGTCGGCATCGACCTCCCAGGACAAGCGGACGCCTACTCCGGCCGCGGCAGTCCTGATCAGACCGAGTTGGTCGTTTATACCGGCGACCAAGCGGTTCGCCTGCCGGATTCGGTTGGCTAGCGATCGCCGGATGCTGCCGGCCAGGGTCTGCTCGAAGAGCCGTTCCTCCTCGGCGGCGAGATCTGCCCGGCCCTCGTCAAGGTCGCGTTGCAAGGTGGCCCGCAGTTCACTCACCGGTCGCCCGACGCCGTTGACGCTGGCCCGCAGCACCCACCACTGGCGGTCCCCGAGCTCGCGCACCAAGTCGGCATGCCCGGACAGAGCGGCCCGGGCCTCGTAGAGCCGATCATCGACTTGGCTCGACGCCTTCTGCCTGGACGCTTCGTCGCTGGCCGCGCCATCGAGTACGGTGACGACCTCGCGAGCCGCCGCGAGCACGGCCGTCACGCCATCTAGCGCACTTCCCAACTCCACCCCGGCTTCACTGAGCAGTCCGTCTGAATGGGCGGCCGTGAAGCGCTGGTGGGCGGCGTCCCGTTGCGCAATCGCGTCGATGCGAGCCCGTTCGGCCTGCGTCAGGCTGCTTTGCAGTGTGCCGATGCGGCGGCCCAAATCGAGGCGGGCGTCCTGCAGCCCCTTCTGCCCTTCTTTGTTCACGCGGGCTTCTGCCTGCAGCGCGTCGATCTCGGCCAGTACCGTTCGGTGCTCGACGCCGGCGGTGGCTTCAAGGGTGGCCAGCCGCACATGGGCGTCCTGGGCCTGACGACGGGACTGTTCCTTGGTCGCCTCAGCGTCCACGCGCAACCTGATGGCATCGGCATGGGCCCGGATGCGGTCAGCCAAGGTCTGCCCGGCCCGGTCCAGCTCCTGGCTACGCCGAGCCCAGACGTGCACCGCCCGCTCAAGGCGCTGAAGCTCATCGTCAACGCGATCCAATGCTTCAGGCGTGGTGGGCAGCCCATGCTCGGCCGCCACCACGGTCAACCGGCGCACCGCCTCGCGCACCGCCTCTTCCGCGGCCCGAAGGCGGCCACGGCTCGCCTCGACGCGCGAATCGGCATCGACCGCCCGCTGCGTGGCATGCTCCGTCACGCGGACTGCCTCCTGCAGGGGACCGGCGCTGGGAACGGTCCCAAGATCGGCTTCGGCAGCGGCGTGTTCACGGTCAAGCTCGTCCCGAGTGCGATTCAACCGAGCCACGTTCTCGGCCACCTCGTCCAGCGCGGTGGCGACCTCGGCCAGCCGCCGCAAGCGCCGGCGTTCCCGAGCCTCCGCGCCGAGGAGGGTGGCCGGACCGACCGGCGCGTGGCCGACGGCGCTGCCGAGCCGGAAGGATCCGTCCGTTCCCATCAGCACCTCGGTGAGACTGTGGTCCCCCGGCACCGTCGGGCTGCTACCTGTGCGATCTTCGACAGCACCGGCGTGCCCAGGCACCGCAATGGAGGTGAGAACCACCTGCACAATGTCGGTTGCCACCGCGGCACCGGCCAGGGGGACCAATAGGTCGGCCAGGGTCCGCCCCCCGGTCGGCCGCGCCGTCAGGATCAGATCCTCGCTGGAATGGTCGATGCTCCCGTCGGGAGCCAGCCAAGCATCTAGGAAACCGGCTGCGTCGAGCGCGGCCTCCACACCGTCGATGTCCGCCGCGTCGACCCCGTCGGCCACCTCCACCAGTCGCCACAGCGGAGCCCCGCGACGACCGGTGCGTTCGCCCCTCCAGCTCGGCGCCACGGGTTCAGGCAGCACCCCCTGGTCGAGATCCGCCATTTCGGCCAGCAGCTCGTCCCGCTGGTGCTCGACCTCCTCGCGTCGTTGCTCGAGATCGCGGAGGGCAACGGCGTAAGCGGACTCGACTTCGGTGCGTAGACGTCCGACGGCGCCGTCGACCGCATCGGGCTCGTAGGGAGGCTCTCCCAGCTCCGTCACGACCCGCTCGGGGCCGAGGGCGGCCGAAGAGCGGGCCCATGTTCCGACGTCGACATTGAACGTCTCCGACGCGAACGACAACGCATCCTCGGCTTCACGGCGTCGGTCGAGCGCATCGTCGAGAGCGGCCTGATCCACTCCGACCTGCTCCTCTTCGAAACCCCGCCACTGCACGGCATCCGCGTGGAGTGCGATGACCGCACGGACGGCGCGGGTCTGCAGGCGCCGGCCCGACACCCAGGCCAAAGCGAACGATTGAGCCGAATCGGTATCGGCCATGTCGAGCATGTCATTGCGCAGCTGCTCGGCACCCAGCCCTGACGCCACCTGTTGGACCTCGTCGGAGGCCAGCCCCAGGTTGCTCGTTGCCGCGTCGCGCTGCTCCTGCGCCCGTTCCAGCTCGCTGGCCCGTTCGGTCTGTTCGGCGGTCCGAGCTTCAGCGGCCACGCTGTCACTCTGTGCGCGCTCGCGCACTTGTCGCTCCTCGTCACGAAGATGGTTCAGCTCGGCACCCTGCTGGTAGGCCTTGCTGGCGTGCCGGGTCTCGATCTCCACGCCGATGTCGCCCAGCCGCTCCTCAATGGCACGGAGCTGCGCCGCGGCCTGTTGGTCACTGGCCGACGCCTCACCGAGCGCGGCGCTCGCCTCCCGCTCCGCCCGGGTCACCGCATCACGCTGCGTCTCGGCTTCCCGCACCTGCGTGGCCACGCCGGCCACAATGGTCCGGGCGTAGGCACGTTGCCGCTTGGCCAGCTCCGTAACCGCGTCCAGCTCCCCTTCCAGCTTGCGTAGCTCGTCCTTACGCCGATCAAGACGCTCGAATCCTTCGGCCACCGCAGCCAATTCGTGCTCGTCAATCGGCGGCAGAGCCTCAGTGAGCACGTCGGAGAGCTTGGCCAGATCCAAATTGTCCGAAAGCTTCTCCCGGCGCAGAGCCAGCAGGGCGGTGATTACCGAGGAGTAACGATCTTCGCTGAACCCGGGGAAGAGGTGCTCACGGATGGCATTGCGGTGATCGACGGCCGATCCATGCATCTGCCCGTGGTCACCGATGGCCAGCTTGAGGGCTTTAGCCGACAGCGGCTCGCGAAGCTCGTCAATCAGGTCAAGGTCGGTGCCCACCATCTGCGAGGTGGTGAAGAAGGTGGCCTCGACCTTCCGTGTGGCCGAGGAGGCCCGAAGCCGGGCCCCGACGGTGAAGACCTCGCCGATGCCCCGGCGGAACTCCACCCACGCGAATCCGGTGCGGCTTGCGTCACCGCCACCGCCCATGACCCGCTCGTAGAGGCCTCCCCGCGACTTGGCCGACGACGTCAGCCGGGAGGGGGAGGCATCCCCGTCGAGCAGGAAGGGCAGCAATAGTTCGAGGGCCATGGATTTCCCCGAGCCGTTGGGCCCGCGCAGCAGCAGCCGACCCTGGTGAAAGGTGAACGTCTCATCCGTATAGCGCCACAGTGCGACAAGACCAGCCCGTGTCGGTGTCCAGCGGCTCGGGAGGGCGGGCGAGAGCGACAAGGGGTTCGCCCCGGGCGCAGAATTTCCGGTCATGCATCCTCCTCGAAAAGGCTCGGTGGTGAATGGGCAGTGATCGGCTCACCAACCCGGTAACGCGCCAGCACGGGACGGCCGACGACCGACCCATCCTCTTCACGGCGCACCAGGCCGAAGGAGACGAGCAACTCCACGGCCTCTTCCAACAGGAGGGCTGGACCTCCGTCCTCGCGGTAGGCGCGGGCCCACCCTGGGTGGTCAGCCAGCACTTCATTCACTGCGTGGCGCAGGTCGGTGGAAGACAATGAGCTGACGGACCGCCGTCCGCCGGCGCTCTTGGTCATCAGCCGGTCGATCAACAAGAGGGCCAACTGGTAGGTGTTGCCCTGAGGGGACGGAAACTGCAGATCGGTGGCGATGGCGTCAGGGTCGACCGCCATGACGCCCTCCGCCCGTTCCTCCAACTCGAAGCCGGCCTCGGCCATCCGGTCCCGCAGCCACCGGCGTCCCGACGGGTGTGTCAGATAGTCCTGCTCGGCTGGGCTGAGGTCTTCGAGCAGCGTCACGGGATCGTCGAGAACGCGGCGAGCCAGGCTGTGACGGGTCCACAGCAGTCGCTGATCATCGGAGACGGTGCCCGGCTCACGGACCGCTTCGCCGTAACGAGGCTCGGCCAGCAGGGCCCCGGTGGCCTCGTCGAGACTCACAGAGTCGGTCAACGTACTGGGAGAGTTGGAGCTGACCAGAAGACGGTGAAGGCGTGGTGTGTCTGCGGTCAGAATGGCATTCCCCCGTTCATCCTCGATGAATGCATCGACAGAACCCGCGGTGGCCCGTATTACCCCCCATTGCCCAAGGGCCAGTAGGGAATCGACAAAGGCCACCCGGTCCACACGACGGCTGGTGTCGAACTGGGCATCAGGTGGGATGGCCTGGGCCAGCAGGCCGATGGTCGTCACCGGACGCCGCACCAGTTCCGCGCAGATGAGGCAGAGGAGCTGAAAGTGCCGCCGGTCGAACGGTTTCTTGTTGCCCCGCAAACGTCGGAGAGGACGGGTGGGATCGGGGCAGGCCGACCGCTTGGCCAAACGGGCGAAACCCGCACCGATATCGACGGTGAGCTGCCATCCACAGGTGGTGTCGAACCAGCTCGCCAACCATTCGTGATGCCGGACGATCAGACCGAAACGATCCGGGTCGGTGTCCACATTGAGGATCGGCGTGGCCAGTAGCTCGCGGATCGCTCGGGCCCGTTCGACGGCATGATGTCCGGCCAGCGAAGTGTCAGGCACTCGCAACCTCCGCCGGATCGGCCGTCGGGTCGGTTTCTGCCTCGCCGATAGGTGCGGGATCAGACGCTGCCGAAGCGAAGGTGATGGATAACCCAAAATCAGGACAGCCGAACGTACCGTTGTCGGTCTGCAGGCTGGTGTGCGCCTGGCCGATCGGTGGCCACAAGATGACCTCGAAGGAGCCGTCGATGGACAGGGCGCGCCGGGTCCCGTCCTCCCCCACTGGCGCCTCGAGGCCGATTGCCAGCAACTCGAGCAGCTCGTCGAACACACGGACCGAGAGCCCGGCGAACGATGAGAGCGGTACCCGACCGGCGGTGGTGAGCGACAACCGGATCCCGTCCAGTTCGGCCAGCGACTCGGCCTGTAACCGCTGGCGGATGGCCCGGGTCTGCCGAGGATCGTCAACCCGCTTGGGCCGACCCCGTACCACCAGGGACCCACTGGTGCGCAGGGCCGGTGCCACATCGACCGGGTCAGCCTCGGCCCACCCCTGCGATGGGGCTCGTTGCTCCCCGTCGAGAGGAAGGAGATGGGCATGGCGGGCTGACCACAGCCCGAAGGCAGCGCCGAAGAGCCGTTGGGCCTCGGCGTCGCCAGGTGCGGCGGCGAACCACCTGGCCAGCCGCCTGAAGTCGTTGGCCACCGATGCCGATCGGCGCTTGTTGTCCCACCGGCGTTCGAGCACCCGCAGCAGCTCGATGATGGCGCTGCGGGCGATGTCGAGCAGGCCCTCAATCCGCGGGGCCGCACCGTCGACCGGTGCGAACCATGCCCGCAGGGCCTGCCAATGGTGCAGACGATTCTCCAACCAGGACGGGGCTGGATCGCCACCAGCGACCGGCGCCAGATTGGCGCCACGCAGGGCCCGGTCGAACAGGTCAGCCACCCCGGTTCCAGCCAACCGCTCGATGGCGGCCGCCAACCGTTGCTGCGGCCCTTCCACCCCATCCACGTACTCCTTGAGGTACGAGACGGTCTTGCCCTTGACGTCGGCGAACACCGATTCGTCGGCCGCCTCCTCGCGTAGGAGGCGCTGCAGGTGACCATTGAACTGCCGCACGCTGGCCAGCAGGGCAGCGTGATGCCCCTCCACTTCGGCCAGCCGGAGGTGGATGCGGGCATCGAGGGCGTCCGTGGAAGGCTGGGACAGCATGTCGGCCAGGTCGTTGAGGCCGTCCCCGATGGCATCCAGCACGGCGGGCTGCAGCCCGACCGCGTGCCGCAGACTCTCGAGCGCGTGAAGGAGGCCACTGATCCCGGCCTCACCCCTTGGGGTGAGCGACCACTGCAGGTTCTTCCGCTCGAACTCCTCGGGCGTGCTGTAGAAGGCCCCATGGTCCTGGGTCGCTTCCACCAGACCCCACCCGGTCAAGGCGGAAAGGGATCTGGCCAGGACCTCGTCGTCCACCGTGTCGTCCCAGCCGACCTGGCGCAGCGCCACTCTGACCTGGTCGAGGTTCAGGGCGGGGGCCAGGATCGCCGACTGGTCGAAGGCGGCCATCAGGGCGACATGGAGATCACGCAGCTCGGTGGTCGTGAACCGGAACAGATCCGGGTCAGCGTCCCGCCAGGGACGAGGCTGACTCATAGGCAGCACGATACGTGGGTGCTGTGACCCTGCGATCCGAAGTCCGGATTTTGAGAGAAAATGGTCCGGACATGGCCGGCATTCATGACAGCCCGCATGATCTCGACGAACTGATTTCGGCCATTACCGGTGATTGTTACAACAAGGATAAGGCCCATTCCGGCTTCGAAGTCGCCTTCGAATCCGGCCTCGCCCTTCCCCTCTCGGCGACGGTGGTGGGGGAAGCGGTCGAAGTGTTCTCCGTTAGGTTCGAGGGCTGTCGGCGTGGACTCATGGCCCTGTGTCGTCGGAATGGGCGTCCGTACGAAATCGCCCTTCTCGGTGTCGACCTATCAGGCACGGCCGCTGCCGCGCCGTTGGTCGCAGCGTACCGACGATGGCTCGGCGCGTAAGACGATGGCTCGGCAGGTAAGTCGGCGTCGGCCCACGGCGTGGGACGTCCTGTCCGACGCCGAGCAGGCGCGCGTGCTTGGAGAGCTCCTCCAATTACATCCCGAACTACGGGCCCAAGCCGACGGAATGGCTGCGACCCTGCTCACGGAGATAACGAGGTCTGATGTCGGCGAGCAGGTCTGCCGGGCCCTGGAGTCGGTGTCCACGGCTGAGGTCGCAGCTCGTTCGGGGCGCCAGCGTGGTTCTGGGTACGTCGATCCGAGCGAGGCGGCATGGTCATTGCTCGAAGATGTAGTCGAACCGTTCGTCATACGGTTCAAACAACTAGCCGGCTCCGGAAGTGAAGGGCCCGCACTTGAGGTTGGCGCAGGCATCCTTCTCGGCCTCGACCAGGCCACCGGTGACGAGAACAGCGCCATCTACTTTGAGCCGGAATTCAAGTCGGAGAAGGCTGACGAGATCCTGACTGAGATGGAATCGGCGGGTCTGGACCTCACGGGCCTCGAGGAATTGGACTGACGTTGGCAGGACCGAGTCCCTTAAAAGGTCAGATGGCCTGCAGTCACCTTTGCAATGCATGTCGGGTCGACGCCAGGGTGGCCGAGAGGCGATTGCCAACCGTTGCGAAGCGGTTCGCCGGGAAATGGAGCGCCTGATCTGAGTGCGCCGCTCTACATCAACTCAAACCGCTGCTTCAGACCCACAAGCTTGCGGAGGACACGGTCGGCTCCTGCCAGGGGCGGTGTCCTATGTCCTGGAATCAGACACTGCCGGGGGCGCCATTCACTCCTGCGGACGAATGCGTGGTTGCCCCTCAACTCCCTAAAGGATGTGGGCGAGATCCCGGTAGGGCTCGAGCTGCTCATCGGCGGCATCGAGCTCGGTGACCAGGATGTCGATCCGATCCCAATCGAGGCCGACGGCGACGGCTTGAGCGCCTAGTTTGGACGCGTCCAGAGCGAGAACGACTTCGTCGGATCCCGCAGCAATGCTTCGTTTCACCTCGGCCTCGTCCAGTGTCGTTTCCAATGCACCTAACCGGACGTCAAGTGCAGCAGCCGACGCGAAGAACACTCGAACCGACATCTGACTCGCCGCTCGACAGGCGAGCGGACCCACGAGGCTCCCGGTAGAAGCATCGAGTTCTCCACCGGTCAGTAGGGGTCGCACGCCAGCCATGCCTTGGAGCGCAGTGAACGTATCGGGGCCGTTGGTGAGGACGGTGAGATCCCGCGCCGCGGTCAGAGCGCTGGCGAGGCGCATGACAGTTGACGATGCGTCGAAGGCGATGACGCCAGCTTTGGGTACGAGATCCGTGAGCTTGGCCGCGATACGTGACTTCGCACGTCCTGCCGTTCGGCGTCGCAGAGCGAAGGGTTCGGGCCCAATGGCCTTGGCCCCCCCGCGCACTCGGCGGACTGTCCCTTGTGCTTCCAGTTCGGCCAAATCGCGACGGATGGTCATTGGGCTGACGGCGAGCGCGTCAGCCGCACCAGTGATGGTGACAGAACCATCCGCAGCGAGCCGCTCGGCCAGCCATCTGAGCCGCTCCTCCGATGCCAACGTACCCAGGACGTTCGTCAACGTGGCCCCCCTCGCTCCACCGAATTGTTGTATTCTGTGATAGTTCCCACATTCTAACATTACAGAAGGGGCGATCATGGTGGCGTTCAAAGAGATTGTCGGCGCATTAGAGCCCCAAGCGATCGAGCTGCCTTCTTGGGCATTCGGCAATTCTGGGACGCGGTTCAAGGTGTTCCCCCAGCCCGGAGTGCCACGTGACCCCTTCGAGAAGGTAACCGACGCTGCGCAAGTCAATCTGCACACTGGTCTTGCGCCATCGGTGGCACTCCACATCCCCTGGGACCGTGTCGAGGACTTCGACAAACTTCGCCTTCACGCGCAGGACCTTGGGTTGCGGTTGGGGACGATCAATACGAACACCTTCCAAGACGACGACTACATGCTCGGCAGCCTGTGTCATGTCGATGAGCGGATCCGCTCGAAGGCAATCGCCCACGCCGCCGAGTGCATCGACATCATGGAGATCACCGGCAGCCGAGACCTCAAGGTGTGGCTTCCGGACGGGCTCAACTACCCAGGCCAGGGCGACCTGCGCGACCGCCAGGACCGCCTGGCCGACTCACTCGCTCAAATCTATCGACAGCTCGGTCCAGAACAGCGGCTGGTGCTCGAGTACAAATTCTTCGAGCCGGCGTTCTACAGCACTGATGTACCCGACTGGGGCACGGCCTTTGTCCAATGCACCGGTCTGGGCGATCGAGCCGTGGTGTGCCTCGACACTGGCCACCACGCGCCCGGCACCAACATCGAGTTCATCGTCATGCAGCTGTTACGACTTGGCCGTCTTGGCGCCTTCGACTTCAACTCTCGCTTCTTCGCCGACGACGACCTGATCGTCGGAGCCGCTGACCCGTTTCAGCTCTTCCGCATCATGGTTGAAGTCATACGAGGCGGCGGCTACGGCCACGGCAGCAATGTGTCTTTCATGCTCGACCAGTGCCACAACATCGAACCCAAGATCCCCGGCCAGATCCGATCGGTCCTCAATGTCCAGGAGATGACCGCCAAGGCTCTGCTCGTCGATCGCGACGCCCTGATCGAAGCCGAACGACAAGGTGACGTCCTCGGGGGCAATGCGGTACTCATGGACGCGTTTGCCACCGATGTACGCACTGATCTGGCTGATTGGCGCGCCGCACGAGGACTGCCACCCGACCCGATGGACGCCTACCGGCGCAGTGGATACGGAGAGCGGATCATTGCCGAACGTATCGGCGGGCAGCCACTCGGGTGGGGAGCATGAACCCAGCGGTCGAGGCACTCCTCGCTCGCTCCAATCGCCTCGGCGCCGATCGGCGCAACACCAACTACGCGGGTGGGAACACCTCGGCCAAGGGCGTCGAGACCGATCCGGTCACTGGCGCCGATGTCGAACTGCTCTGGGTCAAAGGTTCGGGCGGAGATCTCGGCACCCTCAACGAATCGGGCCTGGCCGTTCTGCGACTCGACCGGCTCCGAGCGCTGGTCGATGTGTATCGAGGAGAGGAACACGAAGACGAGATGGTCGCTGCATTCGACTTCTGCGGTCATGGTCGCGGCGGCGCGGCACCGTCGATCGATACCGCCATGCACGGCCTCGTTGGCGCCGCCCACGTCGATCACCTTCATCCAGATGCCGGGATCGCCATTGCGGCTGCCTCGGAGGGCGAAATACTCACCAAGGCCATCTACGGCAATCGAGTGCTCTGGGTGCCCTGGCGACGACCCGGCTTCCAACTCGGCCTCGACATTGCCGCCATCCATAATTCGAGCCCTGAGGCGATCGGAGTGATCCTGGGCGGGCATGGCATCACGGCCTGGGGGGCCACCAGCGGGGCGGCCGAGGCCAATTCTCGCTGGATAATTGAAACTGCCCAGGCGTACCTCGACGAGCATGGCAGTGCTGTACCTTTCGGCGCGCCCCTCGGCACCCGCTCGCCGCTGGGTGCAGTTGAGCGGCGAGCCAAAGCAGCAGCGCTAGCGCCACACCTTCGGGCCGTTGCCTCCAAGGATCACCCGATGATCGGCCATTTCATTGATTCCGACGTGGTGCTCGAGTTCGTCGCTTCGGAGAAACTGCTCCCGCTCTCCGAACTCGGCACTTCGTGCCCTGACCACTTCCTGCGTACCAAAGTCAAGCCACTCGTGCTCGACGTTGACTCGTCCACTCCGGTGGAGGAGTGCCTGACCCGTCTGGCCCACCTTCATGAGCGGTATCGGACCGACTACGCGACCTACTACAACCGCCACGCCACGCCCGCGTCGCCTCCCATGCGTGGCGCCGATCCCGCCATCATCCTCGTACCCGGCGTCGGCATGTTCTCCTATGGCAAGGACAAGCAGACCGCGCGAGTCGCCGGCGAGTTCTACGTCAACGCCATCAATGTGATGAGGGGCGCCGAGGCAATCTCACATTACGCCCCCATCAATGAGGCCGAGAAGTTTCGCATCGAATACTGGGCCCTCGAAGAAGCCAAGCTGGCTCGGCTGCCGAGACCCCAGCGCCACGCCGGACGCATCGCCTTGGTGACTGGTGCGGCCAGCGGCATCGGCCGAGCAATCGCGTGCCGACTGGCCGACGACGGGGCCTGCGTCGTCGTGGCAGACCTCGACCGAGACCGAGCAGCCGAGGCCGCGACCGCCATCGGCTCCACCGATGTGGCCATTGGCACGGTCGTCGACGTCACCGACATCGAAGGCGTGAGCGATGCGATCGATACCGCCTTATTGGCCTTCGGCGGCGTGGACCTCGTGGTGAACAACGCGGGACTCTCGATCTCAAAGCCACTGCTCGAGACGACCGAAACTGACTGGGACGTCCAGCACGACGTCATGGCTAAGGGCAGTTTCCTGGTCGCCCAGGCTGCGGCCAAAGCCATGGTGGCTCAGCAGCTCGGAGGCGACATCGTCTACATCGTGTCCAAGAACGCCATCTTCGCGGGACCGGACAACATTGCCTACAGTGCCGCCAAAGCTGACCAGGCCCATCAGGTCCGCTTGCTGGCAGCGGAGCTCGGGGGCTATGGCATTCGCGTGAACGGCATCAACCCCGACGGGGTGGTCCGCGGTAGCGGTATCTTCTCCGGCGGTTGGGGTGCCCAACGTGCCGCCGTGTACGGGGTGCCAGAAGAAGAGCTCGGCGCCTTCTACGCCCAGCGCACTCTCCTCAAGCGCGAGGTCCTCCCCGAGCACGTCGCCAACGCTGTCGCCTCCATCTGCTCTGACGACTTCTCCCACACCACGGGGCTGCTCATCCCGGTCGACGCTGGTGTGCCTGCAGCTTTCCTCCGCTGATCCGTGGATCCACAGATCCTCGCGGCCATCGACATCGGCGCCTCCGGGGGCCGAGTCATAGTCGGCACGGTCAGCGCGCAGCGGGTCACACTCGATGCGGCGCACCGATTCCCCAACGGGGTCGTCGAGCAGGACGGGTACCTCCGCTGGGACCTCGACGAGCTCCAGCGACAGATCGGCATCGGTCTGGACCGCATTCCCGGGGCGCAGGGCATAGGTATCGACACGTGGGGCGTGGACTACGGCCTGCTCGATGAAGCCGGTGACCTTTTGGGCCAGCCGATCGCCTACCGCGATGACCGTACGGCCAAGGTCATCGACCACGTCCACCGGCTGGTAGCACCGGACGAGCTCTATGCCATAAACGGCCTGCAATACCTTCCCTTCAATACGATCTACCAGCTCGTGGCTGAACAGCAGGGGCCGTATTGGGACCGCGCGGCACATGTGGTCCTGATACCCGACCTGATTGCGTTCGGACTGACTGGCCAACTCAGCACTGAAATGACCAACGCCTCCACCACCGGCCTGCTCGACGCCCGGACTCACCAGTGGTCCAATGTTCTCCTCGACCGGCTGGCCATTTCTCGTCATCTCATGGCCACGCTGCAATCACCTGGAGAGGTGCGCGGATCAACCCCTCACGGCACACCGGTCATCACGGTTGGCTCACACGACACAGCTTCGGCGGTCCTAGCCGTTCCCGCCGCGGGCGACCGGTTCGCCTACATCGTCAGCGGCACCTGGTCGCTGGTGGGCGTCGAACTCGAGTCACCAGTACTCACCGAGCCGGCGCGGGCCGCCAACTTCACCAATGAGCTCGGGGTGGACGGCCGTACTCGGTTCCTCCGCAATGTTGGCGGGTTGTGGCTCCTACAAGAGTGCCTTCGTGCCTGGGGCAGCAACGACCTCGACACGCTGCTGCGCGAAGCTGCCGCCAAACCGACAGGCCCCAGCATCGACGTGGATGATCCCCAATTCATCCCACCGGGCGGAATGCCCGAACGCATCGCCGCCGCCGCCGGAAGACCTGCCTTGACTCCAGCAGAGACCGTGCGCTGCATTTTGAGTTCGCTCGCCCACGCCTACGCCCGCACTCTGCAGCAGGCGACTGACCTCTCCGGGACGGCTATCGATGTCGTTCATATCGTGGGTGGCGGTTCCCAGAACGAGCTGCTCTGTCGCCTCACCGCCGAGGCCACCGGCCTGCCCGTCGTCGCCGGGCCGGTCGAGGCCACCGCTTTGGGCAACGTTCTGGTGCAAGCGCGCGCCCGCGGTGCCGTGCCGAGTTCGCTCGAGGAACTGCGAGCCCTCGTCCGGCGATCATTCCCGCTCCGGAGGTATGAGCCCTCATGAAGACACACAACACGCTTCGATGGGTGGTCCGCGTTGGGCGCATTGCCAAGCGGAGGCTCCCGGCGGCGTAATCGAGATCGGCTGGAATTCCCAACTCAGGACTGAGGACATCAATGATCGCCACACTCCAACCCTTCCCCGTCGCTGACGCCTGGCGCGCTCGATGGATCGAACCGAGGGAAGCACCCAATGGTCCGGACGCCTTCCGGCCGGCGTATAACCTCGCTACTGACTTCGACGTTGAAGCTGGGGTTACCTCAGCTGTCCTCCACATCACGGCACATGGCATCTACGAGGCCTTCCTCAACGGCGTGCGCATCGGCGACCGGGAGCTGACCCCCGGTTTCACGTCCTACCACTCCCGTTTGCAGGTGCAGACCTATGACGTGACGACCCTGGTTCATTCCGGGGCCAACGCACTCGGAGCGCTGGTCAGCGACGGGTGGTGGAGGGGTCAGCACGGCATCGTCCGCGCCCTCAACGCCTACGGGTCCACCACGGGGCTGCTCGCCGAGCTTCACCTCGCCCTCTCCACTGGAGACACCGTCGTCATCGGCACCAATGAGGGGTGGCGATCCAGACCCAGCCACATCCGGGCAGCCGACCTCATCGCCGGGGAGATCCACGACCTTCGCCACCGTTCGTCCGGGTGGGCCGAGCCTGGATCGGACCGCAGCGACTGGGACTCGGTGGTGGTGGCCGACCACCCATTCGAGAACTTGGTGCCGACCACTGGCCCCCCGACACGGTGTATCGAGGAACTCGCCGCGGTGTCGGTCACTGAACTGGCACCCGGGCGTCACGTGGTGGACTTCGGCCAGAACAGCAACGGCTGGATCCGCCTGGACGACGTCGGACCGGCCGGTACCGAGCTGACGATCTCCTACGGAGAATGGCTCGACCCTTCGGGCGACCTCACCCAGGAGCACATCACCCACGCTGCCTTCGCAGCGCCACGTCCAGTCCCCTTGCCCTTCCAGACTGATGTGGTCGTTTCCGCCGGCGACGGCAGCCCATTCGAGCCTCACCACTCCACGAAAGGCTTCCGGTACGTTCGCATCGAGGGCCACCCGGGCCCGCTCGAGCCGGCATCAATCACCAGCATCGTCGTTCACTCCGACCTCACACCCATCGGCGCCTTCAGCTGCTCCGACGAAGGGATCAACCGCTTCTACCGCGCCGCCGTCTGGAGCTTTCGCGGCAATGCCTGCGAAATCCCAACCGACTGCCCGACCCGGGAACGCTCCGGCTGGGTGGGCGACTGGCAGCTTTACGTGGCATCCGCCGCCGAGCTCTACGATGTCGCCGACTGGTCGGCCCGCTGGCTACTCGACCTTGCCGCTGATCAGCTTCCGAGCGGCGCGGTCACCAACATCGTCCCCGACCCGAGTCCCGACGCCCCGATTTGGAACACCGGCCACGGCGCGTCGGGTTGGGGTGACGCCGCGGTCCATGTCCCTTGGGAGATCTATCGGGCTACAGGACGGACGGACATTCTCGAGGCCCAGTTCGAATCGATGCAACGCTGGGTCGAGTTCGCCGCTCGCACAGCTTCCTCGGGACGACATGCATCACGAGTGCAACGCAACACCGAACCGCTGGCCCATGAGACCTACCTCTGGGATTCCGGCTGGCACTTCGGCGAATGGCTCGAACCAGGCACGAAAATGGAGAACGTCTTCGCCGATCTGCTCGTCGCCGACCACGGGCCCGTCGCGACCGCCTACCTCTACCGCTCGGCCGACGAGCTGGCCCGAATCGCATCCATCATCAATGAACCCGAGGCGGCAATGCGCTACAGCCGATTGGCGGTCAATGTCCTCGATGCCTGGCGCACTGAATTCCTGGACTCCGAGGGACGCGTGCAACCACAAACCCAGGCCAACCTGGTGCGGGCTCTCGCCTTCGGCCTTGTACCAGCCAAATGGCGCGCCCAGGCGGCCGAGGACCTCATCGCCCTGATTCGCTCCGCCGGCACCCACCTCGGGACCGGATTCCTTTCCACTCCATTTCTCCTGCCCGTCCTGACCGATCACGGATACTCGGACGTGGCCTACGAGCTCCTCCTCCGAAACGACGAGCCCTCGTGGCTGCACATGACCGAGATCGGCGCCACCACGGTGTGGGAAGACTGGGACGGGGTCCATGGTGACGGCACCGCGTCGCACTCCCTCAACCACTACAGCAAGGGTGCGGTCATCTCATTCCTGCGCCGCTACGTTGCCGGCCTCGACTTACTCGAACCCGGCTATCGCCGGTTCCGAGTTGCACCACGACTAGGCGGTGCCGTTACGTGGGCCCAGACCCACCACCTCTCCCCCTACGGTCGCATCGAAGTGGCCTGGTCCATCGATGGGGCGACCGGCCGAATCGACCTGACCGTCCCCGACGAGACGGAAGCCGAGCTCTACCTGCCCGGGGGCACCGGCGACGTCATCGGACCCGGCACGCACCATCGCGCCTGGGACATCCGATGACGACGAACCCGCAAGGGCGACGGGCGAACCAACACTGCGCATCTGTGAAGGGCTCATTGGGCCTGGGGGTGGCTGTCACGCTGGCGGCAGGATTTCTCGTAGCGACGCCACTCGTCGCGGCGGCGGCTGGCAACACTTACTACGTCACTACAAGCGGCAGCGCCACTGCGGCGTGCACCATGGCCGCACCGTGCACGCTGGCCCATGCGCTGACCTTGGCGGGCGACGGCGACACCATCAACGTGGCCGCAGGCACCTATACGGGGACACAGACCATCACCAAGGGCGTGACCATTACCGGTGTGGGCCAGGGTGTCACCATCATCAGTGGCGGCGAAACAACACCTTCCGCCTCGAGCAAGGCCGCCATCCTGGTCGATCTGGCTGCAACCGACACCACGCCGGTGATAATCAACGGCGTCACCGTCGAGGACGGCATTAGCAACTTCGGCGGCGGCATCGAGGACTACATCGGCACGCTCCTTGTCTCGAATTCCACCATCACCAACAATCAAGCAGGCGGCAGCGGAGTGGCCAGCCCTTACGGTGGCGGCGGTATCGGCACGCTCGCCACCGGCACGTTGACACTGACCGACGACACCATCACGAAGAACAAAAGCGTCGCAACGTATGGCGGAGGCGGCCTCTTCCTGGCTGGTCCCGCCGCCATTACCGACACCACGATTTCGGACAACAGCACGACGGGGAGCACGGACGGCATCGGCGGCGGTATCTTGATGTTCAAGTTGGCCGCGGCTGAGAACGTGTCCGCCACCGTGACCGACTCCACCATCACGGGTAATACCGCGACCTACGGAGGAGGCATTACCTCCTATAGCGGCACCAACCTGACCATGACCGGCGATGGCGTCAGTCCCAACACCGTGTCCTCAAACACGGCGACCTACGGCGCTGGTCTCTTCGAGGACAGCTCGGCCACGATCACCAACACCACTTTCTCGGCCAACACCTCCTCCTACGAGGGAGGTGGTTTCTACCTCGCTCAGGCTGTGTCCACTGACGCTCCCTCCATCACGGCGAATGGAGCAGTTTTCAGCGGCAATACGGCGGCCCTGGCGGGCGGTGGCGGCGTTCTCGTGAGCGGTTCCACGTTCAACGCCACGGGCGGTTCGTTCACTTCCAATTCTTCAGTCGTCGGCGGAGGTCTGTACGTCTCCGGCGGCAACACCGCGTCCTTGACCGGCACCTCGATCGCCAGCAATAGCGCCAACGATGGCGGCGGCGTGGCCATTGCCAGCGGTGGCTCGGCGTCGCTGATCGGGGCCAATGTGACCAACAACGTGGCCAACTCCGGTTCCACGGTCAACCTGGGTCTGGGCGGCGGTGTCTTGGACTCCGGGGCGTTGTCCATCACGGCCGGTTCGACGTTGAGCGGCAACCAAGCTATCGCCTCAAGCGCTGGCGGCTCCGTCGCCACCGGCTGGGGCGGCGCAGTCTTTGCTGGACCCACCGCCGCTGGCGCGGCACCGACCTTCACCATGAATAACAGCACCGTGAGTGGCGGCACGCTGGCCTCGGGCTACAACGCGGCCCTCGGTGGTGGCCTCGCTGTCGCCGGCAACGTGCTGGGTACTGTGACCGGAAAGACCTTCAGCGCAACGCCCGCCGTCTTCACCGGCACCGATGACACCTTCAGCGGGTTGACCGCACTCGATGGTGGCGCAATCTACCTGGGCGGGACCGGCACGCTCACCGGATCGACCGTCGCAGGGAATACCGCCGAATCCGACGGCGGCCTGGGCGGCCTCGGTGGTGGCCTCCTGGACGGCAGAGCAGTGGCTGCAGACACCCCATCAGCCACGGTCGACTCCACGATCATTACATCCAACACGGGCGTGGATGGGGGCGGCATCTTCGTGAATTCGGCCTCAATGCTGACTCTGCAGAACGGCACCGTCTTCAACCAGAACCAGGTGACCGTCGAAGGCGGGGGCCTCTACAACGCCGCGACCACGAAGGCCAGCAACACGATGTTCGAAAACGGTTCAGCCGGCGAGTTCGGTGGTGGCATCTTCGACGGGTCGTCCGTCTCAACCGACACGCCAACCTTCACCGGCACCAACGTCACCATCACCGGCAACTCCTCTCCTTTCGAGGGCGGCAACGTGGCCGTGGCGGCCAGTGCAGCGTTCGCATTGAACGGTGGATCCATTGACAAGGGCGCTGCAGTGGAGGCAGCTGGTGGGCTCCTCACTGTGCCGGGTGCCACGGCGTCCATCAGCGGGGCCGACATATCGGGTAACACCACCAGCGCTGGCGACGGTGGAGCCATCTTCAATGAAGGTCTCCTCACGGTGACCAACAGTTCGGTGAACGGAAATACGGCGACGCCATCATCCGGTGCCCCGACTTCGACGGGATTGGGCGGTGCCATCTACAGCGGTGCCAGCGCGGCCAGTGCCAGCACCAAGGTGACCCTGAGTGGGGACACGTTCTCGGGCAACACAGCCAATGCGGCCAGCGCGCTGATCACGCTTTCGAGCGGCTCCGGTGATGTCAATAACACGTCGATCACCAACTCCACCTTCAGCGGGAACACAACCGGACCGAGCTACGGAGTGATCGACGCCTTCGAACCGACCTCCATTGTCTTCAGCACCATCAATGGCAACACTTCACCCGCCGGTGCCAGCGGTGGGCTCTACGTCGAGGTGGCCGGCGCTATCAGCGTGGCCGGGAGTGATGTCACCAACAACTCGGTGAGCAACTGCTCCTCGGCCGTCCTCGACGGGGGCTACAACTTCACCAGCGCGGGCGACACCAAGTGTGGCTTCACCACGGCCAAGAGCGACGGCTCGGGGAATCCACAGTTGGGCATCCTGGCCAACAACGGCGGCCCGACGCAGACCGAGTTGCCGGCGGCCAGCAGCCCACTCCTCGAACAGATCCCCGTCAACTCCGCCACTGGTCTGAACGACGCGGTGAGCGGCAATCCGATCGTGCTGTGCGCCGCCGGAGCGGTGGATCAGCGCGGTTCCGCCCGACCCGCCGGCACCAAGTGCGACATCGGCTCAGTTGAAGTGAGCGTGTCCGCACCGATGGTCTCCGGTCCAGCGACGGCCACCTTCATCGTCGGTGTGGCCGGGGCCCCTCAGACCTTCACATCAACCGGAACCCCGACCGCGCATCTCACTGAGAGCGGCGCACTTCCCAGCGGTGTGACCTTCACCGATAATGGCGATGGCACGGCCACTCTGGGCGGTACGCCCGCCGCGGGAACCGTTGGCAGCTACCCCATCACGGTGACCGCCGCCAACGGCAGCCTGCCCAACGCCACGGCCTCGTTCACCTTGACGGTGGATCAGGCGGCGGTCCTCTCCGGGCCCAGCAGTGACGCGTATACGGTGGGATCCCCCGGGTCGGACACCTTCACGGCGACGGGCACGCCGACACCGACAATTACCCAGACGGGCAGCTTGCCCACCGGGGTGACGTTCGTCCCCGGCGCTTCGGGCACCGCAACGTTGTCCGGCACCCCGGCCGCCGGCACCGAGGGGACCTACCCGCTGGTCATCACCGCCCACAACGGCGAGGGTGCGGACTCCGTCATCGACTTCACTTTGACCGTGCTGCCGCCGGTGACGATCACCACGAACTCCTTGCCGAACGGCACCGTCGGTGTGAGCTACACCACCACGCAGCTGATGGCGGGCAATGGCAAGGCCCCATACGCGTGGAGCCTCAGCTCGGGCGCGCTTCCGGCCGGCCTCACGCTTTCGGGCGGCGGTGCCATCAGCGGCACGCCGACCGGGCCGGCGGGCACCACCACCTTCGTGGTAAAAGCAACCGACTCCTCCAGCCCTCCGGGCGCGGCGACTCAGTCACTCTCCATCACCATCGCCAAGGGGACGACCACTCTGGTCGTCAGCCCGCTGCTGCTCAACCCCCTGTTGGTCTTGACGCTCAACACCGCCACGGCCACCCTGACCGGTGGCAGCCCGGCCGCGCCGATCGCTGGTCAGGCCGTTGTGTTCACTGCTGGCTCCACCGCGGTATGCACCGGTGTGACAAACGCCGCCGGCGTGGCCAGCTGCAACTTCTCAGCCCCCGCTCTACTAGCGGCCCTGCTGGCGTTTGGAATCACCGGAACTTATGCCGGCTCAACTAGCTGGCAGCCTTCCAGCGGATCGGCTTCGCTCCTGTAGAGCGGCCTGCCGCCCTTCTCGACCTCGGCAAAGCCGGGGTGATCGTCTGCGGGTCTTGCTGGGCCCATCGGCGAACGCGATCTGGTTGCGGCCGTATCGGTGGCTGCATATTCCTTCGCGGGGCTGATGGCGCTCTGCTGTCGGCCTACGTATGGTCGGCGCTGGCATCCGATCCTGGCCGGGAAGTCCGACCTATCTCTCCCGGACCAGAGTGTCCGATCACCACCCCATTCGGGCGATCCTCTCTCTATGGTGTGGCCTAAAGGGTGCGCATACCCGGGCGTCCTTAAGGGGGGGTGCGGTGAATCGGATCGGCGACTACGGGATGATCGGCGATTGTCATTCGCTGGCCCTGGTGGGAAAGGACGGCTCGGTCGACTGGCTGTGCTTCCCCCGATTCGACTCGCCTTCGGTCTTCGCACGCTCACTCGATGAGGACGCAGGGCATTTCCGCATCGCCCCTCGCGACGCCATCACGGAGGTACGGCGCACCTACCTCCCCTCGACCAACGTGCTGCAGACGACCTTCCACACGGCTGAGGGTGAGCTCGAGGTTACCGACTGCATGCCGGTGCGCCCCTTCGATGCAAGCCGGCCCACCGCTGTGGTCAACCACGCGTCGGTGCTTCGGCGAGTGCGGTGCCGAGCGGGAAGGGTAGCCGTGGAGATCGATCTGCGCCCCCGTTTCGAGTACGGGATGGTCCTTCCGAGGTTCACCGCGCTCTCCCCGACCACCGCGGCCATCGTGGGCGGCCCGGATGCTCTCTGGGTGCGGTCGAGCCTGCCGCTTGTCGTCGATCGCGAACACATCACAGGAGCGTGGGATCTCCGGTCCGGCGATGTCGCCTGGATGGAGGTCGAGGGATTGCCGGCAGTGAACGACTGCCCGCACGGGGCCGCAGATCACGTGGCCGATATGACCGCGCGATTGGCGGAGACCATCTCATTCTGGGAGGACTGGCTCTCCCGGTGCAGCTACGTCGGCGACCACGGCCGTCGGGTCCACCGCTCGGCCCTTGTGCTCAAGGCCCTGACCTACGCGCCCACGGGTGCGGTGGTGGCCGCCGGCACCACCTCGTTCCCCGAGTGGATCGGCGGGCAACGGAATTGGGACTACCGCTTCACTTGGATCCGAGATGCGACGCTGACCTTGGCGTCACTGGCCCTGCTCGGTTATCTGGGTGAGGCCGCCGCCTTCAAGGGATGGCTGGAGCGTACGGGTGCGGGGCGTCCGGAGGATCTCCAGATCATGTACCGCGTCACCGGGGAGCGCATGCTGCCCGAGATTCCCCTCGACCACCTCCGAGGGCACCGCGGCTCGGCTCCCGCGCGCATCGGGAACGGCGCCGCCGGGCAGGTACAGCTCGACTCGCTGGGCCAGCTTCTCGAAGCCGGGTACCTCTTCGGCCGGGCCGGTGGGGAGCTCACGGTGGACAATGCGGGCTTCCTCCAGCGCGTGGCGGACCTGACCGTGCGCAATTGGCGCACTCCCGATCAGGGCATCTGGGAGATCCGGGATACACCGCGGCATTTCGTCCACTCCAAACTGAATTGCTGGATGGCGCTCGATTGCGCCGTCCGTCTCTCCGATGCCGGAGGACTCCCCGGGGACGTCGCCCGCTGGCGGTCCGAAAGGGACGCATTGGCCGACTGGCTCACTTCCGAAGGGGCACCCGACGGGTGGTTCGTCCAGGCCGCCGGACACCCCCTGGCCGATGCGGCGACCCTCCTGGTCCCGGCCCTCGGTTTCCTGCCAGCTTCAGATCCTCGGGTTCTCGCCACCATCGACGTGATCCAGCGCGACCTGAGCGACGGGGTGCACGTGCATCGCTACCGCTCATCTGACGGCCTAGCCGGGGACGAGGGTGCCTTCCTCCTGTGCTCCTTCTGGTTGCTCGACGCCCTGATCCACGCCCGCCGTCTCGACGAGGCCGAAACGCTGCTCGAGCGCCTCCTCACCATGGCCAACGACGTCGGCCTCTACGCCGAAATGGTCGATCCATCCAGCGGGGAGCACCTCGGCAACACGCCGCAGGCCTTCACCCACATGGCGGTGGTCACTTCCTGCGATGCCATCTCGGCCGCCCGGCGGGGCGAATTGCCGCCGCCTGACCGCGCCTTCTCCTTTATCGAGGCCGCGCTGGACCGCCGCCTGGCTGCCGGTCCTCCCTGATTGCGGGAATCTCACCCCGAGCTGCGCACGGATCGTTCGCCTTCTGGCTCGGGGTCGACTGCCCGCTCCAGCGTCGCCCCTTCCGGGCTGGGCGGTTCCGGACGGTCAGTCGGCAGCGAGAACCGCACCTCGACCGTGACACCACCGGCCGGTCGAGGCCGCATCACGAGGTCAGCCCCATGGGCATCGGCCACGGCACGGACGATGCTGAGCCCCAGACCGAATCCCCCGACCCCGACAGTCCGTTCCCCGCCCAGCCGCTGGAACGGTTCGAAAAGCCGCTCGATCTCATCAGGGGGGACGACCGGCCCGTCGTTGGTGATCGAAAGCACGGGGTGGCCACCGCGACGGTCGATCACCACTTGTACCGATCCGTCGGGGACGTTATGGCGGATGGCATTCTCGACCAGGTTGACCACCAGGCGTTCGACCAGACGCTGGTCACCCATGACCGGGGCCGTTGACAAGGTCGAGGTGAGTGACACGTCGCGCACTTCCGCCTCGACCCGCCGGCTCTCGACCACGGCGCTGACCACTGTCGAGAGATCGAACGGTTCACGATGATCGGTACCCGCTTGGACACGCGAGAGGGTGAGGAGAGCTTCGATCAGCTCTTCCTGTTGCTCCCCCGACGCCAAAATCCGTTCGTGCGCCTGGCGCAGAGATTCGATCGTGGCCGTGGGGTCATCCAATGCCACCTGGGCCAGCGTGCGTTGGCGTGTCAGCGGCGTCCGCAGTTCGTGCGAGGCGTTGGCCACGAATTGTCGTTGTGACGCGAAGGCGGCGTCGAGGCGCGTCAGCAGACCGTCGATGGTGTCACCCAACTCCTTGAGTTCGTCGTTGGGTCCATCGAGGGCCAATCGCTCGTGCAGATTGGTGGCCGAGATGTCGCGGGCCGTCGAGGTGATCGTGCGCAAGGGGCGGAGGACACGGCCAGCCATCATCCAACCCAAGGCCAGCGAGAAGAGGAACATGATGCCCAGGGCGACGCAGGACCAGAACAGCAGCGACGACAGCTCGCCGTCGTACTGCTGCTGCGCCAGGTTGATGAACTCCTTGGTCTCATCCTGGATCTGGGTGGGATTGAGCCCGTCGGGGTTCTGAATGAAAGATGGGTCAGCTGATGACGCACTGCCGCTGTTCAGGACCGGGCCGCCAGTCTGGCTGCCTCCGCCCGACGCCGGTGTGTGGGTCGGGGTGTTGACAGGGAGTGTTCCGATCCTGACTGAAATCCCTCCACCTGACGTCTTTCCTCCCACCGGCACGCCTTCAATGGCACCGACGGTGGCCCCGTTGTTGGTGCTGAAGACGAAACCGTTGGCGGTGTTGGTCGTATCGCGGACGAAGAAGTAGGTGAAACCGAGGAGTAGCGCGCCGGAAAGCAGGAAGAGACAGCTGTAGATGAGGGTGAGTCGCAGTCGCACCGTGCGCCGCGGGAGGTGAGACCACTGCGTCGCCCTTCGGGCGGGAGATGGAAGGCGCATGCGATCCTCAGATCCGGTAGCCGGCTCGGGCCACCGTCTCGATCATCGGTGGCTCACCCAGTTTGGCCCGTAACCGGCTCACTGTGACCTTCACCGCGTGGGTGAACGGATCGGCCGACTCGTCCCACACCCGCTCCAGCAGTTCCTCGGCCGAGACCACCCGTCCGCCCGAGGCCAGCAGTGTCTCGAGCACGCCGAACTCCTTGGGCGAGAGTTCGATCAGACGGCCTCCGCGCCGAGCCTCTCGCCGGGCCCGGTCGAGTTCGAGGTCGTCATGGGTCAGCACGGGAGGGAGCGCCGGTTGAGCCCGCCGGTACAGCGCCCCGATGCGGGCCACCAGGACCGGAAAGTCGAAGGGCTTGGCCAGGTAGTCATCGGCCCCGCGCCCAAGCCCGTCCACCAGGTCCTGCATGCCACCCGCCGCGGTCAACATAAGCATCCGGCTCCGGCACTCCGCGTTGATCAGGGAAGTGCAGATGTCATCGCCGTGCGTCCCCGGCAGGTCCCGATCCAAGACCACCACGTCGTAGTCGTTCTCGAGGGCACGGGCCAGACCCTCGTTGCCGTCATAGACGATGTCGACGACCATGTTGGCTCGCCGAAGGCCGATGCCCAGGGTGTCGGCCAGCTCCCTATCGTCCTCGACGACGAGCACTCGCACCCGACAAGGATGCCTTAACAAAGGTTTCAGCAAGGTATCGGTCCGGCGCAACGCTCCCGAAACCTCCCATGTCGTACAACGTCGCCGCGGACGTCGATCCCGACGAGCGAAAAGGACACGACATGGACCCTTCCTCACACCTTCATCCGGCCCGCCATATGCCCGGCAAGGCGATCGCGGCGGTGGCGGCGGCCCTGGTGGGCTTGGCCCTCATGGTCTCGGCCTGCTCGGGCAGTCCCTCCTCGCCGGGCGTCGCCTCGGCCGGCGATGGCCACGCCAAAACTGCCGACGCCGTGAAAACGGGAGCGCTGGCCTATTCCAAGTGCATGCAGACCCACGGGATAGCCGACTTCCCCGACCCGAACAGCAAGGGGCAGCTCTCCATCCAGGGCGGCTCGGGCAGCGACCTCAATCCCAACGACCCGCAGTTCCAGACGGCCACGAAAGAGTGCGCCAAGTACCAGCCCCAGCCGACGGCCGCCCAAAAGGCAGATGCGTTCAAAAAGGGCATCGAGATGGCCAACTGCATGCACGCGCACGGCATCAAGGACTTCCCCGATCCCAACGCTCAGGGTGAGCTGCAGATCCACGCCACGCCGGGCAGTGATCTCGACCCGAGTGACCCACAGTTCGTGGCGGCCCAAAACGCCTGTGCTCACATCCTGGGTGGCCCGAAGATCAAGGGCGCCCCGGCCGGTGGTCAGTCCACCAGCGGTTCGGGCGGCAGCGGCAGCGGCTTTACGGAGCAGATCGGCTGATGAGCATCGACGCGCCAACTTCATCGCCACCGCACCTCGCGTTCGGCAGCCCCGAGCCAGCACCGGTACCGAGGCGTCGGCGGCCAGTGGTGATCGGGGGCATCCTGCTGGTCGTCGCCGGTGCCGTTGCAGGTGGCTTTGCCCTGCGCGGCAACGGGTCGCCCGGAGTTGGCTCGGCCAACCCGGACCCCACATCGGTCGCCACCGTGGCTCAGGAGTCCATCACCTCCCAGACACAGGTGGACGCCACCTTGGGCTACACCGGCAGTTATTCGATCGTGGGCACGGCCCAGGGCACCATCACCTGGCTTCCGGCCATCGGGCAGGTGGTGTCACGGGGCCAAACCCTCTACGACATCAATGGCTCGCCGGTCGTGCTCCTGTACGGGGCGACCCCGGCCTATCGCAACCTCTCAGAAGGGGAAAGTGGCGCAGACGTCGAGCAACTCAACTACGACCTGGTGGCGCTGGGAGAGTATTCGAGCGGCGAGACGGCGCCCTCGGGTGACACCTTCACGGCCGCCACCGAGTACGGGGTCAAGAAGCTCCAGGCCGCGATCGGCGTCACCCGAAGCGGCACCTTGAGCCTTGGCCAGTTCGTCTTCGAGCCGACTGCCGTACGGATCACCGCCGACGGCACCAACACGGTGCTGGGTGGTTCCGCCCAACCCGGTTCGACGCTGCTGACCGGGACGTCGACGGGACGCGTGGTCACCATCGACCTCGATGCCGACGAGCAGAGTGAAGTGGCGGTCGGCGACTCGGTCACCATCACCCTCCCCGACAACGAGACCACTCCGGGCACGGTGACATCGGTCGGCACCGTGGCTACCACGCCGTCCGATGACGGCTCCCCCGGCGACTCGAGCAGCCCGACCATCACGGTCCTGGTCGCCCCCACCGATCCGAGCGCCACCGGCTCGCTCGATCAGGCCCCCGTCGAGGTAACGATCACCACGGCCAGCGAGAAGAACGCATTGGTCGTGCCGGTGGACGCCCTGCTCGCTCTGTCTGACGGCGGCTACGGGATCGAGGTCATCGGAGCCAAGGGCGTGCACACCATCGAGCCGGTGTCGCTCGGTCTCTTCGACGACGCCGACGACGAGGTGGCCGTCACCGGATCGGGGATCCAAGCGGGGCAGCGCATCGTGATCCCGGCTTCCTCGTGACGATCAGCCGCACCGGCCCCGGAGGCCAGCCCACCGCGACGATGCCCTTCTCGTCGAGCCAACCATCGACCAATGGCACGGCCGTCGTCCTCGAAATGGAGGGCGTCACCAAGCACTACCCCACCGAACCGCCGGTGACCGCGTTGGGCGGCGTCAGCTTCGCGGTCCGGCGAGGGGAACTCGCGGCCATTGTCGGCCCGTCCGGGTCGGGCAAGTCCACCCTGTTGCATCTGATGGGCACCCTGGACCGCCCCAGTACCGGCATCGTCCGCATCACCGGCGTCGACGTTTCGTCCCTGTCAGATCGCGAGTTGGCCGCGCTGCGAGCCGAGCAGATCGGCTTCGTCTTCCAGCAGTTCTTCCTGGCCGAACACGCCACCGCCCTCGAGAACGTGGCGGACGGATTGCTCTACGCCGGGGTCCCGGTGGACGAGCGCCGCCAAGCGGCCCACCGCGCCCTGACCCAGGTGGGATTGGGCCATCGCTCCGGCGCCCGCCCCACCCAACTCTCGGGTGGGGAGCGTCAGCGCATCGCCATTGCGCGCGCCCTGGTCGGCCGTCCCGCCATTGTGCTGGCCGACGAGCCCACCGGGAACCTCGACAGCGTCACCGGCGCTTCCATCCTCGCCCTGCTCAAGGCACTCAATGCTGAGGGCGCCACCATCATCGTCATCACCCACGACCGGGAACTGGCCGCGCGGCTGCCCCGGCAGATCCAGATGCTCGACGGACGCATCGTGGCCGACACCCGGCGGGCCCGAGCACAAGAAGGGGTCGACCCATCGTGACGACCACCATGGTCCTGACCCCGCGCCGGCTCGGTTTCGGCGACCTGCTCCGGGTGGCCAGCGTCGGCGTGCGCACCCGCCGCCTACGTGCCGCACTCTCCGCCATCGGCATCGCCATCGGAGTGGCGGCCATCGTGGCCGTCCTCGGCTTGTCCTCCTCCTCGCAGGCCGGACTGCTGGCCGAGATCAACCGCCTCGGCACCAACCTGCTCACCGTGACCAACGGCCAGAACTTCTTCGGCGACACCACCGAGCTCCCCAAGACGGCGCCGGCCATGATCGCCCGCATCGGCCCGGTGACCCAGACCCAGTACATCGGTGCCACCAGTGCCGACGCCTACCGCAGCAACCTCATCCCCTCGGTCGACAGCGACGGCCTCAGCGTCGACGCCAGCAGCCTCGAACTGCCAGCCGCCGTCAGTACCTCGCTGTTCGCCGGGCACTACCTCAACGCGGCGACGGCCCACGAGCCTGTCTGCGTGCTGGGCGCCCAGGCCGCCCAACTGCTCGGCATCGACCGAGTGTTCTCCGGCGAGCGCATCTGGGTCGGCAATCAGTGGTTCTACGTCGTGGGCATCCTCAAACCCGCCACCCTGACGCCGGAGATCGACTCGTCGGTCCTGGTGGGGTTCCCGGCCGCCGAGAAGTACCTCGGGTTCGACGGCCACCCCAGCACCATCTACGTGCGGGCCCAGACCAGCGAGGTCAACGCGGTTGACGCCGTCCTGGGTTCGACTGCCGACCCTGAATCGCCCAGTGATGTCGATGTGAGCCAGCCCTCCAACGCCCTGGTCGCTCAGGCTGATGCGAAGGATGCACTCAACGACCTCTTTCTTGGTCTGGGTGCCGTTGCCCTGCTGGTCGGCGCGGTGGGCGTGGCCAACATCATGGTGATCTCGGTGCTGGAGCGGCGCAGTGAGATCGGCCTGCGTCGTGCCCTCGGTGCCACCAAGGGTCACATCCGGGTGCAGTTCCTCTCCGAAGCCATCCTGCTCTCACTGTTGGGCGGAGGCATCGGCGTCGGAGCCGGGTCGATGGCGGTCGCCATCTACGCCTCCACCAAGCACTGGTCGGTCGTGGTGCCGACCCTGGCTTGGGCCGGCGGCTTCGGCGCCGCCTTGGTCATCGGCGCCGTAGCTGGACTGCTCCCGGCGCTGCGCGCCGCCCGCCTCTCGCCGACCGATGCGCTACGCACGGTGTAACTACCCGACCAGTGCGGCCACCAGCTCGGTGAGCCGGCGGAAGGTGTCGCGCATGCCTTCTTCCATGCCGTTGGTCAGGTGCTGGTCCCGGGCTTCCACCGAGGGGTGGGTGGTCGTGCCGTGAATCACGGTGCCGCCGTCGGCCGCCTCGAAATACACCAACTCGATGGCAGCCTGGTCGGGCATGCCCTCCCAGATCCAGGTCCTGACCAACTTGTGAGGCGGTTCGATCTCGAGGTACTCGCCATAGAAGGCAAAGGTCTGACCGTCGGGCGCTTGGTGGACGCAGCGCCACTGGCCACCCACCCGCAGGTCGATGTCACACTCGATGGTGGCCAGGCGCTCCGGCCCCCACCAGTTGCGCACGTGCTCGGGTTTGGTCCACACCTCGAAGAGGAGCTCAGGCGGCGCCTTGACGAAGCAGCGCAACTCGATGGTGGGCTGACCTTCGGGCGTCACCATCTCAAGGGTTTCGGTGATGCTCATGGGGTGTCCTCCTTCTGTAGGTCTTCGATGTAGGACTCGAGGCGCTCGAAGCTGGCCTCCCAGAACTCGCGGTAGGAACCGACCCAGTCGGAGAGCTCCTTGAGTCGTTCGGGTTCGAGTCGGCACAGTCGGCTACGGGCGCGGCGGTGACGTGAGATCAAGCCGGCCCCCTCGAGCACGTTGAGGTGCTTGGAGATGGCGGGCTGACTCATGGCGAACGGAGCAGCCACCTCGAGGACCCCGGCCTCGCCGTCGCGCAGCCGGGCCAAGATGGCCCGCCGGGTCGGATCGGCTAAGGCACCGAAGGCCCGGTCGAGCTCGCTCTCGGTCAGGGTTCCTTGCATAACCATATGGTTATGGATTAACCCGGCCCTGTCAAGAGCCCCGACGGTCAGTCGTCGCCCGAGGCCATCAGAGGTTCGGCATGGCGAACGCCTGGGTCAGGCTGATCATGTTGCCCGAATCGTCGCGCAACGTGGCCTCGATGCCATAGGGCCGTTCGGTCGGTGGGGCCAGGAAGGTCACTCCCTTGGCCGACAGCTCCTCGTAGGTGCGTTGGCAATCGTCCGTCGCCAGCACCCCGAGCCCCATGGCGCCACCCGCCACCAGTGCCCGCAGCTTCTCGGCCTCTTCGGGAGAACGACCCATCGAGCACGACGACAGGATGAGTTGGAGATCGGGCTGGCCCGGCACCGATACGGTCAGCCAGCGGAAGCCGGCACCTGATCCCTCGAAGTCCTCCCCCATGCTGAAGTCCATGACCAGATCGAAGCCCAGCTTCTCGGTGTAGAAGGCCTTGGCCGAATCCTGATCGAGGACGAAGACGCTGGTATGGGACTGGCGGGTGATCATCGAGTTGCTCCTTGTTCGGCACACGTCATAGGCGACGTGGTCAAGTTACGACGGCACCTCGTCGCCAGGCTTCTCCGAGATTGCGGAATCCGGGCGCGGCCGGCTCCAGTCCATGACGAAGCAGCCCGGGATGGGCGGCGGCCCGCCCTGTTCGGCCTGGCGTCGCTGCTACACCGACGGCGACATGCCCACCAGCTCGCTGAAGCGGGTACTGAACGAACCCAAACTGGAGAAGCCGACCAGCATGCAGACTTCGGTCACCGTGAGGTTGGCGCGGCGCAGCAGGTCCTTGGCCCGCTCGACCCGTCGCCGGGTCAGGTACTGCGCTGGCGTCTCGCCGTAGGCGTCCTTGAACGAGCGGGCGAAGTGGAACTTGGAAAACCCGCTCTCCGCCGCCAACCGGTCCAGGTCCAACGGCTCCGCGAAGTGCCGATCCATCAGGTCACGGGCTTGGCGTAGGTACCCGACGCGTTCAGGGGCGGGCACCGTGGCGGCTTAGACGGCTCGCCCGGCGAAGTGCAAAAACTTGCTCTGGGCGTCGGCGTCGGCCGGGCACTCGAGAGCCGGACCGAAGCCACCTGGCCGGCGCATGGCCTCACCGAACGAGGCGATCACACCGGCGCAGTGCTCGACGGCGCCGGGATCGAGGGACTCGGGCTGACCAGTGGCCCGGGCCAGGTCCCAGGTGTGGACCACCGTGTCCGAACAGGCCAGGCCACCGACCAGCCCGGCGAAGCGAGCCGGCCCGGCAAAGGCCTGCACCTCGGCCTCGGCCCGGGCTGGGTCGCGCACCGCCTCGAGCAGCCCGGCGCTGGCCTCGAACCATTGGGCCAGCAGATCACCGTCACGGTCGGCCGGAGTGACCGAACCACCGAGCAGGCCGAGCACCCGGCGCTGGGTGTCGATGACGTGCGTGACCAGGTCGCGCACCGTCCATTCCTCGCACGGCGTTGGCAGCGACCACTGGTCCGGCCCCATCCCGGCCAATCGCTCGGTGAAGCCACTCGATACCCGGGCGTAACGATCCGCATCCTCTGACATGGAGCGCACCGTACTGGCCGGTTGCGACGCCGGCTCAGCAACCCGAGCCGACCCGGCTGCCCCGCATCACCAGCTCAGATGGGCCTGCCAGAAACTGCGGAGCAGCGGCACCAGCTCGTCCGCCCGCTCGTCGGGGAAGAAGAGCATCGCCCCGTCGAGCTGGGTCACCCGTTCGACGCTGGGGATCATGCTCTGGAGCCGGTCGGCCCAGAACGGCTCGAAGAAGAGGTCGCCCGTGCCCCACACCACCTGGGTGGGCGCCCGGAACTTGGCCAGCAGTGGTTCGATAGCCACCAGCTCGTCGGCGGATGCTTCGCTCAGGATGCGCTCGAGCGCCCGGCCCTGATCGACCACGAAGGGGTCGAGGTAGCTGTGCAGCAGCTCGTCGCTGAGATCCTCGGGACGCTGGTAGCCCTGGGCGAAACCGATCTCACTGCGGGCCACGGCCAAGTCACCGGCCATGGCCGCCACCATCGGGCCGAACTCTCCTTGCTTGGCCAGCTCGACCAGCGGGGCAAAGGCGGCGGGCGGGAAGTTGTCGTAGACGTCACAGTTGGTGAGGGTCAAGGTCCTGATGCGTTCCGGATGCGTCACCGCGAACACCTGCGCCACGGCGCCGCCGGTGTCGTTGGCCACCAGGTCGACTGGTCCCAGGTCCAGCGCCGCGCAGAATTCCTCGAGCAGGGCGGCCAGGCCACCGAGCGAGGCATCGGCCCCGGCATCCAGGGTGCTGGCGCCGTGGCCCGGCAGGTCCAGCGCCACACAGCGCCGGAGGTCCGAGGTCTGGACGACGGCATGGCGCCACAGGTCGGCGTTGACGAGCACGCCGTGGACGAAGAGGGCGGTCGGGCCCTCCCCCGTCTCGGCATAGGCGATGTCGCCGGCGCTGAGGGCGACGACCTTGCGGTCCATCAGATGGCTGGTTTTGGTGGGAGTAGACATGCCCGTCACTTTACATACCAACTGTCTGTTTGTAAAGACCGTGTAGGGTTTTCCCGTGCCCACGCAGGCCGAACGCACCGAGGCAACCCGGGGGAAACTCGTGGCCACGGCCCGCCGGCTCTTCGCCGAGCGCGGCTTCGCCGACACCCCGACCGAGGAGATCCTGGCCACTGCCGCCGTCAGCCGGGGCGCCATGTATCACCACTTCCCCTCGAAGACAGCGCTCTTCGACGCCGTCTTCGAGACGGTCGAGAGCGAACTCACCGCCGTGGTGATGAAGTCCGCGCTGACCGAGACGGACCCGGCGCGGATGCTCTCGGCCGGCTTCGCCACCTTTCTCGACGTGAGCCTGCGCCCCGACGTGCAGCGCATTGTCATGCTCGAAGGCCCCACCGTGTTGGGCTGGAACCGCTGGCACGAGATCGACGAGCGCTATGGCTTCGGTGCCATCAAGGCGGTGCTCGGTTTGGCCGTCGAACAGGGTCGGCTGACGCCTGACGCCGTCGAGCCCTGGGCCCATCTCCTACTCGGCGCCATTATGCAGGCCGGCCTGGTGGTGGCCCGGTCCGACGACCCCGCCGCGGCGAAGCGGGCCATGACGTCCGCCTTCGAACGATTGATCGTCTCGCTCTGAGCCGAGCCGCGCCCGGCCAGCCGGACAACTATTCAGTGAAGGTTTCGCCCACCCAGGCCGGCAGGCGCGCCGCCCGGCCCCGCTGGTCGACGCAGCCGTGCACACTGACCGCGGTGGCCCGCGCCTGCCCCTCGACCGTCAAGAGGTACGCCACCTGGAACGTCGCTCCGGTGACCGCACCGGCCCACAGGTGCACCGTCACCTCCTCGTCGAAGCGCAACGGGGCGCGGTACTGCACCGCAATCTCGAGGACCGCCATATCGACGCCTCCCTGGCGCACCTCTTGGTACGGGTGCCCAAGATGCCGCAGGAACTCCACCCGCGCCTCTTCGAGGTAGGGCAGGTAAGCGGCATGATGCACGATGCCCATGGCATCGGTTTCGGCGAAACGGGTCCGCAGCGTGTGCGAGAAGATGTAGTCCTCGGGTCGGCGCGACGGTGTGAGGGACTGGCGCGCCGGCACGGTTCAGCCCCCGGTCTCCGTGGCGCTCTCCTGCTCGAAGGCCTGGCGACGCCCCGAGGCCATCCGGCCCACCGCATCACGGTTCAAGATGGCGAACTCGCCCTCGGCCTCCACCGTCACCACGCCGCCCTGGACGATCTGACCCTTCGAGAAGACGCGCCGATCGGTCACCTCGGTCACCCAACCCTCGAACTGGGCCTCCTCGTAGGCCAGCGTCGGCTTGCGGAAATGCAGGCCCAGGCGCACGGTGGGACCGGTGGCCCCGGCAATGGCATTGGCCGCCGTCAAGATGATGTCGAAGGTCGCCAGCAGCACCGCCCCGTGCACGCAGCCGGGCGCGCCCTCATAGGCCACACCGAAGGTGGCGAAGCCGAGCGCCTTGGGCGGTTCGAAGGCCAGGCGCACCGGCAAGGACAGCGGGTTGAACGGGCCCACCACCGGGTCGTAGGGCATGGCCCCGCCGAGGGGCACCCCGATGGTGGTCACCTCGAGTGGGGCCATGATGAACCGCGGCAGCGGCTCGTCGGGCACGTACCCATCGAGCTCGTCGGCCACCTCGCGCAAGGTGGCCGCCATGCGGGCCGTCGCTTCGGGCGTGGGCGCCGTGCTGACCGACAAACGGATGAGGCGGCGCAGTTGCTGCGCGAGCTCGAACGCCTCGACCTGACGGCCGCGTAGCCCAGGATGATGCTCGAAACTGGGCACCGGTGGCAGCGGCACGGGTTCGGCCCTCGGGGCATCGCCCGTGGGGAATGGCAAGTCGGCTCCCACGAGGCGCTGACAGTACTGCCCATCCTTTGACCGGCGACAACCGGCGCCGGTCGGCGACAACCAGGATCCGGCCCGATCAGCGGAGAGCCGTTCAGCCCAAGATATTGGACGAGAGTCCCTCCTGGGTCAGCGACAGCGTGTTGCCTTCCGAATCGGGGCAGCAGGCCACCAGGTCCCCGGGGGCGCCACCAGGACCCGCCCGCGCCACATCGCTCACCGGGACGAACGCCATCACCTCGGCCTGGGCCAGTCCGGTCATCGCCGTCTGCCTCCTACGCTGCATGCATGTCGCCCGAGCACAGCGTGTCGTTTACTAGTGGCAGTCCCGACACCATTCTGGATCCGCCGGATCAGTCCCTGTCCGACCTTTTGGCGGCGGCACTGACCCTGCCGGCCGCAGCCCAGAAGCCGGCCGTGGCCGAGGTGGCCGCCCAGGATCCTCGCTATCTGGCCGCCTGGGCCACCCTGGCCGAGCTGGCCGACAACCCGATCGAGCGCTACGCCTACGCCCGGGTGGGCTACCACCGCGGCCTCGACGCCTTGCGGGGTGCCGGGTGGCGGGGCTCGGGCTACGTGCGCTGGCGCCACGAGACCAACCGCGGCTTCCTGCGTTCGCTGCACGCCCTCGAGAAGGCCGCGGCCGAGATCGGAGAGGTGGACGAGGAGCAACGCTGCGCCCTCTTCCTGCGCCAGCTCGATCCCGAATGGGGCTCCACCGAGCACTGACATTGACTAGGGCCGACGCGCCTTCTGAAAGCAGTTAGGGCATCTAACTGTATGATGGTCGAAGTGTCCCCGGCCTCTCCTACCGTGACGGCCCCGCGTCCACCCGCTGACAGTCCCGCGACGGGGACCTATGGCCGCGTGGCCGCCTGGCTCTCCAAGCGAGTCGAAATTGCCCTGGCCGAAGTGGACCTCACGCTGCCCCAGTACCGGGTGCTCGGCATTCTGGCCGAAGGGACGGCGGCCGCCTCGGGCCTGGCCGACCGGGTCTCGGTCCGGCGACCCTCCATCACCGCCATCATCGACGGTCTGGTGGCGAGGGGCTTCGTCGAGCGCGTGCACGACGACAGCGACCGGCGCCGGATCGATCTGCATCTGACCGACGAAGGCATCACGGTGATCGAGGTCGCCAACCGCAAGGTCGACGAGCACCTCGAGTCAATCGCCACCTGCCTGAACGACAAGGACGAGACGATGGCCCTGCGCTCACTCGAGCTGTGGGGGCAGGCCCTGCAGAGCTTCCACCAGGCCCGCGCCGACGAGGCGACCGTCACCGAAGCGGCGCCACGATGAGCACCACCCAGGACCGGACCGCCGGGGTCTTCCCCGAACCCGAGGACGACGGCACCGTCGCCACCGCGACCCCGCCGATCCGTCAGCCTCTGGCCTCCTACGTCCCCATGGGTCTGATGAGCCGTTACGAGCGGCCCAAGGCGACCATCGATCCCGATACCTCCAAGTCCTGGCTCCGGCGTGCCTTCCCAATCGTGAAGTCCCACAAGCGCTACTTCCTCACCGCGCTGATCGGTTCCTTCGTCGGTCTGGTCATTCAGGTTCTGATCCCGCGCATCCTCCAAGATGGCCTGACCAACGCCATCGATCACACCGCCCCGCTGCACATCTATGTCGAGTGGATCGCGGTGCTCGGAGTCGTGGCCGGGGTGGCCGGCTACGTCTCGCGGACAAATCTCTTCCGGGTGGCCTACGACATCGAGTTCGACCTGCGCAACACCCTCTACGAGCACTTCACCCGGATGTCGTTCCCGTTCTACGACAGGGTGCAGTCAGGGCAGCTGATCTCTCGGGCCAACTCGGACATCCGTTCGGTGCAGATGTACCTCACCTTCGCCCCCATGATCCTGGTTCAGTGCTCCATCGCACTGGTGGCTTTCGGCTTCATGTTGTCGATCAACGTGCCACTGGCCTTCGTGGCCATGGTCACGATGCCCTTCATCTACATCGTGGGCGTCAATATGCGGAAGTCGCTCTTCCCGGTTTCGTGGCTCATCCAGTCGCGACTGGCCGAGGTGGCCACGGTGGTCGACGAGAACGTCAACGGCGTGCGGGTGGTGCGCTCCTTCGCCGGCGAGCAGCAGCAACTCCGTCAGCTGGCCACGGCGGCTGACCGGGTGCAGTGGGGCTACATCAAGGATGCCGACCTGCGAGCCCGCTTCACCCCGCTGGTCCAGAACCTGTCCCAGGTGGGCCTGGCCCTGGTTCTCTTGGTTGGCGGCTACATGGTCATCCACGACCACCTGCCGGTTCCGGTCATCCTCTCCTTCAACCTGTGGCTGGTCATGATGCAAGCCCCCTTCATGATGCTGGGGATGCTGATCATGATGGGCCAGCGGGCCTCCGCCTCGGCCGAACGCATCTACGAGATCCTCGACGAGCAGCCCACCATCGTCGACCGTCCCGACGCGATCGACCTGGTGAACTGCCAGGGCGACGTCGAGTTCGACCACGTGAATTTCTCCTACGCCTCGGACAGCCTGATGTCGGTGAACGCCAAGCAGGACAAGCGGCCCGAGGTGCTGAGTGATTTCAATCTCCACCTGCGCCCGGGCGAGACAGTCGCCCTGGTCGGGCGCACCGGCAGCGGCAAATCGACCGTGGCCCGGGTGCTGGCCCGCTTCTACGACGCCACCGGCGGTCACGTCCGGGTCGATGGCCACGACGTGCGCGACCTGACCCTGACCAGCCTGCGGGCCAACATCGGCGTCGTCCTCGACGAGCCTTTCCTCTTCTCCATCTCCATTAGGGACAACATCGCTTACGGCCGGCCCGACGCCAGCATCGAAGAGGTCAAGGCTGCGGCTGAAGCGGCCGGCGCGGCCGGGTTCATCTCGCGACTCTCCGAGGGTTACGACACCGTGGTCGGCGAACGTGGTTACACCCTCTCGGGTGGCCAACGTCAGCGCATCGCGATCGCCCGGGCCCTCCTCATCAACCCGCCCATCCTCATTCTCGACGACGCCACCAGCGCCATCGACGTGAAGGTCGAGCAGAAGATCCACTCGTCGCTGCGGGTGCTGATGCAAGGCCGGACCACGCTGATTATCGCCCACCGGCTCTCCACCATCAGCCTGGCCGACCGCGTGGTGCTCATCGACGGGGGCCGCATCGTGGCCGACGGGACCCATGCGGAATTGTTGGCCACTACGCCGCTGTACAGCGAGATCCTGGCCCAGGCTGCCTCGGAAGACACCGCAGCGGTGGCCGAGACCGAGGGCGAGGCGGACGAGGAGCCGACACTCGACCAGCTGTTCGATGACGAGGAGACCTCATGATGTTCGGAGGCGGCGGTGGACCGCCATTGGGCGGCGGCGGCCCACCCGGGTCGCCCCAGGCCGGCCTTCCGTTCGGTGGGGTCCCCCACGAGATGCAGGCCGGTATCGACCTGCTCCTCAAGTCCGAGCCCGAGCGCGGTGAATCCGACGCTGTTTTCACCCAGCTCCCCACGGCCAACGAGACCCGGCGGCTGTCCCTGACCAGCCTGCTGACCGTCTACCCCGGGATGCTCATCCTGGCGGGCGTCCTGGTCGGGATCATCAGTCTGGCCACGCAGCTCGGCCCGAGCTTCGTCTCCTATGCCATCAACCACGGCATGACACCACCGCACAACCTGGACTTCGGCATCGTCGTGCTCATGGCGGCGCTGTACCTGGGGGCCATCGCCATCTCGTCGGGCGCCCAGTGGGGACAGGCCAAGGTCACCGGTCGCCTGGCCTCATGGGTCATGAACGACCTGCGGGTCAAGGTATTCCGTCACCTGCAGCGCCTCTCACTCGACTTCTTCACCGAGGAGAAGGCCGGCGTCGTCATGAGCCGGATGACCAGCGACATCGAGAACCTCCAGCAGCTCCTCCAGGACGGCCTGGCCCAGTTCGCCATCCAGGGTCTCACCATGGTGGTGATCACTGGCTTCTTGTTCGCCACCAACGTGCGACTGGCCGAGATCACCGTCTTCGCCGTGCTCCCGCCGCTCGTCATCATGTCCATCTGGTTCAAGCGCGCGTCCGAGCGCGGTTACGACCGTGTGCGCGACGGCATTGCCCTGGTCCTGGCGGATCTTTCCGAGAGCCTGCAGGGGGTCCGGATTGTCACCGCCCACAACCGGCAGCGTCACAACGTCGAGCACCACCGCGACGTGGTCGGCGCCTACCGGGACGCCAACTACTTCACGGGACGGATCAACGGCGTCTACGGCCCGGGCTCGCAAGTCATCAGCGTCTTAGGACAGTTGCTGATCCTCGGGATCGGCGGCGAGATGTACCTGCACCATCCCCAGCAGATCAACATCGGTCAGCTGACAGCCTTCTTCCTCTACGTCAACCGGTTCTTCTCGCCCATTCAGCTGCTGGTGCAGCAGTACAACACCTTCCAGCAGGGCCGGGCGTCGGTTTTCAAGCTCCGTGACCTGCTCGACAACGAACCCTCGGTACTCGAAAGCCCCGACGCCGTCGACTTGCCACAGCTGCAAGGCCGGATCCGCTTCGAGCACGTGAGCTTTGCCTACAACCCCGATGCCATGGTCCTCGAGGACGTCGATCTCACCATCGAGCCCGGCGAAACCGTCGCCTTCGTCGGCGCCACCGGTGCCGGCAAGTCCACCATGGCCAAACTCATCACCCGTTTCTACGACCCGACCGCGGGCCGGGTCCTCATCGACGGCTACGACCTGCGCGACGTGACTCTGGGTTCACTGCGGCGCCAGCTCGGCGTGGTGCCCCAAGAGCCCTTCCTCTTCGCTGGCACCATCCGAGACAACATCTCGTTTGCCCGGCCCGGCGCCCCTGACGACGAAGTCTGGGAGGCCGTCCGAAGCACCGGACTGACCGAACTGGTCAACCGCATGCCCTACGGCCTCGACACCATCGTGCACGAGAGGGGTCAGTCCCTTTCCTCGGGCGAACGCCAGCTCATCGCTTTGGCGCGCGCCTTCATGGCCCAGCCGCGAGTCCTGGTACTCGACGAAGCCACCTCGAACCTCGACCTCCAGTCAGAGACATTGATCGAGGCCGCGCTCGACGTCTTGCTCCAGCAACGCACCGCCGTCCTGATCGCCCACCGTCTCTCGACCGCCATGCGGGCCGACCGCATCGTGGTGGTCGACAACGGACGGCTGGCCGAAGTCGGATCGCACGACGAGCTGGTGGCCCAAGGTGGAATGTACGCCGACATGTATGCCACCTGGATCCAGCAGTCGCACGCCGGCTGAGGAATCCCTCTCTTCGATCCGACACTGAGGGTTCAGGGCGGCGCAGAGCTTTCCCTACTCGGTCTCGGTCTTTTGTTCGACAACGCCAATGACGAGTAGCCATGCTGCCGTAATCATGTAGCAAGTGTTGATAACGATTGCGAGCGCTGCAATATAAACACCGGCCAGTGATCCGAAAAAGAACAGTGCTGCGCCGATCATTTCAGCAAAGTGCACGAGGCCTCCGCCGACTATGCGCGAGAGCCTTAGACCATCGCTCATGCGAATCGCTTGGGCGTAGCCTCGAATAAATACGGCCGCCGAAATACCGGAGACGACAAACAGTTCTGCGCCTATTGACCGATGGTTTTGCGCTCCCATCAGTACAAGCGCACAGCGCATAAACACCAGTGCCAGACCCGTCAGTGTGTTTATGGCCCGATTGCGATGTGTCGCATCGATAGCGATCACTTTGACGTTCAGCGACATCGCCACAAACACCAAGCCGGTAAGCGTGACTGCGCCTGTTCCGACCAGAAGAAAAAAGTCAGTCCACTGCCCGGGCCTAAAGATATCGCCGACAATCATGACCGAATCGTAACAAGGCGTGTAACACTTCTATGAGGAGCCACCCTGCAGTAAGGCCGCGGCGTTGCTGTGGGATCGAGCGGGTTCGTCTTGCGGCTGGCGTCCAACCCTCGGATCTCACGAGGTCGATCAGCGCATGTTTTCAAGGAAAGTACGGAGCGCCAATGCCCGGCAGGACCAGGGTGCAGGGAACCTTCTGAGCGTCCCCCGGATCGAGGGCGTTCAAGATGTCCTGCCCAACGATCGGATCGAAGGCCAGCGTGACGTGCTCGGAGAAATCGAGTGAGCACTGGTTCTGCACGACGATGTTGGTGGCATTCGGGGCATTCAGTTCGCCTGAGGTATATGGAACGACCAACTCGTCGTACCTGCTCATGATCGTCGTGTAGGTCACGCCCGGCACGGCGTAGAAGCCATTCGCATAAAGATGCGTGAGGAAGGGCGAGCCGTGGAGGAACTCCTGACATGACCCGCACTCACTGTCCACCGCAGATTCGATCGGGGCGGCCACGCTTGGGAAGTACTTCTCCAGCATGTTGATCACGGCTGAGAACCCGTACAGAGTGGTGCCCTGGTAGAGGGGGGCGATGGCCACGTAGCGACTGACCTTTGCCGCCCCACCGAGAAACTTGAGGTAGTACTGCGGCATCACAGTGCCTTCGGAATGACCCACCAGGTCGACCTTCGACGCACGGGTGCTGGCGAGAACACGGTTGACGAAACTGGCCAACTGCTGGCTACTCTCCTCCATTGGTTGCAGACCACCGACGTAGTCCTCCCCTGGGTCAAGGCCGTAGGTCAAGGCGAAGACGCAGTAGCCGTTGTCAGCCAGCATCGGTGCCATGGTGGACCAATTCTCCGCCATGGTGGCTCCTAAGCCGTGGACGAGAACAACCGGGTCGGGATGCTCGGCTGATGGCTTACACGACCAAATGTTCGCGCCGGTCGGAGAGGCGGTGGGGTCGACGATCGGATTCGCACCCACGGATGCCAGGTTGAATTCGACCCGGTATGGGGCGTTGGCGAAGACCGAATTCGATCCCGGAACGGACGACTGCGCCTCACCGGGAGTAACCAAGATCGTCGGACCGAGGATCATCGCCGCCAGCACTAGCCCTGCCACCACCTGGCCTACGCGCACCGTGACCCCCATCCTCATGCGATCACGTGCGCCAGCACGTAATCGAATCCAACGCCGAAGGTAGCAGCCCAACCGAAATCGGGGACAGAGGAAATGGCCCGTTGGCCAACTAAGTTGCAAGCGGTGGAGGCCAACCCGAAGGGATACAACTTTCCGGTACATGTGACCAAGGGTCACGAACATGAAGCCGTGGAGGCCCAGCGGCGCCAGAAGCCGAGTCGAATTGGCAAGCTCATCCTGAAGTTGTTGGGCTTCCGAGGTGAGGTCGGTTCAGATCACATCGAGTAGTCGATCACTGATGGGATAGGTATTTACAGTCATGGGACTACTTACTTGCCGCTGTATCGGTCCACCATATCGTTGAGCGTCGTGGTGCAAACAGCGTGCTCGCTTTGCGGCAGGGTGCAGGTTCCTTCGTAGGTGCCTGGTTGCGCCGCGGCCGTGTAGAGGACGACGCCATTGGTGACGTCACGACCACCGGAGGGAACCCGAGAAACGGTCTGACCGGCGGCGATGGCGAAGTCGACTGCGTCTTGAGAAATGGGTTCAACGACCGAATGGACCGGCAGCTTGGTGCAGTTGCTGAGCCCATCCTGCCGATTCAGCGCAGCAGCACTGGTGAAGTAGGGGCAAGCCGCGAATGCCGCTTGGACCGGGCTTCCACCTGTCTCGAGAAGGGTGATTCCCTCGTCCGTCGAGTTGGGACGGATCTTTACCTTGCTAAAGGGACGAGGCGTCGATTCCTCACGGGGATAGACGCTGATCGCACCGCTCCCATCTGCCCCGTAGCCGGCCTGGCATTTCCAGCCTCTCGGAGCAAGCACCATCTCGATTTCGTCGGTATCGGAATAGACAGCCAAGGCCGACTCCTGATTGGCGGGCACCTCCACCACCAGGGTGGACGGGGTTGGTTTCGTGACCGGCGTGGTAATTGCGTACTGAGTGGGACACCTCACAACTGGAAGCGCGGCGGCAACGCTGTTGGCCATGTGATTGCCAGCAGTCGTCGTGGTGACTGCAGCATCAACTTGACATGTCGCCCCGCCGAAGGACAGTCGTTCGCTCCGCCTTACCTTCCCGGCGGTTGCGGTGACCTGAGCGCAGAGGGGTTTGGTCATCACGAATCCACCCGGAAAACCAGCGCTTGTTCCATCGCAAAGAGGCATCGACAACGTGGTCACCTTCAGGCTGTTCAACGGCGTGTAGAGGGAAGGTTTGGGGTTACTCGATTGTTGAGTTCCCCAGTCGAGACCAACCTTTCCTCCGCTCAGAGAACGGACCGACAGCGTCACTCGGCTGTCCTTTGCGTTGGAGATGACGATATAGGTCTTAAACCAGAGGACTCCGTCACTGAGACGCGCCAATGTGAGCAGCTTCGATGCGACGACTCCAAGGAGCCCGACGGGGCCGATCGTTACGGTCCCGGCTGGATTAGGTCCAGTCCCGGCACCCATATCTTCGTCGCACGTGAGGGTTCGCATTGCGATCGCTGGTGCGGCCGATCTTCGGACCGCTTGGGTCGGGCTGGCTGGCGTGGCCAGCGCAATGGTGAGCGTGACGGCGAACCCGACTCCAACCAGCAGCCGCCCAACTACCGGTCCGAACACTCGGATATCTTGCTCTGGGACCGGCCCGAATAGAGGTCATGCTGATTTCGGCGGCCGCCTTCCGCTTCCTCAGCTGGGGTGCACGACCTCTAGTAAGGACACGCCGTTGCCGTCGGGATCGAGCAGGTTCGCCTTACGGCCGGCGCCAGGTATCTCCTCCAATGACTCCGCCTCCAGGCCGCGTCCAGCCAAGTCGAGCAAAGTGGCATCGAGGTCAGACACCGCCAGCGACACCAACGAATGGCCTGCCCGCTCTGGATCCGTCACCACGTAGAGCCAACCCTGGTCGGCCAGGTGCCACATGACTTCGTTGTCGTGGACCAGAACATCGGCCGGTCGTCCGATCAAGCGCTCGTAGAACCCAGCACCCGAGCGATGTCACTAACTGGGATCCCTGCGAACAGAACGTCGACATCAAGGCCCATGGCATGAGCGTATGCCTGAGCACTACGCCGGGACCCGGAACACCGGGATCGACTGGGCGAACCCCTTGAGGGACATTGGTGGCAGCGCGACGAAGTCGATCGAATCACTTCCATCCCGCACCGACTCGGACACCACGATGCCGGCATCGTCGGCGATGTGCACCAGACGGGCGGCCAGATTGACCGTGTCGCCGTAGTAATCCCCGAAGAACCCAATGACCTGGCCAGCGGCCAGACCCACCCGTACCGGGGTGGTGGACTCGGCCACCAGGCGGCGGGCCACCTCGACGGCACTGACTGGATCATTGACCACGAACATGGCCTCATCGCCGATGACTTTGACCACCCGTCCGCCGACCTCGGTGACGAGAGCCCAGACCAGCGCCTCGAACGAGCGCACCATGGCGGCGATCTGGGCCGGGCTGGACTGTCCCATGACGGCGGTTGACCCAACGAGGTCGGCGAAGCCGACGGTGCGTTCGAGCTGTATCGCCGCCCGATCCTCATCGGTCGACCACAACTGCGAGGCCACGACGACCAAGTGGCGCCGAAAGACAGCGTTCAGGGCGTTGAGAAATTCCGGGAGCGCCTCGCGGCCGACGACCGTGTATTCCTCGACGACGTCGGCATAGCTCACCCCCGAATCGAGCCGTGGGATCTCAACTCTGGTGCGGGTAGCCCAGGCGAGCGCCTCGGCCATCCGTGCCGCTGATGATCCGACCACTCGGGCTACGTCCAGTGCCGCCTCACGGCCGACCAGATCGGCCAGGCCGGCGAACACCTCGAGGGCATGGGCCGCGTCGGTCGTGACCCGGAGCGGCATCGTCTGCTCATTGGGCAGTCCGAGCGCTGACCACCACACGCCGATGGGGTCGGCACCGTTCTCTCTGTCCAGGGTGCTGAGTTCGAGGCTCTCAGTCGAAGGACTGATCGAGAGGTCGAGAGCCAGCGCAGTCAAACGACCAGTGGCGAGGGCGCGCTCGACCTCATTGCGCTTCGCTCCGAGCGAGAAGACGAAGTTGAGTAACCGCAAGAGTTCGGGCGCGCCCGGGCCGCTCGGGTCATAGAGACCCCACTCGGACAACTCGCCAGGTTCGGGGACTTCGGCCACCGATCTTCTTTCTCGGGTCACGCCATCATGACGGGATGGTGAGCGCAGCATGCAGGGCCCGCACAAACGGTTCGCCCATGCTCATCTGCTCCTCATAGCCCTCGGTGAACGGCACCGGGAGGTACCCGAGCCAGGCCGGGGCCAGGCCAGCCAGCAAGAGAGGCTCCGCCCGAGCCGCTTCCACCGCCAGCCCGAAGGCGTGGAAGGCCTCACCGGGCAACGAGACCAAACGAGCTCCCCCGAGCGACCACTCGAGTAGGTCGACAGACATGGAGTCGGCACCGCCCAGCATGGACAACAAGGTGCCCCCGACCGGCGCCGAGAATTCCTCGCACCGAACCACCTCGATCCCCGCACTGAGGATCTCTGCCGAACCCACTTCACCTTGCACCGCCTGGGCCAGCTCTCTTCCCAATTCTTCTGCCTCATCGAAGCCATTGGCGGCGCAGTCGTTGTCCTGCCGATGCACATGGCGCGGATTGACGTCACCCAGGGCGCCCGAGAGCATCACGGCCGTACCCCCGAGTGCCGCCTCGAGCGAGCTGCGGAATGGCGCCACCCAGTCCGCCGACACGGCCAGGCATTCGGGCCCCAAGGCCACCGGATGAACGGCCAGGTTGGCCAGCACTCCCACCCGGGCTCCGTCGAGCGCCTGGATGTCGAGCAACGCCAACCAAGGCGCGTAGGGCAGCCCTCGTCGATTGACCGAGATCCCCTCGGGCAAGGGAGCTCTCCGGTAGGCCAGCGTGGCCGGAGTGGCCGCATGACGCGCCTCGGCCGCGGCGGTGCGACACCCGGCCAGCAGCTGTTCCGCGTAGCCGGTGGGCGTCGGCCAACCGATCGCTTCCGAGCCCGCGATGCAGCTCGGTCCCGAGTGCGTGTGGGTGCAGGCCGTGAGTACGTGCGAGGGGTCAAGACCAAGATCTCCGGCCACGGCTCGCCGGATGGGATCGGCGAATGAGGTCGACATCCCCAGCAGATCGCAGACAATCAGACAGACGGCCCCACCGGTCGCGTCGCCCCCACCTCCGGCCAGATAGAGCGCCCGGACCTCGAGATCGTCGTGCACCTCGGTCGCCAGCTCGACCCGGTCCCCGAATCCGGCCAGCATCACTGGAGTGGCCGGCGTGATGACGGCCTGGCCGAAGCCCGCCCGCACCGGCGTCACGCCGCACCGTCGACGGGCTCGACCCGGCCGGAGGCGCTCGATCGGTAAGCGGCTTCCACCAGTGCCACCGCGGCCCGGCCGTCCTCGGCGGTGATCGGCAAGGCGGTCCCCGCACTCAGCGCGGCGATCACCAGCTCGAACAACGTGGGGCAGGGATCCGGCATGGTCAACCGGGTCGGTGCACCCTGCCCGGTCGAGAGAAGGGGGAGGGCACGGTGGTCGAGATGCAGGGTACCGTGCGTCCCTTGAATCGTCAGTTGGTTGTCATTGCCGTCTGCTACGGCCCAGCTCGCTTGGAGGGTCCCGATGGCCCCCCTGGCGAACCGAACCACCAGTTGGGCCAGGTCCTCGACATCACCGGTGGCGCCCGGACTGGTCATGGCCGCCACCTGCATGGGTTCATCGCCCAGCACCGAGCGCAGCAGGTCGGCCGCATGAACACCGAGGTCAATCAGCGCCCCACCTCCGGACGCCTCGCGCTGACGGAACCACTTTGCGCCCGCCGCCCATCCCTCCGGTCCTCCATGACCCCAGGCGCACCGAAAGGCCCGGACCTCCCCCACGTCGGCCCGGGCCACCGCTTCACGCATGGCGACGAAGGGTGCCAGAAACCGCGAGTTCTGGGCCGGCACCAGTGCCACTCCGCCGGCTCGAGCGGCGGCGATCATGCGATCGGCTTCGGCCACAGTGAGGGCCATGGGCTTCTCGACCAGAACGTGCTTCCCGGCCTCGGCTGCCGCCACCGCGATCTCGGCGTGCAGCGCGTTGGGCGTGCAGATGTCGACCAGGTCCACGTCCGGGCGCACTACCAATTCCGACCACGTGTCGAGCACAGTGCCACCGCCACATTCTCGGGCCGTCTCCTCGGCCGAGGCCCTGGTTCGACTGGTGAACGCGGTGAGCTCGGCGCCGGCCGCTTGCAAGCCTGGGATGTGGACGCGCCGGGCGATGGTGCCACACCCCACCACCCCGACCCGGACGCTCACAGCAGGTGTTCCGCCACTTTGCGCACCGCTTCGACCACCTGGTCACACTCCGGGCCCGACCATTGGGGACCGATGGGCACGATGATCGACCGCGCCACCAGCTCCTCGGTCCGCGGGCAGAGCCCCTCGCCGTATTCGACCGATGTCGGATGCTCGGCGCAGTGCCACGGTCCCCCCTTCATGGAGACCGTGCGTCGTTCCAAGATGGCGGGCGTCAGGTATACCGGCTTGCCCCGGTACATCTGGGCGCACGGGACGCCTTCGGCCACCAGGGCACGGGCGAAACGCCGGGCCACCGAGGGCTCGGGCAAGAACCAGGTCACACTCGACCCCCCGTGGCCGTCCGGGTCGGGGATACGCCGAGCCACCATGCCGGGCGGGGCCCCGACTCCGTTGGTCACCCGCCGGTAGTTCTGGCGCAGGCGCTCGAGCAGGCCGGTGAGCCGACTGAGCTGGACACCGGCGATGGCGCCCCCGATCTCGGTCATCCGCAGGTTCTCGCCGGCGAACACCTCTTCGAACTCGCCACCGCGCTCGCCCATGTAGCTGGTGACGAATTGGCCGCCCTGGTCCTGGTAGCGCGACGCCCGTTGGTAGAGCCGTTCATCAGAGGTGGTGACCGCGCCGCCCTCGCCCGCGGTCACGTTCTTCTCAAGCTGGAGCGAGAAGGCACCGAGGACACCGATGCTGCCCACGGCCCGGCCCCGGTAGGTCACGCCCATGGCCTGGGCGGCATCCTCCACCAATGGCACACCCGCCGCCGCAGTGACCTCGAGCAACGGATCGAGATCGCAGGCCGCGTTCTCGAGGTGCACGGCCAGGACGGCCGCAGTCTTGGGTGTGATCTTGGCGGCGACATCGGCCGCGTCGAGTCCCAAGCTGTCGTCCACCTCGGCGAAGACCGGGACCGCACCCGCCACCACCGCGGGGTTCACGGTGGCGATGAATGTGAAAGCCGGCACAATGACCTCGTCGCCGCAACCGACACCGAGGGCAGCAAGGCAGCAGCGCAGCGCCGCCGTGCCACTTGAGGTGGCCACGGCGAAGGAAGTCCCGACCCGCGCGGCCAGCGCCTCTTCGAACTGGGACACCTTGCCCAGCAAGTGCGGGCCGTAGTAGCGGAAGAGCGAGCGGCTCTCGAGTACCTCGAGGACGGCGGCGCGTTCCTCGTCGCCCAGCAACCCCGCGCCTTTGGGGAATTCGAGCAGGTTCGGCCGAACTGGCGGGCCCCCGTCCACCGCAAGCTCGGACTTCGGCATGTCCCTCCCGATCTGCCGCAACCTTCGGCGACGAACCTAGTCGGCTCGGCTCCAGGTGCGAAGAGTGGTCCGGTAGCGGGCATCCCAGGTGTCGTAGTCCCGTCGCAGCGCAGCTCCGGGCCATGCCGCAGGCAGCAAGGGGTCGGGCAGCAACGGGTCGGCCTGCAAATGGCGCAGCACGGCGGCCGAGAGTTCGAACCCGGGCGCCAGATCCCCCGGTTGCTCGGGTCGCAAGGCGCGCATCTGGTCCAAGAGTTCGGTGGCGCGGGCCGACCAGGCCGCCAGGTCCCAGAGGCGGTCGACCAGCTCCAGCGCATCCTCGGGTCGAGCCGTCATCACCTCGAGGTCAGCGCCGACCCCGTCGTGGAGGTGCAGATCGATATTGGCCGGCCGCATCCACACCCCTTCGCGCAACTCCGAGAGGCGGGCATAGGCCAAGGCACGGCGCCGGGTGGTGCGGACCTCGGCCGAACTCCCCGACGTCGTGACCATCACCAGGTGCCAATCGCCGCGGTAGGTGAGGGTGCGACCGGATCGGCTGGCCGATTGGCGAGCCTGGCGCTCGGCCAGGCGACCGGCCAACCGGTAACAACCCGCTCCGTCTGTCGTGACCTCCCCGGTTGCCACCATCCGGCTCAGGGCGACCCGGGCCCGGTTCTCGCTGAGGCCGAACAAGCTGGTCAGGCGGATTAGTTGGGCCACCGGCAGCTCGGGTGGGTCCATGCCGAGCAAGCCGCTGGCCAGAACCGAGCGGGCGGTGAACGGTCTCTTACTATCTTGCGTCATCTGACGAGAAAGTGTAATATAAGAGCATGGCCGCCACCATGGTGCCCGACATCGAAGACCGGCCCGAGGTGCTGCCGAGCGAGCGGTTGCTGGCCAACGGCATGGCCATCCCGGACATCCGCCCGGCGCTGCGCCGCATCCCCAACCTGCGCAACGCCATCTCGGTCTTGATGGTCTGGTTCTGGGTGGTCGTCCTGGTCGGTGGCGCGGTGTGGCTCAACAGCTGGTGGAGCTACTTGATCGCCTTCATCCTCATGGGCCCGATGTACGCCCGCTTCGCCATCCTGATGCACGAGTCGGCCCACAAGCTGCTCTTCTCGAACAAGACGCTGAACGATGAGATCGGCAAATGGCTGATCGCCTACCCGGCGTGGACGCCGGTCCAGCTGTACCGACGCGTCCACTTCGCCCACCACAAGGACGAGTTCGGACCGGCCGAACCCGACATGGCCTTCTACGGCCCCTATCCCTGCACCCGGGCCGCCCTGCGCCGTCGCCTCTTCCGCGACGCCATCGGGATCTCGGGCTGGAAGAACTTCGTCCCGCTCATCAAGAACACCAAGAACAATGCCCAGTTCAGACCGATCGGTCTTTCGATCCTGGGCGTCCAGGCGGTGCTGTGGGCGGTGTCGTGGTTGGTCACCGGACGCTGGTGGATCTACCCGCTGCTGTGGTGGCTGCCCTGGATGACCCAGTGGCGTGTCATCAACCGGTTGCGCTCGATCGCCGAGCACGGCGGCATGGAACGGAGCAAGGACCGGCGGGCCACCACGCACAACGTGCGACAGTCACTGCTGGCCCGCTTCTGGTTCGTTCCCTATAACACCGGATGGCACCTGGCCCACCACGTCGACATGGGTATCCCTTGGCGCAACCTCCCGGCCTTCCACGCCGAGCTGGAACGAGCCGGGTACGTGACCGATGCCATCACGTACCCGAACTACCGGGCCCTGTGGCGAGCTTTGTCCAGTGCCGACGAGGACCCCAAGGCGCAAGCCGAAGCACCCAAAGCAGCCTGAGCCATAATTCTGGCTTTTTCTTGCAGTGGGATTCGCCAAGTCTCGCTTTTAGGCAAGCTCGTTGGCCAGTCCCGTAGCATCCTTCAGTGGACACAATCGTCTACATCGACGGAAGGACTCCACTGCGGGCACTTGGCACGATTCCCGAGATTGAGATCCACCTCGGCAGATTCGTAACCCGGACGAAAAGGGTCCTTTGGCCCGTCGGCGAACAAACGGGAGCTGGTATGACGATGCTCGGATCACAGAAGAAAAGGGTTCCGACGTCAAGCTCGCAACAAACCTTGTGTGGGACGCCGCGCATAAAGAAATGAAGTGTGCACTCGTCATTTCGAATGATTCAGATCTTCAAGAGTCGATTGATATGGCGCAAAGCCTGGGCGTCCAAGTGATCACATGCAACCCACATGAACACACCGGCCAATCACGGCACCTTCACGGAAACGACAAAAGAAACCTGAGGAAAAATCACCCGGCGAGGGCTCAATTGCCATCTCCGATTACCGGGCCGGATGGCAAAAATATATTCCGGCCCCCAAAATGGGAGCCCTAGACGCGCCAAAGGGCGCCTAATAAGGCGCCCTCGGCAAAGCCTGGCCCCCGAAGAGACTCAGGCGGATCAAGGTAGTTGTACCAGGGAACCCTGTGGATAACCACAAAATCGCTTGATTTGCACTGGTTTTGCGTGAATCGCACCTCTATTGCAACGGCGGATTCGGAGGTTCACTCAAAGGGTCAATCGACCCCGAGGGCCCGGCGCAGAGCGACGATCGACTCCTTGTTGGCCCGCTTGGAAATATGGGCCGTGGCAACCAGGGTCGAACCGTGGAAGGTGCCGGGGAACTGGTGCAGTTCGACCGATACGCCGGCCTGGAGGAGAGCGAGCGCATAGAGGATGCCCTCGTCGCGCAGCGGATCCTCTTCGGCCGTCGACACGTAGGCCGGCGGCAGACCGGTCAAATCACTGGCGCGGGCCGGGGCGGCATAGATGGGGACGTCGCCATCGTGCAGCTCGCCCAGGTAGTACTGCCAACTGAGTACGGCCTGCGGGCGGTTCCACAGCGGCGAGTCGGTGAAACGCACCATCGAAGGTGTCTCGAGGCGGTCGTCGAGTTCGGGGATGTGCAGCATCTGGAAGCACAGCGCCGGCCCGCCGAGATCGCGGGCGAGTAGGGCAGTGGCCGCGGCCAACCCGCCGCCCGCACTGGTGCCATTGAGAGCAATGCGGGCCGGGTCCACACCCAGTTCGCCGGCGTGGCCGGCGAACCAGCGCAGCACGCTGTAGCAGTCGTGCAACCCGGCCGGGTACGGATGCTCGGGCGCCAACCGGTACTCGACCGACACGACGACGGCACCCGTCGTCCGGGCCAGTCCGGCCCCGTTGGCGTGCTCGCCTTCGACACTGCCGACCACGAAGCCGCCCCCGTGGATCATCAGCACCCCGGGCGACGGCGTGGACCGCTCCTTGGGCGAGTAGATCCTGATCCCGACGTCAGGGTCGCCCTCCCACCCCGGCACCATCCGATCCTCGATGTCGAGGGTTTCGATGCCGGGGATGTCCGCCCGCATCGACTCGATCAGCTGTGTGAAGGCGACCCGCGCCTTGACCGGGTCTTCGATGCCCATCTTCGGGATGAGCGCGACGATCGGCTCGATTTCAGGATCGATCATCGGCTGATCCTCTCCCCCATGACGATGCGGTGCTGACTATTTGGGCTGCATCCGGATACCGGCGTCGATGCGGATCGACTCGGCGTTCATGTACGAGTTGCTCAGCAGCTCGACGGCCAGAGTGGCGAACTCGGTCGAGTACCCCAGGCGCTTGGGGAAGAGCACGTCCTGGGCCAGCTTGCCCTTGAAGGCCTCCGAGCCCTCGCCGGCGCCGTAGATCGGCGTGTCGATCAGGCCGGGGAGGATGGTGTTGACCCGGATGCCGACCACCGAGAGGTCACGGGCGACCGGGAGCGTCATGCCGACCACGCCGCCCTTGGAGGACGAGTAGGCGGCCTGACCGATCTGGCCGTCCTCGGCCGCCACCGAGGCGGTGTTCACGATGGCCCCACGGGCGCCGTCGACGTCAGGCTCGTTGAGCGACATCTTGGTGGCGGCCAGGCGGATGCAGTTGTAGGTGCCGATGAGGTTGATCTCGATGACGCGGCGGTACTGGTCGAGGTCGGCGGCCGAGGAGTACTCCCCGTCCCGGCCGATGGTGCGGGTGGCCCAGCCGATCCCGGCGCAGTTGACCAGCGAACGCAGCGGAGCCATCTCGACGGCCGCGTCGACGGCTTCGATCACCGGCTCGGGTTTGGTCACGTCGACCTGGACGAAGATGCCACCGATCTCCTTGGCCAGCTCGGTGCCCTTGTCCTCCTGGAGGTCGGCTACCACGACGCGGACGCCCTTCTCAGCCAGCAGACGAGAAGTGGCGGCACCGAGGCCCGAGGCCCCTCCGGTAACGATTGCGGACGAGCCCTGCAGATCCATTCGCTTCTTGCTCCTTCATGGGCCCGTTCCCCGGGCCGTCGGCGTGTGCCGGCCTGAGGATAGGGCAGGCCACCCGCCGCGTCCCAACCCGCGCCAGGCCTCACATCTGCTCGGGTGCCTCCATCCCGAGGAGGTCGAGGCCCTGGGCCAGGACCCGGGCGGTCAGGTCGCACAGGGCCAGCCGGGAAGCCCGGGTGGCCTCGTCGTCGACCAGGACCTTGAGGGTGTCGTAGAAGCCGCTGAAGATCTGGGCCAGGTCGAAAAGGTAGGTACAGAGCTTGGCTGGGCTAAAAGCCTCCACCGTGGCGGCCACCGCGTCGTTGAACCCGAGCAGAGCCAGGGCCAGGGCGCGCTCGGCCGGCTCGGCCACCGAGATGGCGGTGCCCGGCGGAGGGGCCGGCGTGCCGGCCCGGCGGAAGATGGAGCGGATACGGGCGTGGGCGTACTGGAGGTACGGCCCGGTGTCGCCGTCGGAGGCCAGCATGCGGTCCCAGTCGAAGACGTAGTCACGGATGCGGTCGTTGGAGAGGTCGGCGTACTTGATGGCGCCGATGCCGAGCTGGCGAGCGACCACCGCCTGCTGGGCCGGGGTGAGGTCGCTCGGGCGCTCCTCGGCCTTCTCCTCGACCTTGGCCTGGGCTCGCCGCACCCCCTCGGTTAACAGATCGATCAAGCGCTCGGACTCACCGGAGCGGCTGGCCAGCTTCTTGCCGTCGGCGCCCAGCACGAAGCCGAAGCTGACGTGGACGGCCTGGTCGAGGTTGGCCAGGTACCCGGCCAGGGCGGAGACGGCGAACACCATCTTGAAATGCAACGTCTGTTCGGCGGCCACCACGTAGAGGATGCGGTCGGCGCCCAGCCGCTCGGTGCGGTCGCGCACGCAGGCCAAATCGGTGGCCGGGTAGCCGTAGCCCTCGTCGGACTTGCGCACGATGAGCGGGAGCGGATCCCCCTCGCGATTGGTGAAGCCCTCGGGGAAGACGCAGAGGGCGCCGTCGTTTTCGACCAACAGGCCCTGGGCGGCCAGCTCGTCGACCACCACCGGCAGCTCGGGGTTGTAGAAGCTCTCCCCCACCACGTCGGCGTCGGTGAGCAGCACGCCGAGCAGCTGGTACACCTCGTCGCAGTGGCGCAGGCTCTCGGCCACCAGTACGCGCCAGAGGTGCAGCGTCTCGGGATCGCCCGCCTGGAGCAGCACGACCCGGTGACGGCAGCGCTCGGCGAAGGTCTCGTCAGTGTCGAAGCGGGCGCGGGCATCGGCGTAGAAGAGGTTGAGGTCGCGCACCGAGAACTGGTCGGCGTCGGCCGCAACGCCGGTATCGAGGAGTTGCTCGATCAGCATCCCGAAGGGCGTGCCCCAGTCGCCGATGTGGTTCTCCCGGATGACCCGGTGCCCGACGAAGCCGAGGACCCGGACCAGCGCGTCACCAATGATGGTGCTGCGCAAGTGGCCGACGTGCATCTCCTTGGCCACGTTGGGACCCGAGTAGTCCACGATGATGGTTTCGGACTGCGCCGTCTCGACGACGCCCAGACGCCGATCGCGTGCCAGCTCGACCGCCCGGGTGGCGATGAAGTCGTCGGCCAAGGTCAGGTTGATGAAGCCGGGCCCGCTGACCTCCACCTCGGCGCAGATGTCATCGAGCTGGGCCACGGCCACCACCTGATCGGCGATGGCCCGCGGTGATTGCCCGACCTGCTTGGCCAGGGCCATGGCCCCGTTGGACTGGAAGTCGGCCCGATCCGAGGGACGCAGGACGGGATCGGCGCCGGCCGCGATGGTGTCGAAAGCTGCCTGCAGACGTTGCAGGAGAAGGGTCGACGCATCGGGCATCTCCCATTCTCGCGCTGGACGGGCCGGGGTCCGGCCGCCGGAGGGCTATTCGGCCGGTGCGCCCATGCCGCCGTCGGCCAGCCCGTAGTGGTGGTACGGCCCGAAGAACCCGTGCTCGAGCAGGCCGTAACCCACGTGGCCGTCGTACTCGAAACGGGCCACGTGGTCGACGATGCCGTACTGGGCCAGTCCCCTGATCTCCTCGACCTCGAGCACCAACCCCTGGGTGACCAGCTCGGGACCGTGATACATGCCGTGGCGCCAGTCGGCGTCGATCCCATACCCGGTGCCGATGGAGATCCAGTTGGTCAGGAGGGGCGTGCAGGTGATCTCGATACCGGCCGCCGGGAACGTCAGCACCGAACGGTTGATGACCCGGGTCCCGGGGATCAGGTGGTGGTGGTGCTCGGATCGCCCGAGATCCTCGATGCGGCCGTCGGTCCAGACCCGCTCGCTCTGCACCAAGGGGCGCTCGCCGTCGTCGCGCTCGTGGCAGATGTACATGATCGTGTGGTCACCGAATTGCATCGGGAAGTAGTTCCACATGCCGCCCAGCACAAGCTCGCCCTGGCGGATGCCATCGGTCTCGGGTTCGCCCACCGGCCGCACGCCCCAGGAGCGGTCGCGGGTGCCCCAGCAGTGGTCGGGGCTGACGGTGAGGTCGGTGCCGCCGACGGACAAGGTGCCGCTCCAGGTCCCGGTCTGAGCCAGGCGCTGGGTGTCGAAGACCACCCGGCCCTTGCTGCGCAGGTACTGGCGGGGCTCCACCAGGGCCTCGATGGCCCCCTCCCAGGTGACGTCCATGGCGATGGAGTGCTCAGTCGGCTCGATCACCACGCGCAGACGACGCAGGGGCTCGAGTACCTCCACCCGTATCGGCCCGACCGATAGGTCGGACCGGTCGGCCAGCGGCTTGGAGGCCCGGACGACGTGCTGGTGCTGGCCCAGGCGCACATCGATGAAGGCGTCGACCACACCGAGGTTCGGGTACTGCCCCAGCCCGAAGATGGCGAACCATTCATCCGAGCTCGGATGCATGTTGAAGTAGTAGCGGTCGTAGAAGTTCCGGTCGCTGGTGGCGGGATGAGCGATGAATTCAGCCGCCTGGTGGACCGGATAGTCGTCCCATGCCGACAGTGTCATATCGAGGCTCGCCGCTCAACAGCAGGCGCAGCCGCCGCCGCAGCCACCGGCCACGGGAGCGCCGCAGGCACCGGACGGCTCGGCCGCCCGGCCGGTAGTGGCGAAAACGGGCAGGAGGCGGGTGGCGCCGAGGTGGCCGGCCGGGCAGGCGGCCGGGGCATCGGCCTCGGCCATGCCGCGTCGTTCATCGAACACGGTGGCGCAGGTGGTGCAGCGGAACTCGTAGACCGGCATTTGCGGGGCAGCCTAACGGGCGTGATGCGGGCCCATCAGGGCTGCACGTAGGCGTAGATGGGCATGCCGTTGTAGCTGTTGGAGTCGACCGGCAGGAACGGACCGTTGATGGTGACCGAGAGCCAGCCGTCGCGCCCGGGACCCGAGTCCCCGTCGATGGTGACCAGGGCGCCGTCGGGCCAGACCTGGGCCACGATGGCGACATGCAGGGAGGTGTTGACGTTCTGGGGCCCGGTGCCGTAGAGCACGCCGTCGCCGATGTCGGGCGTGGCCGTCGGTGGCAAGGCGGCGCCGATGCCGGCGGCCCAGTCGTAGATGTCCCCGACGAAGCCGTAGGACGCGATGGGGATACCGGCCTGCTGCCAGACCCAGGTGGCGAACAGGGCACACCACTCCTCACAGGGGCCGTACGGGTTGCAGTAGTACCCGGTGTCGGGGTCCGGCGCGATCTGTGAGGCGGCGGTCGAGACGATGGTCGACGAGGCCGGGAACGTGCCCTCGGCCGACGCCGAGGTGAAGCTGTAATTCCACGCTTCGGGATCGAGCAGCCAGTAGCCGTTGCCCTGGTTGTTCGAGATGATGGCCGAGATCGGGGTGGCGTCAGGATCGAGCTGGAGCTGCCCGTAATACTTGGCGTCGCCGAAGGTGAAGACCACGCCGTTGGCCGTGCTCATGGTGTAGCCCCCGCCATCGGGGGTGGTGATCATGCCCACCACCGGGTCGGGCAGGTTGGCGCTGCCCTCGGATCCGTAGAACCCGGCGTCGCCGAAGGCGAAGATGCCGCCGTCGGCCGCCACCAGCCAGTAGCCCTTGCCGTCGGGCGTAGCCGCCATGCCAACGATGGGGGCATTCAGCTTGAGGCTGCCGGTACTGCCGTAGAACCCGGCGTCGCCGAAGGCGAAGATGCCGCCGTCGGCCGCCACCAGCCAGTAGCCCTTGCCGTCGGGCGTGGCCGCCATGCCGACCACGGGCTGGTTGAGCCGGGTCGACCCCATCGAGCCGTAGAAGGGGGCATCGCCGAAGGCAAAGACGCCGCCGTCGATGGCGCCCAGCCAGTAGCCGTTGCCGTCGGGGGTGGCCGCCATGGCCACGATGGGCCCGTTCAAGGCCAGGTCGCCCAGCGATCCTTCGAACTTGGCGTCGCCGAAGGCGAAGACCCCGCCGTCGGCGCTGGCCAGCAGGTAGCCGTTGCCATCGGGGCTGGCCACCCCCGAGAAGATCGGCGAGTTCACCTGCGCCGGCAAGTCGGGTGGGGTCAGGTCGACGCCGCCGAAGCCGATCATGCCGCCACCGGGGTAGCCGTGGGCGACCTCCGTCGCCCCGGCTCGAGTGAGTCGGGGCGACGGAACCAGGAGCAGCATGGTCGCCATCACGGTTGCAGCCACGGCCAGCATGGCCATCCGCTGTCCACTCCGGCCGGGCACCGTCCGATTGTGCCCGACATCACCGGCAATGACATGGCACCGTCACCGAATTGTCAACGAGTTTTCGTCGACGGGCGGCCGCGGGGTCACCCACGGCAGAATGGGGAGATGGCATCTGATTCCCCAGCCCGCCCACACCCTGACTCCTTCGGCGCCCGCACCACCCTGGCGGTCGGCGGCAAGGAGTACGAGATCTTCTCCTTGCGCGCGCCCGCGCTGAGCGAGTCCTACGACATCGACCGCCTGCCTTATTCGATCAAGGTGGTACTCGAGAACCTGCTGCGCCACGAGGAGGGCCCGCACGTCTCCGCGGACGACATCGCGGCGGTGGCCGCCTGGGGCGCCAACCCCGAGGGACACGGCCAAGCCGCCGGCGACTCGGCCCATGAGATCGCCCTCACCCCCGAGCGCGTCCTGATGCAGGACTTCACCGGGGTGCCGGCCGTGGTGGACCTGGCGGCCATGCGCGACGCCATCACCCGGCTGGGTGGGACGACCTCGCAGGTGGAACCGCTGGTCCCGGTCGAACTGGTGATCGACCACTCGGTACAGATCGACTACTCGGGGACCGACGAGTCCTACGACAAGAACGTGTTGCTCGAGTACCAGCGCAACATCGAGCGCTACCAATTGCTGCGCTGGGCCCAGGGCGCGTTCGACGCCTTCCGCCTGGTGCCGCCAGGCACCGGCATCTGCCACCAGGTCAACCTCGAGTACCTCTCACGCGTCGTCTTCGCCACCGACGACGGCCGCGCCTTCTGCGACACGCTGGTCGGCACCGATTCGCACACCGTGATGGTGAACGGGCTGGGCGTACTCGGCTGGGGTGTCGGTGGGATCGAGGCCGAAGCGGCCATGCTGGGGCAGCCGCTGTCGATGCTCATCCCGCCGGTGGTCGGGCTCCGGCTCGACGGCGAGCTGCGTCCCGGTGTGACGGCGACCGACCTGGTGCTGACGGTGACCGAGTTGCTGCGCGAGCACGGCGTGGTCGGTGCCTTCGTGGAGTGCTTCGGACCGGGCGTGGCCGCGGTGCCACTGGAGACCCGGGCCACCATCGGCAACATGAGCCCCGAGTACGGAGCCACCTGCACCATGTTCCCGATCGACCAGGTGACCATTGACTACCTGCGCTTCACCGGGCGCGACGAGGAGCACCTAGCACTGGTGGAGACCTACGCCAATGCGCAGGGTCTGTGGCACGACCCGGCTGGACCCGAACCGGTCTATTCCGAGTACACCTCGCTGGACCTGGGCGACGTCGAGCCCTCCCTGGCCGGTCCGTCCCGGCCCCAGGACAGGGTGCCGCTGACGACGGCCAAGGATTCGTTCCGGGTCTCCCTCGACCGCCCGCCGCGCAGCGCGACCGAAGCCCCGGCGGCCGCCCCGCACCACCTCCTGAGCGATGGTGACGTGGTCATCGCCGCCATCACCAGCTGTACCAACACCTCCAATCCCAGCGTCATGGTGGCGGCCGGGCTGCTGGCCCAAAAAGCGGTGGCGCGCGGCCTACGGTCCAAGCCCTGGGTCAAGACCTCGCTGGCTCCGGGCTCCCGCGTGGTCATGGACTACCTGGAGCGGGCCAAGCTGATCGAGCCGCTCGATGCCCTCGGCTTCTACCTGGTGGGCTTCGGTTGCACCACCTGCATCGGCAACTCGGGCCCGCTGCTCGAGGGCGTCAGCGAGGCGGTGAAGGAGGCGGACCTGTCGGTGGCCGCCGTGCTCTCGGGCAACCGCAACTTCGAGGGCCGGATCCACGCCGACGTCCGGCTCAATTACCTGGCCTCACCGCCGCTGGTGGTGGCCTACGCGCTGGCCGGCACCATGGACCTCGACCTGACCACCGAGCCGCTGGGAGAGGATTCCGACGGCCAGCCGGTCTTCTTGTCCGACATCTGGCCCAGCGCCACCGAGGTGGCCGAGACCATCCGCGCCTCGCTCACCTCCGAGATGTTCCGCACGCGCTATAGCGCGGTGTTCGACGGCGACGAGTACTGGCACCAGGTGCCCACCACCGAGGGGGAATCCTTCGCCTGGCAGGACGATTCCACCTACGTGAAGAACCCGCCGTACTTCGAGGGCATGACCATGGACCTCACGCCAATCACCGACATCGCGGAGGCCCGGGTGCTGGCCCTGCTCGGTGACAGCGTCACCACCGACCACATCTCACCGGCCGGATCCATCGGCCCAACCACGCCGGCCGGCCGCTACCTGACCGAGCACGGGGTCGAGCGGGCCGACTTCAACTCCTACGGGGCCCGCCGGGGTAATCACGAGGTGATGATGCGTGGCACCTTCGCCAATGTGCGCATCCGCAACAAGCTGGCGCCCGGCACCGAGGGCGGTGTGACCCGCCACCTGCCCGGCGGCGAGGAGACCTCGATCTACGAGGCAGCCATGCGCTACGCCGAGGAGGGCGTGCCGCTGGTCGTGCTGGCCGGGCGCGAGTACGGCACCGGTTCGAGCCGTGACTGGGCCGCCAAGGGCACGGCGCTGCTGGGAGTGCGGGCGGTCATCGCCCAGAGCTTCGAGCGCATCCACCGCTCGAACCTCATCGGCATGGGCGTGGTCCCGCTGCAGTTCTACAAGGGTGACTCGGCCGAGAGCATCGGCCTCACGGGCGAGGAGCGCTACAGCATTAGCGGTCTCGAGGTCCTCAACCAGGGCGAGTTGCCCAAGGAGCTGACGGTGGTGGCGACGAACGATGACGACGCGGTCACCGAATTCCGCGCCGTGGTGCGCATCGATACCCCGATGGAAGCCGAGTACTACCGCCACGGCGGGATCCTGCAGTACGTGCTGCGCCAGATGGCGGGTTAGCGACCCATCACGGATGAGGGTGCCGCGGTCGACGGCGAGTTCGGCCGGCGGCGTACTAGGGTGACGGCGACCGACATCCATCGACAGGAGGTGAGACCCATGAACGCAGTATTGGCAGTGGGTGCTCCCCTCCGATCCGGGATGCGCGACTGAAGTAGTCGCCACCGGGAGCGCCTGACACGCAATTTGCGAAAGGCGACTCCCTTGAACACAACTTCTTCAACTCCGCACTTCACTTCGACGACGGAGCGAGCATTAGTCCTCGGCGGTGCCGGATCGGTCGGCAACGCGTGGGAGATCGGCTTCATCGCCGGCCTCTTTGAGGCCGGGTTGGATGTGACCCATGCGGACCTGACCATCGGGACGTCGGCCGGCTCGACCGCGGCGGCCCAAATAACCAGCGGGATCCGACCGACCGAACTGCTGGCCAACATCCTGGCCGCGGCGCCCCAGCCACGGACTGGTCCGGTCGGATCCGACCGTGGACGTGCCCCGATTGGGCCGGCGCCGGATCATATGGAGAGAACGAGCACACTCATCGATGCCGCCGAGGATGCGGCCGACATGCGCCGAAGAATGGGCGCGGCGGCCCTCGAGATGGACGCGGCGTCGGACAGTCCGGTGCAAACGCAGTGGCGCGCCACCGTCGCCGCTCGGCTGCCCAGTCACCAGTGGCCGCCGAGCCCGTTGCTGATCCCAGCGGTCGATGCCCACACCGGTGAACCGGTCGTGTTCGATCGCCACAGCGGAGTCGGCCTGGTGGACGCCGTCGCCGCCAGCACTTCGATTGGCTTCAGTATCCCTCCGTACAGCATCGCCGGCCACCGGTACATCAACGGCGGCTACCGACGCAACGAGAATGCCGATCTGGCCGCCGGATACGCGCGGGTGTTGGTGCTGTCACCATTCGGCGGCAGATCACGGTATCCGCTGGACTGGGGCATGCATCTCACCACACAGGTCGACGAACTACGCGCCGGCGGCAGCAGCGTCGAAACGGTCTTCCCGGACAGCGACTCCGAGCACATGTTCGGCGCCAATGCGATGGATCTGTCCCTGCGTCCCCCTGCTGCTCGAGCTGGTTACGACCAAGGCGGAGCCCTGGCCGAGCAACTCGGCGAATTCTGGCGCTGACGCCCACGGGCAATCGGCTCGGTAGGCGTGACGACACCTGCTCATGCCCGGTCAGGTCACGAGCTTCTTGGGCGCCTTATGGCGCCAGGCCTCGGTCAACAGCTCGCGAGCCAGCGGCCGGGTGGCCTTGGCCGGGGTCAATATGAGGCGGCAACCGCTGAGGCGCTTGCCCCACCACAGCTCCTCGACGGTGCCCGGGTACTCGGCGCAGTAGGCCGCCACCTCGTCGCCACTGACGAAGATGTGCACCCGGTCGGCCTCGGGCGGCATGGTGGCGAAGATCTTGCCGACCACCCGGAACGAGGTCATCTCGTGGTGCGGCTCTTCGGTCGATTCGGGCAGCGCCAACGCGAGCTTGCGGATGTCGCTCGGGCGCAGACCCATGGACTCAGGGTATGCGCGTCACCCGGAACATCTCGGCGGCCGAACCCTCGGGCAGACCGGCCGTGGCCGCGGCCATGCGGGCCCCGTTGGTGACGCGCTCCTTGGTGCCCTCGGGATCGGGCATCTGGCTCTGGTGGCACATGAGGGCAGCCACCTTGCGATCGAGCGCGGCCGTGGTGTCCACCACGATGTTGGCGCCGTCGAAGGCCATGATCCACAGCTCGTTGACCGTCCAGGGCTCGAGCCGTTCGACCTCGAGCAACTCGGGATGGGCGAAGGGATTGCGGGCGTCGGGGTACACCGCGCACACGGCGGCTTCACCGGCCGCCAGGTGGTCGGGGTGGCTGGCGAAGATGAAATCCCACCGGCGTTCGGGCGACTGGGTCAGGACCCGCTGGGGCCGAACCTGGCGGATGACCCGGCTGATGTCGCGGCGCAGCTCGAGGGTTGGCTGCACCCGGCCGTCGGGGAAGCCCAGGAAACGCACGTCGGTGACACCGACGGTGGCCGCCGCCGCCCGCTGCTCCTTCTGGCGCAGGGCGGCCATGTCAGGCCGGGACATCGAGCGGTCCGAGCCGCCGGCGTCACCGTTGGTCACGATGCAGTAGACGACCTCGATCCCGGCGTCGGTAAAGGAGGTGACGGTGCCGGCTGCGCCGAAATCCACGTCGTCGGGGTGAGCCGTGACCACCAACACGCGGGTCACTCCATCGTCGGGGGACCAGGGTGCAATGGGATCGCTCAGAGGACACTCTCTTCGGCGCTGGGCGTCCAGGCGGCCAGATCGGCCAGGCGCGGGTCATTGGAGAACATCTCGACGATCGGGATCCTCAAGCCGAGCCGGCGCTGGATGACTTCCATCTCGACCAGCTGATTCCACAGGGACACGCTCACCACCACACCGGCCTTGCCGGCGCGAGCGGTGCGACCGGACCGGTGCAGGTAGGCCTTGTGGTCCTCGGGCGGGTCGTAGTGGATGACGGCGTCCACCCCCTCGATGTGCAGGCCGCGGGCGGCCACGTCGGTGGCCACCAGGACGTGGAGCTTCCCGCTGGAGAAATCACTGAGGGCGCGCTCACGGTTGGCCTGGCGCAGGTCGCCATGGATGGCCGAGGCCCGCACCCCTTCCTTGCCCAGCTGCTCGATGAGCTTGTCGGCGCCGCGCTTGGTGCGCACGAAGATCAGGGACTTGGTCTCGGCCCGGCAGATGGCCGCCACCACCTTGACCTTGTCCATCTGGTGGACCTGGAGGAAGCGGTGCTCCATGGCGGTCACGGTCTGGGTGGACGACGCCACCTCGTGGAAGACGGGATCGGTCAGGTAGCGCTTCACCAACATGTCGATGGCCCCATCGAGGGTGGCCGAGAACAGCAGCGTCTGGTGCGGCGTCTCGAGCCGGCGCAGCACCCACTCGACCTGGGGCATGAACCCCATATCGGCCATGCGGTCGGCCTCATCGAGCACCAGGGTCTCCAGGGCCGAGACGGCCAGCTCGCCGCGGTCGCCCAGGTCGATCAGGCGGCCTGGGGTGGCGATGATGATGTCGACGCCCTTGCGGAGCTTCGCCACCTGCCGTTCGATGTCGGCCCCGCCGTAGACGGCGACGGTGCGCAGACCGAGCTTCTCACCGAGGGGCTCGATGACGGCGTGCACCTGCACGGCCAGTTCGCGGGTAGGGAGCAGGACGAGGCCCAGCGGAAGCGCCGGATGCTCGCCGTCACGGCGGGGCTGGGCGTCACGGGTGGCCTTGGCCCGCTGCAGCATGGGGACGCCGAAGGCCAGGGTCTTGCCCGAGCCGGTCTTGGCCTTGCCGCAGACGTCGCGCCCGGCCAGGGCGTCGGCCACGGTCATGGCCTGGATCGGGAAGGCGGCGACGATGCCCTGGTCGGCCAGGGCCTTGGTGAGTTCTTCGGAGACGCCGAGGGACTCGAAGGTGCGGGCGGTTTCGTACGTATCGTCCGACGGATCGATCGGCTCGCCGGGAGCGACGGCAGGCGCGCCTGCCGGGGCATCTACTGACATGTTCAACTCTCTCTCGTAGGTGCGGCGGGGCCCTGCGCCAACCAGAAGAGTGAACGGCCCCGACTCGACTGGCCCCATGCCAGCGGTCGCAACTGCATTGTACCAGGTCACGGCCAATGTCCGCCGCTATGGGCTGTGACAAAGTGGCCCTTTGCACTTCGATCACAAGGAGCCGACCCCATGGCCAAGCTCGAAGCGGGTGCCACCGCCCCGGCCTTCACGCTGCCCGACCAAGACGAGAATCCGGTGAAGCTGTCCGACTTCAAGGGCCAGAGGGTGATCGTCTACTTCTATCCGGCCGACGACACCCCGGGCTGCACCAAGGAAGCCTGCCAATTCAACGACAACCTCAAGACCTTCGAGAAGTCCGGGGTGGCGGTGCTGGGCATCTCACCGAACAAGGCCGAGAGCCATGTGAAGTTCCGCTCCAAGTACAAGCTCAAGTTCCCGCTGCTCACCGACGCCGACAAGAAGGTGATGGAGAAGTACGGCGCCTGGGGCGAGAAGACCATGTACGGGAAGAAGACGGTCGGCACCATCCGCTCCACCTTCCTGGTCGGCCCCAACGGCAAGATCGAGCGGGCCTGGTACCACGTGAAGGCCGACGGCCACGCCGCCAAGGTGCTCGAGGAGGTCCAGGGCGAGTGAGCCGCGCTGCCGGCGGGTCGGCCCGGGCGTAACATTTTGGGCGGGCATCCGACCCAATCACACACGGGGTCGGTCCCAGGGGGTGGATCGATGTGGCGACGCCGAGAGCCAGCGGGAGACGAGTCCCGGCCCACTGACAGCCGTTGGCGCACCACGGCAGTCGGATTGGCCGCCACGGCCATCATTATCGGCGTGTTCGCCTTCGTGGTGACCTCAGGGTCGCCGAAGCCCATAAACCACGCGAATCACGGCCATTCGAGTAAGGCCCGTGACGCGGTGATCGCCGCGCTGAGCACCACCACCGAGTCCGGCAACTTCACCATCGCCTACCAGTTCTCGGGGGTCACGCCGGCGACCACAGCGACGACCACCACGCAGTGCCCACCAGAGACGGCGTGTTCGGCCAGCAACGACAACGCCCCGACCATCACCGGTCAAGCCACCCTCGACACCGACCCCTACGCCATCGTGGCCGACTCCGACGTGAGCAACTTCGGGCAGGTCACTGTGCGCGCCAACGACACCAACGTCTGGGAAGAGGGCGGCGCTGACTACGGCCTGGCGCCGAGCGACCCCGGGACCGACTCGGCCACCGCATCGGGCTCCCCGCTTTCTGGCTTCGCCAACCTGGTCGATGGGACCCTCGGCGACAAGGAGGGCGCACTGGCCATGATGAGCCTGGCCAGCTCGAGCGGCTACCTGGGTCTCGAACAGCAACAGGTGACGTCGGCCGACGAGACCGGCAACTCGAGCGTGGACGGCGTCCCGGTCACCCAGTACAAGGTCTTCCTCAACCCGCAGGAAGAAGGCGATCTCAGCGGACTCAGCACCCAGCAGACCACCGCCATCGATAACGCCCTCACCCTGCTCAACAAGTACGGCTACCAGGGGACGACGGTGATCGTCTCCGTTGACGCCGATGGTTACGTGCGAGAGACGCAGTCCAGCGCCCAGTTCGCCGACGGCTCCACTGCCGGCAGCCAAGCGATCTTCTCGGACTTCGGCTGCGCCGGCACCGTGCTGATGCCGGGCCAGACCGGTGCCAGCAGCCCGCCGGCCGGCTGTGTGAGCCCCGACACGGCGCTCCCGGCCTCGCCGACCAGCTCGACCAGCTCCGACCTGACGCCGCCCTCCACCATCCCGACCACCGCGGTCCCCTTGGGCGGGCCGGTCACGATCCCGCCGGCGTCGTCCACGACCACTCCCTCGAGCACAACCTCGACCAGCCCGTCATCAACGACGACGACAACGGCGGCCGCGGCGTCGTAATGCCGGCGCTTCTCATCCTTGACGGCGGCGGCCACCTCATCTGATTTCGACCAGGCCTAAACCTGATGCAGCGGGCACCAGTAGGTCGTGCGCCCGCCGACGGTGGCCCGGCGCAACGGCGTGCCGTCAAGGGGGCAATGGCCGTCGGCTCGTCGTTCCTCCATGAGTTCGCCCATGTGGGAGCCGCCGCGGCGCCCGAGTTGGCGCAGGGTGGCGCGCAGCGCGCTGTACAACGTACGCAGCTCCTGGTCGCTCAGCGGGGTCCGGCGGCCGGGATCGAGGCCGGCTCGCCACAGGATCTCGTCGGCCAACAGGTTGCCGATGCCGGCCACCCGCTCCTGGTCCAACAAGCGCGCCTTGAGCGGGGCAGCCACACCACCACCCCGTAAAGCCAGGGCCTCGGCCAGCTCGGGCCGGCTGATGGTGAGGGCGTCGGGTCCGAGGCGGTCCTCGTCGGGGGCCAGCTCGAGCGAGCCGAAGCGGCGCGGGTCGTGCAGGGAGAGATACCCGCCATCGGTGAAGGTGAACTTGGCCCGGACCCACTGCTCCCCGAAGATGCCTGGCCCGTAGAGGAGCCGGTCGAGACGCTCGGTGTCGTCGACCACCAACCCTCCGGTCATCCCGAAGCGGACCCCGAGCGTCGGCCCGTCGTCGCTGTCGAGCAGCATGAGCTTGCCCCGCCGGCGGGCCGCCACGAAGGCCCGACCTTTGAGGGCGGCAGACAGGCGCCGCTTGGTCGTCCCGCCCCGCCCGTAGCGGTCGTCGATCATCCAGGCCGAGGCGATGGGGCGGTGCAGGGCCGCCTCGGCCAACTGCCTGTAACGCTCGACTTCGAGGATCTCGGGCACCGGGGCAAGGTAGCGGACCACACGAGTCGGGAGGAATAGGGTGGTCCGATGCCTCCCGAGAAGCCGCAATGGGCCGAATTGTTCACCGAGGTCGTGACGTCAGGCCTGTGCACGGGGTGCTCGGCCTGCGTCATCGCATGTCCCTATGACGTGCTCGAGTACGACGACACCGAGGGTCGCTACAAGCCGTTCCACATCGACGCCGAGGGTGGGCCCGACAACTGCACCCACGGCCAGAAGGGCTGCACGCTGTGCACCCGGGCCTGCCCGCGCTTCCGGGACTGGGAGCCCGACATCGAGAACCACCTCTTCGGACGGCCGCGCACCGAAGACGAGGTGGCAGGCATCAGCCGGCGTACCGTGCTGGCCCGGGCCACCGATCTCGACGTCCAGGGGCAGGGGCAGGACGGCGGCTTGGTCTCTGCCCTGCTCATCTGGGCCTTCGAGAACGACGTGATCGACGCCGCCCTGGTCTCAGGACTCGAGGGCGACGGATCGACCTGGAAGGCGGTGCCGACGGTGGCCCGCAATAAAGAGGATGTCCTGGGCACCTCCGGTTCGCGCTACACCTACTCGGCCAACCCGATGGCCTACGCCGAGGCCATCGAGGGCGGGGCCGAGCGGATCGCCCTGGTCGGCATGGGCTGCCAGGCCTCGGCCCCTCCGGCCATGCAGGCCCGAAAGGCCGGGAAGATCGCCCGGCGCTTCACCCTCTCCATCGGGCTGCTCTGTTCGAAGACCTTCGACGATGCCATCTTCCCCGAGCTCTTCGAGGCCAAGTACGGCCTGGCCCGGGCCGAGATCGCCAAGATGAACATCAAGGGCGTCTTCCAGGTCTGGATGCGCGACGGCTCGTACCACGAGATCCCCCTCAAAGAAGCCCACGCCTGGACCCGCGAAGGCTGCAAGAGCTGCCCCGACTTCGCCGCCGAACACGCCGACATCTCGACCGGCGGCATCGGGGCCTTCGGGGACTGGACGCTCACCTTGATCCGCACCGAGAAGGGCGACGAGGTCTTCAGCGCCATGGAGGCGGCCGGCGTCATCGAGACCCGCCCCATTGAGGAAGACCCGGGCGCGGTCGAACTGCTCAACCGCTTGAGCAAGGTCAGCCGCAAGCGCTGGCCGGTCACCGCCGTTCCCTTCCCGGGCCGGCTCCCCGCCGTCACGGGATGAACGAGCTCAAAAAGGACGAGTTCTCCGAACTGCTCGGGATCGAGGTGGAGCGGCTCGACCCCGGCCACACGGTGGCCACCTTGACCACCGCCATCGTGCACACCAACCCGCACGGCACGGTCCATGGGGCTGTCTTCTACGCCGTGGCCGGATCGGCCGTCGCCGCCGCGGCCAACGACGAGAACCATTCGGGGATCATCTCCTCGGTGCTGGTCGAGTACCTGGCCCCGGCGGCTGTGGGCGACATCCTGCGCGCCGAGGTCCGCCGTGAGGTCTCCACCGAGCGAGAGGACATCTTCACCGGCACCATCTGCCGGGGCAAGGACGGCGACCTGCTGGCCTGGATCCGCGCTCGCGGCACCCGCCGCACCCGCTCCTAAGCCACCCCGCTACCGCAGCCCGAACCCACCGATCGGTGCCTCATGGCCGAATCTGTGGGAAAGATGTCATTGACGCCATCGGCTCGGACCCCCAGGCTGGAGAGATGCCAACCCGCTCGGTCGTCATCGTCACCTTCGAGGGCATCCAGCCCATCGACGCCGTCGGCCCCCACGAGGTTTTCCACGGGGCCACCCGGACGCTCCGGGCCGAGGGGCGGTCCGGCGGTTACGACCTCGTACTGGCCTCGGTCGGCGGGGGTCCCGTGCGCACCGAGAGCGGTCTGGAACTGGGGAGCCAGCCGCTGCCCGAGGGGTCGGACCGGATCGACACCCTGATCCTGCCGGGAGGTAGTGGCTCGAGGAAGGCGGCGGCCGACCCGCAGTTGATGGAGTGGGTCCGCCGGGCGGCCCGCCGGAGCCGCCGCGTCGCCACCGTCTGCTCCGGCACCTTCCTGGCCGCCGAAGCCGGGTTGATCGACCACAAGCGGGTGACCACCCATTGGGCCCGCGCCGCCGAATTGGCCGAGGCCTACCCGGCGGTCGTGGTCGATCCCGATCCCATCTACCGGCGCGACGGCAAGGTGTGGTCCAGCGCCGGCGTCACCGCCGGCATCGACCTGGCCCTGGCCTTGGTGGAAGAGGACTACGGCGTCGCGGTGGCCCAGACAGTGGCCCGCTGGCTGGTCATGTTCTTGCATCGCCCGGGCGGGCAGACCCAGTTCGCCGCACCGGTCTGGGTCCCCCGGGCTGAGCGCTCAGCGGTCCGGTCCGTCCAGACCCTGATCGAGTCCGCCCCCGAAGCGGACCACCGGTTGCCGGTGCTGGCCGCCGCGGCCACCATGAGCGTCCGCCACTTCGCCCGCGTCTTCACCGACGAGGTCGGTGAGACACCGACCCGCTTCGTGGAACGGGTCCGCCTCGAGGCGGCCCGACACCAGCTCGAGACCACCAGCGACACGCTCGACCGCGTGGCTCTCCGGACCGGCCTGGGCACGGCCGAGACGTTGCGCCGGGTCTTCCAACGACGCCTGGGCGTGAGCCCCGATGCCTACCGGCACCGTTTCGCCACGGCCACACTCGACGAGAGGACTTCGGCATGACACGCCATCGGCAGGTCGCCATCCCGCTGTTCGATCGCTGCACCGCCCTCGATGCCATCGGGCCTTACGAGGTGCTCCAGCGCATCCCCGAGCTCGACGTGACCTTCATCGGGCACGAGAAGGGCGAGGTGCGCACCGAGAACCGGATGCTCGGGCTGCAGGTCGACGCCACCTTCGAGGACATGGCCGAACCCGATGTCATCGTCTTTCCCGGTGGCGTCGGTACCCGTCCGATGCAAGAGGACCAGCGCGTGCTCGACTGGGTCCGCCAGGCCCACCGCACTACCCGCTACACCACCTCGGTCTGCACCGGTTCGTTGATCCTCGGAGCGGCCGGCCTGCTCGATGGGCTGAGCGCCACCACCCACTGGTCCTGCTATGCCGGGCTGGCGGCCCACGGTGCCCGGCCCACGGCGGAACGGGTGGTCGAGCACCTCGACCAGCGCATCATCACCGCCGCTGGGGTATCGAGCGGCATCGACATGGCACTGCGCCTGGTCGAACTCCTGGTGGACGCCTCGGCGGCACAGGCCGCGCAGCTCATGATCGAGTACGACCCGCAGCCGCCCTTCGACAGCGGCTCGGTGGCCAAGGCATCGGACGAGGTGATGACACGGGTCATCGAGTACGCCCAGCACCGCCAGTAAGCGGTCAGGCCGCCGCCGCGCTGGCCCCGGCAAAGCGCCCGAACATGGTGCTGTCCCCGATCGACAGCCCGCTGGCATAGCCGAACGAGCACACACCGGCCGTGGTCCGCCCGGCCGCGAACAACCCGGGGATCGGATCACCGGCCAGGTCGAGCACGGCGCCGTCGACCGTGGTCTCGAGACCGCCGAGGGTGAACGGCGCGTAGGGCGCCGGGCCGATGCGTAGATCGAAGGCTCCGAGCGGTGGGACCAGTGGCCGCACCCAGGCCGATCCCTTGTGGAACAGCGGGTCGGCACCGGTGGCGGCGTGGCGGTTGTAGAGCTCCACGGTCGACTCGAGGGAACCGGAGGGTAGACCCATCTCGGCTTCCAGCTCGGCGGCGCTGGCGCAGACCCAGCTGGCGGCCAGCCCCATCCAGTTGGGCTCGTACGACGCCTCGTCGACGACCAGGAAAACTTGGCCGTCCTGCTCGTAGAGCGCGGATTGACCCACCCGCCCCATGTAGGTGTCCTCGTTGATGAAGCGCTGCCCCTGCCCGTTGACCAAGATGCCGTTGATCAAGCCGCGCGGTGGGGTGATTGGCAACGACACCTCGCCGGCGTACATGTTCCGCACCGAAGCGCCCAGGGCCTGGGCCATCCGGATGCCCCGGCCATCATCGCCTTCAGTGCCCACCTTGAAGGTGCCCCGTACCAGGGGCGGGCAGTGCTGTCGCAGCATGTCGTCGTTGAAGATGAACCCACCGGCCGTCAGCACCACACCCCGGCGGGCCCGCAGCGACACCGTCTGGCCGAACCGTTGCGCTTGTACCCCGACGACCCTGCCGTCGTCGACAACCAGCCGGTCCACCCTGGTGTCAGGCGTCAGACGGGCGCCGGCATCGAGGGCGGCGGCGGCCAACGTCTTCATCAACAGCCAGCCGGTCGAGCGCTTGGTCTTGCACTGGTGTCCCCGTGGCGCCGGCTTGGCGATCTCGTTGAACGGGTAGGCGTCCTCCCCGCCCGAATAGACCAGACCTTCGGTCCCCGGTGTCGCCATGGAGGTCTCGGCGTAGAAGGTGGGGTCGAACTCGACGCCGCGGTCGAGCAGGAATTCGAAGTGACCGAGGCTCTCGTCGCAGTAACGGGCGATCTTGGCCTCGTCCGGATGTGGGCCGCAGGCCGCCATCATGTAGCGGAACATCTCCTCGACGCTGTCGTCGAAGCCGCAGGCACGCTGGATCGGTGTCCCGCCGCCCAGGTACACGATGCCCTCGGCCAGGGCGGCCGCTCCACCGCCGCCACCGGCCCGCTCAGCCACCAGCACGTCGGCCTCTCGGGCGGCCGCGCTGAAGGCGGCAGTCGTCCCGGCCGCGCCGAACCCGACCACGATCACATCGGCCGTGTCGTCCCAATCGGTGATCTCAGCGACGTCGCACGGCGTCACGTCGTTCGGCTCGCTCACGCCCTCCCCTTTGGATGTGCCGGCGACCGTAGCCGCTGGTCCCCCGCCATCTGGCCCCGCGGCGCCGCTCAGGCACTCAGCGCGCGCGAGCGGGCGAAGACGGCGTCGAACATGGGCTCGGTCAGCTTCCCGGTGAAGGTGTTCTGCTGGCTCGGGTGGAACGATCCCAGCAGGGTGCGGTCCCCGGGCAGTCCCGCCTCGGCCAAGTGGGCGAACTTCGGCCTCGGGCGCAGGAGGAAGTGATCGCACACCGCGTTCCAGGCAAAGGCACCCAGGGCAACCACCACACGACATTGCCCCAGGAGGTCGAGCTCGCTGGTCAGGTAGGAAGCGCAGGCGGCACGCTCGGACGGATCGGGCTTGTTCCCCGGCGGCGCGCAGTGCACGGCCGCCGTGATGTAGGCCCCGTGCAGCGTCAATCCATCGGAACGGGAGACGCTGGTGGGCTGCGAGGCGTACCCAGCACGGTAGAGGGCCCGGAACAACCAGTCGCCCGAACGGTCGCCGGTGAACATGCGTCCGGTCCGGTTGGCACCGTGGGCGGCTGGCGCCAACCCCACGATCACCAGCTCGGCCTGCGCGTCACCGAACCCGGGCACGCCCCGACCCCAGTACTCGTCCCCGGCGAAGGAGGCTCGCTTCTCGATGGCCACCTGTTCGCGCCAGGCCACCAGCCTCGGGCAGCGTCGACAGTCCGCCACGTCCTGCTGGACCAGGGCTAACGCACCCGCAGCGCCCCGGTTGGATGACACGGCGCAGAGCCTACGATGGGCTCCCGTGCCAACCGCCGCTCGACAGAATTCAACCCGTCCCGCGGTACACCGGCCTCCACGGGCAGCCAAGCCCCCGGCACCGACGCTGGTCCTCCTGGTGCGTCATGGCAACACCCCGACCACGGGCAAGCGGCTACCCGGCCGCGCCCCCGGGTTGCACCTGTCGCCGAAGGGCAAGGCGCAAGCCGAGACGGTGGCCGGCCGCATCGCCGCTATGGAGAAGCCACCGACCGCCATCTACGCTTCACCGCTGGAGCGGACCAGGGAGACGGCCGCACCCATCGCCGCCGCCCTGGGGCTGCGGGTACGAACCGCCAAGGACCTGATCGAAGTCGACGTGGGCGCCTGGACCGAGCAGTCCCTGCGCCGCCTCTACCGGACCAAGGAATGGCCCACCGTGCAGCGCTGGCCCGGCGGGTTCCGCTTTCCCGAGGGCGAGTCCTTCGCCGAGATGTCGACCCGATCGTCCGGTGCGGTGCTCGATCTGGTGGCGGCGCACCCCGGCGAGACGGTGGTGGCGGTCTCGCACGCTGATCCGATCAAGGCCATCGTGGCCTACGCGGCCGGCGTCCCCATCGATCTCATGCAGCGGATCATCATTTCGCCCTGCTCGGTGTCGGCACTGCTCTTCACCCACGGCGGACCGGCCGTGCTGTGCATGAACTCAACCAGCTCGCTGGCTGAACTGGCGCTGTCATGACCGACGAACACGACTACGACAAGCCGGATCACTGCACGGTCGGAGCTATGGGCGAGGTGGGCAACCGGCTGTTCCTCTTCTACTGCCGCCAGGGACTGACCGAAACGACGGTCAAGGTGGAGAAACAACAGATCGCCGTCCTGGCCGGCTACCTCGGTCGCATCGTCCGGGAGCTCGGGCGTCCCGGACACCTGCCCGAGGACATGGCCTTCTACGGCACCGAGGACTTCGAATGGGTCGGCGGCACCATCGGGGTGTCCTACGACGAGGAGCTCGACCGGGTCGTCGTCGTGCTCGAGGAGTTCGACAGCGACGAGGAGAACGAAGAAGAGGAAGAGAGCGGGCACGTGCTCCGGGTCGCCCTGACCCGGGAACAGGCCGCCGCCTTCGCCATCCACGCCACCCGTCTGGTCGAAGCCGGCCGTCCACCCTGCCCGCTCTGCGCCCTGCCCCTCGATCCGTCCGGGCACGACTGTCCCCGGACCAACGGGCACCGGCCCCCCGTCACCTAACGCGGTGGACGTCGCGGTCGGTCGCGTCCTGGCCGAGGGCGAAATGGAGGTGCACGGTCGCATCGCCGGCAGTTCCAATGCCACCTTGCTGGTGACCTGTGCCCTCGAAGGCGGCGAACTGCTGGCCGTCTACAAGCCGCTGCGTGGCGAGCGTCCGCTATGGGACTTCCCCGGCGGCCTCTACCGCCGGGAGATCGCGGCCTACGCGCTATCCGAAGCACTCGGCTGGGACCTGGTCCCCGAGACCGTCTATCGGGCTGACGGTCCCTATGGCGAAGGATCCATCCAGCGCTTCGTGCACGAGGAAGGCGTCGACCACTACTTCACGCTGCGCGACGATCCGACCTGGCATTCCACCTTGCGACGATTGAGTGCCTTCGACGTCGTGGCCAACAACGCCGACCGCAAGAGTGGACACGTCCTCCTGGCGGAGAACCGCCTCTGGGCCATCGACAACGGACTCTGCTTCAACGAGGACGACAAGTTGCGCACCGTGATCTGGGACTTCGGGGGTGAACCCTTCGATGAGGTGACCCTGGCCGGCTTACGCGCTCTGGACAGCGCAGGCATGCCCGACGCCCTGTGCGACTTGCTCACCCCACCCGAACTGGCGGCAACGGCCGACCGGATCTCGTGGCTCCTCAATCTGGGCTGTCTCCCCGAACTGGACGAGGAGAACGGGGGCTGGCCGCCCTATCCGTGGCCCTTGATCTGACCACATCGCCACTGAACGCGAGGGGTTTCGCGCGTTTTGTCCCTATCATCGGCCGCCGTGCACGTCGATCCCTACATCGTGTTGGGCAGTGCCGTGGTTGGCCTCCTGGTCGGCGTGACCGGCGCGGGAGGCGGCGCCTTGATGACGCCGATGCTCATCCTGCTGTTCTCGGTCAAGCCTTCCACCGCCATCTCGAGCGACCTGGTGGCTGCCGTGGTGATGCGGCCGGTGGGAGCGGTGGTCCACATGTCGAAGAAGACGGTCAATTACGCGCTAGTCGGGTGGATGGTCACCGGATCGGTCCCGATGGCCATTCTGGGCTCCTACGTCCTCCACCTCTTTGGCAATTCGATGACGGCCCAGAACAGCGTGGAGATCGCGCTGGGCGCCGCTCTCTTACTCGGGGCTACCGGCATGGTATTCCGCTCCATCCTCGACCGGCGCAGTCGGGCCGGTCGCCTTGGCGTCGTCCACGAGCTCGAGGTGCACCCGTTGCGCACGGTGGCCATCGGCATGGTCGGGGGCTTCATCGTGGGTATGACCTCTGTGGGTTCCGGATCGCTGATGATCATCCTGCTGCTGTTCCTCTATCCGATGATCGGCGCCAACCAACTGGTGGGCACTGATCTCACCCAGGCCGTGCCACTCACCTTGGCTGCCGCCATCGGCGCCGTGGCCTTCGGCCACATCGAGTTCTCGGTGACGACCTCGATCATCATCGGCAGCGTGCCCGCCGTCCTGGTGGGTTCGTTCCTCTCCTCCCGCGCCCCGGACCACTACATCCGTCCGGTCATCACCTTCGTGATCTTCGCCTCGGGCCTCAAGTACGTGGGCCTGGGTACCACCGCTCTGGGGTGGGTCCTCTGTGCCACTCTCCTGGCAGCTGGCCTGGCCTATCTGGCGAAATCGCAGCCTTGGCGCGTGACACCGGAACCCTCGACCGATCCCGACGCGATGGACGCCACCACGTCATGACGGGTTGATCCACAACCAGGCGGCGAGCGATAGCCCGGCCATGGCAGCCAGGGCCCTGATGAGTGCCGGAGGGACGATGCGGGTCACTGCCGGTCCCAGCATGCTGCCGACGAAGAGGCCGCAGGCCATGGGTACGACATCGGCCCAGCGGACCGGGGCAAAGATCGCGAAGCTGATGGCACAGAGGATGTCGGTCATACCGAGGAGCACGTTCTTTGCCGCGTTCAGCCGCGCAAAGTCCCGGTCGACGGTGAACAGGAGCAGCGCCAGCAGCATGACTCCGCTCCCAGCCCCGAAGTAGCCGTCGTAGACCGAGACGGCGAACAAACCACAAGGCAGGAGGAGCTGCCGGCCGCCCACCCGATGGATGCGGGCGAACATGGGCTGGAGAAGTAAGACCACCGAGGCCAGGACCAGCAGGAACGGGACCACCTGGACGAAGGCCGAACGAGGCGTGGTCAGCAACAGCGCGACCCCGGCCAGACCACCGGCCATGGCGATCAACCGCCACCGGCGCAACCAGGCACCCTGGCCTGCGAGCTCCGAGGGGGAACCCAGTGCCGAACCGGGGAGGCAGGCGACGAAGGCAACCGACACGGTCACGTTCGCTTGGAATGGACGGAGACCGGTGACCAGGAGCGCGGGGTAAGCGATGAGCGATGTGATGGCGCCGGCCTATCCCATCGTCCCGGCCACCAGGCCGGCTCCGGCCAGAAACGCCCAATCAGCCAGGGAAGAAATGGCGATCAGCTTGCGAAGCTTTCTCTACAGGTTTCCGCGCGACGTATCGGCAACCATGAGGCCGGCATGCGAAGAAGGTAACGGACTCCTCGACTCGGGCGATGAACCTATGACTGCGGCATCGGCGCCACGACTTGGAACTGACTCATGACCCAAGTGGATGCCAATGGACGCCGTCGGTGGTGTGCCAGATACCGATCCCGTACTCACAGATCCAGCCGTCGGTCGCACTCAGGAAGGTGACGTTCCCCGCACCACCTGAGGTGAAGCCCGCCGATGCGGTGTCAGGCACTTCATTCCATTGCGACCCACCATCGGTGGTCTCATAGAGGGACGAGACGGTGGGAAAGAGCCAAGCCGTATTTGGACTGAGTACAGCAAAATTATGGTGCCCGATGGCGAAGGGCGCGATGTAACCGGAAAGTGGCAGCGAGTCTGCCGGTGTCGTTGCCGCCGTGGTGCCTGCGGTCGATCCGCTGACGACGACGTTCGAAACCAGTGACCAGGTCACGCCGCCGTCATGCGATCGATAAAGGCTCTTGGACTGCTCGGGCCCGAAGGCCTCACTCCCACAGAGCAACCAAAGGTCATCGGTGCCTGACGCAGCCAATTCCACGCCCGGCATGGTGGGCAGGCACGGCACCGGGCGGAGTAGCCAGCTCGTTCCGCCGTCGTCGGTGTAGGCGATCTGCCATGAAGACCCCGTGGTGGAGGCGTTGGTCAGACTGCTCACGACATAGGCCCGGTCCGGGGAGATCCGGGCGAGCTCGAGTGGCTGTTGTTCGCTGCCAGTCGCGGGCGTGCCCGGTAGCAGGATGGGCAGGGTGTCCCAAGTGGTCCCGCCATCGGAGGATTCGGCCATTCCAAGCGAACAGCTCCCGGGAGCCGAGGTACTGGATTGCTGGCAGCTCGACGTGAGGGCCCACACGTTCAACCCAATAGCGCTGGCGTCCATCACGTGGCCGGTGATGGCAGCCTTCTGCCACGAAACCCCATGGTTCTGCGTCACCCACAAGGGATCGGTCCCCTGCTCCGATGCCCCCCAGAGGAAGCCGGTCAAGCCGACGAACTCCATCTGCCCTGGAAAGCCGTCCTGTTCGCCAAACCCGCCCGGCAGATGGCTGTTGCGCACCCTCCAGTCGGCGCCGCCATCGGTGGTCATAGCCAGGACGACCGCACCTTGATGTGCGGCCAACCCGAATCCGTTCTGGGGGCTCACGAAGTCGATGTCCACCAGAGACGACGTCGGCACCGACAAACCGACCGGCACCGGATCGGCCACGGCATTGAAGTCGTAGTTGGCCGCGCTGGCCGACAATCGAGCGGTGCTCGAGCGGCCGAGGAACAGCCCGAGCGATGCGGCCAGCAGCAGCGAGCAGGCACCGACCGTCAGGACCCGACGCCGGTGGGTCCTCAGATCGGCGGCTCGATTGCGCACCCGGGCCAGTTGCCTGGCCCCAGCGTCGATCTCGTCGTGATCGTCAAGATGCTCGAACATCGTCTCCATCCGGGCTCGAGGGGATATCGAGGGACTGGCGCAGTGCGGCCAGACCCCGGGCGCCGTGACTCTTCACCGTCCCGACCGTGCAGCCGAGCACACGGGCGACCTCGGCTTCGGAAAAATCGGCCAGATAGCGCAGCACCACGACCTCTCGCTGGCGCCGACTCAGGCGTTGCAGCGCCTGCACCAAGTCAGCCCGCTCGCCCAGGTGGGGGTCGACCACGGCGATCAAACCGACCTCGTGGCCCCTGGCCTGGGATCGACGACGTCGCCGATAGCGGTCGATGGCCAGGTTGGAGGCAACCCGCGTCACCCAACCCTCCGGGCCGTCGGCCAGGCGGGCCCAGCGCAGGGCGGCTCGGGCCAATGCCTCCTGTGCCACGTCTTCGGAATCGAGGCGGTCGCCCAAGATGCGGAAGGCCACCCGGTAGGCCAAGCGATAGAGGTTGGGGAAGGCCGATTCGAAGGTGGTGTCGCCGACAGGTCGGGTCATCTGACCAGCCTCATCTGCCCCCCAACCCTGATCAGACCCTTCGACCACAGATAACGCCATCTCATTCTGTTCACGCCGGCCTCAGACCAAAGGTTGTCATCGAACCGGGGCCCGGTCGAGAGGAAATTCAGCGGCCCGAGGCTCCTAGGGCAGCTCGATGTGCAGATCGCTCTGCATGAACTTGATGACCCGTTGGGAGATCACCTCTCCCCCGGCTGGCGTCAGATGGATGCCGTCGGGGGCGCGGACGTTGACCACCTGGCCGGCTGCGTTGGTGATGAAAGGCGTATAGGTGCCCCGCGCGGTCCCGATCAACTTCGTGGTGCTGATGAAATGGACCCGCGGCGCCAGTAGCGAGGCCTGCGTCTGATCGATGTAGTTGAGATCGGACATCTGGGCCGAGAGCGCGGCGTTCTGCATGGGTGGGAGGCCGACCCAGATCACATCGGCACCTTGGCTCTCGGCCAGGTGCATGAAGTTGGACACCCTGGTGGCGTAGAGCACGTTCCACTGAGGAGATGTGAACGGGACGTCGGGCGGCCCGGGGAAGTCCTGGGCGTCGTTGGCTCCCATGAGGACGACGATCACCTGGGGCCTGGCGCTGGCGAGGTCGGTCTGGAGTTCGTCCGGCCAATTGAAGTAGTCGGGTCGGGTCAGGCCCGTGCTCTCGCGCGCATCGAGGGTGGCCGTGACCACGCCGGTGGTGGCCAGGTCGTTCTGCAGCGGTCCGCCCATGTCGATACCCAGGGAGTCGCCCACGATCAGCACGCGCAGTGGGTTGGCTGCGCTGGGATGCGTGATGGGCGCCAGGGTGGTGGTGGTCGTGGCGGGCGTCGGCCGATGCTCGCTCTGGGGCGGATGGGCCTGCACCCCTTCGACCCGGGTGATCGATCCGTCACCAGGCCGGTTCCCGGTGCGCCCGGTCAGGTCGTCGGTGACCGACACGATGCGGGACAACTGCAGGACCCGGCTGGTGTCAGCAATCGGGCCGAGCAGGTCGAGGGAGACCGTGCGGCGAGTGCCGACCGGTGACACCTGGGCGTTGTGTTGGAGCGTGGGCGCGAACAACAGCAGCCAGAGCAAGAATGAAACGACTCCGAGACAGAACACGCGGGTCCAGCGGTGTCGCGATGGCGGGTCCGCCTCGGTCGTTACGGTGGCCACTTCGGGGTTTGGATCGGGTTGCGTCATCGATTCAGAATCGGTAGTAGATGAACGGAGCGATGCCCGGAGGCCCGAACGTGGTGATGCCCAGCAAAGCGAAGGCCATGAGCCCGACCTGCACGGCCGTGCGCTGACGGGAGAACGCCGCCTGCAGTCTCGCCACCTGCCCGCTGGCTACGAATTGGCTGGCGATGGTGCCGGCCACCACCAGCACCAGCAGCGGGGTGACCAGGTGCGTCGGTGTGGTCCAGCCGTCGAAGAGGCGACCCAGCACGGCGAACGCGTTCGAGATCCCACTGGCATTGAAGAATACCCAGCCCAGGCACACGAACTGGAAGGTCAAGAAGCGCTGGACCCAGATCCTGACCGGACCCTGGGCCACCTCGGGCAGACCTCGATTCTTCCGGGCCCTGCGGCGCAGGTGCCCCACACCCTGGGCCACGCCGTGCAGCGCACCCCACACCACGAAGGTCCAGGCGGCGCCGTGCCACAGACCCCCCAACACCATGGTGATCATGACGTTGCGGATGGTGCGAGCCTCGGTGCCGGAATTCCCTCCGAGCGGGATGTAGAGGTAGTCGCGCAGCCAACGCGACAAGGTCATATGCCAGCGCCGCCAGAAGTCCTGCAGGTTCCGGGCCGTGTAGGGCGCGTCGAAGTTCTGCGGGAACCGGATGCCGAGCAGCAGGGCCAGCCCGATGGCGATGTCGGTGTAGCCACTGAAGTCGCAGTAGATCTGGACCCCGTAGCCCCAGGCTCCGAAGATCGCCTCGAGCGCCGAGTGTTGCGTGGGCGAGGTGAAGACCGGCGTGACGATGGCGCTCGACATGTAGGACGAGATCACCACCTTCTTGAAGAGCCCGGCCAGAATGAGCCAGAGGGCCCGGGGGTAGTCGATGTCGCTGGCATCTCGGCGATGGCGTAACTGGGGCAGCAGTTCGTGGCCGCGCACGATCGGTCCGGCCAGCAGGTGGGGGAAGAATGACAGGTAGAGAGCCAGGTCGAGTGGCCGCGCCGGCTCGAGCTGGCGGCGGTAGATGTCGACGACGTAGCTGACCGCCATGAATGTGAAGAACGAGATGGCGATGGGCAAGCCGACCTGGAGCAGGGGCAGCACCAGACCGAGGCCGACGCTCCGGGTCACGTTGTCGAGGTTGACCGAGAGGAAGCCGTAGTACTTGAACCAGGCCAGTAACCCGAGCAACGCGGCACAGGTCAACCCCATCGACCAGCGGCGAGCGCGCTCGGTCGTGGTCGCCCCGATGGCGCGGCCGCCCACGTGGGCGATCAGCGTGGTGGCCAGCAACAGCAGGCAGTAGCTCCAACCGACCCAGCCGTAGAAGACGTAACTGCAGGCGATCATGGCCAGCTTCCATGGGCCCGGGTAAGGGTTCAGGAGCCAGTTCGCCGCAAAGGCGATGGCAAAGAAGATGGCGAAATCGAAGGTGGGGAAGAGCATGGCGGCGTCGTGAGACCCGGCCGAATGTACTGCCGACCTCTATCCCGCCTGGCGACGCCCAGGTGGGTTGGAACGCACCCCTACCGGGGGTGCGTCAGTGGATCAACTCTTGGCTTTGAGGGCCTCGATCAGGGCCGGCAGCACTTTGTGCACGTCGCCCACGATCCCGAGATCGGCCACCGAAAAGATCGGTGCTTCCTTGTCCTTGTTGATGGCCACGATGTTCTTCGAACCCTTCATACCGACCAGGTGCTGGGTGGCACCCGAGATGCCGCAAGCCACGTAGACCAACGGCTTGACCGTCTTTCCGGTCTGACCCACCTGGTGCGAGTAAGGCACCCAGCCGGCGTCGACGATGGCCCGGCTGGCCCCGGCGGCACCGTGCAACAGCTTGGCCAACTCCTCGATCAGCGCGTAGTTGGCGGCGTCACCCAGGCCACGACCACCCGAGACGACCACAGTGGCCTCGTCGAGCTTCGGACCGGTGCGCTCCTCGACGTGGCGCTCGGTGATCACGGCACCGTTGGTGGCACCGGCGTCGGGGGCCGGCGCGGCGACCACACTGGCGGCGCCCCCGCCGGCCGACTCGGCCGCGAAGGACTTGGCCCGGATGACGAAGAGGCCGGGACCCTCACCGGTGAAACGCGCCGTGACGATCTCGGCTCCACCGAAGATCGGGTGCTGGCTCGACAGGCTGTCACCCGCCACCAGGCCGGTGACGTTGGTCAGCACCGGTCGGTCGAGCTTGGCCGACAAGCGACCGGCCACGTCACGACCGTCGTAGGTGGCGGGGATCAAGATGGCATCGGGGGCGTTGCCGCCCTCGACCAGAGCAGCGATGGCCGAGGCCACCGGCGCACCGGGCAGCGCGTTGCCCACGTCGCCCACGTCGTAGACGGTGGTGGCGCCGTACTCGCCGAGCGCTCCGGCCAGCGACGCCACGTCGGCGCCCCAGGCAATCGCCTCAACCGTGCCGGCAACGGCACGCGCTTCGGTCAGCAACTCGAGGGTGATCGGGGTCGGACCCGCATCGCCCTGCTCGGCCAGCACCCATACCTTGTTGATTGCCATCTCAGATCACCTTCAGTTGCTCGAGGAAGGCCACGATGCGCTGCGCGCCGTCGCCTTCGTCCTCCACGATCTCTCCCCCGGCCCGCGCTTCGGCCGCCGACACCTCAGTGATCTCCTGGCCCGCACCGGCCGCACCGACCTGCGAGGGGTCGATGCCGAGGTCGGCCACCGTGAGGTTCTCGACCGGCTTCGACTTGGCCGCCATGATCCCCTTGAAGGAGGGGTAGCGGGGCTCGACCACACCGGCTGTCACCGTGACCACGGCCGGCAACGGGCAGGTGACTTCGTCGTAGCCGGCTTCGGTCTGGCGCTCGACCTTGACCGAGCTACCGTCGACCGTGATGGCCTTGGCGAACGTCACCGAGGGCAGGCCCAGCAGCTCGGCCACCTGCACCGGCAGGGTGCCCGTGTAGCCGTCGGTCGATTCGGTGGCCATGACGATCAAATCGGCGTTGGCCCGCTTGATGGCGGCCGCCAGTACCTTGGCCGTGCTCAGGGCATCGCTCCCGGCCAGGGCGTCGTCGCTGATCAGGATCGCGCTCGCCGCGCCCATAGCCAGGCCGGTGCGCAGACCCGAGGTCTCCCCGCCGGGGGCCATGGACACCAGGGTGACCTCGTCACCCTCGCCGGAGGCCAGCTGAAGGGCCATCTCGACGCCGTAGTTGTCCGAGTCGTCCATGATGAGCTTGCCGGTCCGATTGAGGGTGTGGTCCGGCTCAAGGGCGGACGGGGCCGCCGGATCTGGGATCTGCTTGACGCAGACGGCAATTTTCATAAGGGAGACATCCTTATTTACGGCGGGCCTGCCCCGCCATTCGTGCTGATGACATGCCCCTTTTGGGGCGAGGTCACGCCTCGGTCGCCCCCCGGGCCACGGCCAGGGCCTCGGTCAGGGCGTCGGTGATGACGGCGTCGACCCCGAGTGCCACGAACTCCTCGAGGTCGTGGCGCGCGTTGACCGTCCAGACGTTGACCCCCAGGCCGGCAGCATGGGCCCGGGTCACCAGCTCGGCGTTGATCTCGGTGACGAAGGGGTGGATGGCCTTATATCCCGAGGAAATCGCCTCGGCCAGGAGAGGCTCGGTCGGCATCAGAATGGGCCAGAGGGCCCCGATCGCCAGGTGCGGGTCGGCCACCTGGACGGCCCGCAGGGTGCTGACCTGGAAGGACGACACCAGGACCCGGTCGGTCCACCCCGCCTCGTCGATGATCTGGGCACAGAGGGCGGCGACCGCCTCCTCGGGGTCATGTCCGGGATCCTGCGGGGCGTTCTTGATCTCGACGTTGACCAGCATGCCCTCGCAGACGGCGAGGACCTCGGCCAGGAGGGGGACGTACGCCGGCAGTTCGCCCACCGTGAGCCCGCAGATCGGACCCAGCCCGGCGATCTCGGCATCGTGGTGGATGGCCAAGGCGGCGTCGGCGGTCAGCCGCACGTCGAGCTCGACCCCATCGGCACCCCGGCGCCGGGCCTCGGCGAAGGCTTCGAGGGTGTTTTCGACGAAGCCTTCTGTGCAACCCCTATGAGCCCAGACGGCCGTCATGGGGTTAAATCCTCGTGTCGCGGCGGCAGCTCCTGGTAGGCGGCTTTCCTCATAAAACTCCTTGCCAGCAGGGCCGCTCTCCGTTACCCTTTTTCCCGTCAAACCCCGCTGAACAGGCAGGCACCGATTTGGGCCTGATCATGTGAATCGGATCACAAACAACGGAGGCTCCCCCGATGGCTCTCATGTGGAACCGGACGGTCGACTGGGATGCGGACGACTGGCGTCGTGCCGCTGCGTGTCGCCACACCGAACCCGATCTGTTCTTTCCCGTCGGCACCACCGGACCCGCCATCGACCAGATCGAGGCGGCCAAGCGGGTCTGCCGTTCGTGTGACGCCATGGACGCCTGCCTCGACTTCGCTCTCGCCACCAACCAAGAGTCCGGCGTGTGGGGCGGCACCTCCGAGGAGGAGCGCCGCAAGCTGCGCAAGGCCTGGCTGGCCGCCCGCCGCTCCCAGCGCATTTCCTGAGTTCGCAACGGTCCGCCCGCCTACCGGTGGGCGCGGACCGGGACGGTGATGGTGGCCTGAGTGCCACCGCCTTCTCCCGCCGGCCGTGAGGTCATCTCGATCTTCCCGGCCAACTGACTGACCACCAGGTCGCGCACGATCGACAGCCCCAGGCTGCTGGTGCGCTCGATGTCGAACCCTTCGGGGAGCCCGCGGCCGTCGTCCCGCACCACCACAGTGAGCTGGGCCCCGTCATTGGTCATGCTGATGTCGACGTGGCCGATCGGGGCGTCGCCCCCCGCCCCGCCGGCGCCCTCCAGACCGGCCGTCCCATCCCCGCCGGCGGCCCCCTCTGGATCGAAGGCGTGCTCCACCGCGTTCTGCAGGAGCTCGGCCACCGTGACGGCCAGCGGCGTGGCAATGTCGGCGCCGATCTCGCCCAGGTCGCCCGTGGTCGAGATGACGATGGGCTGCGAGGAGACCACCGAGTCCTCGGCCATCTGGACCAGCGAGCTCACGATCTCGTCGAAGGGCACCTGATCGCTCGGGTCGCGCGAGAGGATCTCGTGCACCAGCGCGATGGAACGCACCCGGCGCTCGGCCTCGTGCAGGGCCACCCGGGCCGCCCGCTCGTCGACCCGGCGAGCCTGCAGGCTGAGCAGGGACGAGATGGTCTGCAGGTTGTTCTTGACCCGGTGGTGCACCTCGCGGATGGCGGCGTCCTTGGAGAGGAGCAAGCGGTCGAGGCGCCGGACGTCGGTGACATCGCGGAGGAGGATCATGGCGCCGGTCACCACCCCGTGGGAGAGCAAGGGGATGCAGTGGACCAGCACGATGACATCGGGCCGGCGTTCCACCTCCTCGACCACCGGGCGGCTGTTGGCCAGCGCGAACTCGACCGCCGACTCCTCGATCTCGAGGTCACCGAAGCGACGGCCCTCGGGTTGGGCGTAGATCCCCATCCGGTGGAAGGCGTTCATGGCGTTGGGGGAAGCGAACTCGATGCGGCCGTCGGCGTCGACCACCACCACGCCGTCGCCCACCCTTGGTGCTTCCTCGGTGCCGACGTCCTCGTCGGGGAAGGGGAAGGCCGACTGCGAGACCATGTCGGCCAGGCGCTCGAACACATCGAGGTAGGTGCGCTCGTAGAGGCTGGTCGGTCCCTTGTTGGCCGCCTGGGTGACCCGCAGGAGCACGGCGATGACCTTCTCGGCGTGGCGGACCGGGATGTTCTCGACCGGGACCTGCTCACCGAGAATCGGATGATGGATGCTGCCGCGCACCAGCTCGCCGCTGTGCAGGGACTGGGCCACCAGCGCCCACTGGGACTCATTGACCGTCTGGCCCACCAGGTCCTGGTCCACCACGGTGGGCCGGTTGTTGGGGCGCATCTGCCCCAGGACCACGAGCTCGGGATCGCCGGTGGGTGTGCTGCCGTTGCCGTTGCCGTTGCCGTTGCCTTCACCGTCGCTCCTGCGCACCGGCACCAGGAGGAGGAGGTCGGAGAAAGAAAGGTCAGACAGCACGCTCCAGCTCCCGAGCAGGCGCTGCAGGTGCTCGAGCTCGTCGGGAGCGAGGTCGGTGTGGCTCTGCGCCAGCTCGGCCGGGGTGGCCACTACTCGGGCCCTTCAGTAGTGGTGGCGCTGGCGCTGGCGCCAGCGGCGGCGCCCGCTGGAAGGGGCGCCACCGGGACGGTGCGGGGCTGCCGCGCCTCGAAGGCGCAGAGTTCGGTCACCCCGACCCGGTCCAGCAACGCCCGCAGCTCGAGGCCGTGATCGGCGACCCGGCGCAGGTGGTGCGCGTCCGATGCGGTGGTCAAGGGGACACCGCGGGCCACGAAACGCTCAAGCAGCCCCAGCGCCGGGTACTGCTCCCCCACCGGCTTGTGCCAGCCGGCCGAGGACACTTCAGCCGCCATCCCCGAAGAGGCGGCCGCCTCGGCCATGCGGTCCCACCATTCGGCCGGCGCGTCGGGCACGTAGCCGGCCACCTTGATCAGGTCGGGATGGGCCAGCACATCGCAGGCCCCCGACGCCGCCAGCTCCTCGAGCGATTCGGTGTAGCCCTCCCAGCAGTCGTCGACCCGGCGGGCCGACCACTCGGCCATCGAGACGGCATCATCGATGTCGTCGAAGCGCCAGGCGTCGATCCAGTGCACCGAACCGAGCAGGACGTCGAAGGGATACCCCGCGAGCAACCCGGCCACCTGGTCCATGCGGCCCCGGTAGAAGTCGACCTCGAGCCCGATGACCACGGGCAGCCCGGCCTCTCTCGCCTCCTGGGCCAGGGCGACGTAGCTCTCGAGGTCGGCGTGGGCGTGGAACTCCCAGTACTCGGCCATCGACTCCTGCAGGGCCTCGGACACCCGGTCGTCCCGCCAGAACCCGGCCAGCAGGGCCTGGGCATCGCGAAAGCGGAAAAGGTGCTCGGTCAGCGCGATCTCGCTGACCCCGACCGATTGGGCCTGCTCGCAGTACTGGCCGATCTGCTCGAGGTCCAGCGGCGTCGAGCGCTCCGTATGGGGCCAGAGGTGGAGGTGGTAGTCGAGCACGCAGATGCAATCTAGGCCCGGTCGGCTACTCCCAGACTTGAGCCCCCAGCTGCAAGAGGCCGCGCATGTCATAGATGTCGGCGTCGAAGAAGGGCACGGTGACCAAGATGTCGGGCGCCCCCTTCAGCTCGGCCTGCTGCTCGGCTTCGCGGCGGGCCACCACGCCGAAGTTCAAGAAGCTGTCGGCGACCTCGAGCAGCACCCGGGCCGCGGTGGCCGGGTCGTCGCTCAAACCCTTGGTCAGCTCGACCGTCCGCTCGGACATCGATTGGGCCAGCTTGGCCGCCTTGGGGTCACGCAGGTAGTCGGGCAGCGCCTTATTGAGCACCACCGCACCGAGATGGAGCTTGCGCTTCTGGAGCTCCGAGGAGAAGAACTCGGCCTCGCGCACCGGGGTGGCCTCGAGAGTGGACACCACCAGGAAGGTGGTGCGACGGTCCGACAGCAGCCGGGTCACCGCCTCGGCCCGCTGGACGAACCCGTCATACATCGACTGGAACAGAATGAAGAACTCCGAGATGTCGGCCAGGAACTGCGTGCCGAGGATCCGGTCGGCGATTTGGTAGAAGGGCTTGGTCGCCACATTCACCAACTTGGACCGGTAGGGCACGATGAGCCAGCGCAGGAGGCGGGACGAGAAGAAGTCGGCCATCCGCTGCGGCGCATCGAGGAAGTCGAGCGCATTGCGGGTCGGCGGGGTGTCCACCACGATCAGGTCGTACTTGCCGGCGGAATGGATCTCGTAGAGCCGCTCCATGGCGATGTAGTCGTGCGACTGCACGAAGCGACCCGAGATGTTCTGATACAGCGGGTTCTTAAGGATCTGCTGGCGCGTCGTCTCGTCGGGCGCGTGGAGCGCGATCAGGTCGTCCCAGCTCTGCTTGGTGTCGAGCATGGCGGCCCACAACTCGCCCCGCGGCTTGACCCCGGCCTGGGCGAACACCTCGTCGCCGATCCGAACCTCGGTATTGCCGATGCCGCCGCCCAGGCCGAGGGCGTCGGCCAGCCGCTTGGCCGGGTCGACCGTGAGCACCAGCACCCGGCCCCCGTGCTCGGCCGCCGCCATGGCCGCCACCGAGGCCGCCGTGGTGGTCTTGCCGACGCCGCCGGGACCGCAGGCGATGGCGATCTCCTTGGCCGAGAGCAACTGGTCGATGGTCTGGGGGGTGCCGGGCTCCCGGCGGGCCGCCGCGCTCACAAGCCCAGCTCCTCACCGAGGGACTGGGCCACCTGGTGGGTGGTACGCAGCCCATGGGTGCGGGAGAACAGGTAGGGCAGCAACAACACCGGCAGCTCGGGCGGCAGGCCAGCCTGCAGGCGCTGGAGGTGGGCCGAGCGGGTGCGCCGCATGGTGACGGCCAGGCGGGCCGCTTCGAGGATGGGCTCGACGTCACCCCCGGCCCGCTCCGACAGGGTGGCGACGGCCTTGGGTTCTCGCAGCTGCTCGAAGATGGCCTCCTCGGGCTGGCTGAAGAGTTCGGGCAGCACCCGGTTCACCACCACCGCGGACATGTGCACGGTGGTCTCGGCGGCCACCCGGCCCACCAGCTCGAGGGTCTCGGCCACCGGCATCTCCTCGGGCGTGGTCACCGCCACCAGCCCGGTACGGCTTTGATCAGAGAGGATCTCGAGCATCCAGTCGGTCTGGCCCCGGATGAGGCCGACTTTGACCAGATCGTTGATGGCCTGGGGCGCGGCCAGCTGGCCGATGATGTGCCCACTGGCCGGTGCATCCACCACGACCAGGTCGTAGTTCCCCTCGCGCACCTCGTAGCAGAGCTTGCCGACGGTGAGGATCTCGCGCACGCCGGGGGCTGCCGTGGCCACGAAGTCGAAGGCCTTAGCCAGCGGGCCGATGCGCCCGACCACCGGGATGCGCAGCTGCAGCTTGAGGTACTCGCGCAGCGAGGCCTCGGTGTCCATCGACATGGACCAGACCCCGGGCTGCACCTCGTGGGGATCGAAGCCGGCGGCATGGGCCTCGAAGAGCGAGGGCAGGTCGCCCTTGGCGTCGACCTCGCAGGCCAGCACCTTCTTGCCCTGGGCCGCGGCCAGGCTGGCCAGCGCCGCCGCCACCGTGGTCTTGCCGGTGCCACCCTTGCCGGTGACGAAGACCAGCTTCAGCTGGAGCAAGTCAGGCGGTGCGTCCGTCACCTCGAGGCCCGAGTGGCCGGGCGAGACACCAACATCCTCAGGGGGCGCCGAACCCGACTTTGCGATCGGACGCCGGCGCGCCCACCTCGACGTAGGCCACCTTGGCCACCGGCACCGCCACCCGGCGGCCCTTGCGATCGGTCAACCACAGCACGCCGTCACCGGTCTGGAGGAGCTTCTCGATCTCACCCAGCGTCTTGTCGAGATCGGTGCCCTCGGCCAGTTCCACCTCGATCTCCTTGGGCGTCTGGGTGATGCCGATCCGTACGTCCACCTGGTTTCTCTCCTCGTTCTGGCCGCCTGGGGCAGCCCGGGCGTCCAAAGGACGATACAGGCATGGGCCAGACTGCATGGCATGACGGATGCACCTGTACCTGGGGTGTCTGAACGCAGTGCCCGGTGGGCCTCGACCATGTCGGGGTACGAAGGACCGGTCCGCTTGGCCCACCGCGACTCGCACGCGCGCATCACCCCGGCTGATCCCGAGGCCGGAGCGGTGGGCACGCCCGCCGCCGGCTTCACCCGAAAGGCCCGCGAGGAGCAGGAGGACGCCCACCTGGCCCCTGGGGCCACCCGGGCCGTGGCCGCGGGCCGGCGCCAGCGGGCCGAGGAAGCCGACCAGTGGCGTACCTGCTTCGAGCGGGACCGGGACCGCATCTTACATTCGACCTCGTTCCGGAGGCTGGCCGGCAAGACCCAGGTCTTCGTCTTCCCCGAGGACCACCAGCGCACTCGCCTGACCCATGCGCTGGAAGTGGCGCAGGTGGCCACCGCCATGGCGCGGGCCTGCGGCCTCAACATCGCCCTGACCGAGGCCATCGCGCTCGGCCACGACTGCGGCCACGGTCCCGGCGGTCACGCCAGCGAGGACGCCCTCGACCCCTTCCTGCCGGGAGGGTTCGACCACGCCCCCTGGGGTGCCCACGTCTCACTGGCCTCGCTCAATCTGTGTGCCGAGACCATCGACGGCATCGCCAACCACAGCTGGTCCCGCCCGGCGCCCTCGTCGCCCGAGGGTGAGGTCGTGAGTTGGGCCGACCGGGTCGCCTATGTCTGCCACGACTGGGAGGACGCCGTGGTCACCGGCATCGTGGCCCCGCATCAACTGCCGCCCTCGGTGCGCCAGGTCTGCGGCGAACGTCGCAGCACCCAGCTGGGCGCCTTCATAGACGGCGTGGTCTCCGCCACCTTGCGCACCGGCCAGGTCGGGATGGAGGAGCAGGTGGCCGAAGCCCTGGCCGACTTCCGGGCCCGCAATTACGAACGCATCTACTTGCGCGAAGCCTCGGTACGCCAGGGGCAGGCGGTGGTCGGGGTGCTGCGGGCCCTGGTCGAGCACTTCTCGGACCGGCCGCATCTGATTGCATCCGGACCCGACGTGGCGGAGGCGGACCGCGCCGATCTGCGGGCCGGCAGCGCCGAAGCTGTGCACGCCGCCGTCACCTATGTGGCCGGCATGACCGACCGCTTCGCCTTCCGCCAGGCGGTGGCTCTGCTCGGCTGGGACCCGAGCAAGCTGCCCCAGGGTGTCGATTCTTAAGGGGTCGGGGCCGGGTCCGGGAAGGCCGGCGGACGCCGCTCGGTGAGGGCGGCCACGCCCTCGGCAAAGTCGGCGCTCTGCATCATGGCGGCCATGCGGGACCCGGCATCGTTGACCGCGCTGGCCACGTCGCCATGCAGGTCGCGGTAGAGCTGAAGCTTGGTCGAAGCCAACGAGGACGGTGCCACGTCTCGCGCGAGCTGCCCGGCGTATTCGTAGGTCAGATCCAGCAGCTCCTCCGCTGGGACCACCCGGTTGACCAGGCCGAACCGCTCCGCCTCCTCGGACATGACGATGCGGCTCGACAGCAGGATGTCCGCGGCCCGGGTCACCCCGATCAGCCGGGGCAGCAGCCACGAGAGGCCGTACTCCGCGGGCAGCCCGAGCTTCCCGTGCGAGGTGGTGAGCTTGATGCCCGAGGCGGCGAAGCGCAGATCGCAGTAACAGGCCAACACCAGGCCGACCCCGGCGGCCGGTCCGTTGATGGCGGCGATGATGGGTTTGGGAATGCCGAACTGGTAGGCGAAGTCGGCGTCGAACTCGGGGCGCACGCCATAGCCGGGCATGGCCACCTCGTCACCGAGCCCGGAGTCGTAACCGCCCCGCGCCACATGGCCTTCGAGGGCCTGGGTGTCGGCGCCCACGCAGAAGCCACGACCGCTCCCGGTCACCACGATGACGCGGACGGTCGGATCATTGGCGGCCCGGTCGAGCAAGGTCCGGTATTCGGCATGCATGCGCCCGGTCCAGGCGTTGAGCCGTTCGGGCCGGTGCAACGTGATGGTGGCGACGGCGTCGCGCACCTCGTAGCGGGTGGCCTTGAGCTGATCGAGTTCCAAGGTCAGTCGAGCGTGTCGTAGCGGTGGATCTCGACGCTGCCCACCTCGAGGTGGCCGTCGAACTCCATCTGCACCGGATTGATGTTGGCCACACCCTCGAAGGCGGCAGCATCGGCCTCGGTCGCCCACAGCACGACGACGATCCAGCGCTCGCCCCGCCGGGCCGTGGTCCGGCGCAGAAAACCGGGCTGGTTGGGGATGAGCTCGGTCTGCACCCGGCGGTCGATCGCCAGAAATGCCTCCTCGCTGGTGCCCTCGGCCACATGGAACGTGGTGGTCTCGACGATCATGGTCAGGCTTGCACCAGCATGACCGGGTTGCCCTCGGGGTCGAGGATGCCGGCGATGGTCGGTCCGTCGGGCACGTCGAACGGCTCGGCCACGATGCTGGCGCCGAGCGCCACCGACTTGTCGAGCGAGGCCCGGAGATCCGCCACTTGGAAGTACAGATTCACCCCCGAGCGCTCGCTCTGTCGGATGTGGCCGGCCGGCCCCGGCTCGGGGCCGCCGATGCCCGGCGCGATGAACATCAAGAAGCCCTCCGAGATGTTCCAGTTGAAGAGGTCGCCGTAGAAGGCCTTCATGCGTTCGGGATCGCGGGCCTCGATCTCCCAGTGCACCAGCGGTCGGGCCCAGTCCTCCATCAGGTGCCCCGCCGGTCGGCTCGCCAGCACAAAGCGCCCATGGGCAGATCGTAGGACTGTCGCCCGGCCGTGGCCGGATCGGTGTCCAAGAACCGCTCGACACTGGCGAAGAAGGTTCGGCGCGCCTCGGCGTCCATCACGATGACCCCGCTGTAGGTTCCGATCAGTCCGAGGAGCTCCTGCCGGCTGACCGTCTGCTCCCAACTGATCACCTGGCGCTCGGGTTCGGTGAAGAGCGCGGCGCTCGGGCCGAGGTCGACCTGGCGACGATGGCTCACTCCCTGCTCGACCTGCTTGGCCTCCTCGTCGTCGCTCGGCACGCCACCAGCCCACAATGAGCGCACCCAGGGCACACGGCGGTTGGCGCCGTTCCACAGCAGGGCGAAGCGGCCGCCGGGACGGAGCACCCGGGCCACTTCGGGCACGGCACGGGCCTCGTCCACCCAATGCCAGGCCGAGGCGTACAGCACCACATCGGCTGAGGCGTCGGAACCGGGGATGGCTTCGCCGGTCCCTTCGAGGACGTCGGCTTGGGGGGCCCGCTCAGCCAGGATCTGGCGCATGCGGGGGTCGGGTTCCACGGCCCGCACCCGCAACCCCCGCTGGAGCAGGGCACGGGTGACCGCGCCGGTACCGGCACCGACCTCGATGACGTCGGCCGCACCCTCGGGGATCAGCCAGTCGAGTGCCGCCGCTGGTGGTCCGGGGCGAAACTGGTCATAGCCGTCGGCGATGGCGCCGAAGGAACGGCTGCGTAGCGCCGTGCGCTCGTCTTGTTGCACGCCTCACACCCTAGGAGTGCCAGAGTGACGAGATGCCTGCACGATCGAAGCGCTGGCTGCTGGCCGGCTACGCCGGCCTGGTCGGGTTCGTGGCCCTCGAGACCATGGCGCGCCAGCGTGGCAGTGCGGCCAGCCTCGAGACGTCGGAGGAGGACGGCGGCACCACCCGGGCCGTCGCCATCAGTTACGCGGCAGCCGGTCTGAGCGCGCCGCTGTGGAGCCAGGTTCGGGTACCCCCGCTGCCGGGCCCGGTCCAACCAGTTGGGCTCGGCCTCCAAGCCGGCGGGCTGGGCCTGCGCGTGTGGTCCATGCGCAGCCTCGACGAGTCGTACACGCGAACGCTCAAGGTCAGCAACGCGCAGAGTGTGGTCGACCGCGGCCCGTACCGCCGGATCCGGCACCCCGGCTATCTGGGGTCATTGCTCAATTGGTTTGGTTTCTCCCTGACCTCGGGCAGTCCCGCCGTTGTGGCCGCGGTGGCTACGGCCATCGTGCCGCCGTACGTGCTGCGGATCGAGGCCGAAGAGGAACTGCTCCGTAAGGAGTTGCCGGGCTACGACGAGTACTGCACGCGTACTTGGCGGCTCATTCCCTACGTGTGGTGACCCGCGTCGAGTTCCACGGCGCACACGTGTGCCTCGAGCACCTCGGGGCCGTTGTCGGGAGCCAGGATCCCCAGGGCATGGCGGGCCTGCTCCTCGGTGTCGAACTCCGCCACGCTGAAGCCGGTACCGGTTCGGGCGTCGGTCATGAACGAGACGCGGCGGAATCCCGGCAGCGCTTCGAGTGGAGGCAGCACGAACTGGCGCAGGATGTCGAGGCGATGCGCCGCGTCGGCGGCCCGGTCAAGCCGAACGGACACCACCGCGGCGAAGGGCATGTCAACCCAGCGTGAGTTCTTTGCGGTAGACGCGGGCCGGACCCAGAGCGGCCAACTTGTCGGCGATGGCCCGGAAGGACTGCGAGGTCTCGGCCCCGGGGTCCTCCACGGTGATGGGACGACCGTCGTCACCACCTTGGCGCACGGCATTGACCAAGGGCACCTGCCCCAGCAAGGGGACACCGAGGTCGGCGGCCAAGGTGGCACCACCTCCGGCACCGAAGAGTTCATACCGCTTGCCGTCGTCACCGGTGAACCAACTCATGTTCTCCACCACACCGCGGACCGACAACTTGAGCCGGCGCGCCGCGAAGGCCGAGCGCTGGGCCACCCGTTGCGCCGCCGGCTGCGGGGTGGTCACCACGATCACCTCCGCTCGGGGCATGACCTGGGCCAGGGTCAGGGCCACGTCGCCGGTCCCCGGTGGCATGTCGACCAGGACGAAATCAGGCAGCCCCCAATAGGCGTCGGTCAGGAACTGCTGGATGGCCTTGTGCAGCATCGGGCCCCGCCAGATGACGGGCTGATCGTCGGGGACGAAGTAGCCCATGGAGAGGCAGCGCACCCCGTGCGCCAAGGTGGGCAGCACGATGTCACCCAGAATGATCGGATCGTGGTCGGCACCCAGCATCTTGGGCACCGAGAAGCCATAAACGTCGGCGTCGAGCAGACCGACCTTGTAGCCGGCCGCGGCCAGCGAGATGGCCAGGTTCACGGTGACGGTGGACTTGCCCACTCCACCCTTGCCTGAGGAAACACCAATCACCCGCGTCAGCGACTCGGGCAGCAAGAAGGCCGCCGCGGCCGCGTCGTCAGCCTGCCCGTGGCCGTGGCCGCTGTGGTCGTGCCCGTGATCATCGCCTTCGGCGGCCGGCCCCAGCATGGTGGCCCGCAAGGTGTTGCGGAGGGCGCTGCGCTCCTCGTCGGTCATCACGGTGAGGTCGAACTCGATCTCCTCTACGCCGGGGACGGCGCGCACCACTCGGTGGATCTCATCGGCCAAGTCGTCCGAGGTGGGCCAGGCGGCTACCGGCAGGGCCACTTCGATCCGGACCCGGTGCCGGCGCGCCCGCACCTCCCGCAGGAACCCCACCTCTCCCAGCGGCAACCCCAGCTCCGGCTCGACAATTGCGTGGAGGGCGGCCTCGAGCTGGCCTTGATCGATTGCCATGAACTTCCAGTCTGTCGAAGGGGACGGACCTGGCTCCAACAGAAGCGCGGTACCGGCGCGTACCCCCAGGTGGAGGCGCTGACCCGCCGGTAGACTACCCACCGTGCGTACGGCTCCGACCACCTTCCCACCCGAGGGGTCACCGCCACCGCTCGCCACCGAACGCGAGGAGGACGGCCGGTTCACCGCCGCGGTGACGGCCGTGGCCGCCGCCTTCGGCGACCCCACCCGGCGCGACATCTTCCTGCACGTGCGCGCCGAGCCCGGCGTGACGGCGACCGCGGTCGCCACCACGTTCTCACTCCACCCCAATGTGGCCCGCCATCACCTCCAGCGCTTGGTCGACCACGGCTACCTGCGAGTCGAGAACAGTGAGCGGGCCGGAGCGGGCCGGCCCTCCAAGCGGTTCTTCTGTGTCGAGGACGACGTCACCTTCGGGCTCCTGCAGCGGCGCGACGACTTGCTGATGCGGCTGCTGGGCGAAGCGATGCGCCGGCTCGGACCGGCGGAGGCCGAAGGCATGGCCGCCCACGTGGGTGAGGAGTACGGCCGGTCACTGGCCTCGCGCATGACCCCGACCGAGGGACAGCGCACCATCCGTGCCGCCATGCATGTGGTGGCCGACACCTTGACGGCACACGGGTTTGCCGCCCGAGCCGAAGACCGGGGCGAGACGACCGCGGTCATCGCCGAGCAGTGCCCGTTCGGTGACGCCAGCACCACCAACCCGGTGCTCTGCGCGGTCGACCGCGGCATGATCAAGGGGTTGCTGGCCGGACTGTGCGGCCGGGCCTCCGAGCAGGCGTTGCCGGTGATCCTCTCGTCGAGGGCCCGCGGCGACGACGCTTGCTCCGCCTCGGCCTGACCGACGCGTGACGCGCGCCTATCTCGACCACGCCAGTACCACCCCGCCCCGGCCCGAAGCCCGGCAGGCCCTCGAGCGGTGGTGGTCCCTCCCGGCCGCCGATCCCGGACGGCTCCATGAAGAGGGGCGCATCGTGCGCGACGCGCTGGAGATGGCGCGCCAGCAGGTGTCGGACCTGCTGAGCGTCACGCCGCGCCAGGTCGTCTTTACCTCCGGCGGCACCGAAGCGATCAACGCTGCCGTTTTTGGCGCCGCCCGACGCCGCGTTGGCGCACCGATCCTCCTGACCGGGGTGGAGCACTCGGCGGTCCGGGAAGCTTCGGAGCGAGCTGCGGGCGTCGAGATCCTGCCGGTGGACGGCAACGGCCGCGTCGATCTGGCCGCGCTCGAGGAGCGCCTGGCCGGTCACGGTTCGCTGCCGGCACTGGTGCACTGCCAGTGGGCCAATCACGAAGTTGGCACCATCCAACCCGTGCACGAGGCGGTGGAGCTGTGTCGGGCCAAGGGGGTGCCGGTCCACGTTGACGCGGTGGCGGCCTGCGGGCACGTGCCGGTGGACTTGGGCGCGCTGGACGCCGATCTGGTCAGCGTGAGCGCGCACAAGCTGGGGGGAATTCCCGGCTCGGGTGCCCTGGTGGTTCGTCGAGGCAGCCGCTTCGATCCCCTGCTCGTGGGTGGGGAGCAAGAGCGAGCTCGGCGGGCTGGCCTCGAAGCCCTACCGGCCCACCTGGCTTTCGGGGCGGCGGCGGCGGCCCTGGCCGAGGACGGCCAGCGCCTGATCGACCAGGAGTCGGTTCGGGCTCGGGCGCAGATCTCCACCATCATCGAGCAGGCGCGCACCATCGACGCGGTCGAGGTCGTCGGTCCACTCGACCCCTCCCAACGGTTGCCGTACCTGGTCTGTCTCGGTGTGGGCGGCGTCGAGGCCGAGCCGGTTCTCATCGGCCTGGATCGGGCCGGGGTGTCGGTGCACTCGGGTTCGGCCTGTTCCTCCGAGAGCATCGAACCTTCACCCGTCCTCGAGGCCATGGGGGTCGATCCCTCGCACTCACTGCGGGTCAGTGTGGGCTGGCCCACCACCGATGACGAGGTGCGTGCCTTCGGCCCGGCCCTGCGCTCCGTGGTCGAGGACTTGCGCGCCCTACGGGGTTGAGGTCGTCGTGGTCGCTGGCGGCTTGGTGGTCGTGGTCGTAGTCGTTGACATCACCGGTGGCACCGGCAGGCCGGCCTGCTTGTAGGCGTCAACGATGACGGACCCGGCCGCATTGGTGTCCGAGTCCGGTGGGTTGTCGGCCAGGTACTCGGTGAACTGGCCGGCCGCCGCCGTGTAGTCCTTGTCCTGGTAGTAGAGAACCAGGCCGTAATAGAGATGGCCCTTGTAGAAGGTCGGCGCCACCCTGACCGCCTTTTTGAGCGTGTCCAGGCCGAGCTTCTCGAAAACTGACGACTTGTAGGTCTCGCCGGCCCGCCAGGTCAGCCAGCCGAAATCGGCCAGCGCCTGGGGATCGTTGGGATCCTCCTTGAGGACCACGCCATAGAGCTGCAGTGCCAGTTCGTTTTCTTTCTTGTTCGTATACGCCTCGGCCTGGTTCAACTGTTGCTCGATCAGCTGATCCTTGGACAACGTGACGCTCCCGCTCACCGGCTGGCCGGGCGAGCTCGACTGCAGTGCGTGGGACACCAGCAGCACGGCGCCGGCCACGATCAAGAAGCAGCAGGCGATGATGCCGATGCGGCGCCACTCCCGGCGCTCATTGGGCTTGGCCTCGTCCTCGCTCCCGGGTGTGGCGCCTTCGGCGGTCGCGGCCCGGTCCGTGGGGTCGGGCCCGAGCTGGGTCAGTTCGGCCTCGACCTCGGCCAGCCTGCGACGATCCCGGTTCACCAGCACCGTGTAGTCGGCGTCCGAGAGGTCACCGGCGGCCCGCTCGCGCTCGGCGTCGTCCAGCGACCTGATCAGAAATTCTCGCTCGTCGTTGAGCGACCAGCGCCGATCGCGATCCGCCGGGGTGTCGCTCATGACGCGCTTTCCGTCTGCAAGGAGCCGAACTGGCGGGTGCGCCGCCAGAAGAGCACGGCCACCAGGCCGATGGTGCCGGCACCCAACACGATGGGGACTACCCAGATGAGCGAGATCCCACCGGTGTCAGGGGGCTCGAGCAGGATGCTGGGCCCGTACTCCGATACCAGCCTCTGTTCGATCTGCCCGGTCGACTGGCCTGCGGCCACCTCACGCGCAATCTCGTGCCGCACCGCGATGGCGGTCGACTCCTCGGAGTTGGCCACCGAGACATCCACGCAGGAGGGACACCGCACAACAGCCTCGATGGCGCCGGCGCGCTGCCCATTGCTTTGGGGCTTGGAGTCGAAAACCCCACTCCCGACCACCAGGGCCACCACCAGAACGACGAACGGCATCGCCACGCGCAGCCAGAGCGGGAACCGCGGCGACCGATCAGACATTGCTGAAGGCCCGGTGGTCGCGCGCGTCACGGAGAAGATCGTTGAGGCCCTGCAGCGTCTCGGGCGCCAGCGCCGGTTCTACCGTGATGCGACCGGACGGATCGATCACGAAGGTGGTGGGCGGTGCGGTCACGCCGTAGGACTGCGCGATGTTCCCGCCCGGGTCAGACACGGCCAACCAGGTCGCCCCCTCTGAACGCAGGAAGGCGCGGGCGGACGAGGTCAGATCGTGGAAGACCACCCCGAGCACGATGGCCCCACCCTTCTCGTGCGACTGCTGGTAGTCGAAGGTGACCAGGTCGGGCATCTCGTCTTGGCAAGGAACACACCAGCTGGCGAAGAAGTTGATCACCACGTAGTGGCCCCGTAGGGAGGTCAGTGAAACCCTCTTACCGGTCCGCAGATCCGTGCCGGAAATGGACGGGGCCGTCTTGCCGACCAGCGGGCTGGCCACCTGCGTGGCGTCCTGGGGCTGGCGGGTGGCCAGCACCACGCCCACCACAATCAAGATGACCAGGACCCCGCCGGCCACCCAACGGACGGTGTGTCGCCGCCTCGGCGTGTCGCTCATGGAGAGGAAAGCCCGGCACCGACGCCGGTGGGCTCACGCTCCTCTGCGATCCCGTCCGTCTCCGGATTTGCTTCGGGCGTCGCATTCTCGACCAGCGCCGAGGGCGCCGAGGTCGGCTCGGTGGCTCGGCGACGCGAGCCAGGGATCAGCGCCAGTAGACCACCGAGCCCGACCAGGAGGCCGCCAGCCCACAGCCAAGCCAGTAATGGCTCGATCACCACGCCGATGGCCACCGATCCGGCTTTCAAGTTTGTCACCGGCACATCGCCCGACTGCGCACCCGACTCCGGCACCTGGTCGAAGGTGAGATAGACGTCACCGAACACGCTGGAGTCGATGGCCGGTGTGCCGACCGTCGAGAGCTGGCTGCCGAAGCTGGTCACCGCCGGGGCGAACACGCCACCACCATCCACCTTGACCAGAGCCTCGTCGGCCTGGCGAGACGGCGTCTTGAGCAGGTGCAGGCCTTCAAACTCGAAGGTGTGCCCGTCGTAGTGGACGACCTGGCCCTGGGGTAGCGCCAACTCGGCCTGGTGGCGGTAGGTGGTCGAGGCGATGATGCCAATGGCCATGACCACCACGCCGATGTGCACGATCATGCCGCCATTGGCCCGACCGATCAGACCGCGCCACCAGCCGGCATGCCTGGTCGAGGAGGCTCGCACCGAGAGCACGAGTGCCCGGACTGCCGTCGACGCGGCGACGGCGCCCAGTCCGAAACCCAGCAGCGGTTGGAAGCCGCGTAGACCGAACGCCACACAGAGCACCACGGTGACCACGCCGACCCAGATAGGGATGTGCAGGCGCTGCCACAGCACAGTCAGGTTGATCTTGCGCCAGCTGAGCACGGGCGCCACCGCCATCAAGAAGAGCAGCGCCATGCCGATGGGGACGGCGACGCTATTGAAATAGGGCGCGCCGACGTCGACCTCCTGGTTGGTCAACGCCTGGTAGAGAATCGGATACACGGTGCCCAGCAGCACCACGAAAGCGAACCCGACGAAGAGCATGTTGTTCAACAGGAACGCACCCTCTCGCCCGAGCGGCGCATCGATGCCGCCGGGTGAACGCAAGCGGTCACCGCGCCAGGCGATCAATCCGAAACCGACCACCACCACCAAACCGAAAAACGCGATGAGGATGGGACCGAGGGTCGAATCAGAGAAGGCGTGCACCGAGGTGACCACGCCCGAACGGGTCAGGAAAGTCCCGAGAATGGTCAGCGCGAACGTGGCCACGGAAAGCGAGAGATTCCACACGCGCATGAGGCCGCGACGCTCCTGGACCAGCACCGAATGTAGGTAGGCCGTCCCACAGAGCCAGGGCAAGAGGGCGGCGTTCTCCACCGGGTCCCAGCCCCAGAAGCCGCCCCAGCCGAGCACCTGGTAGGACCACCAGGCCCCGAGCACGATGCCGACCGAGAGAAACGTGAAGGCGAGCAACGTCCAACGGCGGCACTCGATCTGCCAGCGCTCGCTGACCCGGCCGGTGGCCAGCATCCCGATGGCGAAGGCGAAGGGGATGGTGAATCCGACGAAGCCGATGTAGAGCAGCGGGGGGTGGATGGCCACCAGCGGGTTGTCCTGCAACAACGAGTTGGGTCCCGGGCCGCTGGTCACGCCGTGCGTGCTGACGAACGGGTTGGCCGGGCGCAACATCATCCCGAAGAAGAAGGCGGTGACCAAGAAGATGACGAGGGTGGCCCAGCGGATGACGGGGTCGGCCGCCTGGGCCCGGTAACGCCAGCAGAAGATGGCTCCGAAAACCGTCAGGACGAGGCCCCAGAGCAGGATCGAGCCGGCCAGGGCCGACCACAGTCCGGTGATCGAATACAGCAAGGGCGTCACCGTGCTGTTGTTCTGCGCCACGAACGCGATGGTGAAGTCGTGGGTGATGAGGGCGTGTTCCATGGCGCCCACCGACAAAAGGGCACCGATCAGCATCACTGGCGCGAACCACCGGGCATCGCCCAAGCCGCTCGGGGCTACGAGAGCGCCAGCGGTCCCCGTCCGGTTGATCCGCCATTCGCGAACCAGCCCCGACACGATGACCAGCGCCCCGATAATGGCGGCGAAGAAGACCGCCCATACCCCGATCATGCCGAGGTAGACGTCGGTCACCGAACGGTCCCGTTCTTCGCCTTCACCCGGTTGGGGTACTTGGCGATGTAGGTGGAGGAGTGTTTGACCAAGATGGAATTCGAGTCGAAGTCCAGCGCCGTCACCGAGGGGAAGTGTCCCTGCACCACCACCGGGATGTTGGCCTGGAAGAGTTGCGGGGGGCTTCCGGTGTTGACGACCTGCACCGAGTTGGAGCCGTCGGAGATGGCGAAGTCGGTGCCGGTGGCCGTCGAGTGGATGGTGCCAGGCACCACCGTGCCTTCAAGGCGGAATTGTTGCGTGCCCAACTGGGCCCGATGAGACATGGCCTGATCGACGGTGTCGAAGTAGTCGAGTGAGCTGCCGAGTCCTTCGACCAAGAGGAAGATCAGGGCGGCGGCCAGCAGGCCGAAAACCACCCAGAGCCGGCGCATGCGCCGGCGCCGGATGGAGCGCAGCGCCGGGGTGGTCCGGGGCGGCGGGGCAGAAGAGGTGGCGAGTCCGGTGGTGCCGTCAGTCACGTTGCTCCGCCGGGTTGCTTGCCCCTACCTCCTGGACCAGGTCGGCGTGCTCGAGCGCGCGCTCCCACCGGCGCCGTCGCAGCACCAGCCCGACCCCATAGAGGAACAGCACTCCCAGCGCAGCGATATAGCCAGCATCGACATAACTCATGACAAACCACCGGTGGAACCGGACGCTGCGCCCACCCCGGCCAGCTCACCGCCCCCGCTTCCTTCACTCCATCGCTCGGCCAACGACACCTCGAGTTCCTGATCGCCGACCAGGTCCTGGAGCACCTCGATCCGGTAGCGAATCCCGAGGAGCCAGACGAAGGCGAGCGTGAAGGCCAAGAAGGACAGACCCATCGTCCAGAGCATGATGCCGTGGACGTGCAGGTCGAAGCCCGGGTCGAGGATGGTCCCGCCCTGGTGCAGCGTGTTCCACCAGTCCACCGAGAAGTGGACGATCGGCACGTCAATGGCGATGAGGATGGCGGCCACCGCGCAACGGCGGGCCCGGATGTGGGGGTCGGCCGGGACCCGGCGCAGCGCCAGGTAGCCGAGCTCGAGCAGGAGGAGCAACGCCGTCGAGGTCAGGCGGGCGTCCCAGGTCCACCAGGCTCCCCAGACCGGGCGGCCCCACAGCGAGCCGGTGACCAGGGTGAGGGCGGAGAAAACCGCACCCACTTCCACCCCGGCGACGGCCAGGCGATCCCAGAAGAAGGAGCGGGTGCGTGGCCACAGGTAGAGGAGGCTGCCGGCCAGCGCCACCCCGCCGGCCCAGTAGAGGGCGACGGTGGCGATGGAGGGATGGACGTAGAGCAGCCGGGCCAGGTTGCCCTGCACCACGTCCGGTGGCGTGACCCACAAACCGAGCCACACGGTGAAGCCCAGCGAGATCACGGCCAGGATTCCGACCACGTCGAGCCATTTCGGTCGCGCTTTGATGGGTATCGCGCTCATGCCGCCTCCTGTAAAGGTCCGTAGAGCACGATGCCGACCACCAGATAGATGACGGCGAATGGGATCAGGATCCGTAGCCACTCCCCACCATTGGAAGCCGACGTGCTCAGTGCGGCCTCCCAAGCTTTGGATCCTGCGAGAAGAACGGGAGCCAGCACTGGCAACACCAGTATGGGGAGCAGCGTGTCACGCACGCGTAGCCCGGCCGACAACCCGCCGTAGAGCACCCCCGCACACGACAAGCCCACGGTGGCCAGCAGCGACGCTGCCACCGCCAGCCAGATGTGGTGCACCCGGACGTCGAAGAGGAACGTCACACCGGCCCACAGCACGACCTGGAGCACCATGAGTTGGAGCGCGATGGCGGCCGCCTTGCCCAAGAAGACGCCAGCGGGATCGATACCCGAGAGGCGCAGGCCGTCACGGGTGCCCTCACCGGACTCGATGGCGACGCTGCGCTGGATCGAGAGCACGGTCGAGAAGAGAACGGCGATCCAGAAAATGCCCGGGGCGGCGTGCTGCAACGGGCTCTGGTCAGGGCCGATGGCGAAGGCCAGCAGGAGGAGGACCAGCACGGCAAACGGCACGACCTGCCAGAGAGCCACCCTGGACCTGGCTTCGATTCGGAGATCCTTGCCCGCCACGAGCATGGCGTCATGCCACATGCCATGCACCCATGCTGTCGCGCGGTGGGCCCGATTCCACCGCGGGCACCGCGGGCACCGCGGCCAGGTTGGCGCGCCGGCCACCAGGCTCCTCGCCGCTGATCCGCCCGCCGGTCATGGCGACCACGCGATCGGCCAATGGCACGGAGAGCTGCGGCTCGTGCGACGAGAGCAGCACCGATGCCCCATCGGCCGCGGCTTCGGCGATCAGCTCGGCCAAGAGGGTGCGCGACCCGGCATCGAGGCCGGCGTGCGGCTCGTCGAGCAACCAGAGTGCTGGGCGGCGGGCCAGCAGCATGGCCAGGGCCACCCGGCGGCGCTGGCCGGCCGAGAGACGACCGGCGGCCGTGTTGCGCAGCCGTCCCACCAGGCCGAGGCGCTCGAGCGCAGCATCGGCGTCGGCCACCGGGAGGCGCAGGGCCTTGGTGGCGAAGCGGACATTCTCCGCCGCACTGAGTTCGTCATAGAGAGGCGCGGCATGTCCCAGCAGGCCGACGTGGCGGCGCACGGCGGTGTGCTCGGTGGTGAGATCGACCCCCAGCACCGTGGCCTCGCCTGAGGTGACCGGGAGCAGGCCGGCGCAGACCCTGAGCAGGCTGGTCTTGCCGGCCCCGTTGGCACCGACCACCACGACGACCTCACCCTGGTCGAGAGAGAGATCGACCCCGGCAAGGGCGGGGAAACGGCCGGCGAGCGCGACGGCGGATCGGAGGAGAACAACGGGGGCCATGGCCTTCCCCCCAATCGTACGGGGGGTGGGACCAGGGGTTCCAAGCGAGGCCGCCGCAGGGCCCTGACGTGCGGGTGAACATCAGGCCCCCGGCGGCTGAGACCCCGCTGGGTACGCTGCGGGCCGTGGCCCGGCCCGACGATCGACCGGCGGGGCCGCGACTGCCCGAGGCACTGATCAGGCCGGCGGAGGCGCTGCGGCTCGAGGACGACCTGGCCCTGGTGGGCCTGGAACTGGCCGGCGACGTCTCGGGTCAGGGCGGCCAGCGGGTCTCGCTGGAGGAGTGCCGCCTGGCCGGGTTGCGCTGCACCGGCGCGCACCTGGCCGGGCTCCACTTGACCGACGTCGAGGTGGTGGGGGCGGACTTCTCCGGGGCCGATCTCGAGGAAGCCGCGTTCAACCGGGTCACCTTCGTCGACTGCCGGCTCTCGGGTGTACTCCTACCGGGGGCCGTGCTGCGCGACGTCGTCTTCATCGGGTGCCGCATGGACGACGCCAACCTGCGCGTGCTGCGGACCCAGCGCGTGCGCTTCGAGGAGGTGGATCTGCACGACAGCGAGTTGAACGGGGCCACGCTGACGTCGACCTGCTTCTTCGACTGCGATCTGACCCGGATCGAGGTGACCAACGCCACCCTGGGTGGGGCCCGACTGCACGGGTCGACCCTGCTCGACGTGCGCGGGGCCGCTTTTCTGAGGGATGCGGTGATCGACTCGGCGCAGTTGGTGGCGGTGGCCTACAGCGTGTTGGGCTCGGCGGGTATCCGGATCGAGGATGAGCGGGAACCGTTGTAAGGCGCGAGTCGGTGCGCGAGCGCGAGCGTGGGCGCCGGGCGCATTCAGCGCACGTGCGGCAGCGCCTCGATGTCGACCAGCGAGCCCTCGAGATCGCCGGCCAGCTCCTTGCGCCCGAAAGCTGCGATGGCGGCCTCGTGGGCGACCAGAAGGTCGGCCGTTTCGTGTTCAGCCGGGGCCAGCTCGCCGATCCGCACGTACATGGCGCTGAACTGGGACGTGGTCGGGCCCAGCGAGGCCATGGTGTCCTCCCAGGCAATAGAGGCCGAGGCCTCGACCAGTACCTGGGCCAACTCGAGGGTGTCGGCGGCCGGATCGGTGGACAGTCCGGCCCGCTCCATGGCCGGCACCAAGGCTTCCTTGGTGCAGCGTTCCAGCTTGGCGAGCGTCAGCATCTTGCGCGTGCGCTCCGAATCGCGTTGCTGGTGTGCGATGCCCTCGAAGAGGACTTCGCCGAGGACCTCTCCCTGGTAGGCCTTGACCCACAGCGTCTCGAGCGAATCATCGGGCGAGAACACCGGGTTGTCTGGAACAGGGACTTCCGTGTCGACATCGGTCATAGCGACAAGCGTAAGCCTTTCATGTCCGGATTTCCCCGGCGATCAGCCGTCGCGGTCAGCTGGTGGAGAGTCGCCCCAGGCCGATGTCGTTCAGGAAGCGCGAGATATCGCTCGAGACCACGCTGATGTCATGGGTGATGAGCAGGACACCGAAGCCGAGCAGGATCACGCCGGCTGCTAGCTCGATGATCCAGAGCCGGCGCCGGGCCCGGGCGAACACTGCGGTCAGCCGGCCGAAGGCCAGGCCGGCGGCCACGAAAGGGATGGCCAACCCGAGCGAGTAGGCGAAGAGCAGGAGCACGCCGCCAGCCAGGGTGCCGTTACTAGCCGCCAGGCTCAGGACCGAGCCGAGGACCGGTCCGAGGCACGGGGTCCAGGCAAAGGCGAAGGCCATGCCCATGACGGGTGCGGCCCACATACCCAAGGTGGAAGGACGCACGTCGAAGCGGCGCTCCCCCAGCAGGCGGGAGGCGAGGAGACGGGGGCCGCTGCCGATCTTGGACCAGACGTCCCCGGGTAGGGCGCCGATGATCAGGATGACGCCGAGCACGACGATCACGACCCCGCTCACCCGGGCCAGGAGAATCTCGTGCGAGTGCAGCAAGTGACCGATGCCCGAGGCGACTGCACCCAGGGCCACGAAGATCACGGTGAAGCCGAGAACGAAGAGACCGATGCCCCGCAGGACGGGCCGCATTGCCACCGAAGTCGTCACGGCGGCTGTGGTGGTCGCAGGCGCCGTCGCGGTGGCGGTCGCCGTCGCGGCCGCCGTCGCGGTGACAACGCCCGCAGCAGACGGAGGAGCAGCGACGGCCACGGTGGCGTTCGAGGAACCGCCGAGGGCGGTGAGCTCAGCGGCCGAGAGGCCCGAGACCAGCGACAGGTAGCCCGGGACCAGGGGCAGCACGCAGGGTGAGAGGAAGGACAGGATGCCGGCGCCGAAGGCGACCAGGATGCCGAGCGGGTCGGCGTGGATGCCGGCGATCATCGGGAGCGCCGGAGCGCCACGCCCTTAGGCGAGGGACTTGCGGAGCTGCTCCATGTCGGCATCGACCATCATCGAAACCAACCCGGGGAAGTCCACGTCGCGTTTCCAACCCAAGATCTCGTGCGCCTTGGTGGGCTGGCCCACCAGCAGGTCGACCTCGGCCGGGCGCAGGAACTTCTCATCCATGACGACGTGATTTTCCCAGTCCAGGTCGGCGGCGGCGAAGGCCAGGCGGCACAGCTCACGCACCTCATGCGTCTCGCCGGTCGACACCACGTAGTCGTCAGGCGAGTCCTGCTGGAGCATCAACCACATGGCCCGGACGTAGTCACCGGCGAAACCCCAGTCGCGCTGCGCATCGAGGTTGCCCAGCGCCAGCTTGTCGTCGAGTCCGAGTTTGATGCGGGCCACACCGTTGGTGACCTTGCGGGTCACGAACTCGAGGCCGCGCCGGGGCGACTCGTGGTTGAAGAGAATCCCCGATGAGGCATGGAGGTTGTAGCTCTCGCGGTAGTTCACCGTGATCCAGTGGCCGTACACCTTGGCCACGCCGTAGGGGCTCCGTGGATAGAACGGGGTGGACTCGCGCTGGGGGACTTCGAGCACCTTGCCGAACATCTCCGAGGAGCTGGCCTGGTAGAAGCGGATGTCGGGGTCGACCAGGCGGATGGCATCGAGCAGGCGGGTCACGCCGAGCGCGGTCGTCTCGCCGGTGAAGACGGGCTGGCTGAAGCTGGTCTGCACGAAGGACTGGGCCGCCAGGTTGTAGACCTCGTGGGGCCGGTGATCGCGCAGCATGTTGATCAGCGACACCTCATCGAGGAGATCCCCCGCCACCAGCTCGAGCCTGTCCTGGATGTGGGCGATGCGCTCGAAGTTCACCGTGCTGGAACGGCGCACCATCCCGATGACTGTGTACCCCTGATCGAGGAGGAATTCAGCCAGGTAGGAACCGTCTTGTCCGGTTACGCCGGTGATGAGTGCTCGCTTTGCCACGGGCGGCAACGCTACTCCACTGCCACCGGCCAGCTTTCCGCACCCTCGGCCCTACGCTGCTGCCGTGCCGACCGCCGCCGTCGTCTCATTCCGTCTGGGTGGCGCCGATGGCGTGTCCATCGAGGCCGCCAAATGGGCCGATGCGCTGGGGATCTTGGGCTGGCAGGTCTTTTCGGTGGCGGGATCGGGGCCGGTTGACATCGAGCTCCCCGGGCTGGCCATTGACGCGACCGAGCCACCGACCGAGGACGAGTTGGCCGCCGCGTTGGCTCCGGCTGACCTGGTGCTGATCGAAAACCTGTGCTCACTCCCTCTCAACCCGGCCGCCGCCGCGTTGACGGCAAGGGTGTGCGCCGGCCGCCCGGCCGTGCTCCATCACCACGACCTGCCCTGGCAACGCCCAAATCTGGCGCACTTCCCGCCACCCCCCGACGACACCGCATGGGCGCACGTCACCATCAACGAGCTCAGCCGCCGCCAACTGGCCGAGCGTGGCATCGCTGCCACCACGATGTACAACTCGTTCGATCCGGATCCGGCGCCTGGCAACCGGGATGGCAGTCGCACCACGCTGGGGATCGGCGAGGGAACGAGGCTCCTCCTCCAACCCACGCGAGCGCTACCCCGCAAGAACATCGGTGGTGCGCTGCGCCTGGCCGAGTCCATCGGCGCCACCTACTGGCTGCTCGGCCCGGCGGAGGACGGCTACGGCCCGGCGCTCGAGGAGCTGCTGGCCGCGGCCACCTGCCCGGTGCTGCACACGGCGGACGCTGACGGGCAGGGGGCAGGGGTGGCGATCGCCGATGCCTATGCGGCCTGCGATGCCGTGGTGTTGGCCTCGACTTGGGAGGGCTTCGGCAACCCGGCCGTGGAGTCGGCCACCTACCGTCGGCCCCTGGCCATCGGGCCCTACCCGGTGGCCGAGGAGTTGGCGGCCTTCGGGTTCCGCTGGTTCGCCAGCGACGACGCCGCGGGACTGGCCGACTGGCTCGATCATCCCGATCCGTCCTTGCTCGAACACAACCGCGACGTGGTCGCCCGCCACCTGAACCGGGCTGACCTGCCCCGTCGCCTGCAGGCGGTGCTCGACCAGTTGCCCACGACGGCGCCCTGAGGCGAGGCGAAGCGGCCCGCCCCCGGCCTCCCCCGACGCCCGCTGACCGGTGGGTAACCTCATCAGATGGCCACCACCACCCAGCCGACCACGCGTCGCCTGACCGCGGAGCAGCGCCGCCAACAGCTATTCGCCGTGGCCCTCGAACTTTTCGCCCGCCGCGGCTACCGGGCCACCACCATGGATGACATCGCCGAGGCCGCCGGGGTGACCAAGCCGCTGGTGTACCAGCACTTCTCCTCGAAGCGTTCTCTCTACCTCGAGCTGGTCGACTCGATCGCCCAGGAACTCCTCGGCGCGGTGGGCGATGCCGTGCGCCAGGCCGACGGGCCGCGCCAGCAGGTCGAGCTGGGTTTCGCCGCCTACTTCGGGCTGGTGATCACCCGGGAGGCCGAGTTCCGCCTGCTCTACGGCCGCGACCATGCCGAGGATTTCGAGTTGGGCCGAGCCCTGCGCGCCGTCGAGGATGCCATGGCCGCCGCCATCGATCCGCTCATCGATGCCGGCCTCGATGACGACCACCGCCGCCTGCTGGCCTACGCCGTCGTGGGCATGGCCGAAGGAGCCAGCCGCCGCTTCATGGAACAGCGCGCCTCGGGTGCCAGCCAGGTGGGCAGCGAGCTCGAAGCACGCCGGTTGGCCCAACGGGTGGCCGACCTGGCCTGGGCCGGTCTGCGGTCCGTCCACGCCGACTGATCGGCCCGCCGCCGTGGCGCCGTCGGTGCTCGCCCTGGTTCCACTGTCCCGTGACCACTTCGAAGTACTGGCCCGGTGGCTGACCCAACCGCACGTGGCCGAGTGGTGGGGGCAGCACACGCCGCAGAGCATGGAGGCGGACTTCGGGCCCAGCATCGACGGGGACGACCCGACCCAGATGCTGATCTGCATCCTCGATGACGAACCGGTCGGGCTGGTGCAGATCTACCGGCTCGATGACAATCCCGAGTACGCCGCCGCGGTCGGGCTCCCCGGTGCCGGCGGCCTCGACCTCTTCATTGGTGAGGCAGTGCTGTGTAACCGCGGCATCGGCACCGACATCATCAAGGCGGCCACGGCCCGGCTGTGGGAGGACTACCCCGAGATCACCGCGGCGATGGCCGGACCCAGTACCGGCAATGCCCGCTCCATCCGCGCCTTCGAGAAGGCGGGGTTCGCGGCAACCGGAGCGGTGACGGTGCCCGGAGAAGCGGACCCCGAGATGGTGATGGTGTTGCCTCGCCCTACAGCGTGACGATCAGCTGCTGGCACAGACCCCAGAGTTGCTGGGCGCAGGCGGCGTAGACATCCGCCTCGAACCCGGCTGGGTCGAGGACATCGGTGTCCTCACTCAGGTCCACTCCGGCCAGGTCCAATGCAGCCACCCGAACCGACAAGGCCGGCGGGGCCGGCGGGAGGTCCCGGCACAGGCGGGTGATGGTGCCGGTACGGGAGGCGGCGTCAGCGAACTGACGCCGGACGAAGCGCACGTGATCCGCCTCCATCACCACCACCAGTTCGGCCACCTTGAGATCGGCCTCCACCACCTGGCGACTTCGGTGGCGATTGAAGTCGTCACCGGCCAGCTCCTCGATGCTCGATAGCGCGGTGCGGGTGCGCATCCCCATCGGTTGGCCGTTGATGACGTGAGTGCCGGCCGTCACGATGCGCAGCTCGGGCCCCGGCCGCGTCGCCTTGAGGTGTTCGAGCATGAATCCCGCCATGACCGAACGCGACGCGTTGCCGGTGCAGAGCACCAGGAGGTCAGTCACCAGCGAGGAGGAGATCGGGTGCATCGACGTCAATGGCGTGCTGAGCGTGCCGGGTCGTCATGGTGAGGAACATCAGGTCGCCGCGCTCGGTGCGCTGGACCATCATGGAAGCCACGATGGCCATGAGAACGCCGCCGAAGCTGTCGCGCCGGGTGTCCTGGCGCAGCTGGTCCAATGAGTAACCCTCCACCCCCTGCGCGCACAGCGCCCGGTGGTAGTGAGCCAGCAGGTCGAGCTCGTGGGCCCGCCGGTCCTCCGCGCTCAAACAGCCACCGATGAAGTAGGCCACGTCATAGGAGGCATTGGCCCAGACCAGCGTCTGCCAGTCGACCACGGCCGGGCGGCGCTGGCCCGGTTGGAAGAGCAGGTTGTCGAGCCGGAAGTCACCGTGGGTGGCGGTGCGGGGTCCCTGGCGAAGGTGCGACCAGACCGACGCCTGCTCCACGAAGATGCGGCACACCTCGGCGTGCTCGGGCGACAGCGTGTCGGTGTAGCGCTCGAGGAAGCCCGGGAGGAGGGACGACACCATCATGGAAAGGAATTGATCGGCATCGTCCGTGTTGCGATTGAGCCACTCCAGGCGGGCCAGTTCGGGCCGTTCCCAGCACGGTGCGTGCAGCCCGGCCATCTCCTCGAGCACCGCGGCGGCCACGTCCGGACCGCAGGCCTCGATCTGATCGCCCTGGGTCGCCCCGGCGATGTCCTCGAGGATGAGGGTGAACCAGCCGGTCTCGGGTTCGACGTCGGCGAAGTAACACGCCGGCACCCGGGTCGAGACCCGCTCGGCCAGCTCGCAGTAGAAACGCACCTCGATCTCGTAGGCCCGCAGGGCCAACCCGGTCCCTCGGCTCTGGTCGTCGCTGGAGGCGAACTTGCCGACCACGCTCGCTGGTCCCGCCTCCGCTTTGTCGTAGGTCAGGGTGAATCGAGTGGTGTCGGCCATCTGGCCGGTGCCCACGGCCGTCGCGGTCAGGTCAACCACCTTCGCCCCGCCAGCCAGCGCGCCGGACCGGGTGAGGACCGAGGTGAGCCAGGACGGGGTCACCTCTGACGCCAGCTTGAGCAACGGGGTGTCGGTCACAGCCCCGTGACACTACGGCCCGCCTAGCGCCCGCCGCTGACATCGATCAAGGAACCGGTCAAGTAGGAGGCGCCGTCGCTGCAGAGCCAGACGATGGCCGAAGCCACTTCGTCGGGCTGACCGACCCGCTGCATCGGGATCAGCGTGCGCAGCCGTTCGACCCGGTCGGGCTGGCCACCCGAGGCGTGGATCTCAGTGTCGATGATGCCCGGACGGACGGCCACCACCCGGATCCCCTCCTCGGCCACCTCCTTGGCCAGGCCGATTGTCATGGTGTCGATGGCGCCCTTGGAGGCGGCGTAGTCCACGTACTCACCCGGGCTACCCAAGCGGGAGGCGGCGGACGACACGTTGACGATGACACCGCCGGAACCACCATGCCGAGTCGACATACGACGAACGGCCTGGCCGGCGCAGAGGAAGGAGCCGGTCACGTTGACCGCGAACATGGCGGTGAGCCGGGCCTGGTCGATGTCCTCGACCCGGGCCGGTTGGGCCACGATGCCGGCACAGTTGACCAGCACGCCCAGCGCGTGAGCAGGGCCGGACCACTTTTCGTCGATGGCGGCGAAGAGCTGACTGACCGAGGTTTCGTCGGCCACGTCCACGGCAACGGATTCGGCCCGGACGCCGAGTTCGCGACAGGCCACGACGACGTCTTCAGCGGCCTTGTGATCGCGGCGATAGCCGACGCAGATGTCCCATGCGGCGGCAGCCAGCTGCATTGCGGTGGCAGCGCCGATGCCACGGCCACCACCCGTGATCACGGCCACCCGGCCCACGTGCGTGCTCAGACCGGCGCCACCGTGGCCAGGATCTCGCCCAGGTGGTCGACGGCGAGTAAGTGTGCCTCGCCGGGGCACTCGTGCAGCTGGGCCCCCGGAATGCGCTCAGCGAAGAACCGGCCGTGACCGATGGGCACGTTGCGGTCGGCGTCACCGTGCCAGATGTGCACCGGCACCGCGATGTCCTCGACGCGGAAGCCCCAGTCCCCACCGAAGAGGGCAAAATCCTGCGCGGCCGCGGCCGGAGCCGTGGCCGAGGCGCGGCGCGCATCATCGATGAAGACGGCCATCACTTCGGGCCGACTGAGCACGGCGGCGTCGGGGGCAGGCAGGGAGCGCAGACCGGCCTTGATCACCTTCTCGGGCCAGTGCCGCAGGGCGAAGTCCTGCGCGGTGAACACGGGCTGGAGCAGGCGCTGCGAGACGTTGCCCAGCCGGACGAAGAGCCGGTTGACCCCGATCATGAAGTCTCCGCTCTGCATGGCCGGGTCGGAGAACGGAGCGACGCCGCTGACGATGCCGGCCGCCACCACCCGGTCGGGGAGGAGCGCGGCACAGGCGACGGCGTGGGGCCCACCGCCCGACACGCCGATCACTGAGAAGCGTTTGATCTTGAGATGATCGGCCAGCTGGGCCACATCGTTGGCCCAATCGGCCAGAGTGCGGTTCCGGTGGTAGGTGCTGTGGCCGTAACCGGGCCGGTCGGGAGCGATCAAACGGACCCCCGCCTCCTCGATCACCTGTTCCTGGAAGGAGACCTGCAGCCGGGACCCCGGTGTGCCGTGGAACGCGAAGACGGCGGGGGCGCGCTTGGGACCGATGTCGACCCAGGCCAGCCCACGACCATCCGCCAGGTTCATCACCACTGTGTCAGGCACAGAAAAACCGTACCTCCATCAATCCCGACCCGCTGCCGGGAGGGCGTTGCTCGTCGCGACCCGGCCGTACCACTGACCGCTCCGCTTGAGCGTCCGCACGAAGGTGCCGTGATCAACCGCCACCAGACCGAACGTCGGCGTGAAGGAACCCCACTCGTAGTTGTCGAGCAGCGACCAATGGAGGTAGCCCCGCACGTCCACACCGTCGGCCATCGCCCGGTGCAGGCCGATGAGAGCGTTCTGGGTGTAATCGATGCGATCGTCATCGTTCCCGGTGGCGATCCCGTTCTCGGTGACCAGGATCGGAACGCGGGGCAACAGTTCTGCCGTATGACGGACGGCGTGTTCCAGGGCGTCGGGGTAGAACTCCCAGTCCATCAAGGTTCGTCGAGTCTCCGGACCGGGAGCCACCCACCCGCTTGGCCCGATGATTTGGCGGGAATAGGCCTGGACGCCAATGAAGTCGTCCTCGGCACAGACGGTCAGGTACTGGTCTTCGCGCTGCCAACGCCAGGCATCGGCTCGCACCGTGCTCTCACTCCCCGCGTCGGCCGCTTGGGCATCCTGATTGGCAACCGTCCAGCCGGACTTCACACCGGTCAAACCCACCAATTCGCCCCGGGCCGCCCGATGTGCGTCGATCAACCTCGCCGTCACCGTCGGATCCGGTTCGACCGAGTCAAACGTCACCGCCCCTTGTGCTTTGATCACCGCCGTCACCAGCGCAACCATGTTGGGTTCATTGATGGTGCACACCCACTCGACACCATCGAGGATCGGGCCGACCGCAGCAACGTAGCGGGCGAAAAGTGACGGCGAGTCTTCGGACGACCAACCCCCCAGGCGAGCCACCCACTTCGGCAAGGTGAAGTGGTGCAAGGTGACCACCGGAGTGATTCCTCGCTCGAAGCATCCTTCGATGATCCGGCGATAGTGATCGAGCATGGCGCGGGAGACCATGCCTGGTGCCGGCTCGATGCGGGCCCACTCGATGCTGAACCGGTAGGCATTGAGCCCCATCGCAGCAACCAGGTCGAGGTCCTCCGCCCACCGGTGCAGGCTGTCGCAGGCATCACCCGAAGGTTCCGTCATACGGCTATTGGGCTGAGTTTCGACGGTCCAGCGGTCGCTGTTGGTGTTGTTGCCTTCGATCTGATGCGCCGCCGTGGCAGCGCCCCACATGAAGTCTGGAGGAAATTGGAGGGTCAACGATGTACTCCTTTTGAACCTTCCCTGTTTAAAGCAACGCGGCGAGAACCGCCAGGGACTCCATTGCACTCAGGAAATCAGAGAGAGCCGCCCAGAATCGCTTCCATTTGATCGGGCCGTTCAAACAGAAGCCGCATCACATCCGCCACGGCGCCAGCCACATCGACTCGCGGTACGGCCTGGGGGGTCGACAGGTACAGATAGGCCGTCGAGCAGTAGTCATCCACCCGTTCTACCAATCCGAATGCCAGCAGGTCGGGTGAAAGATTGCGCAAGTACCCCAGGCCAGCGACTGGATTCGTCTTCTCGTAGGCCGCCATCTGCTCCTCCTGGCCGGGTCGGAAGAACACAGAGCCGATCTGCTGCAGGGTGACCTTCAGGGACTTGGAGAACATGATCGGATCCGCCAGGTGCCATCGGTAGAAGCCCACGAAGACCGGCGCAGTGGAGACATCGCCAGCTTCGCGAGGCGGAGACACCATCAAGGGTGCGCCGGAGTACCACGCGGCGTGTCGCCCCATCCCCCAGGCGGAGCCGACATAGTCCTCCAATCCCGTGCCACAGATGGTGGGCCATTGTTCATCACCGTCCCGATAGATCTTGAGTTCCCCTTCCCCATACCAATCGCCCCCGTCAATGATGCGAATCCCGACGTTGCAGCCGAGGAACCGTCCGGGACCTTCGAATCCTTCGATGATCGAGAAGTCCTGGCGCGGACGCGTCGGGTTCTCCCGCTGAAAACTCGCGTGGAGGTAGCCGGTTGCTTCATCGAGGCGCGATTCGACCGTGTAATCAATCTGGAAATACAGCATGACCGGGTGCCCGCTTGAATTGGTCAGTTCAATACGCACGTTGCCACGGAACGGCATGGGCAGGTACGAATTGAAACCCCGACCTTCATGACATGACAGGAACGCAGAGTCGAAGGCAATCGGTCGCCCGTGGGGCATTCCGAAGAAATCGGTAATAGGAGCCGACACGCTGGGTAACGCGTTGCCGTCGTAATACACCTCCATCCACACGGCGCGCATCGCTTCGGGTGGCATCGGCATGACGGTCATCCAGACGTGACGGATCGTCCCAGGCCCGTCAAGGTCCGCCAGGGTCACCGTCTCACCTGACGCGATGAGCCGCGATGGTGCCCCCTTTCGCCCATCCGCCGACATCCCGCCCCTTCCACGCTCACCGGTGGGGTTCTCGAATGTCACGGCCCGGCAATCCAGTTCCGGATCGATGAACGACGGGTCAAATGAATGCCGCACGCTCTATCTCCTCTTTCGTTGGAAACATCGGCACAGAATTGCGTGACTTCTGTACGACGCTCTATTCAGCGCGTTTGTCATCCAGTTTCTGCATGTACGCCGACGCCACCTGGCGATACTCGTCCTCCCTGAAGGCCCATTGCTGGTGATCGGCGTCGCCCCAACCGGCCGACACGGCCGGATGGGTGCGACCGAGTGCAGCGGTCATGGAGCGGGTCATGGCCAATGGGCCGGGCGGGACGGCCAGAAGCTGCTGGACAACATTCGACACCTCAGCATCGAGACGGTCATCTGGTACGACGCGCTGGGCAAATCCGCAACGCAACAGCTCGTCGGCGTAGACCTCTCTACATGTCATCACCCAGTCACGGGTCAGAGGCAGACCGATCTCGCGAACCAGCAGCGGAATGCCAGCCCAGGTCAGCGGGATGCCAATCGCGAGCTCCGGAATTCGGAGCACCACGTCATCGGCCGCTACGCGGATGTCGCAGGCTGCCGCCAGCAGGGCCGCCCCGCCAATGACATGGCCGTGCAGGCGGGCCACCGTGACTTGAGGAAGCCGCCCGAGTTGGTCAAGTAGCCGTTGCCACGAACCGGCGCGGTGGCGCCGAGTGGCCCAGTCGGCATGCCGAAGGTCGGCGTAGGCACCGCTCACCAAATCTGCACCAGCTGAGAAGGACCGCCCGGCGCCGTCGAGCACCACCACTCGAATGTCAGGCCTCTCCTCGAGCACGCCGAATTCGTCGGCCAGGCTCTTTCGGATCTCGTCGTTGAGGGCGTTCAGCCGCTCGGGGCGCGACAAGGTGAGGCGGGCCACTGGACCTTCGTGGGCGATCGTCAGTCCGCTCATCGGACCAAGCATGCCTCAGTGCTGGCGACGCCAGCTCTGCTCTCGGATTTAGTTGATGTGGATGCCCGAGATAGCCCGTGAGATCACGAGGCGCTGAATCTCAGAAGTCCCCTCGAAGATGGTGTAGATCTTCGAGTCACGGTGCCAGCGCTCGACCGGGTACTCCCGGACGTAGCCGTACCCGCCGAGGATCTGGATGGCCTGCTCGGTCACCCAGACCGCGTTCTCGCCGGCGAAGAGCTTCGACATCGAGCCCTCGCCGTTCTCGAACTTCTTGCCGCTCGAGGCCATCCAGGCGGCCCGGTGCACCAGCAGGCGGGCGGCGTCGGTGCGCATCTTCATGTCGGCCAACTTGAAGGCGATGGCCTGGTTCTCGATGATGGCCCGGCCGAACTGCTTGCGCTCCTTGGCGTAGTCGAGTGAGTACTCGTAGGCGGCCCGGGCGATGCCGACGGCCTGTGCACCCACAATGGGGCGTGAGGCTTCGAAGGTGGCCATGGCGGCCTGGGTCGAGGTCTTCTTGCCCTCCTTGGCCCGCGCCAGGCGCTCGTCGAGCTTCTCCTTGCCACCGAGCAGGCAGCGGCCCGGCACCCGGCAGTCCTCGAGCACCACCTCGGCGGTGTGCGAGGCCCGGATACCCATCTTCTTGAACTTCTGCCCCTGCGAGATGCCTGGCGTGCCTTCGGGCACCACGAAGCTGGCCTGACCGCGGCTGCCCAGAGCGGGGTCGACCGAGAGCACCAGCACGTGGGTGTTGGCCAGGCCACCGTTGGTGATCCAGGTCTTCGTGCCGTTGAGTACCCACTCGTCCTTGGCCTCGTCGTAGACGGCCCGGGACTTGAGCGAGGAGACGTCCGAGCCGGCGTCGGGCTCGGACACGCCGAAGGCGGCCAGCTTCACGTCGTCGGGGGTGCCGAAGCACTGCGGGATCCACTCGCCGATCTGCTCGGGGGTGCCGTTGGCGAAGATACCGGCCACGGCCAGGGTGGAACCGAAGATGGCGAGCGCGATGCCGGCGTCACCCCAGCTCATCTCCTCGTTGACCAGACACATGAGCAGGCCGGTGGGGTCGCTGAAGCACTGGGCCACAAAGTCGAACGAATAGAGGCCGTTCTTGGCCGCCTCCTGGATGATGGGCCAGGGCGTCTCTTCCTTCTCGTCCCATTCGGCACCGGCTGGGCGCACCACGTTCTCCGCGAACTCGTGCACCCACTTCTGGATCTGCAGCTGGTCCTCGTTGAGGTCGAGGGAAAAATCGGCCATGTCGGGCCCTCCTTGGTTGGACGCCGGCGCGCTCAGTCCGGGCGTTCTGTTCTCGGAGCGGGCCGTGACCCGCTACACATGTGCCCGGCTCCCCCCTGCGAGGTCCGGACCACGTCATGCTAGTTACCCAATAGTAACTACGTGCACACGTGCGTGTCCAGGATGGTTGGAACCCCAGTTGAGGTGCGGCCGAAGCCCTACTGCCAGCGCCAGGTGGACGGCGCGTTCGGCTGGTCCTCGACCAGCACCCCCATGGCCGTGAGCTGGTCACGCAGGGTGTCCGAGCGGGCAAAGTCCTTGGCCGCCCGGGCCGCATCGCGCTCGGCCACCAGAGCATCGACCTCCGCTGGCGTGACCACGGCGTCACTGGGGCGCAGATCCAGGTCTGCCGGGCTGACGTCATGCAGCCCGATCCCGAGCAGATCGTCGAAGTGCGCTGCCAGCGCGCCGAGCTCGCCCGGCCCGAGGGCGTCGTCGCGCGCTGCGGCCGAGACGACCGCGATGGCGGCCGCCGTGTTGAGGTCGTCGGCGATGGCCTCGTCGAAGGCGGTCACGTAGCGCGTCGCCGTCGAACCCAACGACGTCGCCGTCGAACCCCGACCCGACGCGAACCGCTCGAGGAGCCGGCGCAGCCCGACCCGGGCGCCATCCATGGCCTCCCAGCTGAACTCGACCTGGCTCCGGTAGTGCGCCTGCAGCAGCAGGAAGCGATAGACGAGCGGGTGGTAGCCCTGGTCGATCAGATCCCCGACCAGCGCCCCGCCGCCGGTCGACTTGGAGATCTTCGCACCCTTGAGATTGATGAAGTCGCCGTGGAGCCACCAGCTGACCCACGTCCGACCGTCCTCGAGAAAGGCCTGGCTCTGCGCGATCTCGTTGGTGTGGTGCACCGGGATGTGATCCACCCCTCCGGTATGGATGTCGAAGTGCGAGCCGAGGTACTCCATCGACATCACCGAGCACTCGAGGTGCCAGCCCGGCGCGCCGCGTCCCCACGGCGACTCCCACTCCATCTGGCGTTGAGGCCCGCCGAGCGTGGTGCGCCAGATGGCGAAGTCGGCTGCGTTGCGCTTGCCCTCGGTCAGCTCGACTCGTGCCCCGGCTCGCTGGCCTTCGAGGTCGAGTCGGGCCAGCTTTCCGTAGCCGGGGTCTTGGGCCGTGTCGAAGTACAGCCCCGAAGGCAGCCGGTAGCACCAGCCGCCCGCCTCGAGGCGTTCGGCGAAGGTGATCATCTCTGCGATGTGGTCGGTGGCCTTGCACCACACGTCGGGCTCGCCGATGCCGAGCTGGGCGATGTCGGCTTTGAACACCTGCGTGTAGTAGTCGGCGATCTCCCAGGCGTCCTTGTGCTCGCGCTCGGCCGCCACCGCCATCTTGTCCACGCCCTCGTCGGCATCGGAGGTGAGATGGCCCACGTCGGTGATGTTGATGACGTGGCGCACCTGGTATCCATGGGCGCGCAGGGCCCGCTTGAGGGTGTCGGCGAACACGTAGGTCCGCATGTTGCCGATGTGCTGGTAGGCGTAGACGGTCGGGCCGCACGAGTACATGCCCACCTGAGGCGGGTGAGCCGGTGAGAAGTCCGACACCGTGCGGGTGAGCGTGTTGTAGAGGCGCAATGGGGCCGGCGGCGTGCGGTCGGCCATCAGGCCCCCTGGTCACGGGTCGATCCGGACCGGCTGGCGCCGGCGCGGTCGTGTCCGTGGAGGTGCAGCATCCGGATACGGTAATCCGATCATGTCGACCGACGCGACGGCCGCTCCCCGCATTCCAGAGAAGCCCACCATCGACGGGGTGGAGGATCGCTGGGCCGCGCTGTGGGAGGAAGAAGGTACCTACCGCTTCAACCCAGGAGCCAGCAGGGAACAGGTTTTCTCCATCGACACACCCCCGCCCACGGTGTCGGGATCCCTCCACATGGGATCTGTCTTCGGCTACGTCCAGACCGATTCGCTGGCCCGCTATCGCCGCATGAAGGGCTGGGAGCTCTTCTATCCCATGGGCTGGGACGACAACGGGCTGCCCACCGAGCGCCGGGTCCAGACCTACTTCGGGGTGAGCTGCGATCCTTCCCTCCCCTACGACCCCGACTTCGAACCACCCGAGGAGCCTGGCAAGGAGGACATCCCGGTCAGCCGGCCCAACTTCATCGAGCTGTGCCACCGCCTGACCGCCGAGGACGAGCTCGCCTTCGAAGCGCTCTGGCGCCGGGTCGGCCTCTCGGTCGACTGGACCCGCAGCTACGCCACCATCGACGATCGCAGCCGCCGGGCCAGCCAGCGCATGTTCCTGCGCAACCTGGCCCGGGACGAGGCCTATTCGTCCGAGGCCCCAACCCTGTGGGACGTCGACTTCCAGACCGCGGTGGCCCAGGCCGAGATGGAGGACCGCGAGCGTCCGGGCGCCTATCACCGGCTGCGCTTCGACGACATCGAGATCGAGACCACGCGCCCCGAGCTGGTGGCCGCCTGCGTGGCCCTGGTGGCCCACCCCGACGACGAGCGCTACGCCGAGCGCTTCGGCACCACCGTGCACACGCCGCTCTTCGGGGTCGAGGTCCCGGTGTTGGCCCATCCACTGGCCGATCCCGAGAAGGGATCTGGCATCGCGATGATCTGCACCTTCGGTGACGTCACCGACGTCATCTGGTGGCGCGAGTTGCAGCTGCCCACCCGCTCCATCGTCACCCGTTCGGGGCGCATCGCGATGGCGCCGCCGCCCGGCGTGCCCGACGGGCCGGCCTGGCAGGCCATCGCCGGAACCACCGTCAAACAGGCGCAGCGCAAGATGGTCGAGCTCATGACCGAGTCGGGCGAGATGATCGGCGAACCCCGAACGATCACCCACCCGGTGAAGTTCTACGAGCGGGGCGAGCGCCCGCTCGAGATCGTGACCAGCCGCCAGTGGTTCATCCGCAACGGTGGGCGGGACGAGGAGTTGCGGCGGGCTCTGGTGGCCCGGGGCGACGAGCTGTCCTGGCACCCTCCCTACATGCAGGTCCGCTATTCCGACTGGGTCAACGGGCTGAACGGCGACTGGCTGGTCAGTCGCCAGCGCTTCTTCGGGGTACCCATCCCGGTCTGGTATCCCCTCGACGACAGCGGCGAGCCCGACCACGATCACCCGATCGTCCCCGACGAGTCGCGGCTGCCCATCGATCCGACCACCGATGTGCCAGCCGGCTACGACGCCGAGGCGCGGGGCAAACCGGGCGGCTTCAGCGGAGACCCCGACGTGCTCGATACCTGGGCCACCTCGTCGGTCAGCCCGCACATCGCCTGTGGCTGGGAGGACGACCCGGAGTTGTTCGCGGCGACCTTCCCGATGGACCTGCGCCCGCAGGGCTACGAGATCATTCGAACCTGGCTCTTCGCCACCATCCTGCGCAGCCACTTCGAGCACGGGGTGGTCCCCTGGAAGGACACCAACATCAACGGCTGGGTCCTTGACCCGGACCGCAAGAAGATGTCCAAGTCCAAGGGCAACGTGGTCACGCCCATGCCGCTGATTGAGGAGTACGGCTCCGACGCCGTGCGCTACTGGGCCTGCAATGGCCGGCCCGGCACCGACACCGCGGTGGACACCGGGATCATGAAGATCGGCCGGCGGCTTGCCATCAAGCTGTTGAACGCCTCGAAGTTCGCGCTGGGTCGGCTGGGCGAAGGCCCGATCCGGGGCCTCGATGCCGTCACCGCACCCCTCGACCGCGCCCTGCTGGCCCAGCTGACCGAGACCGTCGTGGCGGCCACCATCGCCTTCGACGGCTTCGACTACGCCCGGGCCCTGGAAGTCACCGAGGCCTTCTTCTGGTCGTTCTGCGACGACTACGTCGAGCTGGTCAAGACGCGGGCCTACGGCGAGGGCGACTCCACCGGCACCGAGTCGGCCCGGGCCACCTTGTCCATCGCGTTGTCAGCGCTGCACCGTCTCTTCGCCCCCTTCCTGCCCTTCGTGACCGAAGAGGTCTGGCACTGGTGGCAGGACGGGTCGGTGCATCGGGCGCCCTGGCCCGAGCCGGCCGAGACCGGCGGCGGTGGGGACAGCACCGTGTTGGGGGTGGTGGCCGAGGTGCTCGCCGCCGTGCGCCGGGAGAAGACGGCCCAGAAGAAATCGATGCGGGCCCGGGTGGCGCTCCTCAGCATCTCCGGTCCGGCCGAGGTGTTGGCCGCGGTCGACGCGGCGCGCACCGACCTGGTCGATGCCGGCGGGGTGGACCAGATCGAGACCCACGAGGGCGGGGCGCTCGTGATCATGGTGGCGCTGGCCGAGGAGCCGAGCTCTAGCTGACGCGCTCCTCCGATGGGGTGGCTGCACCATCGGATGCAGCTGGAACGGCGGTCGTCGCGGACGCGGCCGAGGCCGCCGTGCGGGCCGCCTCGAGGAAGGAGGCCACCCCGGCCGTGGTGGCCTGGCAGCGCAATGAGGCCAGGACATCAAAAGCATGCTGGGCCAGCGGGAGTTCGGCATAAGCCACCGGGGCCTTGGACACCGACCGCAGCTTCTCGACGAAGGTACGCGCCACGTCGACCGGGACCAGGGTGTCGTTGGCTCCTTGGAGCACGAAGAACGGCGGGGCGTCGGCGTTGACCCGCAACGTCGGCGAGGCCTGTTCGAAGATCTCGGGGTGCTCGGCGATGGTGGTCTTCATCACCGTCTTCTCGAGCATCTCGAGTAGCCCGTTGCCGTAGCGGCCCGAACCTGCCGGCGATCCCGTCATGTCCATCACCCCGTAGAAGGGAATGGCGGCGTCGACCCGGGTGTCGGCGGTTTCGAAACCAGGTTGGTAAGCCGGGTCTCCTGGCGTCAATGCGGCCAGGGCACACAGATGCCCCCCGGCGGAGCCGCCGCTGATGGCGATGAAGTTCGGGTCACCGCCGTACTCGGCGATGTGATCGCGCACCCAGGCGATGCTCCGCTTGACGTCGACGATGTGGGCCGGCCAGACCGACTTGGGGCTGAGGCGGTAGTTGATGGCGACGCAGACCCAGCCCCGGGCCACCAGCTCGTACATCATCGGCTTGCCCTGTTCGCGCTTCTCGCCGATGATCCAGGCGCCGCCGTGCACGTACACCATGACGGGTGCCCCGGCGGATTGGCTCACCCGCGAGCGGTAGATGTCGAGACGATGGCGGTGGATGCCGTCACCCCAGTAATCGATGTTGCTGGTGCGCTGCACCGATCGACCCTTGAGCGGGATGGCCTGGGTGACCCGCCACCAGCGGCCCCAGGTCGGCTTGGTCCGTCCGGTCGACACCGGGAAGTCGCGGGTCTGCACTTCGGTCAGGGCGGCGGTGACCACCCGGCTGGCCCGGTGGCCCGAAACGGCCAGACCCACCAACCCGGCCCAGCTGCCGGCCGCCACGGCCAGCCCGAGCCAACCGGCCCAGCCCGAGAAGGCGCCGAAGAGGCCGAAGATGACGGTGGCCACGGCCTGCCAGGCGATGTTCTGCAGGGATACCTCGGCGCAGATCCATCCGCACACGAAGTCCAGGACCGTCAGGGGCTCCTTGCGGATGGGGTGGTAAGCCAAAAGGACCGCCATGGCGCCCAGGAGCGTCACGCCGAGGTACGCGTACGGCATGGTCCTATCTTTCCCGACCGGAGCCCTCGGCGCAGGTTGCGCGGCAGGCCAAGGGTGCGAACCGTTTGCCGCCCTGGCCAGAAGGTGCCAGCGTAGGGGCCCTGTCACCGGCCCCGAGGAGACGCGATGACCCCTGAACGACTGACCGGGCTCGACGCCAGTTTCCTCTATATGGAGACGCCGACCCTGCACATGCACGTCGCCATGGCGGCGGTCTTCGACCCCTCCACGGTGCCCGACGGCTACTCCTTCCGCCGCATCCGCCAGCTCATCGCCGACCGGATCCCGCTGGCCCCGGTCTTCCAGCGCCGGCTGGTCGAGGTGCCGATGCGGCTGGGCCACCCGATCTGGGTCGACGACCCCGAGTTCGACATCGACAATCACTTGCGGCGGGCGGCGCTGCCGTCGCCCGGGGGGATGCGGGAGCTGGGTGACTTCGCGGCCGACGTCATCAGCCGCCAGCTCCACCGGGACCGCCCACTGTGGGAGATGTGGGTGGTCGAAGGTCTCGAGGACGGCAAGATCGCCCTGGTCACCAAGATGCACCACAGCACTATCGACGGGGTGTCGGGAGCCGAGCTGCTCGGGATCCTCTTCGACCTCGAGGCCGATCCTTCTGAACAGCCGGCCAGCGTGGAGCGCCAGCTCGACACCCGCATCCCCTCGGGGCTCGAGCTGATGTCCGGGGCCCTGGTGACCAACATGGTCAGCCCGTTCAAGATGGCGCGGATGGCGGTGCGGACGGTGGGCAACATCGCCGGGGTCCGGCGCGTCCGCCAGAACGCACCGGCCAAGGCCGCCCTGCCTTTGAGCGCGCCGAGGACCTCCATCAACGTGGCGGTGCACGCCCGACGCCGGGTGGCCTTCGCCGCGGCCAGCCTGGACGACGCCAAGGCGCTCAAGAACAAGATGGGCACCACGGTCAACGACGTGGTGCTGACCATGGTGACGGGGGCGCTGCGGACGTATTTGCAGGCGGGCGATGAGCTGCCCGACATCCCACTGGTCGGCGTGGTGCCGGTGTCGGTGACGCCCGACGTGGCCGAGCTCAAGGGGTCGAACAAGGTCTCGGCCATGTTCGTCCAGCTCCCGTGCCAGCTCGACGACCCCTTAGAACGGCTGCAGGCCATTCACGAAGGAACCAAGGGGGCCAAGGAGGAGCACCAGGCGCTCGGGGCCAACCTGCTGCAGAACTGGGCCGAGCACGCCACCCCCAATGTGTTCGCCGCAGCCGCCCGGTTGTACACGGGCATGAAGCTGGCCGACCGCCACCGACCCATCGCCAACCTGGTCATCTCCAATGTGCCCGGACCCGACTTCCCGCTCTACATGGGTGGCACCCAAATGCTCGGGATGTTCCCGCTCGGCCCGGTCATGGACGGCATGGGGCTCAACATCACCATCATGAGCTACCGGGGCGTTTTGTATTGGGGCCTGGCGGCGGACGCCCGGGCCGTGCCCCGGCTTTGGGACATCGCGGCGGCCATCCCGCACGCGCTGACCGAGCTGATGGAGGCGGCGGGGTTGGAGTCGCAGCCGTTCGACGTGCCGATCCATTTGGGGCCGGGCATGCCGGCCACGGCGCACTGGGTGCGGAGCGCGGCGAGTGCCGGGGCTGGCGGCGCTGGCGGGGCTGGCGGCGGCGCTGAGGGAGGAGCGGTCCCGGCGTGACCGTCCGTGAACTCGGGCACCTGGTGCTCTATGTGCGCAACGCGGCTCGTTCTGCCGCCTTCTACCGCGACGTCCTGGGCTGGGAGCAGATCCTGCCCGAGGAAGGCGTCGAGCCGGTCGGCGTGGCCGCCTTCTCGTCGGGGCGAACGCATCACGAGTTGTTGCTGATCGAGGTGGGGGAGGATGCCACGCCCATCCCGGTTGGCCGTCGAGTCGGCCTCTACCACTTCGGGCTGAATGTCGGCGAGACCGACGACGACCTGCGCGAGATGGTGGCCCGACTCGAGGCGGCCGGCGCCACCATTGTCGGAGCCTCGGACCACACGGTGACCCACAGCCTCTACATCCTCGATCCCGACGGCAACGAGATCGAACTCTATGTCGACGTTCCCGGGGTCGATTGGCGATCCGATCCCGCCCTGATCGCCGCGCCCATCCGGCCGCTGTCGCTCTGAGCCGCTGGCTCGGCTGGGCTGGCTGGGCTGGGCTGGCTGGGCTGGCTGGACTGGGCGACTGGGCTGCCGGTTCGGCTGGGCTGACCGGACTGCCTTAGCTCGGTCCCGCTCGGTGCCGGAACAGGCCGCCGCGCCGTGCATACTGCTCGGCACCAGCACCACTCCCCTGCTCCGAAGGACTTCATGCAGCGACTCCACCTCGATGACCGGGAAGCCAGTACTAGGACAGTCGCCGTCCTGCAGGCTGGCGACGTGGTGGTGGTCCCGACCGACACGGTGTACGGGCTGGCCGCGCTGGCCGGCGACGAAGGGGCTCGGCAGCGGATCTACGAGGCCAAGGGTCGGCCGGCCCAGCTGCATCTCCCCGTGATGGCCGCCTCTCTCGATCAGGTCGGCCTGCTCGGGGTGGACTTCACCCCAGCGGCCCACGCCCTGGCCGCCCGCTGGTGGCCCGGCCCACTCACCCTGATCTTCGGCTTCGCGCCGGACCAGGATCGTCCGGCCTGGCTGACCGGACGCGACGAGGTGGCGGTGCGCATCCCGAACCACTCCTTCATGCTGAGCGTCCTGCGCCAGACCGGTCCGTTATTGGTGACCAGCGCCAACACCCACGGTCAGGACACGGCCCCGCTGGCCGACGAGGCCGCCCAAGACCTGGCACCACAGGTCAGCCTGGTGGTCGACGGTGGCACCTTGGAAACGACCCCGTCGACCCTGGTCAGCCTCCGCGGGGCAGAGCCCGTGGTCGAGCGGGTCGGCACCATCAGCGCGGCCGAGATCGCCGAGACCCTGGCGGAAGTGAAGAAGTGATCGCGGCACTGCTGGCCATCGAGACCTCGTGCGACGAGACCGCCGCCGCCGTGGTCACCGAAGATCACGAACTGCTGGCCTCGGTGGTCTCGAGCCAGATCGATCTGCACGCCGCCTTCGGAGGTGTGGTGCCCGAGTTGGCCAGCCGGGCCCACGTCGAGATGATCACCGCCATCGTGGAGCAGGCGCTGTCCGAGTCCGGCGTGCGCGGTCCGGACCTGGCCGCCATCGCGGTCACGTCAGGGCCAGGATTGGTGGGTGCGCTGCTGGTCGGCATCGCCACCGCCAAGTCGCTCGGCTTGGGCTGGGGCCTGCCGGTGGTGGCGGTCAACCATCTCGAGGGCCACCTGGCCAGCGTCTTCCTGGCCGAGGGACCAACACCGTTCCCACAGACCGCGCTGCTGGTCTCGGGTGGGCACTGCATGCTGACCCGGACTCCCGCGCCGGGCCAGTATCAGCTGCTCGGCGAGACGGTGGACGACTCCATCGGTGAGGCCTACGACAAGGTGGCCCGCTTTCTCGGACTGGGCTATCCGGGCGGGCCAGTGCTCGACCGCATGGCAGGGGACGGGAAGGATTGCCTCGACTTCCCCCGACCCATGTTGTCGGAGGGGTACACCTTCTCCTTTTCCGGTTTGAAGACGGCAGTGGTCAACTACGTCCGCAAGCACCCCGACTTCGTGGTGGTGGACGTCGCCGCGTCGTTCGTGGGCGCCTGCATGGACGTGCTCATCGCCAAGATCCGCCTCGCCCTCGAGCAGTTCGGTGATCCCGCCGTGGCCATCGTCGGTGGCGTGGCGGCCAGCCCGGTGCTGCGGCGGCGGGCCCAGGAGCTGACCGACGAGTTCGGGTGCACGCTGCTCATCCCGCCGCAGCAGCTGGCCACCGACAACGCCGCCATGATCGGTATCGCCGGCTGGCAGAAGTTCAAGGCGCACGGCCCGAGTGCGCCCGATTTCGGGCCTGAGCCCGATCTCCGCCTGCAGTTCTCCGCTTAACCCTTAACGCTGCGCGGCCGGGCGGCGGCGCGGCCCAAGCCGCCGATGGTTGGCCCGACGTCCGAAGTCGAGCGAGGAAAGGTCGATCAGCAGACCCAGGCCCACCAAGACCCACCCGAAGCCGCGCACGCCGAGACCGGGCCGGTAGACCAGCGCGTAGAAGAGCGTCGTGTAAGGCACCAGGACGAACCCGAGCACGCCCTCCCAACCTGAGTTGAAGGCGATGGTGAGACGGTTGGTGATGGCCCACAGCAGGGCGAGCACGAACCGGGGCGAGATGATGGCGAAGAGCGCCAGCAGGCATCCCATCTCAGAGCGGGAGATCTCCGGTGGCCTGGCGGGTCGATCCGTTGTCCTTGTAGGCCGAGATAGTGCGTTCGGCAATGCGCATCTGGTGGATCTCGTCGGCCCCGTCGGCGAAGCGGGCCCACCGCGCGTGCTGCATCATGCCGGCCAGCGGGGTGTCGGTGGAATAGCCCAGGGCACCGTGCACCTGTATAGAACGGTCGATGATGCGGTTGAGGCTGTTGGCCACGAAGTGCTTGGCCATCGAGACCTCGGTGCGGAAGTCATCACCCCGGTCGATCTTGTAGGCGGCGTGGAGCACCATGAGCTTGCATTGGTAGAGCTCCATGGCCGAGTCGGCGATGAGCCACTGCACTCCCTGCTTCTCGGCCAGCAGCGATCCGTGCGAGAAACGGTTGAGGGAGCGGTCGACCATCATGTCGAGCGCCAGCTCGGCCTGGGCGATCCAGCGCATGCAGTGGGCCAGGCGGGCCGGACCTAATCGGTACTGGCCGAGCCGGTGACCGTTGCCACGGCCACCGAGGATCTGGCTGTCGTGCACGCGCAGGTCCTCGATCACGATCTCGGAGTGACCGGTCGAGCCGTGCATGGTCTCGACCTCGCGCACGTCGTTCCAACCCTCAGCCGGCAAATCGATCAGGAAGGCCGTATTGGCGCCCCGTGAACCGGGCGGCACGTCGGGCTCGGTGCGGGCGATCAGGATGGCGAACTGGGCCCTCCGGGCGTTCGAGATGAACCACTTGTGCCCGTTGATGATCCACTCGTCGCCATCCTTCTCGGCCCGGGTCTGAATGAGGGTCGGGTCCGAGCCCGCCACTTCGGGTTCGGTCATGGCGAAGCACGACATGGCCGTCCCCTCACAGAGGCGGCGCAGATACTTCTCCTTCTGCTCGTCGGTGGCCCAGTGCAAAAGCGTGTGCATGTTGCCCTCGTCGGGGGCCATGCAGTTGAGGATCCATGGTCCGAGCCGCGTCTTGCCAGCCTCGGCCTGCACCATGGCCAACTCGACGTGACCGAGTCCCATGCCGCCCCACTCCTTGGGCATGTGCGGCAGCCACAGCCCGACCTTCTTGGCCTCCTCGCGCAGCTCGAGGATGGTGAGCAGGTACTCGTGCCGCGAGGTGACCCGCTCCTCGTCGTCGAAGCCGGTAATGCGCGGTTTGACCGTGTCCTCGATGAAGGCACGTACCCGTTGGCGGATGGCCTCGTGCTCGGGGGCGAGGGTGAAGTCGATGGCCATGCTGCTCCTTTTGGTTCTTGCGTTCTCGCGTTCCGGCGTTCTGGCGTTCTGCCCGCTGTGCCCGACGACTAGTACAGGCCGACCACGTTGCCGTCGGCGTCGATGTCGATGCGCTCGGCCGCGGGGCTCGAGGAGAGGCCCGGCATGGTGCGCATGTCACCGCTGACCAGATAGACGAACCCGGCGCCGACGTTGGCCCGCGCCTCGCGGACCGGGAGGCGCCAACCTTTGGGCGCTCCCTTCAATGTGGGGTCCGACGAAATGGAGAGGTGGGTCTTAGCAATGCACACAGGCAGGCTGCCGAAGCCGGCGGCTTCATAGGTGTCGAGCTGGCGGGCGGCCGTCGGGCTGTAGTCGACCCCGTCGGCCCCGTAGACCTTCATGGCGATGGTCTCGATCTTCTCGCGCAGAGGGGTCGAGCTGTCGTAGAGCATCTGGAAGCCGCTGGGCTCGGCGGCCGCCTCGACCACGGCCTGGGCCAACTCGGTAGCACCGGCCCCGCCCTCGGTGAAGTGAGTGCAGACGGCGGCGCGGGCGCCGGCGGCTGCGGCAATGCGCCGGATGGCCTCGTGCTCGGAGGGGAAATCCTCGTCGAAGGCGTTGATGGCGACGACCGGGGTCACGCCGTGGCCACGCACGATCTCGAGATGGGCCAAGAGGTTGGCCGCACCGAGCTCGACCTCGTCGGGGTTCTCAGCCAGCATCTCGGGTGGAAGCGGCCGGCCCGCCGTCACCCGGTGCCGTCCCGAGTGCAGCTTGAGCGCCCGCACCGTGGTGACCACTACTGCAGCATCGGGAGCTAGGCCCGACTCCCGGCATTTGATGTTGAAGAACCGTTCGGCCCCCATGTCGGATCCGAACCCGGCCTCGGTGATCAGGTAGTCGCCGCCGTGGATTCCGATCAGGTCGGCCACCACCGACGAGTTCCCGTGGGCAATGTTGCCGAACGGCCCGGCATGCACCAGCACCGGCGTGTTCTCCAGCGTCTGCAGCAGGTTCGGCTTGATGGCGTCGCGCATGATCACGGTCATGGCCCCGGCCGCCTTGAGCGCCTCGGCGGTCACCGGTTCACCGGCGCCGGTGTAGCCGACCACCGTCCGACCGAAGCGAGCCCGCAGGTCATGGAGCGAGCGGGCCAAGGCCAAGATGGCCATGACCTCCGACGCGGCGGTGATGTCGAAACCGGTCTGGCGCGGCGCCCCGTCCTCTTTGCTACCCAGTCCCGACACGATGTTGCGCAAGGACCGGTCGTTGACGTCAAGCACCCGCTTCCAGGTGATGGCATGGGGATCGAGACCCAGCGCGTTGCCGTTGTAGACATGGTTATCCACCATGGCGGCCAGCAGGTTGTTGGCCGCGGTCACCGCGTGCAGGTCTCCGGTCAGATGCAGATTGAGTGTCTCGAAGGGGACGACCTGGCTGTACCCGCCGCCGGCTGCCCCACCCTTGATCCCGAAGGTGGGGCCCATGGACGCTTGCCGGATGGCAATGGTGGCCTGCTTGCCGATGCGGGCCATGGCTTGCCCCAGCCCGACCGTGGTGGTGGTCTTCCCTTCGCCCAACGGGGTAGGGGTCACCGCGGTCACCACGATGTACTTGGCCCGGGGCCGGTCAGCCAGCACCTCCATGGCTTCGAGCCGGACCTTGGCCACGTGCGGCCCGTAGTGCTCGAGCAGCGACTCGGGGATCCCCATCTGCGCGGCGATCTCGGTGATGGGTCGCAACGTCGCCCGGCGCGCGATCTCGATGGCTGGAAGGAGGGACATCGGGCAGCATCATGCCAGAGGCTCCCGCCCCAGGACCTCTCGGCCCAGTGCGACTACACGTAGGTGTCGTCGCGGCGCATCACGTGTCCCTGGCCGTCATCGACCACGGTGCGGTGTCGGCGCCAGCCGCCGGCCGCCTCGCCCCGGAGCAGGCCAGCCGTGACGGAGATCAGCGCGCCCACCACGCCGATGATCATGAGGATGACCCCGATGGTCCGGATGTTGAACCCGTGCTGGTACGGGCTTACGGTCACCGCGAAGTCGAGGACGGCCCCGGTCGCGAAGACCATCAAGCTGAATATCAAGCCACCAATCATTGGAACTCCTTGTTCGAGGAGAGGGAGTCGATCAGACGGCCGAGGACTTGACGTCCGCCCATGTTTCCTTACCCACTCCCAGTGGGACCATGCCCCAGCTTTGGGACGTACCCGAGACCAACATCAGCCCGCGACCGCTCGTCGCTTCCACGTTCGGGTCGCGGCGGACCGGCTCAGCGCTCGAGTCGTCGCGTACCGCGATGCGAATGAAAGTGTCGGTCAGCTCGACTGCCACTGAGAACGCCGTACCGGCATGACACACCGAGTTGGTGGCCAATTCGTCCGCCACCAATTGACATTCAAAGATGCGGTCATCGCTGATGCCCACGGCATCGAGCGTGCGGCGGACAAATCGTCGGACTTCCCCAACGCAGTTGAGGTCAGGCGGGAACTCCTCGAAGCCGATTGTTTGCAACTCGACTTCCGAATGCTCCCGAAAGGCATCGTCGTCGGACACCCCTTCGGGAACAATTAATGGTCTCTTATCAAAACTCTGGAGATCCGACGGTGTCTCCACGCGAAAGGAGATACCCGACACTAGAACCTGCAAACAAGCAGGTCAGGCTTCAACCACCACATCTGTCGGTTCTTTGTCCGTACGTAGACCGCGCCAGGACGGATGGCGGAGGTGTCCGGCGGCGGTCCACTCTCCGAACGTCACTTCACCGACCTGCACCGGTCGCACGAAGTGCGGCTGACTTGCGTCGGGTGTGGGACCGAGAAACGGACTGGTCTTGCGAGCGATGCGGCCTAGGAGCTCGAGCAGCTCCCGTCGATCCCGATCACTAAAGCCGGTACCCACTTTGCCGACATAGCGGAGCTTCTTGCCCTCAGGGATGCCGAGCATCAACGCGCCGAGGCTGCCCGCCCGGTTGCCGATGCCATCGGTCCACCCACCGATCACCACCTCCTGCGTGCGGACGTTCTTAACCTTGATCCACTCGTCGCTCCGCCGCCCCGCGGCATAGCGCGACGTGCGGCGCTTGGCGATGACCCCCTCGAGCCCGCTCTCCTGAGTCCCGCGCAGGATGTCGGCGCCCTTTACGTCACGGAACGACACCGTGGTCGTGAAGGAGGCGCCCGAGAGGTTCAGACTCTCAAGTACTGCTCGGCGTTCGTCGTAGGACAGCTGGGTGAGATCTCTGCCGTCGAGATGCAGGACGTCGAAGATCACGTAGGTGGCTGGGTACTCGGATTCAAGCTTCTTGGCCGCGGTAGCCGAGGTGACGTGCAGGCGTCGTTGCAGTCGACCGAAATCGGGCCGTCCTCCCTCCCCCATCACCACGATCTCGCCGTCGAGCACACAGGGACGGGCGCCGAGGAGTTCACCCAGCGGGCGGAACTCGGGGAACGAGGTCGTGAGGTCGTTGTCGTTGCGACTGTGCATGGTGATCCGGCCACCGTCGACGAAAGTGATGGCCCGGACCCCGTCCCACTTGATCTCGAAGGCCCAGCCAGCATCGGACGTGGGCAACTGGCCGCTGGTGGCCAGCATCGGACGGATGGTGGTGGGCAACGGGTCGAACCCCGGCGGGGCCGGGTCCATCCGGTGGATCATCCAGTTCTTGCCCCCGGTCGGGAACAGGACGTAACGGCCACTAGCCCTCTCCCCGTGCAGGACGACCATGACCTCTTTGTCGCGCCACTTCTCGAGTTCGTAGGTGCCGCGGTCCCAGATGCGCACGTCGCCCCCGCCGTATTCGCCGGCGGGGATCTCCCCTTCGAAGTCCTCATAGGAGAGTGGGTGGTCCTCGGTATGGACGGCCAGATGATTGACCTTGGGATCCATGGGCAGGCCCTTGGGCAGGGCCCACGACACCAGCACGCCATCGTGCTCGAGCCGGAAATCCCAGTGCAGAGCGCGGGCGTGGTGCTCCTGGATCACGAAGGAGGGTTGGGCGACGTTCTTTCCCTTGCCCCGCCGGGGCTTGTCCGGCATCGGTTCGGGTGTCTTCTTCGGGTCGCGCTTGGAACGGTAGGTGGTGAGCGCCCCTTCGTTTGATCGTTCATCCGCCGGTGCGACGAGCGCCGCGAAGAGGTCACCCGACTGCTCGACTCGTTCGAGGACGTCGGCCGTGGTGAAGACGAGCGACGCCGCCTGGCCACTGCGCTGGCCTGCCGCTACCTCATCCCAGGTGACCGGGGTCGACACGGTCGGCTGGGCCAGGCCGCGCACGGAGTATGCGGCCACAGTCGTTTTGGCCTGGTGGTTCTGGCTCCAGTCGATCAGCACTTTGCCCGTGCGCAGCGACTTGCGCATGTTTGAAACGACCAGTTCGGGGTGATCGCTCTCGAGCGCCTCGGCGATGCCACGGGCGCTGGCTCGGCTCTCCTCCCATGACATGGGTGAAGCCCAGCGGGCATAGACCTGCAGTCCCTTGGATCCGCTGGTCTTGGCCACCGACGCCAGACCCTGCGCGTCGAGTGCGTCGCGAATCCACTGGGCCACCGAACAGCACTCGACGATGGTGGCGCCGTCTCCGGGATCGAGATCGAAGACCACCAGGTCAGGCGGGGCCGGCAGGGGTCGATCGGTCCCGACCTGCCAAAGCGGGACGTGCATCTCCACCGTGCCGAGATTGGCGGCCCAAGCCAGGCTGGCCACGTCGTCAAGCACGACATAGGTAATGCCCTCATCGTTGTCGTGCGCCGGCACCGTGACCGTGCGCACCCAAGCCGGCGCGTGAGATGGCACGTGTTTCTCATAGAAGAAGGGCTTGGTGACGCCGTCGGGGAACCGCTTCATGGTGAGCGGCCGATCGGCGATGTGGGCCAGCATGGCCGGGGCCACCTTGACGTAGTACTCGATCAGCTGCCCCTTGGTGAAGCCACTCTCGGGGAACAGCACCTTGTCGAGGTTGGAGACGTTGAGCTCCCGGCCATCGATGCTGACGCGTGTCTCACCTCGGGCCACAGCCATGACGTTAGACACCAGCATCGGTCGGCCGCGCCCCGTCTCCGGGGTCGGGACCGGCGAGCGGACGGCTCATCCGGCCGTGGTCGACGTCGTGGTGGGGCTCGAGGCCGGGCTGGTGCTCGTGGTGGTAGTCGAAGTCGGCGAGCTGGTTGTCGTAGTGCCGGTGCCGGCCGTGGTGGTTGTCGTGCTCGACGTCGAGGTGGTGGCGCCAGATCCGGCCGTGGTGGTCGTCGTGCTGGACGGTACCGTCGTGGTGGTGGTTGAGGTCGACGTGGTGGTCGTCGACTTCGTCACGTGCGAGACCAGCTTGGTCCCACCACCACCACCACCAGCGGAGGAAGTGGACGGGTTGTTCGAGACCGGCGCGACGCCCCAGGGGCCGGTGCTGCCCGAGCGCTGGGGCACGGCGAACGGGTTGGTGGGATTGCCAGCGTGCGTCGTGCCCAGGGTGAGTACGGCCAGGAAGAATCCAGCGGCGGCCGCACCCAGCACCAGCGTGCCCACGGCCAGTGGGCGCAGTACCTGAGCCCGGCGTTCGCGCTCCTCCTCGCTGCGTCGGCGCCGCTCGAGTTCGGGAGAGAGCTGGGTGCGCTGGGCCAACCACGAGGTCAGTGGGGCCGACCCGTAGACCAGGCCCTGCCAGGCGACCAGCCCGAGCAACAAGAAGGACGGATGGCCCACCAGCCCGACGGCCAGGGCGGCCGCCCACAAGACCAGAAAGAGCACCGTTTCACTGCGGGCCGCGGCGAGCGCGGCTCGCAAGCTGTGGTGCGATTCGGTCTTGGGTGTCCGGAGAAAGACACCCTCACGGCGCACCAGTCCTTGCAGACAGGCCAAGGCCACCGTCCACGAGAGCGACAACCAGTTGACGAAGGCGAGCACAGCTCGCCGGTAGGAGATGTGCGTGCGCTGTCGGAGAGCCCAGACGGCTCGCACTAGGCCCGAGGCCAAGAGCGCGGCCGGGAGGAGCACGGTAGGACCGATGAGCGGACGGATGGCGACCGAGTGGCCCGACAGCAACGCCGAGACGATGATGAGCAGGGCGGCCGAGAAGAAGAGATAGACCAGGTCGTTGAGCCACTGCAGACCACCGATCAGGTAGTCGAGCCGCTGGGCCAGTGAGAGATGGTTATCCGGTGAGCGGTCCCACGGCATGAGGCTCTTCCAGTGCCGCCGCAGGATCTGCATACCTCCGAAGCACCAGCGGAAGCGTTGGCTCTTGAGCGACGAGAAGGTCAGCGGCATGATCCCCCGCCCGTAGCTCTTGTCGATGAAGAGGCCGGAGTACCCCGAACGGAGCAACCGGAGCGAGGTGTCAGCGTCCTCGGTGATGCACCACTCGTCCCATCCCTCGATGGAGCTGAGGAGGCCGCGCCGCAGCAATCCCATTGTTCCGGCGAAGATGATCGAGTTGCGCTCGTTGCGCGACGGCATGGCGGTGGCGAAGAAATACCGGTAGGCGTCGTAACAGGCCGTGAGATACGTGCTTCCCTCGAAGTTTCGGTAGTCCTGCGGTGTCTGGACGAAGGCCATCTGGGGATCGGCGAAGTAACCCACCGTCTCTTTGAGCCAGTTGGGGTCGACCAGGTAGTCCGAATCGATGACGCCGATGATCTCGGCCCGCGGGTCGGTCACCATGCGCAAGGCCAGATTGAGGGCGCCGGACTTGTAGCCCGGCCACGGGTCGACGTGGATGAACTTCACTCCGGGGCGTCCGTCGCAGTACGCCTCGACCGGCTGCCACACCGCCGGGTCAGAGGTGTTGTTGTCCACTACGACGATCTCGAAGTTCGGGTAATCGAGTCGCTCGGCCGTACGGATGGTCTCGATCAGCATGTCGGGCGGCTCGTTGTAAGCGGCGATGTGCAACGACACCATGGGTTGGTAGGTCGGGTCAGGGTCGGGGAAGTCGCGGGAGTGCCGGACCCGGCACAGCACGTCGCACGTCTCGAAGGCGAACGAAGTCGAGAAGAGCAGGGCCAAGAATTCAAGCAGGAACAGCAGCTCAGAGGCCAGGGCGCCCAGCAGCGACAGATGCCCACCCACGGTGATGGCGCCAGCGAACCCCAGGTAGGCCAGGGCCGCGGCCAGGAACGACCCCATGAAGACATGGCCGACCGGGTTCCAGACCCGGCGCAGCGCAATCACCAGCACGGTGATCGCGAGTCCGTAGACCTCGGCCACTTCCACCGGGTGCGCCGGCAGCGACCACACCTCGGCCGCGATCCACCCGGCACAGAAGTACACGGCGGCCGACACCAGGATCGCGACGATGCTCGAATGGAATCGGACGTGCCGACCGAAAGCAATCAGCAGTCCGGTACCGATGGCGAGCGCTACTGCGCACACGACGAAGACACTGAAGAGCACGGGTTCGCAGACCTTTCGATGACCGCCGTCGCCGCCTGTTGCTTACCCATCGCGGATGTCTTCATGCAGCCCGCTAACGGACGGTTAAAACATCGTGATCGAATACGCCTGGCGCGTCAGAGCGTCTGCGGATTGGTGAAGCGCATCAGCGGCCGGCGCCGAACACTTCGGAGAGTTCGGCCGGCACGGGGGTGTCGAGTTGGTCATAGGTGCACGAGTCGGGGCTGCGGTCCGGCCGCCACCGTTGGAACGTGGTGGCATGACGGAAGCGCGCCTCTTGCAAGTGGTCGTAGGCCACTTCCACCACTTGCTCAGGGCGGAGGGGTTCCCATGACAGATCCTTGCCCGCGCTCCATCGACTGATGCCGCCGGGTACGCGGCTGGCTGGTCCACCATCTCGGATCCACGGGTGGTTGGTCGCGGCATCGTCGCGGTAGGGCGCCATCTCGTCCACCAGTTCCCGGCGTCGGGCCGCCGTGAAACTCGAGGTGATGCCGACGTGGTGCAGCGTGCCCTTGTCGTCGAAAAGACCAAGCAAGAGCGAGCCGACGATGCCGCCTTCCTTGTGCCAACGAAACCCAGCCACCACGCAGTCGGCCGTGCGCTGGTGCTTGACCTTGAGCATGGCCCGCTTCCCTGGCAGGTAAGCCACCTCCCCTGGTTTGGCGATGACGCCGTCGAGCCCGGCCCCTTCGAAGCGGGCGAACCAGTCAGCCGCCACCACCGGGTCTTCGGTGGTCGGGGTCAGGTGGATGGGCGGCTTGGCGTTCTTCAGAATCCGCTCGAGCTCACGCCGCCGCTCGGCAAACGGTGCCGAGCGCAGGTCGCGGTCGCCTACCGCCAGGACATCAAAGGCAACGAAGGAGGCCGGTGTGGTCTCGGCCAGCATGGTCACCCGGGACGCCGCCGGGTGGATCCGGTTCGACAACGCATCGAAGTCAAGGCCGTCGTCGGTGACCAGGACGATCTCCCCGTCGAGCACGCACTGTTCGGGCAGCTGCTGGCGGATGGGCTCGAGCAACTCGGGGAAGTACCGGGTCAGCGGCTTCTCGTTGCGACTCCCCAGCTCGACGTCGTCACCGTCGCGGAAGACAATGCAGCGGAAACCGTCCCACTTTGGCTCGTAGAGCATGCCCGGCTGCTCCGGCAGCTCGCGCACCAGCTTGGCCAGCATGGGCGAAACCGGTGAGGGCACGGGGAGGGTCATCGGGCGATGGTAGCGAGCGGCCGCCGGGCCGTCTCAGGCTCAGGCCGCGTGGGTCGCCGCCCAGGCAATGAGGTCGTCGGCGTCCCAGCGATTGACCACCCGATCGGTCGGGACTTCGGCCGCCACCGCGTTGGCGCAGCCACGCCCCAGCCACTCCAGCTGCCCCGGCGCATGGGCATCGGTGTCGATCGACACCAAGCAGCCCGCCCCGATGGCCCGGCGCAACAGGTCCTCAGGTGGGTCCTGTCGTTCGGGGCGCGAGTTGATCTCCACCGCGGTCGCGGTGCGGGCGCAGGCGACGAACACGGCATCGGCATCGAAATCGGACTGGGGCCGTCCCTTGCCGGTGATGAGCCGTCCGGTGCAGTGACCCAGGATGTCGGTGTACGGGCTCTCGATGGCCGCCAGCATTCGCCTCGTCATTTCGGCCCGGCCCATGCGCAACTTGCTGTGCACGCTGGCCACCACCACGTCGAGCCGGGCCAGCAGCTCTTCTTCCTGATCGAGGCGGCCGTCTTCGAGGATGTCCACCTCGATCCCGGTCAGAATGCGAAATGGTGTCAGCTGCTCGTTCAACTCGGCCACCACGTCGAGCTGCTGGCGCAAGCGCTCGGCGTTGAGTCCATGGGCCACGGTGAGCCGGGCGCTGTGATCGGTCAGCACCAGGTAGCGACGACCCAGGTCGCGCGCCGTCTCGGCCATTTCGAGGATCGGGCTGCCGCCGTCGGACCAGTCCGAGTGCGAATGGCAGTCGCCTTGCAGCTGGTCGAGCAAGTTCTGCGCCGCCGCATTCAATTCAATGGGAGCCGGTTCGGCTTCCAACTTGGCTAAATAGGCCGGGGTCTCGCCGGCCAGCGCTTCGGCGATGGCTTGCGCGGTGGACTTGCCCACGCCGTTGATGCTCTGCAGGGCCCGCCGCTCATGGAGTGCGGCCAGCTCTTCGGGCGGCATCGACTCGATCGCGGTGGCCGCGTGGCGAAAGGCCCGCACTTTGTACGTGTCGGCACCGCTGCGCTCGAGGAGGAAGGAGATGCGCTTCAGCGCGAAGACAGGATCCACCTATGACTCCGAGTCCTTCTTGGCCCGGCTGGGGGCCACCCGGGTGGGCTCGTCCGGCGCCTTGGGGTACTCGGGCGGCCACGGCGCGTCGTGCAGCCCGGCCGCCTTGTCCCGCGCCACCAACTCGAGCAGCGGTTCGAGCGACTGAGGGTGGGCGGCGATCTCGGCCCACGGGTCACCGTGCTCGCGCAGGCGGGCCGGCACGGTGCGGATGGTCAGGTCGTCGGGCACCACCGAATCGAGCTCGTCCCACGACAGCGGCGTGGAGACCTGGCCCCCGGTGCGGGGCCGGGCGAACCAGGCGGCGAACACTGTCTTGTGCGGGGCGTTCTGGTTGAAGTCGACGAAGACGCGCTCGCCCCGCTCCTCCTTCCACCAGTTGGCGGTGACCAGATCGGGGTGGCGGCGTTCGAGCTCGCGGGCCAGCGCCACCGCGCCTGACCGGACCGCCGTTGAATCCCACTCGGGCCGCAAGTGGAGATAGATGTGCAGGCCCCGGTTCCCGGTGGTCTTGGGGTAGCCCTCGAGTCCGAGCTCTCGCAGCAGGTCCCGGCACAGGAAACCGACGGCCCGTACCTCTTCGAAACCCACGCCGGGTTGGGGATCGAGGTCGATGCGCAGTTCGTCGGCGTGATCGGGATCGCTGGCCCGATACGGCCAGAGGTGCAGACCCAGGCAGCCGAGATTGACCGCCCACACCACGTGGGCGATGTCGGCCACCACCAGCGCATTCGAGGTGGTGCCGTTGGGCGTGGTCACGATCGTGGTGGCCAACCATGACGGCGCGTTGTCCGGTACCCGTTTCTGGAAGAAGGACTTGCCGGTAGCGCCATGCGGGAAGCGCTGCAGCAGGGCCGGGCGGTCGCCGGCGGTGTTCATCAAGGCCTCGCTGACATCGAGGTAGTACTGCACCAGGTCGCCCTTGGTGGCCTCGATGGCGGGGAAGTACACCTTGTCGACGTTGGTCACCTTGACTTCGTGTCCGGCTGCGGTAACGACGCGGTCGCCTTCCTCGGCCATGACGCCACCCTATCGGCGCCGCCCGCTCCTGCTCAGACTCAGACTCAGACTCAGACTCAGACGGCTCAGCGGACGTGCGAACTGCGCAGGCGGTTGCGGCGGCGCAGCACGTGCGGCACCACGCAGGCCAACAGCAGGAGGCAGGACGCGGTGTGCCAGCCCAGGTAGGTATGGACCCCGATGGCGCTGAGCGGCAACGGGGTCTGATGCCCGCTCAAACCGTCGACGGTCCCCGACACGACCACATCGATGGTGGCCAGGGCGAGCAGGAGGTCGGCCATGGCCATGCGCCCTCGCCGCTTGTAGAACGTCCGCACTCGGACCAGGGATCCCGCCAGGCGGCGCACGGTGCGACGACGCTGGACCAAGTGCGTGACCACGAAGCCAGCGAAAGCCAGGCCGAGGATCACGTGCAGAGCGACGCTCTGGCGGTCCTCGAGCAGGACGAACAGCGCGCCGCCCAAGGTGAGCAGCAGACCGAGGTGCACCGTCCAGCGCAGCGCGGCCAGGTCCCGGCCGGCCGGGAGGTCAGGCCGGTCGACCTCGGTCAGGTTGGCCCGAGAAGAAGTCATGGCGTCCGGCTCGGCTCGGCTCGGCTCGGCTCGGCTCAGTCGATCGGCTGGCGGCTCACCATGGGTGGCTGCCGTCCCGCGAAGATCCACCCGCCCAGCGTCGCCACCAGGGGCATCCCCACCAAAATGATCAGCAGGTTGGTGGCGGGCACCGCCGACAGGTTGGTCCACATGCTCTGCCCAGCCAGGTTGCTCGTCCGGAAGAACGCGGCGCAGGCCAGGTAGCCCGCCACCGTCCCGAGCAGCGCGCCGAGCACGGCCATCGAACCGGCCGTTGACGCCGTGATGGCCCGTCGCTTGAGGCTGCTGGCGCCCGTGGCCGCCAGCGTGCGCAGGTCGCTGGCCGTTTCGCTGCGCAGCAGGCCGATGGTCATGGCCAGCACGGCCAGGGCTAGCGCGATGCCGGCGACGGTGGCCCAGTCGACCACCTGCCACGAACTTGGCTCGTCGTTCTTCGTCTCGATGCTCAAGCCGTCAGCGGCCGCCGTCGACTTGACTTCGCTGATCTGCGAGGCCGTCAGCGCATTGGGGGTGGCGATGAGCCAGCCGCTCAGGCTCAACGTGTTCTTGACCCCCAAAATGGTCAGGGCGCGCTCGGTCACCAAGGTGTTTGGGGCCGACACGCCGGTGGGGAGTTGGCTCACTTCGTCGATGACCGGCTGGATGCATCCATGGGCCGGCGTACAGGCCGACAGCGAGTTCCCCGTGGATCCGTTCGGCCCTGGGCCAAACCCGCCACTGTTGGTCAGCACCATGTTCGGTTCGCCGGAGAGGCCCGGCCGGGCCGTCAGGATGTCCGCATTGGCGCTGTAGTCGTGGCTGGTGATGCCATAGGCCTTGAGCAACGCCGGGGTGGCCACGTAGATCGCACCATTGAAGTTGTTGGACCCGCTGCGGGCCTGCTCGAGGTTTGCAGTGGCCGTCTCGAGCGAGAGCACGTTGTGCGTCCCCAGCGATCTGGCCATGGTGGAGATGTCGGCCGCCAGCGTGGCCGCGCTCGGGGTGACCGTTGCGCTGCTGGCACTCGCCTTCTTCGGTTTCTGACCAGGGGTGATGATCTGTGTGTTCGGCCCGGGCGGGGGCGGCGGCGCGTACACCAGCAATTGGTTGGAGGACAGGTTCGGTCCGGCATAGTCGAGGACATTGGCGTAGCGGGCGCTCGCGATCACGCAAATCATCACGGCGACCAGAACGCCAATGCTGATGGCGGCCAACGACGAGCTCGAGCGGGACCGGAACCGGGCCAGGTCACGCACGGACAGGCGGATGGCCAGGGGGGTCCGACGGCACAGCGCAGCCAGCGCCACGATGAAGGTGGGGGCCATGAGCGCCACCCCGACGATCAAGGTCACGAAGCCCAGCAGCAGCGGGAGCGTGCCGCCTCCGTTCTTGCCCGTCGCCCCGGCCGCGCCGAGCAGGAAGAACGAGATCACCATGACGACGATCCCGGGCACGACCGAGCGGGTGACCTGCTTGGGAGGGGCCGGGCGACCCGAGAGTGCGGTGACCACGGGCACACGGGTCACCGCCCGGGCCGGTCGCATGGCCGCCAGGTAGGGCGTGACCATGGCCAACACGAGGGCGACAGCGACCACGGTCCAGGGCAGCTGGAAGAGCCCGATCAGGTGGTGCGAGCTCTGCTCGAGGTGAGAACGGTACGCCGCCCACAACCCGAAGCCGACCAGCCCGCCCAAGATGGCACCGACCACGCCGACCACGGCGCCATTGGTGCGCACCACCATTCGAACGTGCTTGTCAGTGGCGCCAAGCGCCTCGAGCATGCCGATGGATCGCAGGCGGCGCTGGGCCAGGACGGTGAAGCCGGCGATCCCCACCAGGCCGATCAGCAGCATGCCCAGTGTGGCCAGAGCCAGCGTGATGGTGGCCGGATCGATGATGTTGCTGTTGGTGTTCAGGGCGTCGGCCTCGCTGGCGTACTGCACGCCGTGCGGTGTCGCCCCCTTCGGCGGGGTCCGATCGAACAACGCCGTCACCGAGGTGCCGGCGTGCACCGGCAGCTGACCGGGCGCCACTAGGGCGAACTCGTCGAGCAGGCTCTGCGGGTTCTCCACCGTGCCCACGATCTGCCAGGTCTTGCCGTCCTCGTGCCAGGTGTCGCCGACCCGGAGGTGGAAGTCACTGGCCACACCGGCCGTCACCGCCATCTGATCCGAGTTGGCGGCCGGGTAGTGGCCCGAAACCGAGTTCAGCATGGGTCCGCCGAACGGTCCCGTCGGATCCTGGGCCCGCAAGTCGAATGTGTCGAGGGTGCCCGGCACCGGCACCGACTGGTTCTCGATGACGTCGATCTGGCCGAGTTCGTGTTCGAGCGTGCCGAGGGTCGTCACCATGGCGGGGGCAGTGCTGGCGGTGAAGCTGGCCGAGTAACGGGCGCTCCCGAAGCCGAAGTTCTTGGCCTGCGGCGAATTGGTCGAAGTGGCTGCCCCGACAATGACAGCTGCCGTCGCCACCACAATGAGACTCAGGATCAGGAACTGCTGGCGCCATTCACGGCGGAAGAGCCGCCAGGCCCAGCGCATGACGGCCCGTCGGGCAGCCACGCCACCCGAGTCTGATCCGGCCGGCGCCGTCACCGGGGACGGCGGCCGTTCCAAGGTGGAGGTGGCGCTAGAGGTGGCGGTGGCGCTAGAGGTGGCGGTGCCGGTCATGACGGTGCGGGTGCGCTCGAGGTGAGCAGGGACTCGGGCCCGGCGCCACCGCTGGTCTGGTCCACCATCTGCCCGTCCCGGATGAAGAGAACCCGGTCGGCCCACGATGCCAGCTGCGCGTCGTGCGTGACCACCACCGCGGCCACCCCACGCCGGCAAGCCGCCAGCACCAGGCGCATGACCGCCTCACCGTTGGCCGAGTCGAGGGCGCCCGAGGGCTCGTCGGCCAGCAGCAGCTTGCGCTCGCCCACCACGGCCCGGGCGATCGAGACCCGCTGGCGCTCGCCACCGGAGAGCTGGTCGGGGAAGTGCTCGGCCCGGTCGGCCAGGCCCAGCTCCTCCAGCGCGTCCATGCCGACGGCACGGGCCTTGCGGGCCGACAGCCCGTCGAGCTCCAACGGCAACGCCACGTTCTCCGCCGCCGTCAGTCCCGGCAGCAAGTTGAAATCCTGGAAGACGAAACCGATGGAGCGGCGCCGCAACCGGGCCTTGGCGTCGCGCGACATACGCGACAGCCCAATCCCGGCCACGTACACCTCGCCGTTGGAGGCGTCCTCGAGGCTGCCGGCGATGGTCAACAGCGTCGACTTCCCCGAGCCACTCGGGCCCATCACAGCGATGAGCGCACCAGGATCCACCGACAGGTTGATGTCCCGCAGCGCGTGGACTTCGGACTCTCCTTCGCCGTAGATCTTCGAGAGGTGTTGCATTTCGAGGTAGCTCATCGTGGGGCCTCCACTCGCTTTCTCATCTTGGGTAGGGCCGGCGCAGTGGCCGGCGGGGCATCGAATTCGGCGCGCTTGAGGCGGCCGTCGGCGGCGTCAAGCCAGCGCACCACCGAGTCGAGGCGGTACAGCTCGGCGTCGACCACCAACGCAAAACTGAGGTCGAAGCGGGCCTCGTCCTCCTTCAGGCGCGTCCACTGCTGCATGAGCTCCACCAGGTAGCGCCGGTGGGCCTGGATCACCTCATGCACGTCCACCCCCGGCACCCGCATGGCCACCAGCACCTTCATGACCAACTCGTCGCGGGGCGGCGAACTCAGGTCGGGCGGCGTCCGCAGCCACTCGTCGAGCTCGTCCTGGCCCTCGGCCGTGATCCGGAACCCCTTCTGGGGTCCCTCGTCGGCGCTGTCGTCGGCTTCGACCAGACCGTCACGCTCGAGGCGTTGGAGCGTCGTGTACACCTGGCCCACGTTGAGGGGCCAGACCTCACCGGTACGAGCCTCGAACTCCTGCCGCAGTTGGAGCCCGTACTTGGGACCCTCGCTGAGCAGGGCCAACAGCGCGTGCTTGACGCTCATGGGTCCCCTCCACCTCGTAGCATACTGAGTATTGTACTGGATAAAAAAGAGGCGGTCCAGGGGCCCTGACCTGGGACTTCAGGATTCCGAGGGTTTGCGCCTCGTTTGGGCACCTGCCGCACCTCTCATGCTGCCGATCAGCGAGGCGGACTTCAATGGAGCTACCCCGAGAAGTCAGGGGTGGTGCTAGCCCCATTCGCCGCCGACCGTTCCTCTGCACCATGGGAGCTCGGGGTGATCGAGGAACGACTGGAGGCAGTCGCCGCCGGGTGGCGAATCAGCCGACCGAGCCCGCTCCTCGATCCGATCTGCGGCGGCGGCCGGTGGCCCGGAACTTTGGGC
>DASXFC010000071.1:0-10238 GCA_036489775.1 Acidimicrobiales bacterium | reverse complement strand
CGACTACGCCTCGGCCATCTTCTCGACCTCCGACGGGGACGGCTACTGGGTGGCCACCACCTTGGGCGACGTCTACGACTTCGGTGACGCACCCAACGACGGGTCGATGGCGGGCACCAAGTTGAACGGGATCATCATCGCCGGCACCGGTTGGTGATCTGATTCAAGTGTCCCTGCTGTAGTCGGACAACTCAGAGACGAGTCAGGCGCCACCACAGCGAAGGGCCACCGCCACTGGTCGAGGTCACCACACTCGACCCGCTGGTACCGCTCACCTGCATCGAGGACACCGAACCCACCACGATCCCGCTGCGCACCGTCTTCCCGCTCGGCGCCGTCGCGGTCACGTGCACGGTGATGGTCTGGCCGGCCAGCACCAGACCCGACACCGCCTTCGTCGTGCGCAGCGCCACCGGCGAGCGCCAGGGCGCGACGACGTGACCTACCACCGTCCCCGCCGGCAGCACCACCTGGTCGCGGATCGTGCCGGGTATGGCGTTGGCCAGGGCCAGCCCGGCCGACAACGCCGGCTCGAGCAGACCCAGACTGGTGCTCGGGATTCCCAGCACCACTCCGTAGACCGGGCGCATCGACCCGCCGATCTGGCGGTTCGCCGCGAAGGCCCAGCATCCCTGGGCGGCGGAGTCCGACCCCGTCTTCACCCCGATGATCCCGTCGTGGCCGACATCGAAGTCGTAGTTCTCCAAGGTGCCGCCCACCGGGAAGGTGGCGCTCGGCAGGGACACGATCGTGGCAAACACCGGATTGGCCATGGCCGCCGTCTCGATGCGCAGCTGGTCCAGCGCCGTGCTGACCGTGGTGGCGGCCAGCCCCGAGGGATCGGTGTAGGTGGTCTCGGTCATGCCGAGCGCCTTGGCCGTGTCGTTCATCTTGGTGAGAAAGTCCGACACGCTCCCGGCGTCCCAGTCCGCCAGCACGTCGGCGACGTTGTCGGCCGAGGGCAGAAGGAGACCTTCGAGAGCCTGTCGTTCGGTCAGCACCTCTCCCGCCTGGACCGGCAGCACCGAGTCCTCGGCCGCCACATCCTGCTGGTAGGTGGTCACATCGGCCGGGGTGATGGCGATGTTCGGCCCGTCGTCTTGGGCGGTCAATGGGTGATCGCGCAGGACGATGAGCGCCGTCATCATCTTGGCCAGGCTGGCGATGGGGACCGGTCGCTGCAACCCGGCCGTACGGACGATCGAGTTACCTCCGAGGCTGACCGCAGCCTCGCCCGAACTGGGCCAAGGCAGGGCATCACTCCCCGGCACAGTGACCGTGATGGTGGCGGCGTACGAGATGCGCTGGGTCGGCACCCCGCGGAGCAATTGGACGGCGGCCAGGACCATGATGAGCACCACCAGCACCCCACAAAAGGTCCAAGGACTCGGACCACGATGCCGCCGCCTCCGCATGACAGGGCGAGACTACGCGACGGTTCGTCAGTAGCTGGGCCGTTACCGAGTGTTGGACGATCTCGAGGACGTTCCGGCCGGGCATAGGCGACCTAGCCGATCGGCCGTCTAACTTCGGCCCATGGCAATACCTCTGACAGCGCCCCGGCCCGCCTCCACATGAGCGAGCACGACAGTCCACAGCAGATCGGCTTCACCGCCCGGGACTCCATCCCCCGCTTTCCCCACGATCCCAAACCGCCGGCCGGTGCGCCCAACGTGGTCGCCATCGTGCTCGACGACACCGGGTTTGGACACCTGGGCGCCTTCGGCTCTGACATCGCCACCCCGCATCTGGACCGGCTGGCTCACGACGGTGCGCCCTACAGCCGTTTTCACGTGACCTCGCTGTGCTCGCCGACCCGCGCCTCCTTCTTCACCGGGCGCAACCACCACGCCGTCGGCATGGGCTTCCTTTCCGACATCCCTCTCGGCTACCCCGGCTACCACGCCCGGCTGCCCAAGACCGCGGCCGCCCTGCCCCGTCTGCTGCGCGATGCCGGCTACTCCACATTGGCGGTGGGCAAGTGGCACCTCACGCCGCGCTGGCACCGGTCGGCCGCTGGCCCTTTCGACACCTGGCCGCTCGGCGTCGGGTTCGAACGCCACTACGGGTTCCTCCAAGGTGATGCCAACCACTGGGCCCCGACCCTGGTCTGCGACAACCACTACATCGAGGCGCCGCGCCGTCCCGAAGAGGGTTACCACCTGACCGAAGATCTGGCTGACCAGGCCATCGGTATGGTCCAGGACCAGCAGCAGGCGGCGGCCGGCAAGCCGTTCTTCTTGTACTTCGCGCTGGGCGCCATGCATGCGCCACACCATGTGGCGCCCGAATGGGTGGAGCCCTACCGCGGCACCTTCGACCAGGGCTGGGACGCCTGGCGCCAGCAGACCTTCGATCGCCAGCTGGCGAGCGGCCTCCTCCCCCCGACGACGCAACTGACCGAGCGCCCGACCTGGGTGCAAGCCTGGGGCGACCTCAGCACCGACGAGAAGCGGATGCACGCCCGTCAGCAAGAGGTTTTCGCCGGCTTCCTCACTCACACCGATGCCCAGATCGGCCGGGTGGTGAGCGCCCTCGAGACCGGGGGCTTGCTCGACAACACCATCATCATGGTGTTCTCCGACAACGGCGCCAGCGCCGAGGGGGGCAAGGACGGCAGCGTCAACGAAATGCGCTTCACCGCCCACGTGCACGAGTCGCTGGAAGACAACCTGGCCCACTACGACGACTGGGGCGGCTTCCGCACCTACAACCACTACTCGTGGGCCTGGGCATGGGCCGGCAACACGCCCTACAAGCTCTGGAAGCGCTACACCTTCCTCGGCGGCACCAGGACACCCCTCATCGTCCATTGGCCGGGACGCATCGCGGAGCCCGGGCGGGCCCGTCCCCAGTTCAGCCATGTCATCGACCTGGCCCCCACCATCATGGAGGCGATCGGGCTCGAAATGCCCGACGAAGTGGACGGCGTCCGCCAGCAGCGTGTCGACGGCACCAGCCTGCTCGCCACGCTGTCCGACCCCGAGTCCGGCGAGGTGCACGAGACCCAGTACTTCGAGATGCTGGGCTCACGGTCGATCTACCATGCCGGCTGGAAGGCGACGACCAATCACATCAGCAGTGGGGTACTCGACGAAGAGGAACTGGCTATCGGCAGCCGCAACTTCGAGGAAGACCGTTGGGAGCTCTATCACCTCGACGAGGACTTCTCGGAGGCCATCGATCGTGCGGAGTCCGAGCCGGATCGTTTGGCTCAAATGATCGAGCGCTGGACCAGGGAAGCAGATCGGAACCAGGTCCTCCCGATCTCCGACGGCTTGACCGACCGTTTTGCCGGCTTCATCCCCCCGCCCTACCCGCCCGGGCCATCGCGCATCTTCCGTCCCGGGGCTGGTCCGGTGCACGACGAGTCGGTCCCCCTCCTGTGGGGCGGCTTCCGCATCACGGCCGATATCGAAGCTGACGACGACGCCGATGGAGTAGTCCTCGCCCTCGGAGACTGGTTCGGCGGCTACGCGCTCTATCTCACGCGTGGCGCGGTGCGCTTCACCTTCGCCCGCTCATACGACGTGCTGGAGCTGGCGGCACCCTCGCGACTGGAGGCCGGCCGGCACGAACTGGCCGTGACGTACGCGCTCGATGCCGGCGGCGGACCGGGCACCATGGAACTCCTGATAGACGGTTCGCCGGTGCACCACATTGAGGTGGAAGGGATGCTCCCGATGGCGCTCCAGCACGGAGGCGCCGGCCTGCGCCTTAGCCACGACAGCGGGTTCCCGGTGTCCGAGGACTACACCCCTCCAGCTGACTTCACGGGAACGGTGCACCAGGTGCGGATCGACGCCGGCGGTCCGGCACCCAGCGCGGCGGACGAGGTGCGCGCCGCGCTCCACGCCGACTAAGTCGACTAGCTCCCCGCGGCGGCCGCCCGGACGGGCTCGAGGTGTCCGCGCACATGGCCGATGGATGCCTCGGCCATGGCCTGGGCGGGAAGCTCACGACCACCGGCCGGTCCAAATGGGGCCACCGTGTCACTGTTCACTAGGCACCCCCGCCAGTGCGCTCAACTCCTCGATCGTCATCGACCCAGGACCATTGCCCTCGAGAGCCACTTGCAGGGCCAGCCGCTCCAGCAGCGCATTGACCGGCGCGCTCAGCCCGTGCAGGGCCGCCTCGAGCACGATCTCCCCGTTCAGGAACTCAGCCTCGATCGACCCGGTGCCCCGGGCCAGGCTCTGCCAGCTCGAACCGCCGCCCCACTCCCCCGAGTCGGTATTGCGTAACTGCAGGTAGTCGCCGCGCCGCTCACGGTCGGTCTCGCTACTGACCACATCGATACCGGCGGCAGCCAGCGCCTCCTTGCCTTCGCGTTGCGCCTCCCGGGCCACCCTGCTACCCCGGGCCGAAGGACCGCAGAGCGCTTCGACCGCGTTGGCCAGGTTCATGAGCAGCTTGCGGTACTTCCAGCGCATGATGTCGGGTCGGGCGATGGACTGGAACGCCGTGGCGTCCAAGGCGGCCGCAATGTCCCGGCCGACATCGTCGAGACCGTTCGGGTAACGACCCAGGTCCAGCAGGCCGCTCACCGGTGCCGAGTGCAGCTGGATCACCCCTGGCTTGAGGTGGGTGGCCGGACACATCACGCAGAGGCCGTAAGTATTGGGAAAGTGCCGCAGTACCCGACGTTCGTTCTCCACGCCGTTCTGCATGCAGACCACCGCGGTGTCCGGTGGGGCCACGGTCACGAGCTGGGCCATGGCGCCGTCGGTGTCCTGACCCTTGACCGAGAGCAGCACCACGGTGTCATCGGTCCAGGTGAGGTCACGGACGTCGGTGACCACCGGGATGTGCAACGTCACCGACTCCTCGGGTGCTTCGAGGATCAGGCCGCGCCGCAAGGCCTCGGCATGGGCACCCCGGGCGATGAGGGTGACCTCGGCCCCCGACTGATCGAGGCGGGCCCCCACTGCACCACCGATGGCCCCGGCCCCGAAGACGACGAAACGCATTTCTGCACTTTGCCACGCCGCCCGGGATGGCAAACCGGTCGGTTCAGGTGGCGATGGAAAGACCGCCGTCGACCAGCACAACCTGGCCGGTCACATACGACGCGGTGGCCAGCGAGAGGATCACCTCGGCCACGTCCTCGGGCTGGCCGGTGCGCTTGAGTGGTGCCACCTGCGACACGAACTGGCGCACCACGTCCCAGTCGGCGGTCCAGGGAGTGTCGACCAGGCCCGGTGCCACCGCGTTCACCCGGATTTCGGGTCCCACCACCTTGGCCAGCAGGTCGGTCAGGTGGTTGAGGGCGGCCTTACTCGCCGCGTACGGGATGGACGAGCCGGTGGGGCGCACCCCGGCCACCGAGGACACGTTGACGATGGCCCCGTTCGACTGGCGCAGGGCCTCAATGGCTGCCAGCGACATGGTCCAGGTGCCGAACACGTTGACCTCGAAGATCCGCCGCCACACGTCGATGGTGGCCGCCTCGAGGTCGTGGTGTGGGATCACTGCGGTGGTCCCCGCATTGTTGATCAAGTAGTCGAGCCGGCCCCAGCGATCCAGGGCGGCCGCCACCAGCCGGGCCGGCGCGCCCTCGTCGGTGATGTCGCCCTGGACGTAGAGCGCATCGGGCAGCGCAGCGGCCACGGCCTGACCGGCTTCGACCGAGGTGGCCGAGTTGACCAGGACGCCGGCGCCGGCTTCGGCGAAGGCGCGGGCGGTGGCGGCCCCGATGCCGCTGGAGGATCCCGTGACGAGGGCGACCTGGCCGGCCAGTGATGTGGGCATGGGCCCTGTCTAGCGGCTCGTTGCTAGCGGGGTTCGATGCCCCAGCTGGCCGTCCACGGCCGCTCGGGCTCGAGGGTGAGGAGATCCTTCCCGCTGCGCAGGGCGTTGGGCGGGCAGGTCATGGGTTCGATGGCCACGGCCCGGCGCCGACGGGTCAGCTCGCCCAGAGTGTCGCCGGTGTACACCATCAGATACGGAAAGCCCGGGTCGACCCAGAGGGCGGCCCCGCTGGCCCCGCCCGGCACGTCCAGGCTGGCCCAGGCCCGGCCGGCGCCATCGCGGTCGAGCGTGGTGAAGGCGGTATCGAGGGCGGTCGGTCCCACGAAGCGGGCGGTGGTGAAGTCGTACTCGGTGCCCGCCACCGGCTTGAGGTTGCCGGTGGGCAGGCCACGGTCATCGAGGTCGAGGACGTCGTGGGCCGGCAGGGCCAAGATGGCGCCGTCCACCGTTTCGGGTCCGGCGGTGAGATAGGGGTGGAAGCCGAGGCCGAACGGCACCGGCCCGTCGTCGGTCGACTGGGCCGTGGTGGTGACGGTGAGACCGTCCCGGCCGACGTGGTACTCGAGCTCGAGCAGCAGCGAGAAGGGGTAGCCCGGCGAGGGGTGCAGCTGGAGACGCAAGGAGAGCTGGTTCTGGTGCCGGGTCTGCAGGGTCCAGGGCAGCCAGCGCACCAGGCCGTGGATGGCGTTGCGGCGCTCGGGCTCATCGAGGGCGGCCTGGGCCGACACCCCGTTGAACTCGTAGCGGCCGTCGGCCAGCCGGTTGGGCCAGGGGGCGAGGACCTGGCCCCGCCCGCTGTGGGACCACTGGTCAGGGCCGAAGCCGTCAAGGACGGCGGTGCTGCCGACGGTGTAGGAGCGCAGGGTGGCCCCCACCTCGCAGACCACCACATCTTGGCGACCGTGCCCGATGCGCCACTGCTGCCCGGTCGGCGAGGCGACCGAGATTCGAGGGGCACGGGAGGGCATGGCGCCTGAATTGAAGCAGACGGCGGCGTGGGGTTGGGTGAGGGTCCCCCGGTGACCCCCGGTGACGGCGGGACGAACAGTCGATGACAACTCGGTGGCCTGGCGCCTGGCCTGCCCGGGGCCGCCGAAGCTGGCCGGTAGGGTCAGAGGACGTGAGGATCTTGGTCACCAACGACGACGGGGTCGATGCGCCGGGTTTAGCCGCACTGACCAGGGCTCTTGTTGCCTGGCAGGAAAAAGAGGCCGCCGAGGGCATCGAGCACCAGATCGTGGTGGTGGCGCCCGACTCCAACTTCAGCGGCGCCGGCGCCGCGGTGGGACACGTGGCCGATCGCACCGTCATCGGCTACCGGCGGGCCCGGGTGGTCGGTGCCGAAAACGTGGAGGCCTTCGGGCTGGGGGCCTCGCCGGCGCTGTCGGTGATCGTGGGGGCGCTCGGCGCGGTCGGGGCCAAACCGGACCTGGTGCTCTCGGGCATCAACCACGGGGTGAACGTGGGCCGCTCGGTCCTGCACTCGGGGACGGTGGGCGCGGCGCTGACCGCCTCCCAGCTCGGGATCTCGGCTTTGGCGGTGTCGCTGCGGGTCGGGGCCAACCCCGATCCGTGGGAATCGGCGGCCGATCTGGCCGTGTCGATGATCGCCCCGCTGGCCGCGGCACCGGTGCGCACCGTCCTCAACCTGAACGTGCCGGCCCTCCCGATCAGCGAGATCCGCGGCGTGCGCTGGGCCCGGGTCAGTGGCGAAGGCTTGATCAAGGCGGCCCGGGGTAGCGGGTGGGAGGAGCCGGACCCCGCTGAGCGCGAAGGACCCGCCGCGGCTGAAGCCGGCCAGTCGATGATCGAAGGGGTCGGCGGGGCCGAACGGGGCGAGATCCTGCTTACCGTGGGCACGCCGTTCCCCCGGCCCGAGGACCGTGACCTGAGCGAGGCCACCGAGGACGCCGCGCTGATTGCCGGCGGCTACGCCACCCTCACCGCGCTGCGAGGACCCCGGGCCGACGAGGACTCCGAGCTGATCGGCTTGCTCGATTTGGGTCTGGCCCCGGCGCTGGCCCACTTCGCTTTCGCCCACTGATCGGCGGGTAACCCGGGTCAGGCGGGCAGGCCCGGGGCAGGCTGATTTCACGGATTCACCTGCGCTCGTTCCGTATACCACCATCCGGTAGTATGAATAGTATGGCGAAAGAGAAGGCCACCATCACCATCGACCGAGCCAAGGCGGCTCTGGCACTCGAGGTCAGTGGGGCCCGATCGACGTCCGAGGTGATCGACCTGGCACTCGACCACCTCATCCGTGCTGAGCGGCTGCGGGCCGACATTGCTGCTTACCAAGGTTCATCGCCAACAGCCGCCGAGGTCGAACTGGCACTGCTGGGTGACACGACCGGCTTGGCCGACGACACGGACTGGGAGCATCTCTACGCTGAGGACAGTTCGCGATGACGCCGGCTCCCAGGCGAGGGGACGTGTGGTTGGCCGAGCTCGACAAGATTCGCCCCGTGGTCGTGATGACACGCGACCCGATGGGGCGCCTGCTCAATGCCGTGCTGGTCGCACCGGTCACTTCGACGGTGCGTGGCGTCTCGACCGAAGTCGCGGTCGGCGCGCCAGACGGCATCAGGCGGGCCCCTGTCGCCAACGTCGACAACCTGCAGTTGGTCGCCCGGGATCGACTGGTGCGCCAAGTCGGCCGAGCGACACCCTCGACCATGTCCTCGCTCTGCGGCGCGTTGTCGATTGCGGTTGATTGCGGCCAGTAGCTGCCGCCTGAGGTCACGGCACTACATATGGTGTCCGCGCCAACTGTGCGCGAGCCCCACAACATGAATTGGGCTTGGCCCGCAAGAAACTGCCCCCTCCTCGCCCGACCCAGGCTCCTCGGTCAGGCAAAACCCATCTCGCCTTTTAGTCGTCGGCGCCGGGCGCTTGGCGCTGGCGTTTGGTCTGCGAACGTCGACGCTTGGCCTCGACCCGGCGCACCTTCGAGGCTTTGGTCGGCCTGGTGGGTCGGCGGTCGGGATCGATTTGTAGGGCGCGATCGATGCGCTCGGCCAGCCGTTGCAGCGCCAGCTGGCGGTTGCGCGCCTGGGAGCGCGAGTCGCTGGCACTGGCCCGGACCACCGGACCGATGCGCTCGAGCAGGCGGGCCCGTTGACGCGGCCCGAGCACACCTGATTGTTCGACGTCGAACTCCACCTCGACCCGGCTGAGCGTGCGGTTGGCGTGCTGGCCGCCGGGCCCACCTGAGGTGGTGGCCCGCCAGGAGATCTCGCGCAGCGGGATGGCCAGGCCGCGGCGGACCGCCAGCGTTCCCTGCTCGGCGCCGTCCTGCTCGCTCTCGTCCTCGTGCTGGTCGCCGGCCACCTCACGAGGTTAGGAGGCGACGGTTAGTGTCCCGAGCCATGGACTACCGCCACCTCGGACGCTCGGGCATGCTCGTGTCGGCCATCTCGTACGGCAACTGGATCACCCACGGCAGCCAGATCGACGAGGAGGCGGCCATCGCCTGCGTCGAGGCCTCCCTCGACGAGGGCATCACCACCTTCGACACGGCCGACGTCTACGCCATCGGGAAGGCCGAATCGGTGCTGGGGCGGGCACTCAAGGGGGTGCGGCGTGACTCGATCGAGATCTTCACCAAGGTCTACTGGCCCACCGGACCCAACCCCAACAACCGGGGGCTTTCGCGCAAGCACATCATCGAGTCGCTCAATGCCTCCTTGGAGCGGCTGCAGACCGACCACGTGGACCTGCTCCAGGCGCACCGCTTCGACAACGACGCGCCGCTGGAAGAGACGCTGCGGGCCTTCGACGACCTGGTGCGCCAGGGCAAGGTGCACTACATCGGGGTGTCGGAGTGGAACGCGGACCAGATCGCCGACGCGCTCCGCCTGGCCGACGACATGGGCTTCGACCGCATCGTGTCGAACCAGCCGCAGTACTCGCTCATCTGGCGGGTGATCGAGGCCGAAGTGGTGCCGCTGTGCGAGAAGGAGGGCATCGGCCAGATCGTGTGGTCGCCGCTGGCCCAGGGCATCCTCACCGGCAAGTACGCGCCGGGCGAGAGCGCCGCGCCGACGGGCTCGCGCGCCGCGGGTCCCGAGGGCGGCGAGATGAGCTGGCTGCTGCGCGACGAGGTGCTCGAGCCGGTCCAGGCCTACGCCGGCCTGTGCCGGGAGGCCGGGTACTCGCCGGCCGCAGTCGCGCTGGCCTGGGTGTTGCGCAACCGGAACGTCGCCAGTGCGATCGTCGGGGCCAGCCGGCCCGAGCAGATCGCCGAGAACGTCAAGGCGCTGGAGCTCGACCTCGAGCCCGACTTCGTCGAGTCGATCGAGAAGGCGCTCGCTCCCGCCACCCTCTTCGACCCGGGTTTCACGTTCAGCCCGGCGCAGCGAAGCGAGATGTAAAGGAGCGCACCGCCAGGGACGAGTGGGTGCGGTGCTCCTCGAAGACGCGGGTATAGCCAGTGTGTGCGATCCGCCAGCCCTCGCTCGTCCGCCGGTAGCGGTCCTCATAGA
>DASXFC010000029.1:0-98038 GCA_036489775.1 Acidimicrobiales bacterium | reverse complement strand
AGCCGTGAGCGCAATCACCATGGCAGAGCTCGCCTCAGGACCCCACGCGACCGATGATGCCCATGAGCGGGCGCGCCGGCAGGACCGTTTGCAACGGGCGGAAGCGGCGTTCGATCCCCTTCCCTTCGATGGGGAGGCGGCTCGCGCCTATGGGCGGATCTACGCTGCGGAACTGGCGATGGGACGCAAGGCGCGTGGCACCCGGGCATTGGATCTCCTGATTGCCGCAACCGCCTGCGCTGCGAAACTTCCGATCTACACACGCAACCCGGAAGACTTCCAAAGTCTTGAGGGGCTCGTCGATGTCGTCGCGGTCTAACTGACCCGCTGGCTGACTTGCGGTTCGCGCATTCGAAATTTGTGGGCGCTGCGGGACTCGAACCCACGACCTCAGCCGTGTGAAGGCTGCGCTCTAACCAGCTGAGCTAAGCGCCCTTGCGGGACGTATCACCTTAACCGGGCCGTCCGTGCCATTCGGAACCGCCGGATCCCCGGACAATCCCGACACCGCGCTCCATTCCGACCTTCTGGGCCGTCCCGGACTTCCGGCCCGTCCCGGACCCCCTGAACGCTCCGGACCGGATCGAGCCTCCCAACCTGGCGGGCCAGCGGGTCGGGCCGCCGCCCCGTCACCTGGACGACCTGGGGTCGATCGCCCGGAACGAGGCCCGCATGGAGAGCCAGCCGCGCCCGTGCGCTGGACCTCCCGCTCCAGCGCAAAAGCCGACGATTTTGGGCCTGGTGGAAGGGGCAAGTACCCTGGTCAGTTCATGACGTCGTCCTTCAACGGTGAGAGCAGCAAACCTCCCAAGCTGACCGAGCGCCTGTCGCAGATCTTCCTTCGACCGGGCCAGCCCAAGGAGCAGGCGTCGCCGGAGCCTGACCAGGTCCTGCACGGGGAGGCTCGCAAGGCCGCCATGAGCGGCCTCAATGCGGTGGAGATGAAGTGGTCCAAGGCCGGCCTGGTCCTGGCCACCCTGCTGGGCGGCTTCCTCACGCTCTACCTGGCGACGTCGCATCCGACCCGCACGGTCACCACCACCGTCCACGGGGTCAAGCACAAAGAGATCCTCCCGATCTCGGACAGCTGGCTGCTCATCGGCGGCATCGTGCTGCTGTTCTGCGCCCTCGGGTTCATCGCGCTGCGCCAGCGCAAGCGCACCTTGGTGGCCTTCAGCTTTTTCGTCACCGGATTCTCGTTCACCCTCATCTTCGCCCCGCTCGGCTTCGCTCTCATCTTGCTCGGGGGCTGGCTCATGCTGCGGGCCTACCGGATCCAGAAGTACGGCACGGCCAATGCCAAGATGGTGGCCCGCGAGGCGGCCAGCCGGCCCCCACGCCGAGAACGCAAGGCAGTCGCCAGTGCGCCCCCCAAGCCAACGGGGTACAAAGCGCCCAAGCCCAACAAGCGCTATACGCCCAAGGCGCCGACCCGCAAGAAGATCGCCAAACCGACCGAGTAGGGCTCCCTCAGCGCCGGTGCCCCGCCAGCCTCAGCGCTGCTCCCCCTCGGGGATGACCAGGGCCGAGCGCAGCAACGCCAAGACGTCGGTGCGCCGGCGCACCAGTGAGCGGGCCGTGGGCTCCTCCCCCAGCGCGCGCAGCACTTCGACCTCGGTGACGATGCCGATCACGGTGGAGTAAATGGCCAGGAGGAGAAGCCGTGGGTCATGCCGACGCATGGTTCCGGCCTCCATCTCAGCCTCCAGGAAGGCCGACGCCCGCTGCACCAGCGGCTCGAGGGCCAGGGTCATCTGCGTGGCCGCCGGGGGCCCCAACCTCGATACTTCCCGCAGCAGTCCCAGCAGCGCGGGCTGGCGGGCTGCCAGGCGGAAGACCGAGCGCACCACCGCCTCGACCCGGTCGAAGCCCCCACCGGCACCGGCCAGCGCGGTCTCGAGCGCGGCCGACAGGTCGGCGGCGCTGCGGGCGATGACTGCCTCGAGCACGGCGTCCTTGGACGGGAACCAGTAGAGGATCGACTGCTTGGTCAGCTCCAGGCCCTTGGCCAGGGCATCGAGCGAGGTGGCTTCGTAGCCGGGGGAGGCGAAGGAGGCCAGGGCCGCATCGAGGATGCGGTCGCTCGTGGTGAGGGTCGTACCCTCGGTCGACCCGTCGGTGGTCACTTACCAAATGGTAGACAGATTCGGCCCGAAATGCTAAACATTTCCGGTGCCGATCGGTCGGGACCTGACAGGAAAGCGCTTCTTCATCACCGGTGCCACCGGATTTCTGGGCACTGCGCTGGTCGAACGCATCCTGCGCGCCATTCCCGAGGCCGAGATCACCGTGCTGGTTCGCCCCGGCCGGCGGGCCGATGCGGCCGCCCGGCTGGCCCGTGAGGTCATCAAGAACGACTGCTTCGACCGCTTGCGGGCCGAGTGGGGCGACACGTTCGCGGCCGAAGTGGCCCGTCGGGTGCGGGCCGTCCCCGGCGATGTGGGCCAGGACGGTCTGGGCCTCGATGACGAGGGCCGCGCCGCCCTGGCCGCCGCCGACATCGTCATCCACTCCGCCGCCACCGTCTCCTTCGATGCCCCCCTGACCCAGGCGGTCGAGATCAACCTCCTCGGTCCCTCCCGGGTCGGCGCCGCCGTGGCCGCCTCGGGCTCGGGCGCCCACCTGATCGCCGTGTCGACCGCCTATGTGGCCAGCACGCATCAAGGCGAGGCCAAGGAGGAGTTGCTCTCCGAGAACCGGTTCACCCTGGACGTGGATTGGGAGGATGAGGTGAAGGCCGCCCGTCGCCTGCGGGACGACCTACAGGCGTCCTCCCGTAGTCCTGAGCGGCTGCGCCAGTTCACCAAGAAGGGTCGCTCCGAAATCGGCGGCGCCGGTGAACATCTGATCGCCACCCGGGCCGAGAAGCTCCGTGAAGAGTGGGTGTCCCGCCAGCTGGTCGACGCCGGCACGGCACGGGCGCACTCGCTGGGGTGGCCCGACGCCTATCCCTACACCAAGGCCATGGGCGAGCGCGCCCTGGTCCAGCAGTGGGCCGCCGCGGTGCCCATCACCTTCGTGCGGCCCTCCATCATTGAGTCGGCGCTGGCCGAGCCGCGGCCGGGCTGGATCCGCGGCTTTCGCATGGCCGAGCCGATCATCGTGTCGTACGCCCGCGGCCTACTCCGCGAGTTCCCCGGTGTGCCCGAGGGCATCATCGATGTCATTCCGGTTGACCTGGTCGCCGCCGCCATCCTGGCCGTGGCCGCCCATGGACCCGAACACCAGCCTGGTGCCGGTCCCCCCAGCGTGTACCACGTGGCCTCGGGCGTGCGGAATCCCTTCCGCTACGGACACCTGGTCGAGTTGACCCAGGACTTCTTCAGCCGCAACCCGCTCTACGACGACCGCGGCCAGCCCATCAATGTCCCCGAGTGGTCGTTCCCCGGCCGCGGGCGGGTCCAGCGCCAGCTGCGCCGGGCCGATCAGGCCATGACGGTGGTGGAGCGGCTCATCACCTCGCTGCCCATCCGGGGCAAGCAAGCCGAGCTGGCCGCCCGCATTGAGGACAAGCACGCCCTGGCCAAGCGGGCCCTCGGCTACGTCGAGCTCTACGGCGCCTACACCGAGACCGACGCCCGCTACCGGGTGGACCGCCTGCTCACGCTGTGGGACACCTTCGACGCGGCCGACCACGAAGCATTCTGTTTCGACCCCGGCGTGATCGACTGGGACGACTACGTGCACCACGTGCACCTGCCCTCGGTGCTCGAACACACCCGGGTCCGCACCAAGGCCGGCAAGTCCGTCGTCGAGAAGCGGCCCGAACGGGCCCGCAAGGCCATCCTCTCCCCCGACCGCCACCTCGCCGTGTTCGACCTCGAGCACACGCTCATGTCGTCCAACGTGGTCGACACCTACGCCTGGTTGGCCTCGCGCCACCTGCCGGCGGCCCGGCGCGCTCGCTTCGTGGCCGATCTGCTGCGTCAGGCGCCCTCCCTGCTGGCCCTCGACCGGCGCGACCGCGGTGACTTCCTGCGTTCCTTCTACCGTCGCTTCGAGGATGCCCCCCTGGCCCGGCTGCAGGAGGACTCTTGGGAACTCTTCCACCGCCAGCTGCTGACCCGTTCGTTTCCCGAGGGCTTCGCCCGCGTCCGGGCCCACCGGGCCGCCGGGCACAAGACGCTCCTCATCACGGGCGCACTCGACTTCATCATCGAGCCGATCCGGCCGCTCTTCGACGACATCGTCTGCGCCGTCATGGAGTCACGCGATGGAGTGCTGACCGGGCACCTGACCACGCTGCCTCCCATCGGTGAGGCGCGCGCCCTGGTCCTCGATGACTACACCAGTGCCCACAGGCTCTCGCTCGAGGAGTCGGTGGCCTACGCCGACTCCTCCTCGGACCTGGCCATGCTCGAAGCGGTCGGCTTCCCGGTCGCCGTCAATCCCGAGGCCCGCCTGTCCGCCATCGCCCGGCGCCGCGGTTGGCACGTGGAGCACTGGTCCAAGGCCGAAGGCGGTTCGCACCGGCCCCTTCCGCTTGGCCCCTTCGACGTGCGCATCCCACGGCCGGTGATGGGCCGATGAGCACGCTCCTCTTCGAACGCTCGCTGCCTCGATTCGCCGCCGCCCGCTTGGCCTCCTCCTTCGGGTCGGGCCGCGGTGCCGGCGTCGGCCCCTTGCGCCTGGTCGACACCGAGACACCGCCGCTGCCCAGCGATGCGGGTTGGGTCCACCTGTCACCGCTGCTCTCGGGCATCTGCGGTTCGGATCTGGCCACCCTCGATGGCCGCAGCTCGCGCTATTTCGAGGACATCGTCTCCTTCCCCTTCGTCCCCGGGCACGAGGTCGTCGGCGCCGTGACCACCGACGCCACCGCGCAGGACGGCGAGGCCCTGGCCGCGGGCAGCCGGGTCGTGCTCCAACCCGTACTGGGTTGCGCAGCGCGGGGCATCACGCCGATGTGTGCCGCCTGTACCGCCGGCCAGGTCGGCAACTGCGGCAACCTGGCCTTCGGCCACATCCGTCCCGGACTGCAGACCGGCTTCTGCGCCGACACCGGTGGCGGCTGGTCGACTGAGGGTCTGTCCGCCCACACCTCACAGCTCTTCGCGGTGCCCGCTGAACTCAGCGACACCGACGCGGTCACCGTCGAGCCGGTGGCCTGCGCCGTGCACGCCGTGCTGCATTCGGGGATCCGCGACGGCGACGTCGTGGCCATCCTGGGCGCCGGGACACTGGGCCTCGCCATCACCGCCGCCCTGAGTCATCTCTCCGCCACCGGCCGCGTCGCCATCCCCCGGGTCGTGCTGGTGGGGGCGCGCTACCCGCACCAGCAACGCCTGGCCCGCACCTTCGGCGCCACCGAGGCGCTGCCCCCGGACCAGTTGCCCCGGGCTGTGCGCCGCCACGCCCGCTCGCTCTCCTTCGGCGGTGAATCGGGGCAGACCGCCACCCTGACCGGCGGCGCCGACGTGGTCATCGACTGCGTGGGGAGCGCAGAGTCGATCACCGACTCGCTGGCCATGGTCAAACCCCGCGGCACGGTGTCGCTGGTGGGCATGCCGGGCAAAGTCACCGTCGACCTGGCCCCGCTCTGGCACCGCGAAGTCCGCTTGGCCGGTGCCTACGCCTACGGCACCGAGTCGCCCGACCACGTGCCCACCTTCGATCTCGCCTTCGAGGTGGCCGCCGCACACCAGACCGGGCAGCTGGTCTCGGCTACCTACCCGCTGGCCCGCTTCGAAGAAGCGGTGGCCCACGCCGGCGCCGCTGGCCGGAGGGGCGCCGTCAAGATCGCATTCGACCTCACTGCATCGAGGAAAGGACACACCCGATGAGCCGCCGACCAGGATTCGTCCTCGAGGTCGACAAGTCGACACCCCCCACTCTCTTCTGGCACGGGGAGCAGTTCACACTCGAGACGCTGCCCGAGGGCAGCCGGGTGATCTACGCGCCCGAACCGATGAAGGCGCTGGCCGACCCCTACGCCGCCATCCGCCACGCCCTGCTGCATCCGATCGACCGCGACCCTCTGCCCGAGCTCTTGTTCGCCGGCATGAAGCTGACCATCTGTTTCGACGACATCTCGCTGCCGCTCCCTCCCATGGAGGCACCCGACATCCGCCAGATGGTCATCGAGACCGTGCTCGACATGGCGGCCGACGCCGGCGTGGACGATGTGCAGCTCATCGCCGCCCTGGCCCTGCACCGCCGCATGACCGAGCCCGAGCTGCGCCACGCCCTGGGCGACCGCGTCTACGACGCCTTCGCCCCCCACGGCCTGCTCACCCAGCACGACGCCGAGGACCCCGACAACCTGATCCATCTGGGCCAGACCGAGCAGGGCGAGGACATCGAGATCAACAAGCGGGCCGCCACCTCGGACCTCTTGGTCTACGTGAACATCAACCTGGTGGCCATGGACGGCGGTCACAAGAGCGTGGCCACCGGCCTGGCCTCCTACCGGTCGCTCAAGCACCACCACAACCCACACACCATGACGCACTCAAAGTCGTTCATGGATGCACCGAAGTCGGAGCTGCACTCATCGAACTGGCGGATGGGACGTTTCATCGCCGAGGCCGGCGTCAAGATCTTCCAGATCGAGACCACGCTCAACACCGACACCTTCCCCTCGTCATTCGCCTTCTTGCAAAAGCGCGAGTGGGAGTGGTCGCTGCGTGACCGGGCCACCTACACCGGCGCGGCCGGCGCGCTGAACAAGACGCCGCCTCGCCTGGCCCGCCAGATCTTCCACTCCATCAAGTCGCCGCACGCCATGACCTCGGTGCAGGCCGGCGAGGTAGAGGCCGTGCACGCCATCACCACGGCCAATGTGTGGGAACAGCAAGGCGTCGAGGTCTCGGGCCAGACCGACATCTTGACCATGGGGCTGCCCTACATCTGCCCCTACAACGTCAACTCGATCATGAACCCGATCTTGGTGGCCTGCCTCGGCCTCGGCTACTTCTTCAACATGTACCGCGGCGTCCCCCTGGTCCGGGAAGGTGGCGTGCTGATCCTGCATCACCCCACCCGGCCTGAGTTCCACCCCGCGCACCACCCGAGCTACATCGACTTCTACGAGCAGGTGCTGACCCAGACCATCGACCCGGTGCGCATGCACAAGGAATTCGAGGAGTCCTTCGCCACCGATCCCTGGTATATCCATCTCTACCGCACCGGTCACGCCTACCACGGCGTGCATCCCTTCTACATGTGGTACTGGTGCGCCCATGCCCTCGAGCACCTGGGCCGGGTCATCGTGGTGGGCGGCGATGCCAGAGCGGTGCGCCGTCTTGGCTTCTCCCCGGCCTCCTCCATGAACGACGCCCTTGAGATCGCCAGTGATGTGGTGGGCCGCTCGCCCACCCTCACCCACCTCCACAGCCCGCCGCTCCTGATGGCCGACGTGCACTGATGGCACTGAAGCTCAACGCCTCCACGCGGTCGGCGTCGGCCCACGGCCAGCGCCTGCTGGCCAAGGCCCGTGCACTGAAGTTCCCACTGGCCGCGCCGCCGTGGCCGACCACCGTGGAGCGCCCCGACCCCGAACGCAAGGTCGGCCTGGACTACGACCACGAGTGGTCGCGCCGTTATCCGGTCCGGTTGGCCCGGGCCATGGTGATGGACAACCTGGCGCGCCCGACCGCCCGCATCCTGGCTCCGTCGACCATCCGGGGCCTCGAGCACCTCGACATGGTCGAGCGGCCGGTCATCTTCGCCGCCAACCATGCCAGCCACATCGACACGCCGCTGCTACTGACCACTCTGCCGGTCGAGTACCGCCACCGCACCGTGGTGGCCGCGGCGTCGGACTACTTCTTCGACCGCACCTGGAAGGCCATCCTGTGGTCCTTCTCACTGGCGGCCGTCCCGATCGAACGCTCCAAAGTCAACCGACGCTCGGCCGACGTGGCCGCCGAGCTCCTCGAGGACGGCTGGAACCTGGTCATCTTCCCCGAGGGCGGGCGCTCACCTGACGGCTGGACGCAGCCCTTCCGCGGTGGCGCGGCGTATCTGGCCAAGCGCACCGGACGCCCCGTGGTCCCGGTGTACCTGCACGGCACCCGCCACGTGCTGCCCAAGACGCCCGAGGAGGGCCCACCCCCGCCAGGAGGGTCGGGTACCGAAGCCCGAGAGGGCGGGCGCTTGCGCCGCTCCCCCATCGCCGTGCTCTTCGGAGCCCCCATGTCGCCCGACGAGGGTGAGAGTGCCCACCGCTTCTCGGACCGCATCGAGATGTCCGTGGCTGCGCTGGCCCGTGAAGTGCAAACTGACTGGTGGCAGGCTCGGCGCTCGGTCAGTTCGGTCGATCCCACCGAGGGCGCTGAACTGGCGCACCGGGGCCCGGACGGCCCGGCCTGGCGGCGAGCCTGGGCCCTCGATGCGCCGCCCTCCCGGGATCGCTCCGACCGCTGGCCCGAATGACAATCCCCGTTGGCAGAATCCAGAAATTTGGTGCCGGGGCGGGGTATCCCGTTTTCCTATGGAATTCCGGGGTAAAGAATATGTTGATATGTCTGGTGGTGGGGGGCGGGTAGGTTGCGTGGCCATGTGGGAGCTGAATGATGCGCGTCGTTATTGACGGTCGTTTCATTCGCGATGACGACACCGCGGCCGGGCTGGTACACAACGTCCTGCAGGCCTGGCGCAACGAGGCTCGCTTCGAACAGATCCATCTGGTCCTGGAGCCGGGAACTGACCTGGACGTCCCGGACTCAGTCCACATTCACTCCCTGAGGATTCCGACCTCTGCCTTCGGCCGCCTGGCCCGCCGGCGCCGCCTGACCCGCCTGTGCCGGCGCATGCGTGGTGAGGTTCTGCTCACCATTGCATCGTCCGAGGACACGGCACGCCACCGCTTCCCACATATCGTGCTGGTGCACGCGCTCCCGGTCGCCCGCAACGTGAAGGGCTTCCGCGCCGTGGACGCCACCGTGTGCCTGTCCGACCGCATCAAGCAGGAGCTGTTGGCCTACTCACCAGAGTTGATAAATCGCCCGTGCTGGGTGATCGCCCCGCCGGCTGCGGCGTCGCTCGAACCCATGGCTACCCGCACTCTCGCCGTCAACGAGTCGCACCAGGCTGGGATCAGCTCACAACTCACCCTGATCGACGACGCGCTGGCTCTGCAGCTCGGGCACGAGCTCTACGCGTGGCATGAGGTCGCCGGCCGCCTCCGGCTGGCCTTGGTCGACACCGTGGCCCGAGCGAGTTGGCGGGCGCGCCAATTCAAACTGCCCGACCTGGTGCCCGTGGCCACCCCCGTCGTCGTACCGCAGTCGACCGGTTTCCGTATCGCACCCACGCGGGCCGCGGTGGGGCGGCGGCACGCATCGATCTCGAGCCGGGCCGTTGTCGTCGGTGCGCTAGGAGCGCTCGCCCTCTCCGCCGTAAGTGCCGCTTCCGTGGTGATCGCTACCGCGCCACCGGCCAACGTGCCGTCGCACCATGTTGTTTCGACCCCGACGGCCACTGGCGCCACCGCCACCAACCCGACGACGCAGGTGAGATCGAGCACCACCCCGACCACGAGCAGCGCACCCGCCGCCACCGCGCCGACCGCCACCTCCTCGGCCTCCTCGGCCTCCTCGACCACCACGACAACGATGCTCCCGGTCATCGTGCTGCCAAAGTCGGCCTCATTGCCTTCGGTGGCACCAAAGTCGCTCCTGCCGATCCCCAGTCTGCCGACGGTGACGGTGCCCTCCATCTCGGTCCCGACGCTTCCGCTCCCGATCTCGCTCTGCCTGGGCTCGACCACGACCACCAGCACCTCGCAGCCCGGGCTCTCGCTCCCGTCGTTGTGCAACCTGTCCTTGACCGGGTTGCTCGGCCTGAAGACGCCCTGACCTCAGGTCAACACCAACTGGGTCTGGCGCACCAGCGCCACCAGGGCGTCGTGGTCATCGCGTAGTTCGGTCTCCACCACGATGAGGGTGCGCCCGACGTGCACCGGCCGCGACACTGATTCGACCGTACCCTGACGCACGCCGCGGAGGAAGTTGGTCTTCGACTCGATGGTGGTCGTCCCGGTCGCCCCTTCGGGCAGATGCAAGAAGGCGCTCATGGCCCCGGTGCTGTCGGCCAACGCCATCAACGCGCCGCCGTGCAGCGTGCCGCCCGCCGTGCACAGCTCGGCCGCCCAGGCCAACCGGCCCACCACGAACTCCTTGTCGGCCCGCATCGTGGTGATGCCCAGGGTGGCGGCCAACGGCATGGTCTGGGCCAGCGTGTTGGGGGTGGCGTCGTTGCTCTCGTCCTCCGGCGTCATGGCCGATCTCCTTCGTATCAGTAGTCGGCAAAGTAGACCAGCGGTGTGCCGTCACGGTCCAGCAGGAAAAGTTGTTGCAGCGGGCCCGAGTAGTACGCGGAATGTCCCATGGCGATGGCGATCGAGTCGTCCACCAACGTCTGGCCACAGGCGGCCACCAACGCCGGTGCCTCCAACGTCTTCCGTCCCGGTATCACCGCGCCGACAGTCATCCGGCCAGAGATGGCTCCATCGGCCGCGCCCACCAGTTCACTGGACCAGGCGGCTCGATCACTGCCGTGGATGTCATAGGAGAAGCTGGTGCCCCAGAACCCCACCAGCGTGCGTGCCACAGCGCTGGCCTTCTGATCGAACGGCACCACACCCTGCATTGACGGGCAACTGGACAAGGCGGCGTCGGCGCCGGTCGATGGTTGACTGGTCGGGTACGTGGTTGCGGGGAAACCTGGTGCCACAACCGCCGGCAAGGTCGAAGCCACCGAGTTCTGCACCGACACCGGCTGCACTGTGCCGTTGGTGATCTGGTACAGGCCCGTCTGGTCGGTCCAGCCGTCACCAGGTTCGGTGTCGACGTAAATCGTGCCGTCGCTGGCCTCGGCCACACCTTCGGGGAAGATGGGAGTGCCGAGCGCGGGGACTTGTCCCGACGTGAAGCTCACCAGGGTGGAGGCAGTGGTGCCGCTCAATTGCTGCACTTCGAGTGCGTGGTCAGCCACCAGGACCGACCCGCCGGGCCCCGGGCTGAGCGCGTTGGCATAGAAGTTCGGCACCATTGATGCCACGCCGTCAGAATCGATGACGAAGAGCACCTTGGTGTCAAAGGAGAAAACGACGATCTGCCCCTGACCGTTGAGGGCCAGTTCCCCTGGATCGAATGCGATGGGCGTCCCGTTGACCGTGAGGTCGTCGCCATAGGGCGGCCCGCCGTTGACCAAAGTCGAGATAACCCCATCGGGCGCAACCTTCCGGATGGCCAAGCCGGACGAGATCCACAGGGTGCCGGTGGGGCCGACGGTCACCCCGTCTGGACTGAGCGGCACCCGGGCGGCCAGCTCGCCGTCGCCGACGTCCTCACCCGCAGGTGGTGATTGGCCATTGCCGGCCACGGTGGTGATGACGCCCGAGAGACCGATGGCGCGTACCCGGTTGTTGCCCTGATCGACGAAGTAGATGGTGCCGTTGGGACCGACCGCCAATTGTCCTGGGTTGTTCAGCTCGGCCGCGGTGGCCGGGCCGCCATCCCCACTGAACCCCTGCAGGCCGGTGCCTGCCAGCACTGACAGCGTCCCGTTGTCCCATTTGAGGATCTGGTCACGGCCCTTGTCGGCGATGAGGACCCCACCGCCCGGCGCGATGGCCAGGTCTTTGGGATCGGCCAAACCCGGCGTGAGCGCCGGGCGAGGCGGCAGCAATGTAGGCAGGATGTGGCCCGCCGGCATGCCCTTGGGGAGCGGTGGACACCCGAAGCCCTCCTCGGTCACCAGTGCACACATCGTGGTCCACGACAACGTCCAACGGCCGCCAACTTCGAGCGTCACCGCGCCGACGCTGGTGGTGAACGAAGGCCCTCTCGAGGGATGGGTCGTCATGAGGAGGTCGAAGGTCCCTTCACCGGGACGGACCCAGGTGGACGGCGCCGCCCGCCAGGTCGCGGGACCGTCCTCTCGTGCGTCGGCCGCTTCTTCGAGTTGCCGTTCCATGGCGGGGTCATAGCCCTCGAGGTAGGGCCGTCCCAGTCGAAGGGAGGGCAGCGCCTTCAGTGCCTTCACATCCCGGGTGATCTGGGCCTGCGGAATAGCGTGCCGGGCCACGGTGGCCGCTGACGTGGTTGCCAAGCCCGCGCTGAACGTCAGGATGCAAGTGCTGAGAGTGACACCGCGCAGAATCCAGAGCCGCATGTCGTCATGGTGCCACCACTCCTGACCAATGTCAGCGGCACCCCGGTCAGGAACGGCGGCCCACCCGACGGCGGCGCGAAGTCCTGCCGACTGCGCCCAACCGCTGGTCCCGCAACGACTCGGCTGCGGCGTCGTCCAGCGCCCCCAGCGTCGCCGGCTCGATGTCGAGGGCCCAGGACAGCAACAGGTCGGCCAGCGCCGGGTTACGGGCCAGTACCGGGCCGTGCAGGTAGGTACCCAACACCCGGCCGGTCACCGCCCCCTCGGTGCCCGATCCGTCACCGTTGCCGATGCCGCGGGTCACCGTGGCCAACGGGGCGACCCCGGCGCCGAGCGTCGTCCGTCCGCCGTGATTCTCGAAGCCGGTGATGGTGGGCACCAGCGGGCTGTCGGCCACCACTTCGCCCACCGCCCGCGGTCCCTTCCCCTTGACGGTGGTCAGGTCGAGCAGGCCAACGCCATCGTGCGCGCTGCCATCAGCGCCTGGGAACGTCCGGCCCACAATCTGGTAGCCGGCGCACACGGCCAGCACCACCGCGCCCTGGGCCACCCGCCGGGCCAGCGTCCCGTCGTCGAGCAGCGAGCGGGCCGCCCGCACTTGCGGTCCGTCCTCACCGCCGCCCAGCGTGTAGAGGTCGGCCTCGGGCAGCGGCGCGTCCGAGGTCGCCTCGGTCAGCGTGACCTCGGTGCCGCGCCACTCGGCCCGTTTGGCCAGGATCAGTCCGTTCCCGCCATCGCCGTAGGTGCCGAGCAGGTCGGGATACACCACCACGATGCGCAAGGCCGTCGCCGTCACCGCTTCGCCGCCAGCAAGTCCGAGAAGGCGGTGTAGTTGCCGATGACATCGACCACGGCTTCAGGTCCGGGTCCGGACTCCTCTGCCGCCGTGGCGATAGCCGCCACCGGCTCGGGCACCATCTCATGGGCCACCCCGGCGTAGGTCAAGCGCACCGAGAGGTCCCGGCAGCGATCCCCCGTCGCCACCACCACCGGTCGGCCGGCCAGCACTTCGAAGGGCACGTCCCACAGCCAGCTCGGGTCGGCCCCGTCGGCGATGCGGGCGTTGATGGCCACCACCAACGGGGCGCCACCTCGGCCCACCAGGTCGAGCAACTCGCTCCAGCCGGCCGGGTTCTTGGCCAGCATCAGCCGGGCCGTGCTTCCCCCGAATTCACGCAGGGTGAAGCGCCCGGCCACCTCACGCACCTCGGCCATCGCCACCAACGCGGCGACGGCATCGATGCCCTGCGCTTCCGCCGCCACCGCCGCCATCAACGCGTTGGCGTGGTTGAACCGCCCCGGCAGCGCCAGCTCGATCGGCAACGCCCGCCCGTCGGCCCAGACTCCCCGGTAGCCGGCATCGGTCACATCCAGCCGGGCCGCCACCGCGGGCCGGGCGAACCCGCAGCCACTTTCACAGGACCACCCGCTGGTCCCGTCAGCGTCGAAGGACAGCCGGCCTTCGCAGGAGGGACAGCCGGCAGCGTCGAGCTGCCAGCGCAAGCCCGCCCCCACCCAGTGCACGGTGGCCGCCGCTCCGGCCGCCCAGGCCACCAACGGGTCGTCCGCGTTCGCCACCACCACCGTGTGGGGCGCCGCCGCCAGTGCGGCCCGCCACTTCCCCGCCACCATGCGCACCTCGTTGGTCCGGTCCAGCTGGTCGCGCGACAGGTTCAGCAGCACCACCACCGCGGCGCGGGTCGCGCTCAAGACCCGGGGCAGGTAGATCTCATCGACCTCGAGCACGGCCCGCCCCGCCGACGAGCGGTCGGCGGCCAGCGCGGCCACCAGGCCGGGCGGCATGTTCGACCCGGTCTCGTTGCTGACCACGGCGCCCCCGTCCGAGCCCAACGCCACCGTCACCAATCGCGTCGTGGTGGTCTTGCCGTTGGTGCCGGACACCAATGTCGTGGTCCGCCGCGCTGAGAGGTGCCTCAGCAGCTGCGGATCCAACCGAAGTCCGGCCCGCCCCCCGGCCACCGTCCCCTGGCCGCGGCCCAAGCGACGGGAGGTGGCGTTGACGGTACGGGTGGCCAACAGCGCCGTCCGGTACCTCACGGCGTCGTCGCCCGAGTCCGACGGTCCGTCACGCAGGCGGCAGAGTACGCGCCAGCTCCTCGGGGGTCGGGATCTTCTTGATCCGCGACTCGGGCGGGAGCAGCGCGCTGATGGCCGTCATGATCGCCGTCGTGTCGGCCTTGGCGTCGGAGAGCGAGAGGTCGATCGGATGGCCCACGCGCACCGTGATCTTGGGGGGGTGCCGCACCAGGCCGAAGTCGGGCAGCCGCGCGTTGCGAGGCCACACCGATTCGGTGTTCCACAACCCGACCGGCACCACGGCCGCCCCGGTCGAGGCGGCCAGCCGGGCCGTCCCCGTCTTGCCCGACAGCACCGGCTCGAAGAACGCTTCGCCCCGGGGGATGGTCCCCTGCGGCAGCACGATCACCACTTCCCCCGCCTTCAACGCCGCCTCGGCCGCCCGCAGCGACGACCCGACGTCGTGGCCCCGGTCGACCGGGATGCCCCCGATGGCCCGGGCGATCTGGCCCACCACCGGCGCGTCGAAGATCTCCTTCTTGCCCAAGAAGCGCACCGGCCGCCCCAGGGCCCGGGCCACCAGCGCCAGCGCGGCCACGTCGAAGTAGCTGCGGTGGTTGGCCGCCACCAGCACGCCACCGCGGTCAGGGATGTTCGACACCCCGGCGAGGTCGAAGCGGGCGTAGGGGAAGCTGGCCGGCCGGATGATGTGGCGCAGCAGGTGATAGGGCTCGTAACCGGCGAGGGAGGGCACGCCGGGCGGCCGATCCCAGCACTCGATGGGCCAGCGTCGCGCCGTGGCGATCACCGTCAACGAGGGGTCCGGGTTGACCGCGTGCGGGTAGCCGACACTGGAGAGCAGCGGCGTGTCGAAGACACTGTCCGAGCAGGCGTGGCAGTCATCAAGATCGATGCCGTGCTCGTCGGCCCACTCGCGTACGGCGCGCAGCTTGCCCGTGCCCCAGACGAAGCCCTCGTACAACTTCCCGGTGTAGCGCCCGTCTTCATCAGTCTCATACGTGGTGGCGATGACGTCGTCGAAACCCATGGCCTCGGCGAAGGGGACGATCATGTCCGAGGGCGTGGTCGTGGACAGGACGAGCTGATGGCCCTCGGCGCGGAACTCGGCCAGGCGCTGCGGTGCGAAGGGAGCCACGATCTCGGTCAGCGCTCCCACCGCCAGGGCCCCGGCCGTACCGACCTCGGCTTGCGACCAACCCTTGGCCACCCGGGCCGCGGCCCGAACCAGCCCCATCGAGACCAAGTTCTCGCCCAGCCGGTTGTTGATGGCGTAGAGCAGCTTGTCGCCGGGGAGCTTCCGGTTGGGCGGCAGCACGCCGGCGTCCTGCAGGGCGGCGTTGAGGATCTGCCCCGAGGCCTGGCAAAGCAGCGTCCGGTCCAGATCGATGAAGACGGCACTGGGGCGGCTACTGCTCAGGGTCACGGCTCCCCAGGATACGGCTCGACCCGTCCGCCGGCCTCCCCTTCCCGCACCGGTCAAAACCGTCCGCCGTCGGTCCCGGAAAAGTCCCGTAAAAAAAGAGAAGGGATCGCCGGGGGGGAGGCGATCCCTTCTCAAGACTCACCAGGGGATTGGAGGGGGGGTTCCTTCTCCCTGGGGTCTGACATTCATTTTGAAGGGCCCCGGACAATCTGTCAACCAGAACCGGGAGATAGTTCATATCTGTTAATCTGATGGAAACACGCACTGCCGCAAGCAATTCTCCGAATGGACGCTGGATTGGAACTGAAACACCTGCAAGCACTGGTGGGCATCGCTGACACGGGCAGTTTCAGCGCGGCCGCCGCCTCCATCGGCACCGTGCAGTCCAACGTCTCCGCCCACGTGGCCAAGCTCGAACGGGAGTTGGAAGTCCAGCTGGTGGATCGGGCTTCCGGGCGCCTGACCGACGAGGGCGAGGTCGTCGTGGCCAGGGCCCGCCGCCTCATGTCCGAGCTCGATGCCCTGGTGGCCGACGTCACCGCCCTCCGGGCCGAAGTGGTGGGCACGGTCCGCCTAGGCATGATCGGGACGACCGGCCGCTGGCTGGTGCCCCAACTCTTCGATCTGCTCCGGGACCGTCACCCCCACATCCACCTCAACGTGGCGGAGGGCTCGAGCGCCCAGCTCGAACTCCAGCTGGCCAGCGGCACCCTCGACCTGGCCGTGGTCACCTTCCCGCTGGCGGGCGACGACATCTTGGTGGCCGAGCTCTTTGAAGAGGACCTGATGCTGGTGGTGCCTCGGGATCATCCTTTGGCCCAAGAGACCTCTCTCCCACTTGAACGCCTCACCGACATGGAACTCCTGCTCCCCCCACCCGGCTCGGCCCTGCGGGCCGAGATCGACTCGGCCATCGTGCCGGCTCGTCTGACGCTGCACCCGGCCATGGAGATCGACGGCGTGCGCACCATCGCCTCGCTCGTCTTCGACGGCTACGGGCCGGCGATCTTGCCCGCCACCGCCGTCCCCGGGCACCTGCGGGAGAAGTTCGTGGGGATCCCGGTCGACGGCCTACCCCGCCGCCGGGTCGGGGTGGCGCAGCGCCGCCGGGGTCTCCCCTCGGCTCCGGTGCGGGCCGTGATCGACGTGCTCGGTCTCGTGGTGAACGACTCGCTGTCCATGCCCGAGGGCATCCACCCGGTCTGACCTTGGCCCGCCCCTGCGCCGGGCCCCGAATCCACCCTGAATCACCCCCATTGGCCACCGGCCCCTCGCCGATTTATCGACCCGATCGTCCCCTGACCAGGGGTAACCGCCGTTGATGCAATCGCAATGACTTCACCGTCAACGCCATCATTTGACGCTTGAAACCCACATTCTTATGAAGATTTTCGGCGCTATCACTGAATTCTGCGCAGGGCGCATTTAAAGTAAAACGCATCGCCGATCCCGCGTGTGCGGGTGCAAGCGTCGGGTATGGCGAAGGTTGGAAGAAGGGTTCGACATGACGGCTCAAGCTTGGCCTGGAGGGTTCACGCAACTTCGGGAACTCGCACCCGAAGTCGAGTTCCAGCTGCGGTCGCTGCGACCGAGCATCCGATACGTCAGTCCCCAACTGGTCGAAATCCCCACCCGTCGCCGTCGTTACCTCGACCGCAAGCTGCCCACCACCCTGGCCGAGTGGGTCGAGGCCCGTGACCTCTACTTCCAGAACGGCGTCGAGATCTGGGCCGTCGCCCGCATGATGCACCTGTCCCGCAAGGCCGTCCGCCAGATCATCTTCCCCTGGCCGGCCGAGTAATCCTCGCCGACCGTCAGGACTGATCAGCCCGGGGCCTTCGGGTCCCGCCACATGGTCCAGATCAGCGGCCCGTCGTTGGGCAACCTGACCTCTTTCACCACCTCGAAGCCATGCCGGCGGTAGAAGGGCACGTTGCGTTCCTTGGACGATTCCAGGTATGCCGGCAACCCTTCCTTGTCGCAGTGTTCGGTGACCGGAGCCATCAGCGCCGACCCGACCCCCTTGCCCTGCAGGTCGACCGCCGTGCCCAGGGTGGCCAGGTACCAGTGCGGCTCGTGCGGGTGTGTGCGCTCCATCAGGTTCAGCACCCCCAGCACGGTCGGCAGCCGGTTGTAGACGTAGGGCAGCACCGGGATCATGGTCAGGACGCCTTGTAGCCCGCTCAGTAACGGCTTACCGGCGGGGCCCCAGATGGCCGAACCGGCCACCTGGCCCTCGTGCTCGGCCACGTAGCACCCGCCGAACTTCAGATAGTCCTTGCGCATCTGGGTGGTGAAGTAGGCCAGCAATCCCGGGATCCGCCTCGAGTCCTGCCTGAAGAGGTGGGCGATCACCGGATCGTCGTAGAAGGTCTGGGCCAGCTGGGCCGCCATGCCGTCCACATCGCCGGCCGTCGCTCGGCGCACCACCACTTCAGAACTCACTGACATGGGAGCTTGGTGTACCACGATGGCGTCGACGGGGGAAGCGAGCCGTCCCAGGCCCCTCCCGGTGCGGAGGCGGCGTGAGCTTGGCCCAATGCGGCCAAATCGGGCAGCAGCTGGAGGCCGATGAAGACGCCGCCGGGTCGGGAGAAGTGCACCCCGTCGTTGCAGCGCAGGTTGACCGGCCCGATGTCGGTGGTGAACTTCCCGTCGGGTGAGGTCAACCCGTTGAGGTTGAACACGTACACCGGCTTGTCATCCGGCCCGGCGGTCATCGAGGTGGCCACCGTCCGGATGGTCTGGTTGTCGAGCACCACCCGCTCCGGTGTGTCCTCGGGCCAGATCTGCCCCGTCGGCTGCAGGCCGCTGTCGTAGTAGGGCGACGTCATCAGCACCACCGCCGCCCCCTTCGAGCCGAAGACGTTGACGGCCTGGCGAAAGCGGCTCTCGATGTAGTCCTGGAACGACTTGTCCTGGATATCGGTCCACGACCCGTTCCGCTCGTCGTCGAAGGTCTCACCCCGGGCGACGTAGACCACCACGTCAGGGTTGTAGGTGTCGATCCAGTGCTTCCAGGTGTTCATCAAGTTGTCGGGATTGTTCGGGTCGCAGGGCGATCCCGGCGGCAGTGTGTAGAAGAGGACTTTGATCTCCTGGTTCATGGCCAGCGAGCAGCCGGGGATCCCCTCGTTGACGATCTGCACGTGGTCGTTGCCTTCGTATGTGGACAGCCCGACCCCGAGCGACCCGGCAATCGAGTCCCCGAGCAGCAGCACCTTGACCGGACGCGTCCCGACACCTTGCGTGGCGAAGGCCGGGCTCAAGGCCGAAGGAGCCGGCACCGTCGTCGTGGTGGTCGAGGTCGATGACGGTGTCGTCCCCCCCGCTCCCGTCGACGCTGTCGTCGACGTGGTGGTGGTCGTCGTCGTAGGCGGCGACGTCGGGAGAGTCCCCGTCCCGAGCACGCCAACCGCTCCGACCGGCACCAAGGTGCTGGCCAGTACCGCGCCGATGGCCACGGCCGCCCCCACGGGCGCCGCCACCCACGAGCGCCAGGCCGAGAACGCCCCCCGCCGGATCGGCAGCTCGATGGCGTAGGCACTCACCGAGGCGATCGAAACGGTCACCGCCACCCGGGCCAAGAAGAGCGGGTAGACGCTCCAGTGGATCCGCGCCGGTGTCATCACCAAAAGCACCGGCCAGTACCAGAGATACACCCCGTACGAGATGGTCCCCAGCCACCTGACCGGCGCCAGCTCGAGCAGTTCGACACTGGGCGCGCCCCGCCGGTTGACCCCGGCGCACAGCACCACCCCACCCGACGCCAGCGAAGCCATCAGGAACCCGCCGGAGAAGGCGAAGACCGAATTCTGGTTGGCCACCCCCCAGAGGTAGGCGGTGCCGGCCATCCCCAGCACCCCGACCACGCCGGCGAAGATCTTGAACCAGCGCCAGTCCTGGGGCCGCCACAGCGCCAGCCCCGAAGCGATCGCCGCCCCCACCAGCAAGGCCTGGGCCCGGGTATCGGTCCCGTAGTAGGCCCGCGTCGTGTAGCCGTTGGGGGCCAGCAGCACCATCTCGAGGGCCGAGGCCAGTGCCCCGAACGAGGCCACCACGAAGAGCAGGTGCAGCCGGCGCCGCCGCACGAAGACCGGGTCGGGCTCCAGCGCCCCGCGGGGGATCAGCGTCACGAACCCGCCCTCGAGCACCCGCACCCGGTTCTGGCGCTTCGAACGCCGAGCCGCCCGCCGGGCCGCCGACCGCGGCCGCGTCCCCAGCGTCAGGATCCCGAGCACCACCAGCGGCCACACCAGATAGAACTGCTCCTCGATGGCCAGCGACCACGTGTGCAACAACGGCGAGGGCTGCGCCACCGTCGAGAAGTACGACACCCCGCCATGGATCGAGAACCAGTTGGACGCGTAGAAGATCGTCGACAGCGCGTCACTGATCACGTGCGGCGTGGCCAAGAGCGGCGGGTCCGCCGCCAGCACGATCCCGATGACGGCCACCAGCACGAACAGGGCCGGCAGCAGCCGCCGGGCCCGTCCGGCCCAGAACCGGCGCAGCCGGATAGACCCCGTCCCCTCCCATTCGGTGATCAACAGCGAGGTGATCAAGTAGCCCGAGAGAACGAAGAAGGCGTCGACGCCGTAGAACCCGCCGGGCACCCAACTGATACCGGTGTGGAAGGCGATCAGCGCCAATACTGCGATGGCCCGGATCCCGTCCAAGCCCCGGATGTGGCCCAGGTGTGGACGGCCGGTCCGCTCCCCGTCGGCGGCTCGGGGTGCGTTAGCGTCCCTGCTCATGCTGAGCCGCAAGATACCCCTCAGCGACGAGGCGGCTCCGCCACCCCTGTTGACCCCGACCTACGCCGCCCGGGGCCTGACCCAGCCCATCCCTCGCTTGGCGTTGCCCGATGCCTCCCTCGACCCCGCCGTGGCCTACCAGCTCGTCCACGACGAGCTCGCCCTCGATGCCAACCCCGCCCTCAACCTGGCCACCTTCGTCACCACCTACATGGACGAAGAAGCCGGCCGCCTCATGGTCGAGAACGCCAACAAGAACGCCATCGACTGGGACGAGTACCCCCAGACGGTGAAGCTGCAGGACCGCTGCGTCAACATGCTCTCCCGCCTCTACAACGCCCCCGAGGCCGAGACCGGCGTAGGAACGGCCACGGTGGGCTCCTCCGAGGCCATCCACCTGGCTGGCCTCGCCCTCAAGTTCCGCTGGCGAGCGCGCATGAAGGCGATCAACGTCGACGCTTCGCTCGGCTCCGCCCGCGTGCCGAACCTCGTCATGGGAGCCAACGTCCAGGTCTGCTGGGAGAAGTTCTGCCGCTACTTCGACGTGGAGCCGCGCTATGTCCCCCTGACGCCGGACCGCTTGATCATCGGCGTCGACGAGGCGATGGCCTTGGTCGACCAGAACACCATCGGCGTGGTCGGCATCCTCGGTTCTACTTATACCGGTGAGTACGAGCCCATCGCTGCCCTCGACCAGGCCCTGACCGAGCTCTGCGAATCACACGGGGGTGCCGAGGCCGGCTGGGACATCCCGGTCCACGTCGACGCCGCCTCAGGCGGTTTTGTGGCGCCGTTCCTCCAGCCCGACCTGGCCTGGGACTTCCGCCTGACCCGGGTCCGCTCCATCAACGTCTCGGGCCACAAGTACGGCCTGGTCTATCCGGGCGTCGGTTGGGTCATCTGGCGCAGCACCGACGACCTGCCCGAGGACCTCATCTTCAAGGTCGACTACCTCGGTGGCTCGCACGACAACTTCGGGCTCAACTTCTCCCGGGGCGCCGCCCAGATCATCGCCCAGTACTACAACTTCATCCGCCTGGGCCGGGGTGGGTATACGGACATCATGAAGTCGCTGGCGGCCACGGCCAAGTACCTGTCCGAGGCACTCGACCCCATCCCCGGCGTCGACATCGTGGCCGCCGGCACCGACCTCCCGCTGGTCTGCTTCCGCCTCGACCCCGCCGCCAACCTGCCCTTCGACGTCTTTGCCCTCTCCGACCACCTGCGCCTCCGTGGATGGGTGGTCCCCGCCTACCGCATGGCTCTCGATGCCGAAGCCACCGCCGTCCTGCGCATCGTCGTACGCGAGGGGCTCTCCTGGGACATGGCCGGCAGCCTCGTCTCTGACATCACCGACGCCTTCGCCCACCTCTCCGCCTGCCCGCCGCCGCCGAACGTCCAGCCCCAAGCGCACAAGGCCAACAAACCCAAGACCAAGGCCCCCTGCTGATCGCGACCGTCCGTCCCTCCCGACTAGCCCGTCCCGCCCGTCCCGCCCGTCCCTGAGAGAACGCTCATGCCACCCTCCCCCACACCAGTCTCTCGACCCATCCGGATCGGGGTCCTCGGCGCCGCCCGCATCGCGCCCCAGGCCATCATCAAGCCGGCCGCCCGTACCGGCGCCGCCCGCGTCACCGCCATCGCCGCCCGGGACAGGACAAAGGCCCAAGCCTTCGCGTCCAAGCACAAGATCCCCACCGTCCTCGACTCTTACGACGCCATCCTCGATGACCCGGCCATCGACGCCGTCTACATCCCCCTCCCCAACGGCTTGCACGGCGCCTGGACCATCAAGGCCATCGAGGCCGGCAAGCACGTCCTGTGCGAGAAGCCTTTCACCGCCAACGCCGACGAGGCCCGCCAAGTGGCCGAGGTCGCCGGTCATCACCCCGGCGTCGTCGTCATGGAGGCCTTCCATTACGAGTACCACCCGCTAGCCAAGCGCATGGTGGAGATCGTGCAGTCCGGCGAGCTCGGCAACCTGACCGACATCGACATCAACTTCGCCGCGCCGCTGGCCCGACCCGGCGACATCCGCTATCAACTCGACCTGGCCGGCGGCGCCATGATGGACATGGGCTGTTACCCGGCCTCCTTGCTCCGCCTGCTCACGCCCGGCCCCCGGGTCACCCAAGCCTCGGCCAAGCTGTCGTCCCCCGGCGTGGACCGCGCCATGGAGGCCCGCCTCTCGCTCCCCGACGGCGGCACGGCCCGCATCCGCTGCTCCATGTTCTCGACGGCGCTGCTGCACCTGCACGCCGAGATCACCGGCACCGACGGCAGCCTCAGCGTCTTCAACCCCTTTGCGCCCCACATGTGGCACCGCATGAAGATCACCACCAAGTCCGGAACCAGGCGCGAGCGCTTCAGCCGCAAGGCCACCTACGACTACCAGCTCGAGGCCTTCGTGGCCGCCGTCACCGAGGGCGCGCCCTTCCCGACCACCGCGGTCGACGCCATCCGCACCATGGAACTCATTGACGCCATCTACGCCGCGGCTGGCCTCCCCTTGCGCCAACCGACTCCACTCGGAGGGGAATAGTTGCCTCTCCCGCTCGACCAGCTCGCCGTCCTGACCGATGCCGCGCTGTCCACCGCCCAGTCTGCCGGCTGCACCTCCGCCGAGTTCCGCGTCGAGCGCATCCGGGGTCAGTCGGTCCGGCTGAGGGATCTCGCCCTCGAGGGCGCAACCGACACCGTCGAGTTCGGCCTGGGCATCCGAGTGGTCATCGATGGCGCCATCGGGTTCGCCGGCACCGTCGACGTCACCCCAGAGGCGGCCGCCGAGCTGACCGGCCAGGCCATCAACGCGGCGCGCATCACCGCCGCCGCCTCGGCGCAGCGGGTCGAGTTGGCCCCCGAGCCCGCTCACGGCGAGGTCTCATGGTCATCGCAGTTCGAAGTGGACCCCATCACCATCCCGCTGGCCGACAAAGCCGCCCTGCTCACCGCCTGGTCCGAGCGCCTGCTGGCCCACCCGAGCGTCACGCACACCCAGGCCTCCATCCTCAACGTCTCCGAGCTGACCTACCTGGCCGACCTCAACGGCACCCGGGCCGCCCAGCACCGGGTGCGCATCCATCCCGTCCTCGAAGCTCTCGCCGCGGCCGAAGACGGCTTCGAGACCATGCGCACCATCGCCTTGCCCGCCGGCCGGGGCTGGGAGTTCCTGACCGCCACCGGACCGGCTGCCCCCTTTGACTGGGAGGCCGAACTCACCCAACTCCCCGAGCACCTGGCCGAGAAGGTCGCCGCCCCCAGCGCCGAGCCCGGCCATTACGACCTCGTGATTGACCCGACCAACCTGTTCCTCACCATCCACGAATCCATCGGCCACGCCACCGAACTCGACCGGGCGGTTGGGTATGAGGCCGCCTACGCCGGCACCTCCTTTGCCACCTTCGACCAGCTCAACCACCTCCAGTACGGATCACCCGTCATGCAGATCACCGGCGACCGCACCACGCCCCACGGCCTGGCCACCATCGGCATTGACTCCGAAGGCGTCGCCGCCCAATCGTTCGACATCGTCAAAGACGGCGTCCTGGTCGGCTACCAGCTGGACCGGGCCATCGCCGCCACCATGGGTTTCGACCGCTCCAATGGATGTGCCTTCGCCGACTCGCCCCTCCACATCCCCATCCAGCGCATGGCCAACGTCTCCCTCGGCCACTCCGGCCCCTCTGGCCCGACCACGGCCGACCTCATCGCCCACGTCGACCGCGGCATCTATATCGTCGGCGACAAGAGCTGGTCCATCGATATGCAGCGGTACAACTTCCAGTTCACCGGCCAGCGCTTCTTCATGATCGAGAAGGGCTGCCTGACCGGTCAGGTCAAAGATGTCGCGTACCAGGCCACCACCACCGACTTCTGGGGCTCCCTCGAAGCGGTCGGCGGCGAATCCACCTACGTCCTGGGCGGGGCTTTCAACTGCGGCAAGGGTCAACCCGGCCAGGTCGCACCGGTCTCCCACGGCTGCCCCTCCGTCCTCGTCAGAAACGTCAACGTCCTGAATACCCGGGCCGAGGCCGGTCGCTGACATGATCCCCGCCCCCGACGTCATCGAAGAGGCTCTGCGGGCCGCCTCCCGCCACCCCAAGTGCGCCGCCGCCATCGTCCTGGTGGAAGAACTCAGCCAAGCCGAAGTCCGCTACGCCCTCAACACCACGACCACCAACGGCGTCCGTCGTGACCGCACCGTCACCGTCATCGCCATCACCGCCGAGAACTCGGTCGGTACGGCGCGCCAATCTGGCACCCCAGACCCGGCCGACCTCGTCAAGGCCGCGCTGGCCGACGCCGAAGGCTCTCCCCCGGCCGAAGACGCCATGGCGCTCCTCACCCCGTCCGACCTGGCCGCCACCCACACCGGCCCGATCGGCATCCCCTTCGACACACCGCCCGCCTCGGTCGACCTGTCCGCCCTCGATACCGTCCTGGCCGGCCTCGCCCCCGCCTTCACCCGCGCCCGCAACCGCCCCCACCCCGTCAACCTGGCCGGCTTCGCCGAGTACGGCATCACCACCGTCTACCTCGGCACCTCGACCGGCCTCCGCCTGGCCCACGCCCAGCCCACCGGCGCCGTCCAACTGAGCGCCCTCACCGCCACCGCGGCGTCCGCCCCGGCTTCCTCCGCCCCAGCCTCCGCCCCGGCCTCCGCCTGGATCGGCACCCCCGACGTCCACGCCGACTTCGCCCCACTCGAAGACGAGATCTGGCGCCGACTCGAATGGGCGGCCAAGACGTCGCCGCTGCCCGCCGGCCGCTACGACGTGGTCATGCCGCCCTCCGCCGTGACCGACATGATGGCGTGCTTGCACTTCTTCGGCCTGAGCGGTCGTGACGCCGAGGACGGCCGCAGCGTCTTCAGCGCCCCCAGCCCCGGCACCACCCGCCTCGGCGAGCTCCTTTCGACCACACCGTTCACGCTCTACAGCGACCCCTATGAACCCGGAGTGGAGTGCCTCCCCTTCAACGCCGTTGGCAGCTCCTCTTCGGATGTCTCCGTCTTCGACGACGGACTCCCACTCGGACGCACCGACTGGATCCACGACGGACACCTGGCGGCCCTCCAGTACCACCGGGCCGGTGCCGCCCACTCCAATCTGAAGCCCTCCCCCTACATCGACAACCTGATCCTCCGTGCCGATCCCGCTCCCGCTCCCGCCAGTCCCGCTCCCACCTCCACCTCCACCTCCACCTCCACCGACGACCTCGTCGCCGAAGTCGAGCACGGCCTGCTCTTGACCTGTCTGTGGTACATCCGTGAGGTCGACCCCACCACCTTCTTGATGACCGGCCTCACCCGAGATGGCGTCTACGTCATCGAGGACGGCAAGGTTGTGGGAGCAACCAACAACTTCCGCTTCAACGAAAGTCCCCTGGACCTGCTGGCCCGGGCCTCCCGCGTCGGTACCCCCGTCCGGTCCCTAGCTCGGGAATGGGGCGAGTACCTGAACCGCACGGTCATGCCGCCCCTGCGCATACCTGACTTCAACATGAGCTCGGTCAGCCAAGCCTCCTAAATCCCGGCTTCCCAACCGAAACTTCTCGCTGCCTCGCCCGCTCCAAGGCCGACCGTTCCTCGGCATATGGACACTGACGCGATGCTGGCCAAGACCTCCAACGCCGACCTTCTCGAGCTCGCCAACCGAGATCACATCGCATCGACCATTGCGCTGGGTCAGGAGCTGATGGCCATCGGCGAAATTGAGCGCCGCCAAGCCTTCCGTGAGGAAGGTGCCACGTCCACCGCTGCCTGGATGGTGGAACGCCTCGGCCTGTCCGAAGCCGAGGCACACCAGAGAGTCCGCTTGGCCTGTCGCCTCTGGGACTTCCCCAAGCTGAGCAAGGCCATGTGCGAAGGCGAGATCAGCGTCGACAAAGCGCGAGCTGCCGTCGATCTGGCCACGACTATTGCCGAGCGGTCCTGGCCGGACGGTCCTCGCCCGATCCAGCCGGACGATTCCGACGATTCCGACGTCGACGCCTCCTCTGACCCGTCCGTCGTCGACCTCGACGCCGATGTCCTCGAGCGGGCACGCCAGTGCACCGTCCGCGAACTCATTGAACTCACCCGCCGCGCCCGTGGAATGACCGACGACCGTGCCATGCGCGACCACGACCAGCGCTTCGCTCGATTCAACGCAAAGTCCCGCACCATGACGGCCCAACTCCCGTCCGAGGACTTCCTCCGGCTCCGCAAAGCCATCGAAGACGAAGCAAAGCGCATCGAATCAGACGGCGAGACGCCATTCGACCAGCGCTGTGCCGACGCCCTCCTTCGCCTCGTTAATACGGCGCACGGCGGATCCAAATCCAACGCCAATGACCCCCTGGTCGTCGTTCACGTCGATCTCGCCCTTCTCCGTGGTGGCTTCGGTCGAGCCGAACTCGAGGGCCTGGGCCTGATCAGCAAGGCCGCCGCCGAGCGTCTGGCCTGCGAGGCCCGGGTGGCCATCGCCATCGATGACGCGTTCGGCCACACCATGGCCGAGGGCTACGAGAAACGCTTGCCCACGCCGGCACAGCGTCGGGAGATCATTCGGCGCGATCGCACGTGTCGCTTTCCCGGCTGCTCAAACACTCTCTTCACCAACGTCCACCACATCCTGCCGTGGGCCCAGGGAGGAAAGACCGATCTCCCCAATCTCGCCCTCTTGTGTAATCACCACCATCACGTGGTCCATGAAGGCAAGTGGCAGCTCAGCGGTGACGCCAACGGAGAGCTGAAGTTCATGGGCCCGACCAAACGCCTCATGACATCGCGCCCGTCGCCCATGTGGACCAGACGCAACTGAGTATTTGCCAAACTCCAGCCGGTTTTTGGGGACAGCCCCCGCTTCTCGTCGCGGATGAACTCTCGGTTAGGAATGTCCGCCGTATGTCTGTTCCCGATTGGCGTCGTTGTACATCTCCGAGACGATGAGCCAAGAACCGTCATTCTGGCGCTGTAGGACCCGGAGGGAATGGTTGTCCCTCATCTCGATCTCCCCACCACCCACGAGTTTCTGACCTTCCACCTGCAAGTGTGCCGATACCAGCACTACCTCGGGCGTGAGCACTCGGATGCTGGTTTCGGGGGGAGCCTTCACGGTGCCGGCATTGAAGTTGTCGTCGGAAAAGAGACCACGGAGATACTCCACGATCTCGTCCCGCCCTTCTTCACGGATCCAAAGGCGTTCACCCAATCGGCATCCGAGGTGTAGATACCAACGAGCTTCTCGGCGTCCCGCTCTCGGAACCCAGTTAATAGCGAAATCAGGGTTGTGCCGATGGCGTCCTGATCGGCTTGGGGAAGCGAGGAAATGTCATTTGAGTCCGCCGCGGTCATCGCCGCTCCTCTCGATCGAGTCCAATTCGGATTGATTTCGAGGCGAGTATGCCGGATTCTGTCGATTCGTATGAGCTCCCTGTGGACCAGCCCGACACGGAGTCAGTCAGTCAGAACCGGAGCACTGGTAACGGCGCCGGCGCCGGTACCCGAGCGATGAATCGTCGACTGGTCGGTGCCTAGGTAGGACTCGATGACAGCCTCGTGCTCCAGTACCTCGGCCGGTGTCCCTTCGGCGATGACCTCGCCCAGCTCCAACGCGATCATCCGGTCGCAGATGGCCGTGAGCAGCGGCATGTCGTGTTCCACCACCAGGATCGAGCACCCGGTGTGCTGTTGGACGCGCACCAGGAGCGGGCCCATGGCCTCGGTCTCCCGCTGGGCCACACCGCCAGATGGCTCGTCGAGCAGAAGGACACCGGGTTCCTGAGCCAACACGCACGCCAGCTCGACGATACGTCGCGTTCCCGTCGATAGCTCGCCGACCAGCTTCTCCCGGAAGGAGTCCAATCCCATGAGGTCGATGAGGTTGTTGGCTTCCTCGAGCACTTCGGCCTCAGAGTCCAACGATGCTGGCAACCGCAAACCCGCCGCCACCATGTCTTTGCTCTGCAGATGGCGCTCTCGAGCCACCGAGATCGTTTCGGTCACCGTCAACGACGGGAACAGGCGAGCTTCCTGGAAGGTCCGGCCCAGGCCGGCGGCCGCCCGGACATACGCCGGCCACGAGTCGATATCCACGCCACCCAAACGAATCCGTCCGCCGTCGAGCGGCAGGAACCCCGAAACGCAGTCGAAGAACGTCGTTTTGCCGGCGCCATTGTGGCCGATCAGCCCGAGAATTTCTCCATCCCGAAGGGTCAGCGAAATGTCCGAGATGGCCGTGATCCCGCCGAAGGTCTTCCGGACCCCGAAGCATTCGAGGATGGCCGGCGCCTCGGCCGAAGGCGGTATCCGGGGCGGTCGGTCGGCGACGTGCAGGGCTCCCGACGCCGACGCATGCTTTTGTGAATCGGCGGTCGCTTGCCCATGTCCCCCCGCCTCGGCGACCGAGTTGGCACCAGCGATGAAGACCGATCGCAAGATGTCAGGGCGCTCCAACAGATCCGCCGTGCGGCCACTGAAGCGGACCTCGCCCTTCTCCAGAAAGACAGCTCGATCGGCCAGCTGCAGCGCCACGTTGACCGATTGTTCGACCAGGACAATCGTCGTTCCAGCATCGTGCAGCATCCGGACCACGTCGAGCAGCTGGGCCACGATCGTCGGGGCCAAACCGAGCGACAGCTCGTCGATCATCAGGACCTTCGGCGTGACCATCAGCGCCATGGCCAGCGACAACATCTGCTGCTCACCACCGGAGAGGTTCCCCGCCTGCTGGTGGGACCGGTCGGCGAGAATCGGGAACAGCTCCGTGACCCGCTTCTTGGCCTCCCGGACGCCGTGGTGGTCCTTCCGGATCATCCATGTGCCCAGCCGCAGGTTCTCGTCGACGGTCAGTGTCGGGAAGATCCCGCGTCCACCTGGCATCAAGGACAACCCCATTCTGGCAATGGCTTCGGCCGGCTGCCCGGTGATCGAACCACCGCCCAGTTTCACCGACCCGCCGCCTACCTTGACCAGGCCCGAGGCACCTTTGAGCAGGGTCGATTTTCCGGCCCCGTTGGTCCCCAGGAGCGCCACGATCTCGCCCTCGTGCACGTCAAGGTCCACGCCGAAAAGGATCTGCACCGGCCCGTAGGACACCTCGACTTGCTTGCACGAAAGTGCCACGGGCGTATCGGGAGTCGCTCCATTTGAACCGACGACCGGTTGCTGCGCCGTCACCGGGCCGGTCACCGGCACTTCCCCAGTGTCGACGTCTGGGCTCGCAAACTCGGCATGCACCAGCGCGTCGGGTGAGGGAGCCGGTTCGTCCCCTTCATCCAGGGCGTGCTCCAAAAGCCCCGCCTCCTCGGGCGCATGCAGGTGGTGCGTCGTCTCAACTCGCCGGTCTGCCACCAAGCTCGGCACCAGCAGGTCACGTCGCAGCGCGATCCTGCGCAACAAAAAGTCACGGATCCGTTGCACAAGTTCGCCCAGCCCGCCCGGAAGGATCACCAAGATGATCAGCAGACCCACACCAGTAAACAGGATCTGTTCTGCGGGCCAAGTGTAGGAAAGCACTTCAATCGCGGCCACGCCCATCAGCACACCGCTGAGCGAGTTGAGTCCACCGATGACCGCCATCGAAAAGACAATCAGGCTGTAGGACGGGTCGAAGGTGCTGAAGTTGGCCCCGCCGAGCAGCAAGGCGTAGAGGGCGCCCCCCACGCCGGCCACCACACCTGCGAGCACGAACCCAGCGAGCTTCACCCGCACCGGCGGTACCGCCATGGCGGCTACGGCCTTCTGGTTGTCCCGGGCGGCCAACAGCGTCCTCCCCGACCGCGTATTACGCAAGCCATGAATAAAGAGCAACGTCACTACCAAGAAGCCAAGACAGAAGAAGTACATCGACTTGTTCGACAGCAAATTGAACCGCCCCCAGAGGACCGGTCGATCAAAGGCCTGGGGGATCCAATGCGGAAAGTAGGTTGGATTCAAGAAGAACGAGTTCATGGCCACGGCCAGGGCCAACGTCACCACGGCAAGATAGGCCCCTCGAATCCGCAAGGCCGGGAATCCGACCACCAGCGCGATAACCGCTCCGGCCGCACCAGCCGCCGCCAGGCATAGGAACAAGTCCAAGTTGGACTTCTCGATCAAGTCGCCGGCGATGACTCCCCCGACTCCGGCGAGGGCGAACTGACCCAGACTGATGTTGCCCGACCAGCCAGAAAGGACCACCAACGACAGGGCGATCATCCCGTAAATCAACGCACCCGTGTACTCGAGCGTGATCCCCGGACTGGCCACCAATGGGATAACCACCAGGACCCCCGCGACCACGACCATCGCCACGATCCGGCCGCCCACCACCTCGGGCAGTCGGCGCAACGCCGCCGGAATCGGCTTCAAGATCCCTGCGGAGATGAAGGTTTCCTCTGCGTCGCCAGCTCTTCCTAACTTGCGCCGCTGCAGCACGAGGGCAGCCACGATCGCCCCCAGCAACACCACGTCGGTAACGGACTGATACCGGGGGAGATTGAACGACACCAGGCCGTTGATCTCGCCCAAGCCCACACCGGCGAAAAAGGCCAACGGCAGGTTCTCCATCCCGGCAATTACCGCGGCAGCCAACGCCGGCAACAGGACGACCGGACCGGCCGCCGCCGTCAGCGTCAGTCCAGACCCCGGCGCATTCATAATGGTCGTCAAGGCAGCCAGCACGCCAGCGATGACCCACACCAAAGTCGACAACCGCTTCACTGGAATCCCCAAGAGCCGTGCCCGGTCCGCGTTGTCGGCCACCGACCGCACAGCAATTCCGGCATCGGTGCGCAATAGGAACCAACTAAGAATTAGCAAGACCACAGGGACGGCGATGACGATCAGTAGGTCGTTCCCGTCGAAGGACACCGGGAAGATAAGCAGGTGGTGTGATGACAATGGCGTAGTCACGCCCCCCACGAGCGACGGTCCGTGCAGCCATGTGGGCACTTCAAGCTGAAGTCCGCCGAAGAGCTGGGCGAACCCGATGGTCACCACCATCACGATCAACCGCGGTGCGTGGAAGAAGCGCCAACGGATGACGACGTCGACGATGAGGCCGAGCGCCGCGCCGACGCCCAACGCCACCAGAATGCAGACATACCAGTTGACGTGGTCCGCCAGGTACAACTCGACACCGACGGTGGCGGCCAGCGCCCCCATAGCCCCGTAGGAAAAGTTGATGACTCGGGACGCCCGATAGGTCAACACTAAACCCACGGCCAGCAGGCCGTTGACTGCACCTTGCTCAGCGCCGAGCAAAACCTGTCCCTTGGGTGCTCCGTGGTGCCACAGCACGGGCAACAAGAAGTAGGTGAGTAGCGCCACGACGATGACCACGAACGCAGCTCGAACTCGGTTCGACACGCCGTCGAACCGCTCGCCGGCACGCAGGAAGATCCCCCGCTTAAAGACCTCCGGGATGCTCACCGATCAGGTCCCTACGAGGCCTGTTGCGGCGTGATAGGGAAGTTCGCGGGTAAGGGCACCGGCGGAGCCGGATACGTGTTCGTCGGGTAGTACTGGCTGGCGATCGTGTAGGCGCCCTGTTCACCGTTATACGGAGAGATCTTGTTCGGGTCCCAATAGATGATGGCGTAGGACGATTGGGGCGAGAAGTGTCCCGTGGGAAACGCCCACGTGCCATACAGCGCGTTCGTCGCCCCCGGATTCGGCATCTTGTAGTTCCTGAAACCGGTCTCCATGTTTTGTGGCGTTAAGTCGGGCCCCGCCATCTGGATCCCGAGCGCCATCTCGTACATCTGCTCATAGATGGCGTCGACGGCATTCGCCGGCTCCGTGCTCGGATTGACCTGTTTGTAGGCCGAGTAACCGAAGGTGCTGGTCTTGGCGATGATCGGCCCGTTGAATGTGACCCCAAACGCATGAGACCACTCGTTCTGCTGGAACAGCTGCCCCACGATATCGGTGTCGGTAAAGGCCGTCCCGGCCACCACCCACTCCGGCGTGTAGCCCTGCTCCTCGGCCCGTGAGGTCAGGAACACTGGCATAACCGGGTCACAGCCACAGATCACTGTGGTCACGCCGTCGTTCTGCAGCTCACTGATGATGGTTGCGGCCTGACTCGACTCGGTCGACAGGTTCAACGTGTACTGGATGTCGGCGGTCAAGGGATAGCCAGCCGCTTGCGCTTCCTGCGCGCCTTCGGTCGCACACTCTTGGTACCAGGGATTGCTCGGCGCGATGGCTGCGATCTTCCGGGTCTGGCCCTGCAGCGATCCCCCGGCGTACGCGGCCTTGCCGCCGGCGATGTCCTTCAATGCGAAGTCGAAGGTGGTCTGGGCGATGTCGTTGCATTCGGGATCGATGCTCCACATGTAGGGCGCGTACTGGCCCATGAAGGCAGCCGACAGGTACGGGGCACCGAATGAGACAACGTGTTGACCCGCCAGCGCCACGTCATAGGGCTCGGTCGTCCCGTTCAACTCGGCAAAGGCGTGCAGCTGCTGCGCCGCCGTCACCGCGTCGGCGTCGGCCTGTTGCTGGCCGGTACCGAGCAACTCGTTGGTCTCCGAACCCTGTCCGGTGAAGTACTCGATGTTCAACTTGCGCCCGTAGAACTGGAAGTGGTTGTCGAAGTAGGTGGCGAGGGCGGTGATAGTCCGCTCGATGTCGGCGGTGGTATCGGAGATGTCAGCACCACCGATTTGCTGCAGCGTCTGCTGGAAGCTCTCAGAGTCCTGCGGTACCCGGTAGGTGATGTTGATCTGGGTCCCCGTCACGCCCGGCGATGTCGCGCCGCCGTTGCTCCCCGAGAACGTCATGCAGGGCGGCGAGTAAGGGTCACCTGGCACCTGCAACGTCTGGCCACCGGGGCAACCCCCGACCTTGGCGCCCTGAGGGACGGTCGTCGCCGTCCCCGTCGAGCCACCCCCCGTCCCAGTACCGCCCACAGTGTTCGTGCCTGGCGTGGTCGTTCCCGTCGTGCCCCCGTTCCCGGTCCCCCCCGTCCCAGTCCCACCAGTCCCGGTCCCACCGGTCTGGGTCTGCGTCTCATGCACGACGTCTTGCGTCGGCGCCACCGTCGGCACCAGGACCGCCATCAGGACGAAAGCAACCAACAGGACGGCCAGCGGTCCGTAGCCCTTCAGCAGTCGTCGGTCGCCTCGAGCAGCCGACAGCCGCAGTTTGCTCAGACCGGTCCTCGGCTCGTCACTCACCCTGCCCCCCCTCTAATGGCGGCGAGCTGAGCGCGCCGACGTTGCCGAACGAAGTCCCATCCCGCCAAGAGCGCCAGCAACACCAAACCGACTATCCCAACCGGCACGGCTGAGTTGGACGTCACACATCCTCCGCCGGCCGGACCGATGCTGTGACAGGAGACCGACTTGGACACTGGGCCCAGCTTGATCTTCGTACCCGAAGGCGTCGTAGTCGGCGTCGTCGTGGTCGGCAGGGTCGTACCGGTACCGCCGATCGGCCCCTCGGTAAAGGGCAGCGAGCTGGTCGTGGTCGGCAGCGTCGACCCCAAACCGGAACCTAAGTCGGTTGACCCAAGGCTGCCGAACGGCGAACTCGCCACCGTGTCGTCTGTCACCGCCTTGGCGCCGCCGATGGTGATGTTCACGTCACCGCCACCCGAGGGAACCCCCAGGAAGATATCCGCAATCAAAAGCGCGCTCTGGCTGTCGGACTCCAGCGTGCAGTTACTGATTCCGAGCAGCTCCTGCTCCAGGACGTTGCGGAGCGGCTGGACGGTGTTGAGCTGGCTCCCCACGATCTGCTGGCCGAGGGCGCTGTTGTCGATGCCGATCGTCAGCGGAGAAATCACCTGCGTGCCGTCACTCAGCACCGAAGCGGTTGGCCACAAGATCTCGAATCCGGTCGGCTCGAGCGCAGTGTTGATCAAGGTCGTAATCGTTTCGATGGTGTCGGTGTTGATCGGAATAGTGATACCGGCGATCTTGAGCGAACCAATGGTGAAGGTGCCTGACGACGACGAGGTCGCCCCGCTGGTCTGGGTGGCCTCCCAGTGCAGGCCGTCCAGCACAATCACCCCATTGGCGAGCGAGATTGATCCAACGTCCGCCGTCGCCGTGGCAACACGCTCATCGTTGTTCTGTATCTCGGTGGTCGCCGAGGTGGTCGCACCCAGAATCTTCACCAGACCAGCCAAGTCATCGCTGGCGATAGTGGTCGTCGAGGTCCCAGCCGGCACCTGCGTGGCCGTCGCGTCCTCGACACCGACCCCTGCGCCCGTTCCGTTCAAGGAGGTCTCCGCCACCGAGTGCAGGGTCTGGTTGCCGCTGGTCGACTCGGCCTGAATCGCGGCGGGGAAGTCAGACGACTTGATCGTGGCCGGGCTGTTGCAGGTCGGCGACGTGAGGATGGATCCGATCTCACCCAAGTCGAGGGTTTGCGAAAGCGCCTGCGCCTCGCTGTACTCGAAGTCCGCATCCGAGCTGCCCAACTGGATCGCCAGGTTGAGCTGAGCCAGCGACGGGTCGATCTCGAGCGCCGTCGCCCCTGCCGAGGCCGTCCCGACGTTGAACGGCGTCGTATCGGCTCCGGCGCCCCCCGACACCGTCACCGCGCCGAACGTCAGCGCCGACATCACCGTTGCCGCCATGACGAACAACGCCACGATCAGCTTCGACCCCGTCGGCGTCCACCGCTTCGTCCACAGCGACGACATCACTCGCATCTGTCCCCCCGAACGACTGCTCCCGAACACGCTGGTTCAATCACCCCCACTAGACCCGCAGACCCGCCGTCTGTCACCAGCAAAACGATCGTTTGGGACGAATCATGCGTCCCATCTTCACTTCAGCACAAGCCGCCCCGCTCAGATGCTCCAAATTCACGAAATGCTTGCCGCCCGCTAACCCTTTGGAGCCCGCGTCAGGCATCTGGTCGACCAGGCACCCACTCCCTCGTACGTTCATCGACTTCGCCCCCCGGGCTCGATGCCGCCGCGCCAGACGTTAGCGAACGCTCACGGCGCGCGTCTGTTCGCTGTCCCCACTACCCCGGAGCGAGCCCCTTCACGCCCCAAACTCCTCCATCGCCCGTGTCCACCCATGTTCACAGGCCCAATCAAGCTGCGACACAGCCTCGCCGGCCCGCCGCCAGGCCTCCACGGAGCAGTACGGCCCGAAGCCGTCCGTTAATGATCGTTACCGTCCGTGACCGTCGGCCACTGTCGCGACCAAGGCCATCCACTCCTCCAAGTCGCCCACGTGAAGTCCGGGTACCTTTCCCCGCTCGTCCGCCCGCCGCAACCACACCGCATCTCCCGACAAAGGCAACGACTCGAACGCCGCCCGCTCCTCGGCCGACATGGCGCCGCCCTGCCGGGCCAACGACGCCGTCGAGTCCGCCGACAGCTCCCCCCCGTACGCGTCCTCGCTCGCCACGAGATACCGCTTGGCCTCCACATGCAGTCCCACCAACCCGGCCACTCGCTCCCCCAAAACCGCCCGGACCGCGGCCGCCCCCGCCTCGGCGTGCTCGGGATCCCCCACGCCCGGCAACAAGTGCCCGATGTCGTGCACCAACCCCGCCACCGCCAATTCCCCCTCCGCCCCCTCGGCCCGCAGCACCGCCGCCACCTGCAGCGCATGGTCCAAGTGCGAAAAGTCCTGCACCCGCCCGGACCCGTCTCCCACCTCGACCGGCCGATTGGCCGCGGCGGCCAGCAGCGCCCCGATCTCCTCCACACTCAGCGTCGGCACATTCTCCGTCAACACCGATCCATTCTCCCCCACCTCATCGCGGCGGTGCCGATCCAGTGCCGCCCATTCCCACGTCGATCACGTACCGTTCCCCTGATGCCCTGGACCCGTCCGCCCCGCAGCTCTTGGACCGACAAGATGGTTTCCCTCGGGGAGGGCCTCGGCGACGACGGCAAGTCGATGATCTCCCTCCAGCCCGCCGACCTCCGCGCCGCCGCGACCACCGTCACCGGCCTCGACGACTTCGGCGACTCCTGGTGGGAGGAGCCGTTCGAACGCCTCTGCGCCGCCCTCGAGACCGAAGCCCGACTCCACCTCCCCGGTCGCCTCCGGACCCGGGCCGAACTCCAACTCATCCTCCAGAACCGCCTCCGCCTCATCGACCTCTGGCACAGCACCCCGGCCGTCGACGACGAGCGCGTCCACGCCCCCATCGTCGTGACCGGCCTCGGCCGCTCCGGCACCACCTTCCTCCACGAGCTCCTGGCCTGCGATCCCGACAACCGCCCACCCCTCCTCTGGGAGCTCCTGCACACCACCCCCTACCAGCCCACCACGTCCCCCGGACTCTGCGATGACGAGATCACCCTCATGGACGAGATGGTCCCGGCCTTCACCACCATGCACGAGAACGGCGGCAACCTCCCCACCGAGTGCATCTTCGCCTTCGCCCACCAGTTCTCGAGTGACGTCTACACCGGGCTCTACGACGTCGGCAGCTACACCATCTGGAGGAGCGGCCAGGACCAGTCACCCATCTACGACTGGCACCGCCGCATGCTCCAGACCCTCCAGTACCTCCGCACCGAACAATCGGAGCACCCCACCGTCCGCTGGGTGCTCAAGGCGCCCTCCCACCTCTCCGCCCTGCCGCTGGTCTTCGCCACCTATCCCGACGCCCGCGTCGTCATCACCCACCGCGACCCGCTCCGCGTCATCGGCTCCCTGGCCGACTTGATGGCCACCCTTCACGCCATGCACTCGGACCACGTCGACCACGCCACCTTGGTCACCTTCATGGCCATGGGCCTCGAGATGCAGATGGACGAGGTCTCAACCCAGCGCGATGACGGCACCCTCCCCAGCGACCAGATCGCCGACGTCATCTACAAAGACCTCGTCGCCGACCCCGTCAAGACGGTGGAGGCCCTCTACGCAAGATGGGACATTCCCCTCACCGACACGTACCGCGCCGCCCTGACCGCCTACCTCGACGCCCGCCACACCCACCGCGCCCCGAGCCACGACTACTCGTTTGCCGACACCGGCCTCGACCTGGGCACCCACCGCCAGAACGTCGCCGCCTACCAGGCCCGCTTCAACGTCCCCTCCGAAGTCTGAGCCCGCTCAGCTCCCCATCGCCACGACACGGGCCACGTCAGCCATCGGCACCACCGAAGCCGTCGGGTGTGGCGGCCCGTCGGCCAGCACCCACCGCACCAGCATGTAGCCCTCCAGCCGGCCCCCGGTGTCCAACCAGTTCGCCACGCCCTCCCCCGGATCGACCGGGGAAATCACCATCCGCCACTTCCCGTCCGCCGAACGCTTCGCCGTCTCGTTGTTCAACGCCGTCGTCGTGAACCGGTAGTCAAAGCTCTCCATCCACGGCGACGTCAAAGTCAGGCCCCAATACGTAAACGGGCGGTCCGGCTCCGACACGGTCACCACCAGGGCCTCCCCCTCATCAAGGCGGAAGCGCCCACCGTGATACGTCATTTCCGCATTGGAATGACTCCGCACCTCGTCGTCCTGCGCAGCCACATGCACCGACCCCGCCGTCCCCCCGAACGTGTTCATGTTCGATGCTGCATCCCGCCACATCTGCAACGCCGTCCCACCCACGAACGTGAGGAACATCGCCGCGAACTCCAACTTCGGCGCCAACTCGTCCGTCGACAGCAACGGGGGCGCCACCGGCCGGGCCGGGTCCGCCACCAGTTCCACCCACAACCGAGCCAGCTTCTCCGGCGACTTCCGGAAGTGCGTCTCCCGCAGGGCCAGCTGCGCCGTCCCCGGCTCGAGCACCACCGAATTGCGCGGCCGAGGCGACGGCATCAGCGCGGCCGGCGCCATCATCACGTCCACCTCGCCACCAGGCCCCAGATCGAACTCGTCGATGTGCGTCTGGGTCTGCGTCCCCGTCCGCCCGCCGCCGGCCGCCGCCCCCTGTCCGAACGGCGTGCCAAAAGTCATGCCCAAGTAGGCACACTCCCCCCGCCAGCCCCGCAGCCGGTACGACCGGGAGTCGTCTAAGACGCAGAACGTGTAGTGCACGTCGGGGTTGTCCACCAGCAACTTCTTGTACTCGTCCTGCAGTGTGAACAGCACGGGGTGCAAAGGATCCGACTTCTCCACGATCCAATCCAGCGCCAACCGGCTCAGCCTGGTCACCCAGCGGTACCCCTCCGCCACGTCCACGTCGGACTCGGGTACCCCGTCGGCCGAGCGCACCACATCGAGCGCCGCCCGCTGCGCCGTCATCCAGGCCTCGAAGGCCGCATCCAAGCGCTCGTTGCGAGGCACGCAATCGAAGTTACCGTTGGATCGATGCCCCCCGCCGAGCCGCCGCCTCCCACCCACGTCCCGTCCCCCCCGTCGTTCGGCACCCGCGTCCCCCACTTTTTGGCCGATCCCCTGACCCACCTACCGGAGTGGCTGCCGGAATCCCTCCGCCGGACCAGCAGCGTCGACATGGTCCCCCTCCCCATGGGCGAGCTCCTTTTGATCGGAGCGGCGCGCCACCACGACGGGTCCACCGCCTCGGTCCACGCCACCCTGGCCGCCGACCGGACACTGCGGGCCCTCGAGCTCGATCCCGACCTGCCCGGCGCCCACCAGCTCATCGGCCATAACGTCGGGCGGGGCTTCCGGGCGGCCGTCACCCCGCTCACCGAGCCCGAGTCCCTGCCCGCCGTGCTCCTCCTCGAGCTCCCGGTCGCCGCCTTCCTCTCTGGATACGGCTCCCTCTACATCGGCTCCATGCCCGGCCCACTCTCCGACGAGTCCATCGCCAACATGCCGGCCGACATCTGCGCCGGCTGGATCAGCGACGGCGTGATGATGGGCCACACCCGGGACGACCGTATGGTCCCCACCCCCGACGGCCCATCCGCCCCGCTCGGCATCGACGACCAGTTCCACCCCATGCCCCCGCTCGCCCCGAACACCATGCGCCGCCAGCGCCTTCTCTCCCGCCACGAGGACGAGGTCTGGGCCATGTTCCGCGACACCTACGCTCGCCCCGACGGCCAGGTCATCGTCCTGCACGAGTACACGATCACCGCCACCCTCGAGCCGATCTGGCCCGGCCCACTCGGGAGCAGCCGGATCCGATCTGCCTACCCCACTGCCCGGGTCCTGCCCTGGCCCGAGTGCCCCCTGGCCGCCGCCAGCGCCGAGCGCATCGCCGGCCACCCCGTCGAAGACCTGCGCCGCCTGATCAAGCAGGAGTTCACCGGCATTTCGACCTGTACCCACCTCAACGACCTCTTGGCCTCCCTGGCCCAGGTCGACTCATTACAAAGCCTCCGGTAGTTTCAGAACCGTGACTGACACTGCAATCGAATCGTCCAGCACCGACGAGATCCTCAGCGACGTCCGGGGCTGGCTCGAGGACAACTGGGACCCCGACCTCACCGTGGGTGAGTGGTGGGAACGACTGGGCCGGGCCGGCTGGAGCGCACCCGGTCTCCCCGCCAACGCGTACGGCAAGGGCATTTCCCGCTCCGACGCCGTCTCGGTGGCCAACGAGATCTCCAAGTTCGGCGCCGTCGGTGCCCCGGCTGGCCTGGGCCTTCTCCTGGCCGCCCCCACCATCGCCACCCACGGCACCCAGGAACAGATCGACCTCTACGTGCGCGAGATCGTGACCGGACAGAAGGCGTGGTGCCAGCTGTTCAGTGAGCCCCAGGCCGGCTCCGACCTGGCCGGCCTGCAGACCAAGGCCATCAAGGACGGCGACGAGTGGATCATCAACGGCCAGAAGGTGTGGACGTCGGGTGGTCAGTACGCCGACATGGGCATGCTGCTGGCCCGCACCAACCCCGAGGTCCCCAAGCACCAGGGCATCTCCTGGTTCGCCTTCTCCATGCTCCAGGACGGCGTCGACGTGCGCCCGCTCAAGGAGATGACCGGCCACGCCCTCTTCAATGAGGTCTTCATCACCGACGCCCGGGTGGCCGACGCCGCCCTCATCGGCGGCGTCAACAACGGATGGGCCGCCGCCAACACGACGCTTATGAACGAGCGGGCCGGTCTCGGTTCGGGTGGGGGCAACGCCGCCGGCGGCGGCCTGGTCCAACCCGGCACCCTGCTGGGCGGCCTCTCCAAGCGGGTGGGCGACTTCGCCCCCAAGAAGCCCTCCTCCAACGGCAACGGCAGCGGCGCCTCCAACTTGAATGGCGCCACCGGCGGCACCGGCGGCACCGGCGGCACCGGCGGTGCCATGGGCGCCATGCGGGGCGGGGCCGGCCTGCTCATTGCCCTGGCCCAGAGCAAGGGCGTCAACAAGGACGCCGGCATTCGTCAGGATCTGGCCCGCCTCCACACCCTGGGCGAACTGGGCCGCTTCAACGCACTCCGGGTCAAGGCCTCCAAGGAAGCCGGCAAGGACATCCCTGGCATGCCGAACATCTCGAAGCTGTCCATGAGCCAGATCGTGGGCCTCTCTCGGGACCTCGGCCTCAAGATCATTGGTCCCGCTGGCACCTTGCACGCCTACGACAGCGACGGCCAGGAGGCCCTGCGCAAGGTCACCGGCGACCCCTTCGCCGGCGGCATCACCACCATGGCGCTGTTTGCCCAGGCCCCGCCCATCTACGGCGGCACGGACCAGGTGCAGCGCAACATCATCGGCGAGCGCGTGCTCGGGCTCCCCAAGGAGCCCAACAACGACCGGGTCACGCCGTTCTCCGAGCTGCCCAAGAACGCCTGACGGCCAGTCCCAGCCAGGGAGAACGAGGAGAGCGTGTCGGATCGGACCTTGCGCGGCGCGGCGGCCATCGTGGGAGTGGCGGACGACGTCTCGCCCACCGGTGAGCTGGACCTGACCGGTCGGGCCCTCGAAACGAAAATGGTCCTGGCCGCCCTGGAGGACGCCGGCCTCACCCTGGCCGACGTGGATGGCGTCTGCCATGCCGAGTCGTCGATGGCTTTCGCCGAGTACCTGGATATCCACCCCACCTTCACCGACTCCACCATGACGGGGGGATCCAGTTACGAGGTCCACCTCGAGCACGCTGCCTCCGCCATCGCCTCCGGCGTCTGCGACGTCGTCATCAGCGTCTATGCCTCCACCCCCCGTAGCGATCGCACCCGCAAGCGCAACACCATGCGTCGCTTCCCCCAGGGCCCCAACCCCATGGCCGAGTGGGAGTTCCCCTACGCCATGCGCATGCCGATGGGTCCCTACGCCCTCGCCGCCACCCGCCACATGCACCAATTCGGCACCACATCCGAGCAGCTGGCCCAGATCGCCGTGTCCACCCGGGAATGGGCCTCCCTCAATCCGCGGGCCAGATACCAGGACCCCATCACCATCGACGACGTCCTGGCCTCTCCCCTGCAGACCACCCCACTCCACCTCCTCGACTGCTGCCTGGTCACCGACGGCGCCGGCGCCTTCGTCATGACCAGCGCCGAGCGGGCCAAATCATTAAAGAAAGCACCCATCTACGTCCTGGGTGCGGCCACCTGCCACGACCACATGATGATCACCCAGATGCCCGACCTGACTGTCACGCCGGGTGCCGTCAGCGGACCGAAGGCCTTTGCCATTGCCGGCATCACCCCCGCGGAGGTCGACGTCCTGATGGGCTATGACAGCTTCACCATCACCGCCCTGCTCCACCTCGAGGATCTCGGCTTCTGCGCCAAGGGCGAGGGTGGCCCCTTCGTGGAAGACGGCAAGCTCGGCCCGGGCCGAGGCCCGCTCGCCATGAATACCAATGGCGGCGGTCTCTCCTTCACTCACCCCGGCATGTACGGCATGTTCCTCATCACCGAGGCGGTGCGCCAGCTCCGGGGCGAAGGGGAAGCCCGACAGGTCCCCGGCGCAAACATCGCCGTCGCCCACGGCTCAGGCATGGTCCTGTCCTGCATGTCCACCGCCGTCCTAGGCACTGAGGCCACGCTCTGATGGCCGACGACACGACGACCGACGCCGACGTCCCCGCCGTCCCCGCCGTCCCCGCCGTCCCCGCTCCGAAGTCCCGGATGATGGAACCCCCAATCGGCGCCGACAGCGAGGAGTTCTGGGAAGCCACCCGGTCCGGCACCCTCCTGGTCCAGTGGTGTCTCGCCTGTGACAAGGGCATCTTCTACCCGCGTGCCTTCTGCCCCGGCTGCGGCGCCGGTTCGGCCAGCGTGGGCACCGGCGAAGGCCTCGAGTGGAGGACCGCCTCAGGAAAAGCCACCGTGTACTCCTACACGGTCGAGCAGAACCCCAAGGCCACCGGCGCCACCTTCTCCGACGGTCAGCCCTATGTCGTCGCCCTGGTCGAGCTCGAAGAGGGAGTCCGCATGCTGACCAACGTGATCGGCTGCCCGCCCGACCAGGTGAAGATCGGAATGGCGGTCACCGTGACCTGGGAGCCATTGTCTGACGGCCGGCAACTGCCACTTTTCACACCAGCCTGACGAACACCAGCATCAGCAAACGTCATCAGCACATAGGGGGTGGGGCGATGAAGTACGAGGAGAGCGACAAGCGGACTGCCGCCGCCCAGGGCATGCTGCACGCCTACTGGGCCGAGCGCATCCCCGACCGCACCGCCCTATTCACCGAGTTCGGCGACCGCACCTTCGACGAGCTCAACACCAACATCAACCGCCTGGTCCGAGCGCTGCGTCGCCGCCAACTTCAGCCCGGCGACGCCGTCGCCATCATGTGCACCAACCGCCCCGAGTTCATCGAGGTCCTCAACGCCACCAATCGGGCCGGTCTGCGCCTCACCCCGATCAACTGGCACCTCACCGGCGAAGAGGCCGCCTACATCATCAACAACTGCCAGGCCAAGGCCTTCGTCTGCTCAGCCGAGATGGCCGACCGGGCCGCCGACGCCGCCAAAGGCGGTGGCCAAGACCTCGTCCGCATCATGGTGGGTGCCTTCGTGCCCGGTTTTGAGAAGTACTCCGACGTCATCTCGGCCGAAGAGGGCAGCGACATCGACGACGCCATGCTCGGCACCCAGATGCTCTACACGTCGGGCACGACCGGCCGTCCCAAGGGCGTGCACCGCGACACCACCCCCACCTCAGCCCTCGCCGTCATCAACTTCTGTGGCTACAACGAGGACTGGGCCAACAGCCTCGATGCCCATCTGGTCACCGGTCCCCTCTACCACGCCGCCCCGCTCGCCTTCTCCGTCGCCGTCCCGACCATTTACGGCGTCCCGCTGGTGATCATGGAGAAGTGGGAGCCCGGGGAGACCCTGCGCCTCATCGAGCATCACGGCATCACCCACTCGCACATGGTCCCGACCATGTTCCACCGTCTGTTGGCCCTGCCCGACGACGTGAAGGCCAAGTTCGACATCTCCTCCCTGCGCTACGTGATCCACGGCGCCGCTCCCTGCCCCGTCCAGGTAAAGCAGCGCATCATCGAGTGGTTCGGCCCCATCATCACCGAGTACTACGCCGCCACCGAGGGCCTGGGTACCTTGGTCGATTCCAAGACATGGCTCGAACACCCCGGCACCGTCGGGCGGCCGATGGTCCCCGAACTGGTCAAGGTCATGACCGAGCACGGCAGCGCCGAGGCCCAGCCCGGCGAGATCGGCCTGGTCTATCTGCACTCGCCGTCAGGAACAAAGTTCGACTACTTCGGCGATCCTGACAAGACGGCCGGCGCCTTCCAGGGCGACTACTTCACCCTGGGCGACATGGGCTACATGGATGACGACGGGTTCTTGTTCTTGACCGACCGCACCGCCAACCTGATCATCTCCGGCGGGGTCAACATCTACCCGGCCGAAGTCGACGCCGTCCTCCTCGAGCACCCCGCAGTGGGCGATGTGGCGACCATCGGCGTCCCAGATGAGGAATGGGGCGAAGCGGTCAAGGCCGTGGTCCAGCTGGCCCCCGGCACCGAGGCCTCACCCGAGTTGGCCCAGGAGCTCATCTCGTTCTGCCGGGAGCACCTGGCCCACTACAAGTGCCCCCGCACCGTAGATTTCGTCGCCGAACTGCCGCGCGAGGATACGGGCAAGATCTTCAAGCGCAAGCTGCGGGACCAGTACCGGGCCGCCATGCAGGCGCAGTCGGATTCGCAGTCCCAGTAACCACACACCGAGTACAAGGAGAAGGAACATCGTGGGCATCAATGACGGACGGGTCGTCGTCATCACCGGCGCAGGTCGGGGCATCGGGCGCGAGCACGCCCTCCTTTTCGCGGCCGAAGGCGCCAAGATCGTCGTCAACGACCTCGGCGCGGACGTGGACGGTTCGGGTTCCTCGACCGGCCCGGCCGGCGAAGTCGTCGACGAGATCCGGGCCGGTGGCGGGGAAGCTGTGGCCAACGGCGACGACGTCAGCGACTGGGACGGAGCCGGCCGCTTGATCCAGGCGGCCATCGACTCATTCGGCACCATCGACGTCCTGGTCAACAACGCCGGCATCCTGCGTGACCGCATGCTGGTCAATATGACCATCGACGAGTTCGACGCCGTCATCCGGGTCCACCTGCGCGGCACCTTCGCCCCCACCCGCCACGCCGTCGAGTACTGGCGCAACCGCACCAAGGCCGGCGAGACCAACGACGCCCGCATCATCAACACCACCTCGCCGTCGGGCATCTACGGCAACGTGGGGCAGACCAACTACGGCGCCGCCAAGGCCGGCATCGCCGCCATGACCATCATCGACGCCATGGAGCTCGGTCGCTACGGGGTCACCGTCAACGCCATCGCTCCGGCCGCCCTGACCCGCATGACCGAGAACCTGGGCATGGGCGCCGCCACCGCCGATCTCAAGCCAGAGGAGTTCGACGCCCTCTCCCCGGCCAACATCGCTCCGATCGTCGTCTGGCTGGGCAGCCCCGAATCCAAGGACATCACCGGCCGGGTCTTCAACGTCCAGGGCGGCAACATCTCGGTGGCCGAGGGTTGGGTGGCCGGGCCGGGCGCCAACAAGAACGACCGCTGGGAGCCGTCCGAGCTGGGCAAGATTGTCCCGGATCTCGTGGCCAAGGCGGCCCCGAATGCGAATATGGGCGGGCGCCGCTAACCCGGCACAATCAAAGTAGGGGGCAGGTCATGACCTTCACGGGCAATCCGGACGTTCCAGCTCCGCCGAGTGCGGAGGAGATGGACGAGTCGATCCACGTCATCAAAGACAACGCCGATCGGCTTTTCTTGTGGGACTACGACCGGGACCGCGGCCAGCTGGTCACGCTCTACAACAAGGCCATGGGCTCCCAGTGGAACTCGGTCACCGAGCTGGACTGGGCCACCCCCGTCGATCCTGAGAAGCTCGTGGCCGAGCAGGACTCGCCCATCCTCAAGCTGGCCCGGGCCGCCGGGGCGGCGCCCGGGTCTCCCATGAGCAAGTGGAGCGAGAAGGAGTACAGCCAGCTCGGCATCGAGTTCTTCAAGGCCAACCTGAGCCAGTTCATGCACGGCGAGCAGGGCGCCATGATGACGGCAGCCAAGATCGTCGAAACCGTGCCCTGGATCGACGCCAAGTACTACGCCTCGACCCAGACCATGGACGAGGCGCGCCACACCGAAGTCTTCGCCAAGTACCTCTCGACCAAGCTGGGCGACGCCTATCCCATGTCGCCCTTCCTCAAGGCGCAGATCTGGTCGCTGCTCGAGGACAGCCGCTGGGACATCGCCTACCTCGGCATGCAGATCGTCATCGAGTCACTGGCGCTGGCCGCGTTCGGCGACATGCTCCGCCGCACCAACGAGCCCCTGCTCAAAAAACTCCTGCGCTACGTCATGTCCGACGAGGCCCGCCACGTGGCCTTCGGGGTGCTCACCCTGAGCGAGTACTACGCCGATATGAGCCAGGCCGAGCTCAAGGAACGCCAGGACTTCATGCTCGACGCCACGCTCAACTCCCGGGCCCGGGCCACCACACCCGAGGTCTGGGAGCGCATGGGGCTCGACGGTGAAGCCGTGATGCCCTTCATCATCGAGGCGGCCATGAAGACCAAGGTGAACCCGGCGGCCGGGTTCGCCCGGGGCTTTTTCGCCAAGCTGGTGCCCAACACGCGCAAGCTCGGCCTGCTCGATGCCAACAACGGCTATCTCCGCCAGAAATGGGGCGAGGCCGGCCTGCTCGAGTTCGAGTTCGCCGACGACACCGGTTCTGATTACGAGACCTACGACGCGGTGGCCGCCGACCGGGCTGCCGCCGCCACCTCGGGTGACACCGCATCGGCTTCGGTCGAATCGGTGTAGGCGGACACCACCCCTTTCCCTCCCGACTCAGTCATGGCTGGCCCTCGCCCCCCTATCGAGCGCATCCGCCTGATCTGCTTGTCGTTGCCCGAAGCGGTCGAGCAACCATTCGGGGGCCACACTTCGCCCGCCTTCCGTGTCCGCGACAAGTTGTTCGTCATGACCAGTGAAGACGCCACGTCCATGACCATGAAGGGCGACCGGGGCGTCCAGCAGGCTCTGGTCGCGCAGGATCCCGCTCGTTACTTCGTGCCCAAGTACGTGGGACCCAAAGGTTGGGTGGGAGTCATGCTCACCAAGCCGTCGTCGATCGACTGGGGCGAGGTCACCGAACTCATCGTCGAGAGCTACTGCCTGATCGCACCCAAGAAGTTGGGCAGCCAGGCCATGGAGGAGTTCAGGACGCCGGAGTGAGGGACTCGAGCACCGCACCCATCGTCTCGGTGTAGTGCACGCCGTCCTCGGAGATCTGCGCCGTCTCCTGCTCCTTCAAGAGCACCCCTCTGGACATCGAGAACCAGAAGTCGACCGGTGAGGTGCCGTTGTCCGCGCTGCCGGAGAAGGTCATCACCAGGTGCACGTGGTAGGCCGGCACCGGGACCCCACCCACGACCACCGGCGCTGACGCCAGCACCTGGCCCGTCACCTCGACGGGCTCGGCCGGATTGACCTGACGACAGCTGGCACTCCAATGCGATCCCGGCACCGCAATGGGTGGCACCAGGTACATCGTGTTCGGGCAGTTGATGACCGTGGTCGAGTTGGTGTTGGAGATTTCTTCGTGGGTGACGAACTGAGTGCCCACGATCGAATGATGAGATCCGGGGCAGGCCACCGTGGTCTCGGTGTGCTGCTCGATCGGCACCCACGCCATGGTCGAACAGGCCCTGTCGTTGTTCGACACAATCACTTCTGTCTCGGCCGGGAAGCTACGGTCGGCTCCGAGCAGGCTCAGGCTCTCACCGCCGGTGGTCTTGTAGCTGTAGACCCCGGGCACCAGCAGGCTGGCCCCACGCACCTCCTCTGACGAACCGGTCAGACCCGCCGTCGAGGAGTTGCTGCGGTACAGACGCAATGCATCGCGCAGGCTGACCGGCGACGCGACCGTTCTGAAGAAGACGGCCCAGCAGGTTCCCCCGGCCGTGCCGATTACGACGATGGTGAGGAAGAGAACGCTCAGCCACCGGTGGTTTTGGATCCAGGTCCACGCAAGCACCGCTTTCGATTGTACGCGTGTGCAAGAGGCCGGATCAAGGGGACTAGCCTGGTTGCAGTGCCCGTCGACAACCGGGCGGCGCTCCTCAAAGGTGCCCGCCAGTGCCTGGAACAGATCGGTTACGCGCGCACCACCACCCGCGATGTGGCCAATGCCGCCGGCGTGAGTCTGGGGGCGATCGGGTACCACTTCGGATCCAAGGAAGTCCTCCTCAACGAAGCAATCGCCGAAGGATTTCGCGATTGGATCGCCAGCTTCGCTCCCCTGGTGATCGATTCGGAGGGCGCCGGCCTCGACGCTCGCCTCCGCCAGGCCATTCCCCAGTTCTACGCCTTGATGGAGAACAACCGGCCGCTCCTCGTCGCCTTCTTCGAGGCGCTGGCCCAGGCCGAACACACCCCCGCCTTGCGGGCGCAGTTCGCCGAGCAGTACCGCCAGTCCCGAGCCGCCGCGGCCGAGATGCTCACGACCTCGCTCGGTCCGCAACTCGCCGAGATCGGCATCGACCCCGAGACGCTGGGATCATTGATCTTGGCGCTGGTCGACGGCTTGATCACCCAGTACCTGATCGACCCCGACGACACCCCCAGTGCGTCGGCGCTGCTCGCCTTCTACGACGTGCTGGTTTCCTCGTCAACCAAGGAAGTCGAGTAATCAGTCAGGCCGTCGTCGGCACCCAGTTGCCGTGGAAGCCGGCCGGGACCCGCTGCGGCAACGTGATGACCGCGGCGGCGTCACCACAGATGTCCTCCGCATTGAGGATCTGCAAAGAAGAGGTGACGGTGCTCGCATCATGGACCAGCAGCATCACCCAGCCGTCTGATTCGGCCGCGTCGGCGGCACGGGGCACGAAAACCGCTTCACCCACGGTGACCCCGGGCCCGAAGTTGCGCACTTCGGCCGAGCCCCGCTCGAAGTCACGCCGGAGCACCGCGGACTCGGCGCCCACCGCGTCGTTGTCGTTGTCGTTCACGGTGACCGTGTAGCCGAAGCGGTGCGGGCGACCGACCCGGCGCTCGTCGACCCGCGGGAACTCCTCGCCCCGCTCGTCGATGCGCTCCTCCTTCACGGCGCCACCGTGGCCGTCGAGGTGCCAGCGCTCAAGGGTGGGTGGACCCTCGTCGGGGCCGAGGAGGTGGGTTCGGAACATCGAGGGGTGGCGGGCCACGTCGAGGACGATGCCGTCACCATCGTCGTAGGCATTCATGGGGTGGAAGACATAGCAGGGGTCGACCTCGTGCCAGACGACCTCGGTGCTCTCGCCGTCGCGGGGAAGCAGTCCCACCCGGGCCTGATAGTCGTCGAACCAGCGGTAGGGCAGGCTGCCGCCGCCCATGGCCACCTCGATGTCGAAGAGCACGGGCAGATCGAAGAGGACGAGGCGGGTTTCGGTGATGGCGGTGTCGTGGATCATGGTGGGGCCGCCGAGCGTGACGCGCCGGGCGGCGCGGACCCGGGCGTCGGGACCGAGGACCGTGACCTCCACGTCGTTGCCCCAGCCCCAGTAATAGGAGACGGCGTAGAGGTCGCCGGTCTCTGGGTCCTTCTTGGGATGGGCCGTGTAGCCGCCGGCCAGCGTCCCGCCGAAGTCGCTACGGCCGACCGTGTCCAGCTGGTCAGTGAGCTCGTAGGGACGGGCACCCGCCTCGACGATGGCGAAGGTCCGGCCGGCCAGCCCAATGACGTTGGTGTTGGCAGCGAAGTCCATACCGGCATGGACCTCGGCCGTCCCGGGGTGGTTCGGCTCGTCCTCGCCCAGGGCGGCGGCCACGGCGGCGCTGCGCACCCACCGGTTGCGGTACCACTCCGCCTGGCCGTCTCGGAGCCTGATGCCATGCACCATGCCATCGCCGGTGAACCAGTGGTAGGCGGCCGGGTCCTGGGCTCCGATGGGATTGGGACCGATGCGGAGATAGCGGCCATCGAGGACGTCGGGGATGGTGCCGACGACGTGGAGGTCATCGACGCCGACGGTGACCTCCTGCGCCACCGGGGCGTAGTTGCCCTCGAGATACGGGTTGTTCACCACTGTGGTCACGGCTGCTCGCCCTCCCCACGCCGCTGGCTCAGTGCGCGTTTTGTGCGTGCCAGGCGTGTCTGGACCCAACGATAGGCCTTTGGTCCGGTGACCGGCCGGTGAACCGTCGGGCACGACTAATCGATCGTTTGGGACGAGATCCTTGTGCAACGGGGTGACCGCGCTAAGGTTCTCGGCCGAGGGCACCACCATCAAAGATTTGGAAATCCCTCTGGCTCGTAGTGAGCCACCGGCCTTGACCCGCCAAATCAACACCGGGTCAAATCTGGCCAGGGAAGGAGTGGATTTTCAATGGCAACTGGTTCCGTGAAGTGGTTTAACGGTGAGAAGGGCTTCGGCTTCATCACCCAGGACGGTGGCGGCCCTGACGTTTTCGTGCATTTCAGTGCGATCGTTGGTTCGGGGTACCGCAACCTCGAAGAAGGCCAGAAGGTTGAGTTCGAGACCAACCAAGGCCCCAAGGGGCTGCAGGCCGCCAACGTTCGGGCGATCTGATCAGATCCTTCGAACATCATTTGGTGTAGAGCAGAGCCCCCGCGCCACTTCGGGCGGGGGCTCTGTCGCGCCCCGACCGACTACCAGTAGGGGCGGTGCTGGGTGGCCGTCACGGCCAGAATGGCCTCGGCGTACTCGGGCCGGCAGACCATGAGGTCGGGCAGCCAGGCGTCGGGCTCGCCGTAGTGGAGGGGCTCGCCGTTGAGCCGGCTGGCGTGCAGGCCGCTGGCCAAGGCCACGGCCACCGGGGCGCCCGAATCCCACTCGTACTGGCCGCCGGCGTGCACGTACGCATCGGCCGCCCCCAGAATCACGGCGGCGATCTTCGCCCCGGCCGATCCCATCGGGACCATGGTGGCCCCGAGCGCGCTGGCCACGTCGTAGGCGACTTCGGGTGGGCGGCTGCGGCTGACCACCAGACGGACCGGGACATCGGGGTCGTGAGGCGGGACAACCGGTGGGTTCGCCGTCGACAGGACGAGGTCGAGCGAAGGGAGCGCGATGGCGCCGACGACGGGGTCGCCCCCGATGGACAGGCAGACGTGCACGGCCCAGTCCGCACGCCCCGGCTGGCGGAATTCGCGAGTGCCGTCGAGCGGGTCGATGATCCAGAGGCGACCGTTGCCCGAGATGTGCTCGAGGCCCTCCTCCGAGCGCACCCGGTCGTCGGGGTAGAGCCGGTTCAGCTCCTTGACGAGGAGTTGGTGGGCCAGGCGGTCGCCGGCGGCCCCGAGGTCACGCAGGCCCGGCGGATCTCCTCGGAGTTCCAACAGGGCCCGTCCGGCCATCTCGGCCAACACGGCGGCATCACGGTGTTCAGCCGCCAGGTCGAGGTCGAGATCGGGGTCGGACATCCGCACTGTCTAGACCAACCGTCGATCAGTGGCCCACCTGGTCAGCTCGTGGCGAGTCGAGAGTTGCAGCTTGCGCAGCACGCTCGAGACATGGGTCTCCACCGTCTTGGCCGAGATCGTCAGGTCCCGCGCCACCTCCTTGTACGTGTAGCCACGGGCGATGAGGCGCAGGACTTCGCGCTCCCTCGGGGAGAGCTGGTCGAGTTCGGGATCGAGTCCGGGAATGGGGCTGCCTCCGCCGGGGCCGGCCGCGTCACCACCCGAGAACGCATCGAGGACGAAGCCGGCCAGCCGGGGCGAGAAGACGGCGTCGCCGGCCCCCACCCGGTAGACGGCCTGGAGAAGCTCACCGCCCGAGATCGTCTTGGTGATGTAGCCCCGGGCCCCGGCCCGGATGACGGCGATCACGTCCTCGGGCGCATCGGAAACCGACAGGGCCAGGAACTGGACCTCGGGATGGTGAGGATGGACACCTTGTAGGACGGCATGCCCGCCCCCGCCGGGCAGGTGCACGTCGAGCAAGACAACGTCGGGCAGGCGCTCGGTGATCAGCTCGATCGCTGCCGGCGCCTCGTCCGCCTCCCCCACCACCTCCACGGCATCGCCCAGCTCGGCTTTCACGCCGGCCCGGAACACCGCATGGTCGTCGACCAGGAAGATGCGGGGCCGACCGCCGGACGGACCCGGCGTGCCCGGCGCCCCCGGCGTCCCCGCCGAATCCGCTGTCCCCTCCGTCTCCGTCGTCACTTGACCAGCACGTGGCGCGGCATGGTCAGTGCGACCTCGGCCCCCTCGCCGGGAGCCGAACGGATCTCCACGGTCCCCCCGCACCGGACCACCCGGGCCCGGATCGACTGCGTAATCCCCTGTCGACCCTTTGGAACCCCAGCCGGGTCGAAGCCACGCCCCCGATCCCGCACGAACACCCCCACCGTCGACGGCTCGACCTCGGCGTAAATCGACACCTCCTCGGCCCCGGACCACTTGGCCGCGTTCACCGTCGCCTCTTTGGCCGCGTCCAGCAGAGCGTGCAAACCAGAGTCCAGCGGGCAGTCCCCCACCACGACCACCTGCACCGTGATCCCGTGGTCGGCCTCGACCTGGCGCTGCAGCGCCCCCACCCCTTCGGCCAGCATGGTCGCCTCGGCCGCCGCCGACCCCGGAGCCTTCCCTTCGAAGAGCCAGGCCCGCAGCTCATGCTCCTGGGCCCGGGCTAGGCGGGTCACCTGCACGGCATCGTGGGGGTTGCGCTGAATCAGCGCCAGCGTCTGCAGCACCGAGTCGTGCACGTGCGCCGCCATCGCCGCCCGCTCCTCAGCCATGGCCCGGGCCTGCCGCTCCGTCATGAGGTCCCGGATCATGCGCAGCCACCACGGACCGAACACGACGATGAAGGCGGCCAGGACCAAGGCCGCCCCACCGACCGGCCGCAGCGCCGCCGCCGTCGTGTGCCCCATGATCAGAACAGCCACCCCGCCGAGCCCGATGGCCACCCCGGCGGCGATCCGCACCACCAGCAGCCAGGTCGCGGTCCCCCGCCCGGCGCCGATGAACGGCATCACGCTGTTGGCGATCCAGCGTCGCTCGTGCTCGTCCGCGTTGCGCCAGATCATGAAGAGGGCGCCCAGGGCCAGGAAGACCGGGAAGCTCAACCACCCGAAGATGATGCTCAGGTGCAGGATGGCCACCACCACCTCGATGGCGATGACGGCCGGGATCATGGCGGCGAGGAAAGCCAGCCCCCGCCGATCCGTGATGGCCCTCGAGAAGATGGTCGAGTCCGAACCCTTCATCGGGATAAAGAGCCAGGCCAGCGCGTAGATGAACACGAAGACCACGCTGAAGACCGAGATCAGCACCGTTGCGATGCGCACGATGGTCACGTCGATCCCGGTGGCGTCCGATACGGCGGAGCACACCCCACCCAGCACCCGGTTGTTCGGGTTCCGGCGCAGGTTGCGGACCCTCAGCACCCGTAGTACGTGCCGGCGGCGGTCGTGCACCCGGCGCCGGTGCGCCTGCAATTCGGAGGTCCAGTCCGCCGGCTGCCGCCAGGGCGCGCCCCGCCACGGGGGTCCCCGATCTTGGCTGCACGGGGGCCCGGGACGGGACTGAGCGTCCAGGTCGTTCGGGGGCGTCCCCCGATCCGTCTGCTCTGCGATCCCTCCATGATGGCTCGCCCCCGCCCCCGGAGCTATCAGGGACATCCCTGACCGCACTCAGGGTTCGACCAGGGACTTTCCCGATTTCCCGACGGCCGGTGAAGGTTCAGGCTCATTCCCATGGACACCACACCGAATCAGGAAGACCCCAGCTTCACTGCCGGAACCATGACGGGGGAGGAAATCGGCTCCGGCCCCACACCGAGGACCGAGCCCCTCGAGCGTCTCCACCGGCTCCGGCACGGCCGCATGGTCGCCGGCGTGGCCGGCGGTCTCGCCGACTACTTCGACGTCGACCCCACCATCGTGCGGATCGGTTTCGTCGCCCTGACCCTGCTGGGCGGCTTGGCCGTGCCGGTCTACGCCGCCGGCTGGTTGCTGATCCCCTGCGAGGGCGAGAGCGAGTCACTGGCCGAGGAGCTCCTCCACCGCGAGTGGGACCACCGCTGAGCGGCCCGCCACCCATCCCGACACCGACACCGATATAGAGAGAGGAACACGTCATGCGCTACCGCTGGGACCCGGCCTACCCCCTGGGCCGCCGCTACGGGTACCCGAGCGACACCGACCTGCGGGCCTCGGACACCGAGCGCAACGAGGTGGCCGACCGCCTGTCCCGGCACTTTGCCGAAGGGCGGCTCGACCAGACCGAGTTCAAGAACCGCCTCGATACCGCCATGTCGGCCACCACCCGGGGCGAGTTGGGCGGACTCTTCCATGACCTGCCCCGCCTCCCGGCCGAACCGCTGCCCCCACCACCCCGCCACCGGCAGGTCCTGCCCTTCCTCGGTGTCATCGCCGTGGTGTTCATCGTGGCCGGCGCCACCGCCTCGGTGAACGGTTGGTACTTCTTCCGCATTCCCTGGTTGCTGATCGCCGTCGTGGCCTTCTTCTTGTGGCACCGGGCCGGCCGACACTCCTACCGCCGTCATCACCGCCCCGACGACACCTATCCCCCGAGCTCGGTCCTGGGCTCCTAAGCCGACGACCGACAGTCGACAGTCCCCCACCCGTCCAAAGGAGTCCCCATGCGACTGACCTCCCCCGCCCGAGGTCACACCCCGACCTCCATTGCCCCTCGCGACACCCTCCGTCGCCTCGAGCTCTTCCACCGCCTCCCCGACGCCGAACTCGATCAGCTCACTCTGCTTTTTGAGTTCGCCTCGGCGAAACCGGGCCGGCTCCTGGCCCGCCAGGACGTCCCGGTGGACCGCTGGAGCATCCTGGTCAGCGGCCACGCCGTGGTCGAGCGGGACGCCACACCGATCGGCCTGCTGGCCGGCGGGGATTCCTGGTCGGAGCACTCCCTGCTCAACGGCTTCCGCTCCCCAATCAGCGTGGTGGCACTCTCCCCCGTGACCACGCTCTCCTTAGGTCGGGAGGCCTTCTTCGCCCTCCCCGAAGACCACCCGGTCGTGGCGGGAAGGCTGGTAGCCCGGTCGGCCAGTTCTCCGGACCGTCTGGCCCGCCCAGTCCTCAATGCCCTGATCCACATGGAGCAGCGGCAACGGACCAACGATTCCCAGGATCACCCCAGCACGGCTTGACCCCTTCCGGCCCCCGATCGGCCCGACGTAGCCGATCGGGAGGCCGGCGTTGCATCCCGTAAGATGACAGCGGGCGATCGCCTCGCCCACACCCCCACCACGTTGGGTCCATCTACTGGACGCGACCCGACGTATCCATATACGACACATGTGATTCAGTGCCGGTAGGCACTCGGCCCCAGCCCCGGGTCGCACCCCACCAACTCGCCACAGGAGAAGACCTACTAATCATGCGCACCTTTGCCGGATGGTGTGTCCGTCACCGTCGAATCGTCCTTGGCGCCTGGGCCGTTGTCCTCATCCTCACTTTGGCCATCGGCAACAAGGTGGGAGCAACCTGGTCGAACTCCTTCACCCTCCCTAACACGCCGTCGGCCCAGGCCCTCACGCTGCTCCAGTCGGTCGCCCCGCAGCAGTCCGGCGACATGGAACAGATCGTCTTCACTACCTCGGGCGGCGCCAAGGTCACCGACCCCGCCGTCGAGTCGCAGATCAACACCATGATCGCCAAGATCCAGGCCCTCCCCCACGTGACCACCATCACGTCGCCCTACACGACCGTGGGGGCCAAGGACATCAGCGTCGCCAAGACCACGGCCTTCATCTCGGTCAACCTGAACCAGCAGCAACCCGCCTTGACCTCCAAGGAAGCCACCCGCTTCGTCAACACGGCCACTTCCGCTGACGGGCACGGGGTCAAGGTCGCCGTCAGCGGTCAGCTGGCCGAGCTCTCCGACAAGCAGTCCTTCGGCGGCACCGGCCCCGGCGCCGTCCTCGCCCTCATCGTTCTGTTCCTCATCTTCGGCTCGGTGTTCGCCGCCATCACCCCACTGATTTCGGCTCTCTTCGCCCTCGGCACCGCCATCGGCGTCATCGACCTGTTGAGCCACGTCATCAAGATGCCCCAGTTCGCCCCCGAACTGGTCCTGCTCATCGGCCTGGGTGTCGGCGTCGACTACGCGCTCTTCATCGTGACCAGACATCGCCAGGGTCTGGTCGCCGGTAAGGAACCCGAAGACTCCATCGTCAACGCGGTGAATACCAGCGGCCGGGCTGTCCTCTTCGCCGGCATCATCGTGGTCATCGCCCTGCTCGGCATGTTCGCCCTGGGCGTCAGCTTCCTCTACGGGCTGGCCGTAGCGGCCTCCATCGGCGTGCTTTTGACCATGATCGCCGCCCTGACCCTCCTCCCCGCCATGCTCGGCTTCATCGGCCCCAAGGTCATGAGCCGCAAGCAGAAGAGGAATCTGGCCGAGAACGGGCCCCGCATCGTCGGTGCCGACAGCAAGGGCTTCTGGCCGAATTGGGCCGACCGGATCCGGAACAAGCCGATCCTGCCTGCATTGGGCGCCTTCGTCATCATCGTGGCCGTTGCCCTGCCGTTCTTCTCGATCTTCCTGGGGCAGGCCGACCAGGGCAGCGACCCAGCCGGCACGACCACCCGCGTCTCCTACGACATGCTGTCCAAGGGCTTTGGTCCCGGCTTCACCGGTCCGCTCGAACTGATCGCGGTCGTCACCCCCGACCAGCACGGCGTCATCGGCACCGTCTCCTCCGCCGTCGCCCGCCACAGCGATGTGGCCAGCGTCAGCCCCCCGATCTACATCCCCGACCACCACACCGCCGGCGATGACGTGGCCCTTCTGGAGGTCTATGCCAAGTCCTCCCCCCAAGCGAAGTCCACCACCAATCTGGTCAACGAACTCCGCAACACCACCCTGCCGAAGGCCACGGCGGGCACCGGCGTCCGCGTCTACACCTCGGGCGATACCGCCTTCTTCATCGACTTCGCCAACGTGCTCGGATCGAAGCTCCCGCTCTTCGTGGGCGTCGTCGTCTTGATGTCGTTCATCCTGCTGGCCATCGTCTTCCGAAGCCTGGTGATCCCGCTCACCGCGGCCATCATGAACCTGCTCTCCATCGGAGCGGCGTTCGGCATGCTGGTCGCCGTCTTCCAATGGGGCGACCTGGGCGGCCTCTTCGGCATCGGTTCGACGGGACCAATTGAAGAGTTCCTCCCGGTGATGATGTTCGCCATCATCTTCGGACTCTCGATGGACTACCAGGTCTTCTTGGTCTCGCGCATCCACGAGGAATACGTGAAGTCGGGCGACAACCGCGTGGCTGTCCGCAATGGCCTGGCCGCCACCGGCAAGACGATCACGGCTGCCGCGCTCATCATGATCTTGGTCTTCGGCTCGTTCATCCTCGGTGGCGAGCGGGTCATCAAGGAATTCGGCGTGGGCCTGGCCGGTGGCGTGCTGATCGACGCCGTCCTGATCCGCATGGCTATCGTGCCGGCGCTGATGACGATGTTCGGCAAGGCGAACTGGTGGTTCCCCAAGGGACTCGACCGCGTCCTGCCCCGGGTGGCCATCGACGCCGACGATCTGGACCAGGGCCCCACTCCGGCTCCCACCACCGACCGGCCCGTAGATCCGGAGCTGACCGGCTCGGGCGTGCACTAAGCACCAAGGACTAATCAGTCCCGATCGCCCCGGTCCCGCGCAGAACGGCGATCGCCGCGGCGTCGAGACCGAGCAACTCGGTCAGGACCTCTTCGGTGTGCTCACCAAGCACGGGTCCGGGATGCCGGACCGATCCGGGGGTGCCCACGAAGCGTGGGACCACGCCCGTCATCGGTACTTCCCACCCCTGGGACGACACCACCCTCTGCACCATGTCGCGGGCCAGGTACTGGGGGTCGCGCAGCATGTCGGGGGCGGTGAAGATGCGCCCGGCCGGCACCCCGTACTGGTCGAAGAGTTCGAGCAGCTCATCGCAGGTCCGACCCGAAGTCCACGCCCCGATCAGGACATCGAGTTCCTCCATGTTGCGACCCCGCTCGCCATGGGTGGCGAAGCGTTCGTCCTGACTCATTTCGGGCTGGCCCATGGCCTCACAGAGCCGGCCGAATACCCCATCCGCGTTGGCCGCCACCACCACCTCGGCCCCATCGGCAGTGGGGTACACGTTCGAGGGCGACACCCCGGGCAGCACGCTCCCAGACCGACTCCGCACCACGCCACCGATCTCGTAGTCGGCCATCGTCGATTCCATCAAGGCCGCCACCGCCTCGTAAATGGCGACGTCGACCTCCTGGCCCTGGCCGCTCGCTCTGGCCGAAACCACCGCGGCCAGAGTCCCGATCACCCCGAACATCGAGGCCAGCGCGTCACCCAGGCTGATCCCGGCCCGCGCCGGAGGCCGATCGGGACTCCCGGTCGTGAAGCGGATCCCACCCATCGCCTCGCCGACGCTGCCGAACCCGGCCTGCCCGGCCAGAGGCCCGGACTGTCCGAAGCCGCTGATGTGGACCATGACCAACTTGGGATGACGTGCCGAGAGCTCGGAGTAGGAAAGGCCCCACCGTTCGAGCGTCCCGGGCCGAAAGTTCTCCACCACCACGTCGCACTGTTCGGCCAGGCGGGCCGCCACCTCCCGGGCCTCTCGCAACCGCAGGTCCAGCACCACCGAGCGCTTGTTCCGGGCGATGGTCGGCCACCAGAGGCTCTCCCCGTCACGGGTCACACCCCACCGTCGCATCGGGTCGCCCTCACCAGGCGCCTCCACCTTGATCACATCTGCCCCGTAGTCACCCAGCAGCTGCCCGGCGAAGGGGCCGGCGATGAAGTTGCCCAGCTCCAGGACCCGGAGGCCGCTCAACGGGCCGGCGCCGGCACCGGCGTCAGTCAACGGGCACCTGCACCTTCTTCGTATCCGATCTGGCTCCCGAGGTCGGCGCCGGCCGCCGCATAGTCCTCCGGTGCGGCGATCTCGACGATCGGATCGTCGCGGTTGTCGTACTCGAGTCGCAGGGCCACCGACATGACCGCATGCATCGAGTACAGCAACGTGATGTACGTGAACTCGAGGATTTCCTCGTCACTCAGCTGCTCCCGCAGCGCAACGAATACCGCGTCGTCGACCCGTCCGAACCCCTGCACCAGGGCGTCGGTGTAGGCCAGCAGGGCGCGCTCGGCCGGCGAGAACAGGTCCGACACGCCCCACGCCTTGATGGCCTCGATCTTCTCCTCGGAGAAGTCGACGGCCCGGCAGGACTTGCAGTGCTGCGAGTAGACGAACTGGCTGCCGACCAGCCACCCGGCCCGGGTCTGACCCAGCTCCCGCAGTTCCGGCCGCAGCTTGCGCTTGGGGCTGGCGTAAAGAGCGAATCCCCGGCAGGCGTGCTCGAGGACATCAGGCGAGTTGGCGAACACGGTCCACCAGTCGCCCGGCGTCCCGGTGTCGGTCCCGGGCTCGGCCACCGGATCGCGGTCCTCGAACAGGCGCTGGTACATCGCCAGCACGAAGGGCGACTCGACCTTGTTGCGGGGAATCTGCTTCAAACGGGTGGTCATGCCGACTGTATACAGCCTTCGCCAGACGACGGACCCGCCGAGTCGCCCCAGAGACCCATCGACGCCCGAACGGGCGGCCGCCCGCCGGCCCGCGATCTCGTTACGTCGTCGATCGGGTGAACACCGCTCGTATCGTCATCGTGGTCGGGCCCCGCATCGCGCCCATCTTGTTCCAGGTGAGCCCGTAGTCAGCTCGTTCGATCGGGATCGTCGCCGACAAGGTCACCAGGTCCGTACCCCCGTCGGCCCCGTCGGCCCCGTCGGCCACGTCGGCCACCAGGGCCAGCGGCCGCCGCTGACCGGCCACCTCGAGCTCGCCGTCGAGCGCCACCGTCGTCCCAGGCTCGACCACCGACGCCCCGGTCACCCGATAGGTGATCACGGCGTACTTCGCCACATCAAAGAAGTCCGAAGAGCGCAAATGGTTGTCGCGCTTCTTGTTCTTGGTATTCACCGATGCGGCGTCCACCTCGATCAACCCCGAGATCGACCCGTCCGTCCCGATCTCGCCGGCTCCAGACACGATGGCAAATACGCCCTTGACCGGAACCAACCCCCACATCGTCTTCTGCAAGAACGAGACGGAGGACTGGCTCGGGTCCAGCGCCCACTTCCCGACCCGCTCTGCAACTGACGTCACCATGCGTACTCCTCCGGCGCCGTCTTGTAGCCGGGAAAGATCTCGTCCAACCGGCTCAGCACCTTCTCGTCCAATGTGATCTCCGTCGCCCGTACCGCCGAGTCGAAGTGCTCGGGCAATCGCGGCCCGACGATCGGCGCCGTCACCGCCGGCCGGGTCAGCAACCAGGCCAACCCCACCGTCCCCGGCTCCTCACCGATCTCGTCGCACAGATCCTCGTAGGCCTCGAGCTGCGGGCGCCGGGCCTCGATCGCATCCGCCGACCGCCCGGCATTACGCCGCACCCCGTCGCGTTCCTTCTTCACCACGCCGCCCAGCAGCCCGCCGTGCAGCGGCGACCACGGGATGACGCCCAACCCGAAGTCCTCACACGCCGGCAGGACCTCCAACTCGACCTTGCGCTGGATCAGGTTATAGATCGACTGCTCCGACACCAGACCCGTGAAGTGCCGGCTGGCCGCCACCCCCTGCGCCTTGGCAATGTGCCAGCCGGCGAAGTTCGAGGACCCGACATAGAGGATCTTCCCCTGGGCCCGCAGGATCTCCATGCTTTCCCAGATCTCGTCCCACGGCGTACGCCGGTCGATGTGGTGCATCTGGTACAGATCGATGTAGTCGGTCTGCAGACGCTTCAACGACGCTTCGCAAGCTCGGCGAATGTTGAGCGCCGAGAGGCGCCCCTCGTTGGGCCAGTCGCCCATGTCGCCGTACAGCTTGGTGGCCAGCACCGTCTTCTCGCGCCTTCCCCCGCCCTGGGCGATCCACCGCCCCACGATCTCCTCCGTGGCGCCTCGCCCCTTGGACTGCCCGTACACGTTGGCTGAGTCAAAGAAGTTGACACCGGCCTCATGGGCTGCGTCCATGATCGAGAACGAGGTGGGCTCGTCGGTCACCGGCCCGAAGTTCATGGTGCCCAAGCAGATCTTGCTGACCCGCAGACCGGTCCTGCCCAAGTGTGTGTATCGCATCCCCGGGACCATACCGGGCTCCTCCCGCCGTCGCGCCGGTCGCCCCACGCCATGGCCGGCAATCGAGGGAGATCGCCGCATCGGCTCCCACCCAGGTCCACCAGGCGGCGCATCCCATGTGGCGGCCCAAACTCATCCCCCGCTACGGTGCAGACGTAATCGGATTATCCGCCGGATCCACCACCTTGGGGGCTGCACCGAACATGGCCAATCAGATCCCACTGGTCGACTACTTGGTGCTGGGAGACAGCCCGCACCTGGTCGCCCACGAGTGCACCAGCTGTGGTGCCCGCTTCTTCGACCGCCGCAACGCCTGCGCCAGCTGCGAAGGCACCGACTTCAAGCCGGCCGACGTCGCCACCACGGGAGAGGTGCGGGCCTTCACCATCGTGACCTTCGCCGCCCCAGGTATCGACGTCCCCTACGTGGCCGCCGTGGTCGACTGCGAGGGCACCAGCGTGCGGGCCAACCTCATCAACGTCCAGCCCGATCCCGAGCACGTGTCGCTCGGCATGAAGGTCCAGCTGGCCACCACACCCATCGGCGCTGACGAAACCGGCACCGAGGCCGTCGGCTTCGGTTTCGAACCACTAGGAGGCTGAGTCATGGCATCTGCATCTGACGAAATCTGGATCCTCGGGATCCACATGACCAAGTTCGGCAAGCACCCCGACGAGGACATGGTCGACTTGGCCGCCGAGGCCGTCACCGGCGCCCTCCAGGACGGCGGTGTCACCATGAAGGACATGGGCGTGATCGGCGCCGGCAACCTCATGATGGCGCAGGCTCCCATCGGCCAGATGCTGCAGAAGCAGCTGGGCCAGACCGGCATCCCCGTCTACAACGTGTCCAATGCCTGCGCCACCGGTGCCACCGCACTGCGGGTGGCCGTCATGGCCGTGAAGTCCGGCGAAACCGACATGGGCTTGGCCTTCGGCGTGGAGAAGCTCTCCGGTGCCGGCCTGCTGGCCGGCGGCTCGCGCAAGTCCGACAGCAACACCTGGACACCGTCGGGCCGTTACGGAGCGGTGGCCGGCGTCGACGGTCGCATCGGCACCGAGATCATGCCCGGCGTCTTCGCTCAGATCGGCATGGAGTACGGGCATAAGTACGGCGGCACCAGCTTCGAGCTCTTCGCCAAGATCTCCGAGAAGAACCACGCCCACTCGACGCTCAACCCCCTGGCCTCCTACACCAAGCGCATGACGCTGGACGAGATCATGAACGACGTCATGATCGCCTACCCCAACACGCGCCCCATGTGCTCGGCCAACTGCGACGGTGCGGCCGCCGCGGTGGTGGTGAGTGGGGCCAAGCTCAAGACGCTCTCCAAGGAGCAGCAGCGCCGGGCGGTCAAGGTCAGCGCGTCCATCCTGACCACGGACCCGTGGGAGGAGGCCTGCCAGATCCTGCCCGACGTGAACACCTTGACCAGGAACGCGGCCAACCAGGCCTACGAGCAGGCCGGCATCGGTCCGTCCGACTTGAACCTGGTCGAGCTGCACGACTGCTTCGCCACGGCCGAACTGGTGCACTACGACAACCTCAAGCTGTGCGAAGAGGGCGGCGCGGTCGACTTCTTCAACTCGGGCGCCACCTGGCGTGACGGCAAGCTGCCGGTCAACGTGTCGGGCGGTCTCGAGTCCAAGGGTCACCCCATCGCCGCCACCGGTATCGCCAACATCTGGGAAATCTGCCACCACCTGCGCGGCGAGGCGGGCGATCGCCAGATCGAGGGGGCCAAGGTCGGCCTGGCCCACGTCATCGGCCTCGGTTCCGCGTGTGGCGTGCACATCTTGGAGCGCTCGGCGGCCTGACGCCGCCCTGACATGACGGCTGCCCGACCGGTCTACGACACCATCGGGCAGGCCTACACGACGCATCGCCGTCCCGATCCGCGCTGGGCCGCGCTCATTCGCCAGTCGCTCGGCCCGGCCCGCCGCGTTGTGAACGTGGGGGCGGGCACCGGTTCGTATGAGCCCGAGCCTCCGGTCCAGGTGGTAGCGGTCGAACCGTCGCCGGTGATGATCGGCCAACGGGCCCGAGAGGCTGCACCGGTCATTGGGGCCAGTGGCACCGCCCTCCCACTGCTGGAAGGTTCCTTCGACGCTGCCCTTGCCGTGTTGACGCTGCATCACTGGGGCAACTGGCGGGCCGGTTTGCTCGAGCTGGCCCGGGTGGCGCCACGGCGCGTTGTGCTGACTATCGACTTCGAGGTCCACGCACACTTCTGGCTCCTGTCCGATTACCTGCCGGAGGTCGCCGCGGTGGAGCGGGCACTGCGTCCTTCCCCCGCCGACATCGCTGAAGTCATCGGGGTCAGCGAGATCATCGACCTGCCGCTGCCGACCGACTTCGCTGATGGTGTGCTCGGGGCGTTCTGGAACCGGCCCGAGGCGTATCTCGACCCGATCGTCAGGCGCAACACCTCGCCGCTCGCCTTGGCCGACCAGGCCACGGTGAACGTCGCCATGACCCGCCTCGAGTCAGACCTGGCTGACGGGACCTGGCACCGTCGTCATGGTGATTTACTCGAGCTTGAGTCCTGCGACCTCGGCTACCGCCTGCTTATCTGCGGCTGAGTTCTTCTTTCACGCAAAGATGGCCCTTGTGGCCTGGTCGAGAGAAGAGCTGGAGGCGAAGATTTCGTCGGCCGAATGGGGAACGAAGTTGTCGAAGCTCTTCGCAGACGCTTCAGCGAGGGACGCTGGCTGTTGGAGCCGGCAACGTTGGTTGATTCTCGGCTCGAAACCGAGGCTGATGGAACCAGTACTCATAGTTATTTACGACCATCCGTACTAGGACCGACGTATCGGTCTTCGACGTCTGCTCAACGGATTTCCAATGTCGATTCCTGAGGGATACAGCCCGGCCGAAGCCATGGCCGAAGACATTGCCGTCTACGAGATTTCCGAGCCACTGGGGCGCTACTTCAAAATACTCGTCGATGACGGGGAGGGCGTGTGGTGGTGGGGTGACGGCTTTCCCGATCTCACCCCAGACCCCGATCGCCCGTGGTTCGCAGATCTCCCATGGGGCCGAGGACAAGGACTGCCAGATGGATGGACCGCAGCCGCAGGGGATGAACAAGGGTGCCCATCGCTGGCAGTCGCAACCGATCAGGTGTCAAGCGACCAAGGCACTGTTCTATTCCCGCCGCACTCGGTCCGGTGCATGAGGCCAGAGGGGCATCGGGGCATCCACGTATCGGCCTGGAGGTCAAAGGAGCCTGAGCGGTCAGACATGGAAGTGTTCGGTTGGAACGAGCGAGAATGAAGTCGCGCCATAGGGGCCAGATAGTCGACGCAAAGACTCGGCATTCGCCAGAGGGCAGGCGTCCAGGCGAAAAGGCCAGTCCTACGTGCAAACGGGACTATCGCTGAGACCCCAAATGCTCGTCACCGAGCTGGGAACAACCGAGTCGGAATAGCAGCCTGGATCACCGGCAACGCCCACCATTGTCCAACCATCGGGTTGCTGAGACACTGATCCGGGCAGGGGGATGTCGTAGAAATATCCCTCATTACCGCCGTCTTGCATTCCAACGCTTGGGGTGTTCGAGGCACTAGTGGCAGGCCCGGAGTAGGTGAACTTGGCGTAGGCCCAATCGAGGCCAGTTGCGGGGTCGTAGGCAACGTAGGTAGAGCCCGGAGTCAACGTGATATCGGAGGAGTAGTTGGCCTGCCATCCGTTCTCGTTGAGGTATGCCATCAGTAGGTCGCTCTTGATCGTCGCGGTGGCCGTCATATTCGTTGTCGCCGTTGGCTGAGTGCGAGGCGGTCCGGGAGCCAGTTTGTAGGTGAAAGTGCAAACCGGTGGAGCGGGAGGATCGCTTAACCCCGCTATGCCGTTCGCGACGGCAGGCGAGAAGAACCGTGCGCAATTGTCGACGGTAATTGATGAATTCGACTCGGGCGTCACTACGACCGTGGCGGAGGCCGCAGCCTGATCACCCTTGATCGTGACCTGAAAAGGATCATCCGATGTGGCTACCCCATAGAACGAGAAGTACGCCACTTCCTTGCCGTCCTGATACTCGTAGACGGCAAGGCCTCCCAGTCGTCCGCTACCGGCCGGACCAGGGTTCACGATTAGTGCGTATCCGGGCCGCCCAGCCGGAACATCGGTGTAGGTGGCGGCCAGCGCGGTGGGAAGTCCCGCTTTTGTCATCGAGGTCGATGTCGACGTCGAGGGTCGGGAGCTCGAAGTCACAGGGACCTGCGACTGATGTCCCTTGGACTTGGTGGTCGCAGGGCTATCTGGTGTGGAGCAACCGGCGAGAACGGCGCAAGCCAGCGCCGCACCCACCACCACTACCCCATACTTTTGAGCCATGTCCTTCCACCCTCTGCCGACCCCGACCCTGGAGAGTCGAACTTCAAGTCATAGACCCATTCTGACCGTTCGTTCCAAGATCCCGAGTGTGGCGCGCAGGGCCGACTCCGGCACGATAGGAAAGCGGTCTTTGATGTCGTCGCTGATTTTCGACCAGTCGTAGTAGGACGTGACGTTGGTGACCCCGTCCTCACTGGCATCGAGGCGGTAACCATAGAAGTGCGGAAATGGAATATCAGGTCCCAGATTCCATGCGATCTCCTTATCGCGCTCAAAGAGGATGATGTGCACGGTTACGTCGTACTTGCCCATCGGGAAGTCATTGAGCGACTCGCGGTCCATATGGATGACGAACGTGTCACCCACCTTCTCCGCTGGCTCACCGGTGAAGTTCTGCAACATTCCCGAGGCGTCGATAGCCACATGACCTGCCGGACTTCGCACGACGTCGAAGATCGAGGCAGCTGGCGCCGGGATAGCCCGGGTTACTTCGATCCGGTCAGGCAAATAGACGGTATCGGGCATGGTGGGCTCCTAAGGGTGCGGCGGGCCAGCTGGCCAACCTCGAACGATTCGGCCCGAGCAGCATCGCGCACCGACACGCAGGCTGCTGATGCAAACCGACATCAAGCTTTTGAGGGACGTGCCCGCCCGTTGTTCCAAATTCGTCTGGACAAATCACACCCCCTTCTACTTGTAGCCTGAGCTGGCGCGCCCCAGACAGCAGGAAGGAGGTTGGATGCCCGCTTGCTCTCGCTGCCTGATTGAGGTGTTCCCGGGGACGCCACGTTGCCCGAAGTGTGGCGCCGCCATCAGGCCGCATGTCATGCCGCGACAAGCGCCCAAGCGCACCGGGAAGTCGCGGCAACTGGTCTCCTTTTGGCTGCCCTGGTACAGCGTCGGTCCCCTCTCCGCCGATGGAATCAGCGTCCATGGTTGGCTGTCCATCGCGGTACTGAGCTCGATTGTCCTGGTGGTCTACGTCCTGATCACCGCGTTCGGCGTCGGCGACCTCGCCGGGATGGGCCGTATGTCCAAGGACCAACTCCTGGTCCTCATGACCGGAGTCAATGTTGCCCTCGTAGTGCTCGCCTTCCTGCTCAAGCCGACCGGATTCAGCTGGACTTGGGGCGCCTTTGTCGCGCTGGCCGCCGCAATCGTGGCTTTTCTGCCATTTGGCGTTCCTCACTTCCAGGCCAAACGCCGGCGCTGAAGCCGTGACTCCACAAGTCGGGATCAGAGCTGCAAGTAAACGGGCGGAGCAGCGGTAGCCAAGCCGAAATCGAACGCGTCATAAAAGGAGCTATCGAGGCGTGACATCGCGGCCCCACGCTCTCCCGGACCCGTTGATCGCCAGCATCGTCACGGGGCGTGGCCCCACCAGTAGCGCCCGACAACGAGTTCCTCGAGTGCACTGAGACGATCCAAAGCCATTTGCGATGAGGCATCTCCTCGTTCAATGGCAATGCGGAGGTCGGATGCGAGGTACGCCGCTTCGCGGACCTCGCACTCAGCTCGCAGGTCGTCCGAAGAAGATCCGGTGGCACGCGAAATGACCTCGAGAACGGCTTCCATGTGGGGGCCGCTGTAGCGGACCAAGAAGAACCAGTCATCGACCGGTTCACCGAAGCGAGCCCATTCGAAGTCCAGCAATGCTGTGACGCTTCCATCACACGCGAGCCAGTTCCCCCAATGACAATCCGCGTGAACTGGGACCACCGCCCGTGCCTGCAACGGGGCTCGCTCTGCAATCGCCAGCAGACCGTCGATCAGATGGCTCGGCACGATCCCGAGTCGGTCCGCACCGGCCAGGTTGTCCAGTTCGGCAAAAAGTGCAGCTTGGCTGACGAAACCGCCGTGATCGAGAGGTTCCCCCAATGTCTGCTTGGCCTGGCTCGTCGGAATCCAGCGGTGCATTCCTGAAAGCAGCAGGACCGCACTCTCGGCCAAAGTGCGTGCGCTCGCGGAGTCGACCCCGGGCATGCCCATGCCTGGGGCTTTCCCCGGCATACGGGCAAAGCAGGCGTAGCGGACGTCTCGGGTTCCCAGCCGGTAGTGGCCGCTGGCGAGAAAAGGGGCCGTGAGACCGGAGGGCACGTGAGGCGCGAGCCTGACCTCTCGGTCAAGACGCGAGTGCCTGTCCGCATCAATGACCTTTACGACGACATCCGAGCCGACGTAGACGTGGTGGGAACTACTTCGAGTGGCGGCCATAGGTCCTGGGTCTCGGCCGAGGACTTCGGTCACGATGGAGCGAGCGCCCTCGGGGTCAGGGGTCATAGCCAGCGAGGAGCCTTGGCGGAGTACTCCTTCCACTGATCGCCGAATTGCTCGATCAGGGTGCGTTCCTCCCGACCAACCGCATATCGCATGGCTCCGCCCAGTGCGACACTGCACCCCATGACCCGAGGACTGCCGAAATAGAGGACCCACCCGAGAAGCATCGCTTGTTCGCTGACATACATCGGATTTCGGCTGAAGCGATATGGGCCCGAGGCGATGAGGTTTTCGGGTACGAGGCTCACTTCCACTGTCTCGCCGGGCCGATAGTGCTCGCCCATGCACCACACAAGGCCGGCAGCCCCCAGACCCAGCGGCAGGACCCCCAAGCGGTTTATGAGTCCGGGACGACCTGCCTTCCACCCGGCCTTGCGGTCTCGTCGTCCGATTGCGATGGGCAATACAGCGAAGATGGCAACCCATGAGCCCAGAGACGACACCACGGCCTGGGCTCGCGTCGCTCGGGGCCGCGAGGTGCCGTCGTCCGAAGCCTTCAGTTTCACCACGTTGAGGCTACGTCGCCTACCGGGTCAATCGCATTCCAGTTCGGCCTGTTACCAGCCGAGTTCAGCCTCGCCCTCCTGGAAGGTGCCCGTGGGGCCGTCCTGGCCGATGGTGGCCATGCGCACGATGACTGCTGCTCCCCCTTCGACCGGCTGTCCTGCCCCGCTCATTGGTGTGAGGTCGGTCGCGGTGAAGCCCGGCTCGACCGCATTGAACTTGATATCAGGCCGAGCTTTGGCGTACTGAACGGTGAGCATCGATACGGCGGCCTTGCTCGAGCCGTAGACGATGGAGGGGAAGTGAAATTGGCGGCGCTCCGGATTGGTGACGGCCCAGAACGAGCCAAGCGCGCTCGAGACGTTGACCACGACCGGGTTCTCGGACGTCTCCAACAGCGGGAGGGCGGCCTGAGTGACACGGATGATGCCGATCACATTGGTATCGAAGACCGTCAGCGCGACCTGGGGGTCGACGTCTGCCATGGTGCTGATCCCGGCGTTGTTCACAAGAACATCGAGGTGGCCCTCACGACTGGCGATCACGTCCAAGGCGGTTGTGACTGAGGCGTCATCAGTCACGTCCAGTTGCACGAATCGGGCGCCCAGCGCTGTGGCAGCGGCCTCACCGAGCTCGACCCGGCGCGCCCCGATATACACGGTGTGACCCCGCTCAATCAATTGACGGGCGGTTTCGTAACCAAGGCCCTTGTTGGCTCCGGTGACAAGCGTCACGGTCATGCTCGTACCCCCTTGGCGGTGATCGAGTCCCGTTTATCGGCCGGAAGATCGATGCGCCCAGTCTGACCGGTCAATAAGAGGTCGAGAAGATGGCTGGGGGAATCAGAGACCCTTCTTGCCGAAAATCAGTAACGACATGGTGTTGCCGCCGCTGGACAGCTGCGTGTTGGAGTCCTTCATCAGGGACACGCTGCGGTGCTCCACCCCGCCTTCGCAATCCGAAATGGCGGCCCGGAAGTCGGCCAGCGCCTGGCGCCACAAGGTGTCGGCCCCCGAGTTGGGGATGGCCGGCAGCTGGTTGGCCTGGATGTAGGCGTCCTCGAAGTCGGTGCACTCCGAGGAGAACAGTCCGTAGTTGACGTGACCGGTGAAGGGGCCGAAGGTCGGTCGCTTGCCCAGCGCGGCAACGACCAAGTCGTTCTGTTGGAACCATGCCATGGTGGAGGCCAGAGCTGAATCGTTCGCGAACCCTCCCGTGGGCACCTTGACGTTGGCCGCCCCACCGCCGCCGCCGCCACAGGCGGCCAACAGCAAGGCGGAGAACACCCCGCCGGCCAGTGCAATCTTGATTCGCTTCATCCAACCCTCTCTGCTGCCAATGGCACTGGGCGGGCCAGTGTCCAGCTGAACGTGTCGACGATCTGATGGCTGGCCAGCGGCTGGGCCAGGTCGGCCACCGTGGGACCCACCCGGTCGGCCACTGATTGGAGGGCCGACTGGTCGAATCCCCACAGGTTGCAGGCGTTGGTCCCGAGCATCTTGCGGATGTCGTCCTCCGGGAGGCCGCCGAAGACGTAGCGCAAGAGGTCCCGGTGTACCGGGGCCGCCCCTTCGAGATGCGGGTAGTCGGCGCCCCACATCAGCTTGTCCAGACCGATCTCGCTACGCATCTCGGCTTCGTAGCGCTTCATGAGCGAGCCACCCAGGTAGACGTGGCGCTCGAAGTACTCACGGGGTCGCAGCTTGAGATAGGAGCGGACCGGTGCGCCGCCGTGGGTGTCGAAGAAGCTCTCCATGTCGCGGATGAGGGACGGGAGCCACTGCACCCCGTTCTCGGTCACCACGACCTTGAGATCGGGATGCCGGTCGAAGACCCCGCCGAAGATCATGAACCAGAGAGGGCGGCGGGTGAACACGAAGACCTCGTACAGCCCGAGCATGCCGCCGTGTTCGGCGTCATAGAGGAATTTGGTGTCGGTGGCCGAGCCCGAGGCACCGGTGTGCAGGTTGACCACCATCTGATGGTCCTCACAGGCCGACCAGAAGGGGTCGTAGTAATCGTCGGCGTAACCAGGGAGTCTGGAGGTCACCGACATGGCCGGCAGCATCACGCCACCGAAGATCCCGTTCTCTCGGGCCCAGGCGACTTCCTGCACGGCCCGATCCATGTCATGGAAGTCAATGGGCATACATCCGCCCCGCCGCCCCGGTGCTGCCGCGCAGAATTCGGCCAACCACCGCATATAGCCATGCAGCGCCGGCCACACCACTTCGAGGCCCTTGTCGGTGTGACCACCGAGATACATGGCCGGGGAGAGACCGCCGGCCAGGACTGGCCCGGGCAGGGTGACCTCGGCGTGGATGCCCTGCTCCTCGAGCACGGCCAGGCGGCGACCGTCGCCATCACCGGGGATGACCCAGTCGGTGCCGTATCGAGCGAGCCAGCTCTCGGCGGCATCGGTGTCGACCCCCATGCCGGCCAGGCGGCGGGCGGCGGTGGCGCGGACGGGGTCGGACTCGTCGACCTCGCCGGGGTCGTAGCCGCCGAACATGGAGATGGCCCGGGAGGACATGTCGCCGAAGGTGGCGACGGCCTCGCGGTAGGCCGGGTCCACGTAGGACAGGAAGTGGTCGAGGTTATCGGGCGAGGCGTGGGTGTCGGCCGAGACCACGACGTAATTGCGGCCTTGGTCGGTGTCCGTGGTCATGTGGCGCACCTCCTCCCGCTCGCTCCCCGTGGTCCCTCTTCGCCTGCGCTGCAGCATGCATCATCCCAGGTGGGAGCGTTGGATCGCCCCGCCCCAGCGTCCTGGCACACTATCGCTGGACTATGCATACGTCGTCGACCGTGATCTTGGTTCTGGCCGTCTTCGGAGCCAGCACCGTCGAGATGGTGGAAGCGCTCACCATCGTCGTGGCGGCCGGGGTGAGCCGGGGCTGGCGCTCTGCCCTGGAGGGCGCCGGCGCGGCCGCACTGGTGCTGGCCGTCCTGGTGGCCGGCGTGGGGCTGCCCATCATCCATTACATCCCGTTGGACGCCCTGCGGGTGATCGTGGGCGCGCTCCTACTGGTGCTGGGGTTGGGATGGCTGCGCAAGGCCATCCTGCGCTCGAGCGGTCACAAGGCCATGCACGACGAAGATGCCATCTACGCCGAGACGGTGGCGGAATTGGGCGGGGACGGATCGGGCGACGGGGTGGCGGGGACGGGGCGGGGGCGTCGGCGCGACTCGCTGGCCTTCGTCGTGGCCTTCAAGGGGGTGTTCCTCGAGGGTTGCGAGGTCGTGATGATCGTGATCAGCCTGGGCGCGGCCCAGCACCGGTTGGGCTTGGCCGCCCTGGCGGCCGCCGCGGCCGCGCTGGTGGTGGGGCTGCTCGGCCTGGTGGTGGCCCGTCAGCTGTCCGAGGTACCCGAGAACACGATCAAGGCCCTGGTCGGGGTCATGTTGACCAGCTTCGGGACGTTCTGGGTGGGCGAGGGGGCCGGCGTCCATTGGCCCGGCGACGACCTGGCCATCCCCGTGCTGATCGGATTCTTCGCTCTGGTCATGATCAGCGCGGCGGCCTTCCTGCGGACCCAACAGGCACCGACGACCGGGCGACAGAGAAGCTGACGGCGCCGTGAAGACGATCGTGAAGGGGATCCGGGCCTTCGGGCACTTCTGGTGGGACTTCTTGGTGGGCGATACGCCGGAGGTCGCGGTGGCCACGGCTTTCCTGGTGGCCCTGGCCTTCGTGTTAGGACACCAGCACGCGGCCACCGTGGCGGCCTATGTGTTGCCCCTCCTGGTCACCACCTTCCTGGTGGCCAGCGCCTGGCGAGGCCGGAGCCGGGGCGAAACAGGTGAGGAAGGGCACTGACCCGCTGATGCATTGACGCGCTCTCCGTCGTTCCATACCATGGGGTATGGAACGACGAGTGGGGGTGCCGCCATGACAGCCACGACGGATTTGAGTGTCCACGACGCCGGGAAGGTCTTCACCGACCCGAGCGCCTACGCCGAGGAAGAGCGGTTCCACGCCGCCACCACCTTGCTGCGACGCGAGGACCCGGTGCACTGGGTGGACCAACCGGGGTACCGGCCGTTCTGGGCGGTGACGCGGCATGCGGACATCATGGATATCGAGCGGGACAACGCGCGCTTCCTGAGCGCGCCGCGACCGCTGCTGGCGACCGCGGAGGCCGAGGCGCTGGCCGAGGCCCAGGGTCAAGTGCTGCGGACACTCATCCACATGGACGAGCCTGATCACAAGGCCTACCGGGCGGTGGCGGCGACCTGGTTCCAACCCAACGCGCTGCGCAAGCTCGAGGAGCGCATGAACGAGCTGGCCGTGAAGTTCGTCGACCGCATGGTGGAGCTGGGCGGCGAGTGCGACTTCGTCCGCGACGTCGCCGTGCACTATCCGCTCTACGTGATCCTGTCCCTGCTCGGGCTGCCCGAGAGTGACTTCGACCGCATGCTGATGCTGACCCAGGAGCTCTTCGGCGGTGACGACGAGGACCTGCGCCGCTCGACCGACCTGCAGGAGCAGTTCGCCGTGCTGCTCGACTTCTTTCAGTACTTCACGGAGCTGACGGCGGCGCGGCGCCAGCACCCGACTGACGATCTGGCCTCGGCGCTGGCCAACGCCAAGGTGGGCGATGGCTACATCCCCGACATGGACCTGGCTTCGTACTACGTCATCATCGCCACGGCCGGGCACGACACCACCAGCTCGACCATCGCCGGCGGCCTGCTGGGCTTGCTGGAGCACCCCGACCAACTGGCCCGGCTCCAGGCGGACCCTTCATTGCTCCCGACCGCGGTCGAAGAGATGATCCGCTGGGTCACCCCGGTCAAGGAGTTCATGCGGACGGCCAGCGAGACGTCCGAGGTGGGTGGAGTGACCATTGAGGAAGGCCAGTCGCTCTACCTGGCCTACCTGTCGGGCAACCGGGACGAAACGGTGTTCGACGACCCGTTCCGCTTCGACGTGGGGCGGACGCCGAACAAGCATCTGGCCTTCGGCTTCGGCCCGCACTTCTGCCTGGGCGCGCAGCTGGCCCGGCTGGAAACGCGGTCCATCTTCGCCGAGCTGCTGCGCCGGGCCGACACCATCGAGCTGGCCGGCACGCCCAAGTCGTCCAAGACGGTGTTCGTGGGCGGGCTCAAGACGCTGCCCATCCGCTACTCGGTCCGCTAAACCTCGTCGTGCCGCCGGAGGGACTCAGTTCCGTCGACTACTACGACGCCGCCTTCGACGTCCTGGCCGAGCGGGGACCGTCCGGGCTGACCGTCGCCGCGCTGTGCCAGCGGCTGGGAGTGACCAAGGGTTCCTTCTACCACCACTTCAACGACCTGCCCACGTTCAACCAGGGGCTGCTCGAACACTGGGCCAGCGAACACGCCACCCGGCTCATCGCGCTGTCCGAGTCCATCACCGACAGCGCCGAGCGGTTCGAATTGCTCCAAGGGATCGCGGTGGGCCTGCCTCACGATGCCGAGGCGGCCATCCGGGCCTGGAGTTGGAGCGACCCTATGGTGGCCGAGGTGGTGCACCGGGTCGACCAGGCCCGGCTGGATCACCTGACCGCAGCCGGAACGGATGCCGGACGGCCCGAGGAGCAGGCGCGACTGCTGGCCACCATCTCGCTGGCCACCCTGATCGGCATGCAGCAACTGGAACGACCGACCCGGCGGCGCACCATGGAGCACATTTTCTCCGAGCTGCGGGCCCGGACCTTCGACGCGGCGGACGACGTGGTGGGGTCACCCTCGGACTCGTAACCGGGCGATCGGCCATCATGTGGGTTCGCACCGAAAGAAGGGAACCCCGATGGCAAGCGAAGTGCGCGGCGTGGTCTCGAAGGCGAAGGGCGAGCCGGTCAGCCTCGAGACGATCGTGGTGCCCGATCCCGGCCCCGGAGAGGCGGTGGTGGTGGTCCAGGCCTGCGGGGTGTGCCACACCGACCTGCACTACCGGGAGGGTGGCATCAACGACGACTTCCCCTTCTTGTTGGGCCACGAGGCCGCCGGCGTAGTCGAGGCCGTCGGTCCCGACGTAACCACATTGGCACCGGGCGACTTCGTCGTCCTCAATTGGCGCGCCGTGTGCGGCTCGTGCCGGGCCTGCCGGAGGGGACGGCCGTGGTACTGCTTCGCCACCTTCAACGCCACCCAGAAGATGACGCTGGCTGATGGGACACCGCTCTCCCCCGCCCTCGGGATCGGCGCCTTCGCCGAGAAGACGCTGGTGGCGGCCGGACAGTGCACCAAGGTCAACCCGGCGGCCCGGCCCGAGGCGGTCGGGCTGCTGGGCTGCGGCGTGACGGCCGGGTTGGGGGCCGCCATGTTCACCGGTGGCGTCGGACCGGGTGACTCGGTGGCGGTGTTCGGCTGCGGCGGCGTGGGTTGTGCCGCCATCGCCGGGGCCCGGCTGGCCGGGGCGCGGACCGTGATCGCCATCGATCTCGACCAGCGCAAGCTGGAGGTGGCCCGGACCTTCGGCGCCACCCACACCATCGACGCCAGCACGATGGACCCGGTCGAGTGGGTGCGGGAGCTGACCGAGGGCAACGGGGCGGACGTGTGCATCGAGGCGGTGGGCCATCCCAAGGTGATGGAACAGGCATTCTTCGCCCGGGACCTGGCCGGCACGCTGGTGCAAGTCGGGGTGCCCACACCCGATATGAAGATCGACCTCCCCATGATCGAATTCTTCGGCCGGGGCGGCTCGCTCAAGCCCAGTTGGTACGGGGACTGCTTGCCTTCTCGGGACTTCCCCATGTTCGTCGACCTCTACCTCGATGGCCGGCTCGACCTCGACCGCTTCGTGAGCGAGACCATCGCGCTCGATCAAGTGGAACAGGCGTTGGCCCGGATGCAGCGGGGCGAAGTGTTGCGGTCCGTCGTCGTGCTCTAAACATCCAAGCGGTTGTGCATCTTCGTATGCGGGTAGATCTCCACCTGCACCTATTCGCTCTCGATGCAGGGGGGACCCGGTAAACCTATGCACATACTCAGCACGACGCGGGACGGAAACGCCCTCTCGACCCATCTCCCGGTCGGCGCCGGGAGACGATTGACATTGGCCGCGCTGGCCATCCTCTTGGCGGCCGGGGCCGCCGTGTTCGGGACTTCGCATCCCACTGGGAGGGCCGGTGCCGCAACGGTGGGTCCACTCGGGGCGCCGCAGTGGACGGCCACCGTGACCGATGGCCCCAACACCATCACGGCGTCGTCGCCCAATGTGGCCGACGTGGTGAACCCCAATGCCGGCGGCGCGGTCCAGCCGGCAGTGGTGATCGGCGACCTCGCCGGCAACGTGTACGCCTATGACCTGGCCACCGGTGAAAAGGACTGGGCGTACAGCGCCGGGGCCCCGGTGCAGTCGACGCCGTCCGTCGCACCGACCACGGCCGGCAACGCGGCGGATTCCCTCTTCGTCGCGGTCGGTGACGCCGGCGATCCGCATCCGTCGGTGCCGGGCTACCAGGCCATCACCCCGCAGGGGAACAGCCAGTGGAAGGCCAGCGAGAAAGACCCCTTCAACGGTGCCAGCTGGGGGGCGCAATCGTCCATGGCCGTCGGCAACCTGCAGGGACAGACCGACGTGGTCGGGCCGTCGATCGGCGAGAACACCGATGCCTACAACGCGACGACCGGCGCCTCACTGAACGGCTTCCCCTGGTTCCAGGCTGATTCCTCCTTCGCCACGCCGGCATTGGCCGACGTGCTGGGGAACGGTGGGACCCAGATCGTCGAGGCCGGCGCCGGCAGCACCGGGTTGGCCTACGGCTACAACTATCTGCAGGGCGGCTACGTCCATGTCGTGCAGCCCGACGGGAACGGTGGCAACACGGCGGCGGCCAACGACGGGACCGACTGCCTGTTCCACAGCAGCCAGGAGATCGACTCCTCGCCGGCCGTCGGCCAATTCCTGAGCGGCTCGGCCAACGGCATTGTGTTCGGTACCGGCACCGAGTTCTCCGGGGCCAGCGACACCAACAAGGTCTTCGCCATCAACAGTGGCTGCGTCCAGGCCTGGTCGGCCACGCTGAACGGTGCCACCTCGTCGAGCCCGGCGCTGGCCGATGTGCTGGGGAACGGGCAGCTGCAGGTGATCGAGGGGACCAGCGTGGGTGGCACGTCCGGTTCGGTCTACGCGCTGAACGGGACGACCGGTGCGACGATATGGAATACCAGCCTGCCCACCGGTGCGGTGCTCGGCGGGGTGGCCACGGCCGATCTGGGTGGGGGCTACCAGGACGTGATCGTCCCCACCACTGACGGCGTCTACATCCTCGATGGGAAGACCGGCGCCGTCATCCAGAGTCTCCTGCCGGGTGACGGCTTCCAGAACACGCCGCTGGTGACGGACGACGCCAACGGGGACATCGGCATCACGCTGGCCGGGTACCAGGGCTCGGACAGCTACATCTGGCACTACCAGGTGGCCGGGTCGACCGGCTCGAAGGCCGACGAGGCCGGAGCGTGGCCGCAGTTCCACCACGATCCCCAACTGACCGGAAACGCGGGGACGCCGCCGCCGACTATCCAGGTGCCGTGCAACGCGCCCACAGCGCCGGCTTATGGGTACGACCTGACCGCCAGCGACGGTGGCGTGTTCAACTTCGGAAACCTGCCTTTCTGCGGGTCGACCGGCGCGATCACGCTGAACAAACCCATTGTGGGGATCGCGGTCACTCATGACGCTGGCGGGTACTGGCTCGACGCCTCCGACGGTGGCATCTTCGCCTTCGGTGACGCCAAGTACTACGGCTCGGTACCGGGCGTGCTGGCCCCCGGGCAAGCGCTGAACAAGCCGATCGTCGGCATGGCGGCCACACCGGACGGTGGCGGCTACTGGTTGGTGGCCTCGGACGGTGGCATCTTCGCCTTCGGTGACGCCAAGTACTACGGATCGGTACCGGGCGTGCTCAAGGCGGGCCAGTCGCTGAACAAGCCGATCGTCGGCATGGCGGCCACACCGGACGGTGGCGGCTACTGGCTGGTGGCCTCCGACGGTGGCGTCTTCTCCTTCGGTGACGCCGTGTCCTACGGATCCATGGGAGGCAAGCCGCTGAACAAGCCGGTGGTCGGGATCGCCGCGGCGCCCGGTGGAACCGGTTACTGGCTCGCCGCCTCCGACGGTGGCGTCTTCAGCTTCGGCACGGCAACGTTCTACGGGTCGGTGCCCGGGCAGCTGAAGCCCGGTCAGGTTCTGAACGCCCCGATCGTCGGGATGCAGGCCACCAGCGACGGCAAGGGTTATCGCTTCGTGGCCAGCGATGGCGGCGTCTTCAACTTCGGTGACGCGGTGTCGTACGGATCTCAGGGCGGCAAGCCGCTCAACAAGCCGGTAGTCGGCATCGCCGGCTTCTGAACCGGGACCCGGCTGGCCGCCGCGCGTGAGGTGCGGTCAGCCGGGTCCGAAGGTCATGACTCGAGTGCGATATTGCAACGGCAGGGTGAGCTGCAGCAGGTTCGAGGTGTTGAGCGAGATGTCGTTCAGTGGCGGGTGCTCGATGAGTTGGGCCTCGGACTGGAGTTGCTGGACCGGGTTGAGCGGTACCGGGACTCGGATCCCGGGCGGAAAGCGGATCTCGGTCCAGACCAGTTGGCCCGTGGTCGGGTCCCATGACGTCTCGGGCGTGACCCAGCCGTCGTCGCCGTCGGTGATCAGGCGGCGAATGGCACCGGTGGCCAGATTCAGCTCGTAGAGGTCGGTTGATTCCTGGGCCACCGGTTGCTCATAGGCCAGCTCGAAGATCTCGAGGGCGAGCAGATAGTCGTAGTTGGTCGGGATATTGGCGTCTTTCGTGAGCTGCACGAAAGTGTTCAGGAAGTCGGGATGGTCCCGGCTCGACATGAAGATGACGTCCTTCATATCCGGCGTGAAGAGCGCCTGCTCGTTCCAGGAAGCGCTGTCGGTCAGCTGCCGGACGATGCACCCGTTCGGGATGAGCAGGCAGAAGAAGAGCTCGGTATCCATGGCGGTGCCGCTGGTCTGCGTGTAGAGGAAGCCGCTGCCGTTGGGGGCCCACCACTGGGTCTCGTACCAGCTGCCATTGGGTGGCCGGACGACCCGGACGTCGGTCAACGAAGGCACGCCGGCCGGCGAGACGGTGAAGTTGGCCACGTCGACCTCCCACTTGCCCGAGCCGTGGCCGTTGACGAAGTTCCAGTCGAGGTGGGTCCAGACGACCTCATTGCCGTCGGGCGACCAGTAGGCGTGGTAGTCGTCGAAGCTTTCGTCGGCGCCGAAGCCGGTTTGGAGCTCGGTGAGCTGGTGCACGTCGCTGCCGTTGGGGCGCATGACCCACAGGGCCGAGCCCAGGCCGCCGTAGCCCGGTGAGCCGAGAGTGAGTTTGTGGCCGATCCAGGAATGGAAGAGGATCCAATCGCCCTGGGGCCGGATGGCGGGGACATTGTTGGGAGCGGGCAGCTCGCAGGTCAGGCAACGCAGGTCCAAGCCATTCTGATCGGACGTGTAGATCTGGGTGCCGGCGCCGTGGCCGAAGTCCTTGCCATAGACCACCAGGCCGTCCGGCATGAAGACCGGGGCCTGCCCGTAGGTGGCCGGGTTGGTGGCAACGGTGACCTGGTCAGTGAAGTACGGATTCGCTGACGGCGTCGATGCGCCGACTGCCTCCGCTGGAACGATCGTCGTGGCCAAGACGATGAGCGCGGACAGTCCGGTCAGTGACCACATCGTCCGCCTCATCCTCACCCCCGACCGCTCGACTGCTCCGCCCCTGCCCCAGCACGCCGCCCTCCCCAGGCCGGCGCGCCGGGTCCTGAGGCCATCCGGTTTAGCAGGACTGGATGCACGCGGACGGAGGATAGGGGGCCAGCGCTCAACATCGACAGTGGTCATCCGGTGTGGAAGTGGCCTCGGGCCTGGGTGGCTGTCCTCTAAGTTGTCCTTCATGAACGCTTCCGGCGATCCCGATTACGCCGGTCCGCCGGTCCGGAGATACAACCAGCGCATGGCTCAGAGGGTGGCCAGGCGCGCGCATGTCAACGAGCAGGGCGTGGCGGTGTGTTTCGCGTACAACAACCTCCTGACCTCCCTGCTGATCGGCGTGGTGGAGGACGTCGCCGGGGTCGTACCGACGGTCGGTTCCGTGATCGAGCTGGCGATCAGCCTCCTGACGTTCTACTTCCATCGCATCGTGCTGGTCACCGATGAGAACGTGTATGTGTTTCGGGATTGGCCCCTCCACATTCCCGGCAAGCGGCTGGCCGCCTACCCGCGCCACGCCGGCGTGGTGAACCTCGGTAGCCCGAACGCGGGCGGCTTCTCCAGGTTCATCCGCCGCGGGCAGTTGAACTTCGAAGATGGTCGCGTCGTCTATCACACCATTCTTTGGATTCGCCGCGCGAAGTACATCGTTCTGGCGGGAAACAGCCCCGCCGGGAGGTAGCCCCCACCTCTTCGGGTATGACCCCTGCTAGTCCAGCCTCTGACGATCAACCGGGCAGACAATGCTGCAGTTGTCTCGATGACCTGACGAATGGGTCACGAGGGTTCAATCCGCGAACCAGCGAGCAGAACGAGTCGCCCCCCACTTCTGTTTTTCTTCGAATAGTTGAGCGGTGGGAGCTGTGAATTTGGCGACTGGGGTGTCGTAGCTTAGGAAGTTGACGTCGATGCGTCCCACGAGTTCGTCTCCGAGCTCGACGTAGCAGGCTCCGGCGCCGTCGTAGGGTGGTACGGATGGGCCACCAGTAAGTTCAGCAATGAGAATCTCGGCGACGGTGGCTGCCTCGCCTTCCGCTATGCCACCAGCGCGAGGAACCGGCGCGCTCGTGACATCACCGACAGCAAAGACATTCGGATGTCGGGTTGCGAAGGTGGCGGGGTCTACTGGGATCCACCCATCCACAGCCAAATCAGATGTCCTGACGACTTCAGGTGCGCGGTGGACCGGGATGCCCAAGAAGAGATCGTAGGGAATCTCGCGGCCATCCGTGAGATGTGCCACGTGGGTCTGCGGATCCAGTCGTGCGACCGTCGTGGAGGGTGAGTATTCGATGCCGTGGTCTTGGAGAATCGCCACTATTGCATCGGAGGTCTTCATGGAGATTGGAATCGGCCTCGGAAGGGGGCTGATGAGATGAATGCTCGATGATTCACGAATCCCTCGCCTCGACAGGTAATCGCTGAGGAGCAACGCGGCCTCATTCGGTGCCCCGGGGCATTTGAAGAACCCGCCGAGTACTCCGACGATGACCGTACCGCCGCGAAAGGCGTCGAGAGCCTCACGGGCGCGCTCCGCTCCGGCGACGGAATAGAACTCGTACCCGTCCTCCGCGAGGCCGGGGGTCGCCGAAATATCGTAATCAGCCCCGAGGGCCACGACGAGAACGTCTGGCTCGTAGTTGCCGCCGTCGGTCACGACCCTCCGGGCCGCTGCGTCGATGGAGAGCACGGTCTCTTGCCGGAACGTCACACCCGGCTTGTCGATACTGCGATACGGGTGCCACAGCTCGGAGACCGGCCGACGACCGAACATCACGTCGAGTTTCGAGAACCCGAACATGAATGCGTCACTCTTGTCGATCAGCGTGATCACAACGTCGTTGGGCACCGACTCCGATAAGCGGCTCACGAGCTCAAGTCCGCCAAAGCCGGCCCCTAGAACCATCACATGCCTCTTCATGACCGCAGAGTAATTCCCTGGTGCAGGCTCCACAATGCCTTTCGCTCCAAGACCACTGACAAAATGGATTCTGGTCGCCATACTGTGCAGATGGAAGAACTGCGCCACTCCGATTCGATCTTCATCAAGCGCTCCCCAGCGGACCTCTACGACATGGTCGCTGATGTCACCCGCATGGGCGAGTGGAGCCCCGTGTGTACCGCCTGTTGGTGGGACGAGGGTGAAGGGCCGCATCTCGGGGCCAAGTTCACTGGACGCAACGAGCGCCCGGAGCGAACATGGGAGACACGCTCAGAGGTCGTGACCGCGGACCCTGGTCGCGAGTTCGCCTGGGTCGTCGCTGAGCCACCTACACGCGCTCGATGGGGTTACTCATTTGTCGCCGTGGATGGCGGGACAACAGTCACCGAAACCTGGGAACTGCCTCCGGAGGGCGCAGCTTTCTTCGAGACGAGGTTCAGTGAGGATGCAGCCCAGGAAATCCGCACGCGCAGCGAGGCCGCGAAGAACGGAATCGCTGCGACATTGGCCGCCATCAAGGGATCGGCCGAACCCTGAGCCGGGGGTTCACGAAGTTTGGATCTGCGAAGGTCATCCCACCCGGGACCTCTGTCGGACGACGCGTCCTGGTCTCTGGCTTGGCCGGAGCGGGTAAAAGCACGTTCTCGCGAGCGCTATCGGCCAAGACTGGCCTTCCCGTCATCCATCTCGACATCCACTTTTGGAAACCGGGCTGGGTAGAGCCGTCCGAGGACGAGTGGCGCGAGAAGCAGCGGGACCTGCTCACCAGCGACGAGTGGATCGTCGACGGCAACTACCACGCCACTCTCGACCTTCGGCTTGAGCGGGCAGACACGGTTGTGTACCTCGATACGCCTTGGTGGGTCTGTGCACGGCGAGCACTAGTCCGCGGGGTTCGCAAGCGTGCCGTTGGCTTCCAGCTCCCCGATGGCTGTGACGAGTCGGCCTTGCGTCGGTGGCGCGACGAATGGACGCTGGTCTGGCGCATCTGGCGAGTCCGACGATCTGAGCGCGAACTGGAATTCAGAACCCTGTCGCGGCACGGCAAGCACGTGCCGATCTACGTTCTGCGCTCCAAGCGCGCGGTCCGTGACTTCCTCAGTGCATAAGTCCCGCGAATGGGAGTGACTCCCACCCTCCAGTGGCGTCGCCATGGGGCTATACCGGTAGCGTGATCAATCCGTTTGTGCAGAGCATGGCGAGCAACTTCACACAGGCTCTGCAGCTGATGGTGGCGGCGATTGAGGATTGTCCCGACGAGCTGTGGGAGACGGACCTGTGGCCCGAAGAGGCGCCCACCGCTCCGACACAGTATGGAGGATTGCACGGCTCAGCACCTTGGTTCCTGGCATACCACTCGCTGCTGACCCTGGACTACGACCTCACTTCAGAGTTCGAGCCCTGGCAACCGCCACAACCCTTTCAGGAGAACGCCTTCGCGTTTCCGAACCGTGTCTTCACGAAAGCGGAACTCCTCGATTACATCGACTATTGCGGCAAGAGGGTGAGCCGAACGCTTGACGCGCTGACGGTTGACGCAGCGTCTCGTCCGCTGCCTGAGACCCATCGAAGGCGCGGCCTGCTCTATGGAGTGATCGTCGGCGGCATTCCGCTGCACGTCCTTGAGCATGCCTCGCAGATCCGTCAGTTCCTCACCGTCACCGGCGTCAGTGTGCAACCCATGCCCGGCGATCGTGGGTACGCGGAGTGACTCCTAAGCCCTGATCCTGCCGGCCTCGACCGACACCAGGTGGAATGCCCCAGTCGCATGGCCTGATCCCAGGCAGCAACTGTCGCCGTCATTCAGACACTGGCGTCGGGTGCCCCAATGGCCCGGGTGGTCCAAATGGACTAGAGAAGTCCAGAAACTTGGTGCACCTCACCACAAGGGACTCCAATGGCCTCGTGGTGCTTTCGCACAGCCTCGGCGTCGGGCGCTTCCAACAGGCAATAAACCTTGCCATCAGGATTGTGAAAGAGCTCGACCTGGCGCACGCCGAATTCGTCGGCCTTCTGCTCCTTCGTATCCTTTGTGATCTGCTGGATCGCTTGATCCGGAAGCTTGAGATCGTCGTGGAAATCCATGAACTGCGGCATGTGATGCCTCCTAGCGCCAACGAGATCCATCAGGCTCCGGCTGGGCCCAGGGACCATGGTAGGGCTGCTCTTGACTCTTTGCTCGTGCCACGAAGGCCACGAGAAGTCGAGTTTCGATATCCCGACACGCCCGGCTTGAATCATCCAACTGATCGACTCAGGTTGGCCACAGCAGAACCTGGCCTTTCCCTAATCTGGTCAAATGCCAGAAAATCCAGATGACGCCGGGTATCCAAGTCTCTCGTCGATTCAAACCAAAACCTTTCATTTGGGCCTGAAGGGTTACAACGTCAAGGACGTCGATTCGTTCCTCGCGACTCTCGTCATCGAATTCGCGGAGCTGAGGGCAGCTCTCGAACAAGCGCGGAACGAAAACGAAGTCCTTCGATCGCAGCTTTCCTCATGACAATCGATACGACAGTCCACCTCTCTCTCGTTCTGCGTGGTAAGCCAGCGAAATGACGCTGCCTCTGGCCCCGTTTGCCACCCGGGCCTCGTCCGGCGGGATGGTGGCCGCGGCCGACCATCTGGCGGCCTCAGCCGGTGTGACCGTACTCAGCCAGGGCGGATCGGGTGCCGACGCCGCCATCGCGACCGCGGCGGCGATGGCAGTGGTCGGACCCCACATGAGTGGTCTGGGCGGCGACATGCTCGCCATGGTCAGCGTTCCCGGCCAGCCGCCGCTGGCACTGCTTGGAATCGGCCGAGCGGGATCGGGCGTGAACCCGAACCGGTTGCGCTCCGCGGGACACCTCTCCATGCCGCTACGAGGCGATCTGCAGACCGTCCCCGTCCCGGGAGCGGTCGACGGATGGCTGGCCTTGTGGGGGCGCTTCGGGCGCCTCCCGCTCGAGACGGTGCTGGTACCGGCCATCGAACTGGCCGAGCAGGGATTCCCGGCCTCGATCATGCTGGCGCTGGCCAGCCACCTGATCTGGCAGCGACCGGGTGCCCAGGAACTCTGCCTGAATGCCCCACTCTCCGTGGGTCAGCCGGTGAGGCTGCCCGGCATCGCCCGGACCTTGCGGGCGATCGCAGTCGACGGTCGGGACGGCTTCTATGGAGGCGAGTTCGGCCGAGGGCTACTGGCACTGGGCCAGGGTGTCTATGCCGAGCCGGATTTCGCCACCGACCAGGCGCAATGGTGCCCGCCGGTGCATCAGCAAGCCTGGGGGCACGACCTGTGGACGGTGCCGCCGCCCTCGCAGGGCTATCTGACCCTTGCCGGGTCCGTCATCGCCGAGGCCTGCGAGCTGGGAGTCGACCCCAATGACCCCGGATGGATCCATCTCATCGTCGAAGCGTGCCGGGCCGCCGGCTTCGATCGACCCGAGGTCCTCTACGACGGCGCCGACGGAGACGTGCTGGTCGATCGGGAGCACTTGCTGGCCCGAGTCGCCCGCATCAATGCGGACGGCGCGGCAGCGTCGGACGTCGCCACAACCTCTGGATCCCTGGGGTCGAAGTCGGGAATCGCTCGCATCGGCGACGGTGATACGACGCACCTCTGCGCCATCGACGCCGACGGCCTCGGGGTGTCGTTGACGCAGTCAAATGCCCTGGACTTCGGGTCACACGTGATCGAGCCGACGACGGGGGTCTTCCTGCACAACCGGGGGGTGGGCTTCTCGCTCGAGCCCGGGCATCCAGCCGAGCTCGCACCAGGTCGCCGGCCCCCGCACACGCTCTCGCCCATGCTGGCCACGAGGCCGGATGGCACGCTGAGTCACCTGGTCGGGGCCATGGGTGGTGACGCGCAGCCACAGATCTTGGTGCAGCTGCTGGCCAGGCTGCTGCGCGCCGGTCAGGACCCGGCCACCGCCGTCAGCGCACCGCGGGTGGCCCTCGATGCACCGTCCGCAGGACCGTTCCGGCTCTGGTGGGGCGACGACCTCAAGGTGCTGGTCGAGGCCAATGCGCCAGCGACCTGGACCGAGGGACTGGCCGGGCGAGGCCACCAAGTCCAAACGATCCGCGCCTTCGATCCGACCTCGGTCGGCTGCGCACAGATCATCTCCCAGGCCGACGACAGCGACAGCGGCCGTGTCTTCCTCGGCGCCTCCGACCCCCGTAGTCCCGAAGGCGCTGTCGTCGCGCGCTGACGACCCACTGCCGCGACCAAGTCGCCAACCTCAGATGGCGGCCGGACGAAGCCGGGTGCTGGAATGGTCGACATGCCCCTCGAACCTCGCCTTCGGCCCTTCTTCGCCCTCGCCAACTTGCGATCTGCCGAGAAGACGGGCGACATCATGTTCCCGGTCGAAAGGGCCAACGGGAATCTGGTGACCCGCCTCTTCGGATGGGTGGCTCTCAAGGGCGGTGCCCCCATGGCCTCGATCACCGACCACATGGTGCCGGTGGAGCACGGGCACATCTTGGTGCGGCTCTATCGGCCCCAAGCCGGGGGGACCCTGTCGCTGCATCTGTTCATCCACGGTGGGGGCTGGTGCAGCGGGAGCATCTACGAGCGCGGCATGCGCTGCCGGGACCTGGCCGCGGGAGCCGGGTGCGTGGTGACCTCGGTGGACTACCGCTTGGCGCCCGAGAACCAGTACCCGACGGCGCCGGAGGATTGCTACGCCACGTTGCGGTGGTTGGTCGACCAGGCCGGCGAGCTCGGGATCGACCCGTCGGCCGTCTCGGTGGGTGGCGAGTCGGCCGGTGGGAACCTCGCCGCCGTGGTCGCCTTGATGGCACGTGACCGCGGCGGACCGGCGTTGTGCCTGCAGGTGCTCGAGATCCCCTGCACCGACCTGACCCTGAGCTTTCCTTCCGTCACTGAGTTCGGCACCGGCTACGGACTGACCAGGCACCAGATGGAGCAATTCGTGAAGTGGTATGTCGGGGACCCGGCGAAGGTGACCGAGCCTTACGCGTCGCCGCTGCACGCCGACGACATGGGCGGTTTGCCGCCGGCTTGGGTCATGACCTGTGAGTTCGACCCGCTGCGCGACGAGGGAGTGGCCTACGCGGAGAGGCTCGAGGCAGCCGGCGTCACCGTGCAGCACGTCATGCTCGAGGGCCACGTCCACGGCTCGCATGCCATCACTCGACTGTTGCCGTCGTCACGGGCCTACCTGGCCGCCACCACCGCGGCCGTGCAGGCCGCGCACCGAGCCGCTCGGGACGGCGGCACCGCGACCGCGACACCGACACCGTCGTCGACGCTCTGACCGTTGGGTTCTCCCTTGCGCGTGGCCGCGCTGATCAAGCAGATCCCCGAAGGCGAGTCGATGACGCTCGGGCCCGACGGACGGTTGGTGCGCGCCGGCCTGGCCCTCGAGATGAACGCCTTCTGCCGGCGCGCCGTGTCCAAGGGCGTCGAGTTGGCGCAGGCTTCGGGCGGAAGCTGCACCGTCTTCACCCTGGGGCCATCCAGTGCCGAGGACGTGCTGCGGGAGGCGGTGGCTTGGGGGGCCGACCGCGGCGTCCATCTGTGCGATCCAGTGCTGGCCGGCTCGGACACCCTGGCCACAGCTCGGGCATTGGCCGAGGCACTGCGACAGCAGGGGCCGTTCGACTTGATCCTGGCGGGGCGCAACTCGTTGGACGGCGAGACCGGCCAGGTCGGACCCGAGGTGGCGCAGCTGCTCGACCTGCCCTTCGCGACAGGAGTCCGGACCCTGGAGACGGCCGACGTGCTGGCGGCGCTCGAGGAGCCACGTCACCCCGTGCCAGCCGAACTCGAGATCGATGACGGCCGTCAGGACATCGAGATCGAGCTGCCGGCCGTGCTGTCGGTCGCCGAGCGCCTGTGCGAACCGTGCAAGGTCGAGCCCGAAGGGCGAGCCGCCGTCGGGGCCGATCTCCTCTCCGTGGTGACGGTGGATGATCTGGGCCAAGGGCCCTGGGGTGAGGCCGGCAGCCCCACCCGCGTGGGCGCGGTGCGGACCATGGTGCACGAGCGGGCCCAGCAGGTGCTCAGGGGCTCTATCGAGGAGCAGGTGACGACCGCAGTGGAGGAACTGGCGTCTCGAGGCGCTCTAACCGCAGCGGCCACGCCCCGGAAGACACAGAGCGCCGACACAAAGCCGACGACGACTCTTACGACCCCCGCCTCGCCCCATTCCGCCGAGGCCCCCATCGTCGCCGTCGTGATCGAACCAGGACGGCCGGCCGCGGCCCGGGAGTTGCTGGGTGCGGCCCACACCCTGGCCAGCGAGATCGGCGGGATCGTGCACGCCCTCTGCGTCGAGGGCGGAGGCGACATGACACCCCCTGAGTTGGCCCGCGCCGGGGCGCAGGCCGCCACCGTCTTCACCGGCTCGACCATCGCCGAAGACGTGGCTGAGGGCCTCGCCATCTGGATCCACGAGACCAAACCGTGGGCCCTCCTGGCGCCGAGCACGGTCTTCGGGCGCGAGGTGGCAGGACGGGTCGCTGCGGCCACCAATGCCGGACTGGTCGGTGACGCCATCGCGCTGCACGTCCACGACGGTCGGCTGGTGGCGGCCAAACCGGCCTTCGCCGGCGCCTTGGTGGCCGACATCACCTGCACCAGCCCTCTACAGATGGTGACCATCCGTCCCGGCGCCCTGGCCGAACCGGCGCCGCGGTCCAACCCCCCACCAGTCCCGGTCGAGATCAAGGCACTCTCGAGGCGAGACCGGGTCCGCGTCATCAACGAACGTCGCAACGACGACGTCGAGACCCTGGCCCGGGCCGCGGTGGTCATCGGTGTCGGCGCCGGCGTGTCGCCGGACGAGTACGAGTTGCTGAGCCCGCTGGCCGCTCTTCTCGGGGCCGAGCTCGCCGCCACCCGCAAGGTCACCGACAAGGGGTGGGCGCCCCGGGCCCGGCAGATCGGCATCACCGGTCGAGCCCTCTCGCCTCGCCTCTACGTCGCCATCGGGCTGAGCGGCAAGTTCAACCACATGGTGGGCGTGCGTGCCGCCGGGACCATCTTGGCCATCAACCAGGATCCTGATGCGCTGGTCTTCGGTCACTGTGACGTCGGCATCGTGGGCGATTGGCGCCAGGTCGTCCCGCTGCTGGCCGATGCCCTGCAGCGCCAGGCCGCCCGGGCCTGACCAGATTCGCCCTTCGCCCGTCGCCCGTCAGTCCAGCGGCGTCGCGGGCGCCCGTCCGGCCGCCGCCTGCACCGTGGCCACAACCTCTTCGTTGGAAGCTCCGGGCCCGAGTACCGCGGCTACCCCCGCTTTCTTCAACCGGGCGATGTCCTGCGGCGGCACGATCCCCCCGACGATGACCGGCGTCGACAGCCCGGCGGCCCGGAGCGACTCCACCACCGCCGGCGCCAACGTCAGGTGGGCACCGTTGTGCATCGACACGCCGACCACGTCGACATCCTCCTGAATGGTGGCCGCCGTAATGGTGTCGGTGGACTGGCGCAGGCCGGCGTAGATCACCTCACAGCCGGCGTCACGCAGGATGCGGGACACCACCCGGAGTCCCCGGTCGTGCCCATCGAGGCCGACCTTGGCCATCAACACCCGGATGGGGCGGTCGTCGTCGGCGTCGGCCACGTCAGGCGACGTGGCGTTCGAACCAGAGTCCGAAGACGGACTCCATGGCCCTCATCGACTCGCCCACCGTCACGAAGTTCGCTGCGCACTCGATGAGGGCCGGCATCAAATTGACGGTCGAGTCGGCCGCTTCGGTCCGCAGCCGCTCCAGGCAGCGCCGCACGGCATCGTCGTCACGGTCCTGCTTGACCTGGGCCAGCGAGGCCAGCTGCTGCACCTCGACCTGCGGATCGATGTACAGCGTGGCCAGCGGTGCCTCCTCGTCGTCGACGTAGCCGTTGACCCCAACCTGGATCCACTCGCCCTTGGCCACCTTCGACTGGAACTGGTAGGCGGCGTCGGCTATTTCCGATACGTACCACCCGTTCTCGATACACTCGATCGTCCCTTCGAGCATGGAACCGTTGCCAGCCCGTTCAATGTGGGCAAAAATCTCCTCGGCCTGGCGTTCCATCTCGTCGGTCAACTCCTCGACGAACCATGATCCGCCGAGCGGGTCAGCTACGTGCACCACGCCGGTTTCCTCGGCGATGACCTGTTGCGTGCGCAGGGCCAGCCGGGCCGCGTGCTCGGTGGGCAGAGCCAGCGCCTCGTCGAACGAGTCGGTGTGCAGGCTCTGTGAACCGCCCAGCACACCGGCCAGCGCCTCGATGGCCACCCTGACCAGATTCACCTGGGGCTGCTGCGCCGTCAACGAGACCCCGGCCGTCTGCGTGTGGAACCGCAACGCCAACGACCGGGCATCCGTCGCGCCGTAGCGCTCCTTCATCCAGCGGGCCCAGACGCGACGGGCCGCCCGGTACTTGGCGATCTCTTCGAAGAAATCCATGTGGGCGTTGAAGAAGAAGGACAAACGCGGCCCGAACTCGTCGACGTCCAACCCGGCCGCCAGGGCTGCCTCGACGTAGGCAAAACCGTTGGCCAGCGTGAAGGCCAGCTCCTGCGCCGCCGTCGAACCCGCCTCACGGATGTGGTAGCCAGAAATCGAGACGCCATGCCAGCGGGGCAGCTCGCTCGCAGCGAAGCGGATGACGTCGGTGACCAACCGGATACTCGGGCGCGGCGGGAAGACGTACTCCTTCTGCGCCTGGTACTCCTTCAAGATGTCGTTCTGGATGGTGCCGGACAGCTTGGCCCGCTCCACGCCGGTCAGGTCGCCCACTGCCACGTACATGGCCATGATCGGAGCGGCCGGCGAATTGATGGTCATGGAGGTGGAGACCGTGCTCAGGTCGATCCCCGAGAACAAGGTCTCCATGTCGGCCAGAGTGTCGACGGCCACGCCGGCCCGTCCCACCTCGCCTTTGGCCATGGGGTCGTCGGAGTCGCAGCCCAGCAGCGTCGGCATGTCGAAGGCGGTGGACAGACCATCGCCGCCCGAACGCAGCAGTTCCTTGAAGCGGGCGTTGGTGTCCTGGGCGGTGCCGAACCCGGCGAACTGACGCATGGTCCACAGCCGGGAGCGGTACATGGAGGCATAGGGGCCGCGGGTGTAGGGGTACTGGCCGGGCAGCTCGGCGTCGTCGGGCCCGTAGACGGGCTCGAGAGGCACACCGGACATCGTCTCGAACCGGGCCGCCCGCTTGGGCGACTTGTCGAAGGAGTCCTGCCATGCACTGCGATCAGCCATGCTCCAATATTAGTTCAACGTTGAACTAGTTGTCGCGCGCTCAGACGAAATCCCCGGCGGATTGCCGGAGTTCGGCCAGCATCTTGAACAACGAGCCCGCCTCGCGCTCAGAAAGGCCCAGGTCAGCGAACACCTGGCCGTTCATCGCCTCGGTGGCCCTTCCAGCCACCCGACGACCGGCCGCCGTCACCGCGGCCAACGTCCCCCGGCCGTCATGGGGGTTGGAACGGCGGGTCACGAATCCACTGGCCTCGAGACGATTCACCGCGTTGGTGACGCTGCCCGGGTTCACCTGCAACCGTTCGCCGATCTTCCCCAACGGCATCGTTCCAGTTGAGGAGAAGGTCAGCAGCATCAACACCTCGTATCGGGCAAAGGTCAGATCCAGCGGCCGCAGCACCGCATCCGCCCGGGCCAGGAAGAGTTGCTGGAGACGCATGATCGACGTGACCACCGCCATGGCGGGCGCCTCATCTGACCAACCGTGAGCGTCCCACTGACGCTGGGCCTCGGCAATCGGGTCGAAAGCGAGACGGGGCGGCTTGGGCACGACGACACGCTAGAGCGACGGACTCCCCTCGGCGAGATCAGCGCAGGCTGTAGCCCCCGTCCGCAACCAATTCCGCGCCGCAGCAGTAGCTGGAATCCGTGCTCAGCAGAAACGCCACCGCCTTGGCAATCTCGAGCGGGTCGGCGAAGCGGCCCTGCACGATCCCTTCTTTCCACTGTGCGAACTGGTCGGGCTTGTCGGCCAAGATCGGCGTGTCGGTGTATCCCGGCGAGACGGCATTCACCCGGACGCCCCGTGGCCCCCACTCCACCGCTAGCGATTTGGTCAGCGCGGTGACGGCCGCCTTGGATGCGTTGTAGGCACACTGCCGCTGCGGGTAGTTCACGATGAGGTTGCCCGACATCGAGGCGATGGTGACGATGGAGCCACCACCCCGGGCCAGCAACTCACGCCCGAAGGCCTGACAGCTCAGGAAAACACCGCGCAGGTTGACCGCCAGCACGGCATCGAACTGGGCCACCGTCAAGTCCTCGGCCGCCACGTCACCTTCGACGATGCCGGCACCGCACACCAGGTCGACGCCACCGGTTCCACCTGCATCCTCCCGGGCGGTGTAAATCTGTTCTGCCGCCCCGGTCACGCTCTCGGCCGAAGTGATATCGACTTGCATGCTGGCCGCCATTCCGGCCGGCGGTGAGGGATCCACCACGCGGTCCAACCCCCACACCGTGTACCCGAGATCACCGAGATGTGCGCTCAGCGCCCGCCCGATGCCTCCGCTGGCCCCGGTCACCGCCACATGCCCGTTGAGGAATTCCATGCGTCTCCCCCTCGTTTCGCCGATGTCTGAATGTCTCTCCACCGGGTATAGCTCAGTGAACGCCAACAAGGAGGTGCCATATGTCGGTTTCCGACAAGGCCAAGAATTCCGCTGAGGCGGCAAAAGGTTCGGTAAAGGACTTGGCTGGTCGCATCAAGGACGACCCCAAGCTCGAGCTGGAGGGCAAGGTCGACCGCGCCAAAGCCGACCTCGAGCAAGCCGGGGAGAAGTTGAAGGACGCTTTCAAGAAGTAGCCCGACATCGGTCCCGCTGCAGGCCAACGCGGCCAGGACGCTGCCTAACTCCCAGCAAGGTCCTGGCCGCGTTGGCGCGTCTGCAACACCATGTTCATGCGTGATGCCGGCCGATTTGGGTATCGCGAGACCATGCGCCTTTCACCCAGCCACCTGTCCGGCCAGCTGCTTGCCCCTATGTTCGTCTACGGGGGCTGGGATGCCTATCAGCATCCCGAGAGCAAGGTGAAGGCGGCTGAAGCCGTCACCTTGCCGCTGTCGTCCGCGATCGAAGTGGTGCCCGACGATGCCACCACCCTCATCCGTTTCAACGGCGCCGTCCAGATCGGTGCTGGCGTCCTGCTCTCGTTGGGTCGCTTCCGCCGCCTGGCCGCGTTGGCCCTCATCGGTTCGATCATCCCGACCACCTATGCCGGTCATCGCTTCTGGGAAGAAGTCGACGAGGAACGGCGGGCGCAGCAACAGATTCACTTCTTGAAGAACCTCGGCTTACTGGGCGGGCTGGTCGCCATCGCGACTGAACCTCGCTCGTCACTGCACGCCACTCGACGCCGCTCGAAGCGCTCCCAGCGCAAGCAGGCGGCGAAGGCGGCGGCGAAGGCGGCGGCCAGGTCCGCCGGCAGAAAGGCCGCAGCGGTGCAGCACCAGACGACCGACACCGCCCGGCACATTTTGGCGCAGGCCGAGGACGTCATCGCACAGAACGGACCCAGGGTCTCCGAGGCCGCCGGGCATCTGGTGTCCTCGGGGGTCGACATGGCCAGCACTCTCGTCAACAAGGCCGGTGAACACCTCCAGACACATTGAGGCAACGCGAGACCGCCCCCCGGGCGGCCTGGAAGGACGACACCGCAACCATGCCCACTCCTCCCCCACCCCCAGGACTCGACCGCGTCTCTGAGCGGCTTCGCATTCCGACCGTAGAAACGCGGGCATTGGTTCGCCGCCCTCGATTCCGGGTCGCCCTGGCGACCGGTATCGGGGCTTTGGCCGTCATGATGGCTGGATCGACCCTCAAGGGGTGGCACTGGCACACCGCGGCGGTTCACGTCGTGGTGGAGATCGCCGCCCCCTCGGGCTTTCTCATTTTGGCCATCGCCTGTGTTCGGGCGACGGCCGGCGAACTCGACGATCTCATCGCCCGGCGCGGCGGTCACAGCGCCGGTCAGACCGTTCGTATGGTGGTCACCGTCGTCGGGTACTTCATCGCCCTACTGCTGGCCGTCGGTCTCACCTCCTACCCTCTGGGCCACCTCCTGCTCGGGGGCGCCATTCTCGGTGTCATTTTGGGGATTGCGGCCCAGCAGAGCCTGGGCAACGTCTTCTCGGGGCTGGTCCTGCTCTTTGCCCGACCGTTCACGATCGGCAACCACATTCGAGTGCGTTCGGGAGCGCTGGGTGGGGAGTTCTACGGCACCGTGCTGTCCATGAGCCTCACCTACGTCACCATCTCCACGGTCGACGGCATCTTGAAGGTCCCGAACTCGTCGGTGCTCGCCTCCGCGGTCGGGCCGTTTCCCACGCCGGATCAGGGGCACAACCCGGCCACATCGCCGGCTGCCCCGACACCCGCGGCCGCTCCACCAGTGGCGGAGGATGACACGACCTTCCGCCACGGGGAGGCCGAACGTCGCCGGGTGGCCAGCTCCCGCTGAGCAGGATCCTCAGAGCTCGAAGGTCTCCCCGGGGGTGCGGTGCACGGCGAGCGCGGCCACCACGGCGCCGCAGAGGATCAACACGCCCGAGATCACCAGTGCGATGTGCAGCCCCGATCCGAACGCGTTGTACGCGGCGTCCACGACTTTGGTGGCGATCTTGGCCACCGTGGCATTCTTCGAGTGCTCGGCGCTGCTGGCCGCACCACCACTAGTCCCTCCGGTCTGTACCGCGCGCAGCACCAGGTTCTGAAAGCTCGGCGGGACGCCGATCTGCTTCAAACGGGCGGCCAGGTCACCGGTCAACTTGGCGTTGACCACGGCCCCCAGCACGGCCACGCCGAAGACGGCACCCATTTCCCGGCTGGTGTTGGTGGCCGAGGCCGCCATGCCCGAGCGTTCCGGCGGCACCACGGTCAAGGGGACCGAGGTGACCGGGACCAGCACGATGCCGATACCGATACCGGCAATAGGAAGGACCCAGCCCAAAGTGCTGAACCCGACGTGGGGGGACAAGACGGCGGCAGCGATCAGGATGCCGGCGGCGGCCAGCACCGCGCCTACCGTCATCGGCACCCGCGGCCCGGCCCGGGCCACCCACGGGCCGGTGGCCAACGAGGCCACGATCAGGCCTAACGCCATCGGCATGAAGTCGATGGCGGTCTGATAGGCCGACGCATTGGCCACCACCTGGAGGTAGAGCGCAGTGAAGAAGAAGATGGCGAAGGTGCCGAAGTAGGCGGCGAAGGCCATGAAGTTGGACGCAACGAATGGGCCTTTGCGGTAGAGCGAGACGTCGAGCACCGGACTGGCGGACCGGTGCTCGACCAGGATGAAGGCCAGCGCGGCGAGGGCGGACAGGGCAAAGAGAGCGATGATCCACCAGGTGGTGTAACCGGTGTCCTCACCCTGGATCACGGCGAACGAAGCCGAGGCCAGGAACACCGCGCCCAAGACGAACCCGGGCAGGTCCAGATGTCGGCTGCCACGGTCCGAACTCTCGGGTACGAAGATCGAGGCCATCACGAACGCAACCGCCCCGACGGCCAGGTTGAACCAGAAGATCAGGCGCCAACTCGACGCCCCCACCAGCAGGCCACCGATGACCGGACCGAGGGCCAGAGCCAATCCCGAGACGGCGGCCCAGATCCCGAGGGCGTCGGCTCGGGTCTCCTTGTCCGGGTAGATGTGACGGATGATCGAGAGGGTGCCCGGTTCGGAGGCCGCCGCGCCGATTCCCATGATCACCCGTCCGGCAATCAACCAGTCGACATTGGTCGCGGTAGCCGCCACCACCGAGCCGGCGCAGAAGACGGCCACTCCCGCCAACATGATCCGCTTCCGGCCCAGCACGTCGCCCAGCATCCCGGCGGCCAGCATGAAGCTGGCAAAGGTCAGGGCGTAACCGTTGACGACCCACTGCAACGAGGTCACCCCAGCGTGCAGGGAACTCTGCACGCTGGCCAGACCGACACTGACGACGGTGTTGTCCAGGAAGGTCAGGAAGAGAACAGCGCAGAGCGTGGCCAGCGCCGTGGCTTGGGCCGCCGAACCCAACCCACCCTGGCGCACCTCGAGGCCGGGTACCGCGCCATCCATGCCGAGATCTTGGCCCGCCGCAACTGTCATCGCACGCATTTACCCGCCGCGGTAGAGCGGTAATCCAGGTGGAGCCATCACCCCGCCTGCGTCAAGCCGATCAGCGTTCGCGCACCGCCTTGGGGTAGTCACGAAGGCGGTCGTAGAAGGCAATGACCTGGGCGGTCAGACGGGATCGCTCGTACCAGCGGGGCCCGTGGGGATTGAGATTGGTCGGGGCCCGCCGGGCCACCGAGCCGGCGGTGGACAGATCCCCTATCCGATCGTGCCGCTCGAGCGCGCTGCGGACAGCGGGGATGGCCTCGTCGAGGTCCCATTCGATCTCGGAGCCGACGATCTGCATCAGTTGGGTGAACTCCGAGTCGAAGTCCTGGCCCATGTTGAGGCTGATCCCCTGGACACCGCGGGACATCTTTTCGACTCGATCGAAGACCTGTCGTCGGGCCTGGGTGTGCTGCGCCAACTGATCGGCCAGCCCGCCGAGTTCTGGCACATCGGCCACCACTCCCTGGACGTCGACGAGGGCGGCCTCCCGGGTGGCCACCTTGCGCACCACCGTCTTGGCCAGATTGCCGTACTCGGCGCGCTCGTCCACCGATGGGCCTTGATTGACCATCACCAGTACGAACATCGACCGCAACTCGCGGTCCTCTCGTTCGAGCAAGTCGAGTGCCGTTCCACTCTCGGTCATCTTGGTCACCCCTCCCTTCAAATTGCGCACACCACTGACGCGCGCAACATCTCTCTCCTTTTGCATTCCCCGCCATGGGGATCTGTAACGCGCCCAGGCATTGGGGCGCGTAGAGCGCGGGATCGTTGCGAGTTGCACCACAGCCCTCGCAATTGTCTTGCGATCATGTTTAGATATCGGCTCACCCACGAGCACCAAAGGAGGTGCCTGATGAACTTCCAGAAGACTTCCCCGACGATGAATATGGACAAGCAGGGCGCCGCCACCGCCGTGGCTGCTTCGCTCTGCTGACCCAGTCGGCATCGAGCACCCTCGTGCGCCGCTAGGCGCCTCCAGCACCACTGCTGACCGCGGTCACGGCGCCTTCGCGGGCGCCCGGCATCCCGGTCGATCTGTCACACCCCTCGTCAATACTTGCTATCTGTCCAAGGAGCCTCCCATGCACCCCGAATTGCTGCGTGCGCTCGCCCAGGCCCACCGTCGGGACCTCCTCGACCGACATGGGTTCTGGGACGACGCCACCGAAATCCCCAACCACGGTGTCCTCATTGCGGCACCACGAGTACCCCGGGCTCGCCACTGGGCCGGACGCATCCTCGTCCTGGCCGGCACCCGGCTCATGGGCCCCCAACGGGCCCCTCTGACCCTGGTCCACGACTAACTCCCCCCCGGTCGTGGAGACGGCTGGGTCGCCCCTGCCTACGGGTGGCGAGCGATCCAGTCGGCCAGGTCGTCAGCCATACCAGCCGGGTCTTCCTGCGGACCGAAGTGCCGTAGTTGGGGCCGCTGGATCAACGTCCCATTCGGTAGTGCTTCGGCCGTTGCGGGCGCAAAGGCCACCGGGCCGAAGCCCTCCGGTTCGCCGGCGACGATGGCCACCGGGATGGTGATCTGATCGAGCACCTGGCCGGCGCCACTCCCCCCGGCCCGACGGAACACCTCAGCCTCGGTCTGAGGCTTGCAGCGCAGCAGGACCGATCCATCGGGCTGCGGAGCGAAGCCACCCTCGACGTAGGCGCGCAGGGCCTCGGGGTCGAGCTCGTTCAGCGGTGGCTTCGAGCGATAGTTCTCATAGGCGTGCTCGAGGGAGTCGAAGCGCTCCCGACGCCGCTCCGCCGCCGCCGACATCGGGTTCTGCCCCTCGACGATGCCGAGGGGTCCGGGGTCGCCCGCCATGATCACGGGCTCATAGAGCCACAGGGAACGGAAGGCGTTCGGGCGCCGGGCGGCGGCCAGGGCGAGCGCCGCGCCACCCATGGAATGTCCCACTCCGTAGACCCGGTCGGTCGGGAACGCGCCGCTGTCCAAGGCCGCTTCAACGTCGTCGGCCATGCCGGTCCAGGCCATGCTCAAACCCTCGGGGACTCCGGAGAAGCCGTGACCCCGGAAGTCGATGGCGATGCAACGGAATCGATCGGCCAGGTGTGCCGCCATCGGCCTCCACACCAGACCGTGAAAGCCAGTGGCATGCGAGAAGAAGATGACGGGCGCCATCTCATCGTCGGGGCCGCCGAGGTCGTGCAGCGCAATTCGGACACCGTCGCTCGACGGAACCAGCACGGGGTCGTTGGCCATGGCGGCGGCAGGATATCCCGGCCATTGCGCTACCCCCAAGACGCGCCGGGGGCCCGGATGGAGTCACGTCCATCCGGGCCCCGGCCCCCACGGATGACCCCCCTAAGGGATCACCGAATATCAGTGGTCATTCCCTCCGAATGAGCCACCGCCGCGGCCGCTACCGGCGGAGCCGTTCGCGGGTCCGCCGTGACCCTGCGCCGGCCCTTGCGGTTGCGGGTTGGAACCCTGCGGGTCTGGCTTCCACGGCGAGCCCGGATCGGCTGGCGGCGAAGTGGTCTGTGGCCGATTGACCGCAGCCGGAGGGGTGATTGGCCCAGGCTTCGCCGTTAGTGGACGAACTGGCCATGTCGTCGGTGTGGTCCCTGCCGGGAACTTCACCGGTTGTGGTGGCACCGGCTTCGGAGGCGTCGGGATCTTCGTGCTCACGATGTCCACGAACTGAGCCACGATCTCAGACGGCGTCGAGCTGCTCGGCAGTCCGAAGGCCGTGACGTACTCACCAGGGGTGAGGCCGGTCGGAGCCGAAGTCGTCGAGGTCGAGGTCGACGGCACCTCGTTATAGGTGGTGGACGCCGTGGTCAGGAAGTCGCGGAATCCATGACGCTCGGCCAGACGAACGGTTGAGCCATCCACGGACACCACTCGGCCACTGAGGCGGTCGAGCAGAAGCGTGATGGCCGTCGCGGTCGGGGTGGCATCGGCTGGATCCAGCCTCACGTCGACATGATCGCCATCGGCCACCGTCGGCACCGTGCTCGTCCCGGTTTCCCGGTAAGTGGTCGACGGCGTGGTCGCGACGGTCTGGCTGGTCCCGTCAGGCGTCTGCACCGTGATGGAGTCAGTCGCCACCGAAGTGACCGTGCCGAAGACCTGGTCTGGCACCGAGTCGGACTCGTGAGCTCCCGCCGTCCCCTCGGCGGCCAAAAGACCCAAGGATGCCGCAGAAAGCGTGATACCGACAGTACGTACATTCTTCTTCCAAGTCACCGTGATGCGCCTCCCTTCAAGCTCACACGGGAACGCCTCGTGGATAGAGGCGTGGCCTTTACAGCGAGCCGGTCGCAGTTGGTGATCTCCAGACAATTCCCAGCGACGACGCGATGAATCGTTAACGCATACCTAAATTTCTGGGTCATCCGGCTTCCCCGTGGGTAGCTGGGTAAAGCTGTAACCCCCCGCAGTGGAAGAAGATGGCCGTCTTGAAGTGCTCCTTGTTCCGGAAGCCGTAGGCCATCTTCTTGATCGTTTGGATCTTCGAGTTGAGACCCTC
>DASXFC010000015.1:0-28903 GCA_036489775.1 Acidimicrobiales bacterium | reverse complement strand
GGAATGGCCGCCCGAACGCGGCGATCGACGCTCGGTCAATGACCGTCTTGTCGAGGTCGAAGAAAGCCGCCTCCATATCCCAATGGTACGGGCGCTCGCCCCCCGCGCTTGAGCGCGCGTGACAGGAAGAGAACAGTCACGCGAATGGCCGCGGGCACGGAACGGGGCCGTGATCAGGGTTCTTCTAGGGGTTGCGGGCCGGTTGCGGCTAGGCCGTGACGTCCGCGATGAAGACAGCGTGCACGGCATCTTCGACCTCGGCCGTCACCAGCACGAGCACCTCGTCGCCCGCCTGCGCGATGGTGTCGCCCCGCGGGACAACGAGGCGATCGCCCCGGACCACGGCGACGACCACAGCGTCGCGGGGGAAGTCCAGGTCGGCGATGGCCGTGTCGTTGGCCGGGGAGTCGTCCGCCAGCGTGATCTCGACGAGGTGGGCGGCGCCCCCCTGGAACTGGAGCAGCCGGACCAGAGACCCCACCGAGACCGCCTCTTCGACCAGCGCGGTGAGCAGCTGTGGCGTCGAGACCGAGACGTCGACTCCCCAGCTCTCGTTGAAGAGCCACTGGTTCTTCGGGTGGTTCACCCGGGCGACCACGCGGGGCACGGCGAACTCCTGCTTGGCCAGCAGCGAAATCACGAGGTTGTCCTCGTCGTCCCCGGTGGCGGCCACGACGACGTCGACGGTGGACAGTCCGGCCGCGTCGAGCGACGAGACCTCGCAGGCGTCCGCCTCCACCCAGGTGACGTCGATGGTCGGGCGGAGTCGCTCGAGCAGCTCGGGGTCGCGCTCGACGACGAGCACGTCGTGCCCGCTGGCGTGCAGGTCGGCAGCGATGGCGGTGCCGACGTTGCCGGCGCCGGCGATGGCGACCTTCATGCGCCCGAGCCTCCGGCGTCGCGCGCATCACGCTCGAGCGCCGCCAGTTCGCTCCGGGCCAGCGTCTCGTCGAGCCTCTGCAGTGCATCGTCGAGGACGGCGAGGTGCAGGACATCGCCCTCCTGCCCGACCAGCTGGCTGGCATCGAGGCGGGGGACGCCGGCGCGCGTGACCGCGACGACGTTGAGGCGCCCGGGCTCCTCGAGCTCGCTCAGCGCCTGCCCGGCCCAGGCATCGGGCAGCGAGCGGTCGACCAGCGAGAGGCGCCCCGTCGGGTCCGACCAGTCGCCGATGTCGAGGTCGGGGATCAGGCGCCGGCGGACCTGGTCGATGGTCCACGTGACCGTGGCCACGGTCGGAATGCCGAGGCGCTGGTAGATCTCGGCCCGCCGGGGGTCGTAGATGCGAGCCACCACGTTCGGGATCTTGTAGGTCTCCCGGGCAATGCGCACGGTGAGGATGTTGGTGTTGTCCCCGCTCGTCACCGCCGCCAGCGCGTCGGCGTGGAGCGCCCCTGCCTTCTCGAGGTCGTCGCGGTCGAAGCCGGACCCGACGAGGCGGGGCCCGTCCCAGTCCTTGAGCCGCCGGAACGCCCGCGGCGACTTGTCCAGCACGGCCACGGAATGGCCCTCGGCGCTGAGCGAGAGGGCGAGGCCCGACCCGACGCGCCCACAGCCGACGACGATCACGTGCACGCCACAGTGCAACACGCCCGGTCCGGCCGTGCAAAAGGCACGCCGGCGGGGCTGGGGATTCCTTCTACTGTGTGGCCCGTGGCGACCCACACCACGTCCCCGCCCCCGGTGCCCCTGCCCGGTGTGGCCGGCGAGGACATCCCCGAGACGAGGCGCTACCGGCTGAAGAACAAGCTCCTCGGGCCGCCGCTCGTGACCGAGCAGCTGGCCTCGGAACGCCTCAGCAAGCCGATCGCCCTCGGGGTGCTGGCGCCGGACTGCATCTCGTCCTCGGCCTACGGCACCGAGGAGATGCTGACCCAGCTGGTGCCGTACGTGGGGTTGGCCGCCTTCACCCTGGTGGTCCCGATCACGTTGGCCATCCTCGGCGTCCTCTTCTTCGTGACGCTGTCGTACCTCGAGGTGATCCAGCTCTACACGAAGGCCGGTGGGTCCTACGTCGTGGCGCGCGACAACTTCGGTCCGAAGGTGGCGCAGATCGCCGCCGTGGCCCTGCTGATCGACTACACGGTGACCGTCGCCGTCCAGACGTCGGCGGGCACGGCGGCGCTCACCAGCGCAGTGCCCTCCCTGGCCAACACGTTCGACACCGTGGCCATCACCGTGGTCGTCGTGCTGCTCCTCCTCTACGGCAACCTGCGCGGGATCCGCGACGCCGGCAGCTACTTCGCCTTCCCCACCTACTTCTTCATCCTCTCGCTGGCGGCGGTCATCGTCGTCGGGTTCGTGCGGGAGCTGCTCGGCACGCTGCATCAGATCCCGCTGCCTCCGGCCGACCAGCTCTACGGGGGCAAGATCGGCACGCCCGGCTCGGGATGGCTGATGGGGCTCGCCTTCATCTCGCTGCTGCGCTCGTTCGCCAACGGCGGTTCCTCGCTCACGGGGCTCGAGGCGATCTCCAACGGTGTCAGCACCTTCCGCAAGCCCGAGGCCGTCAACGCGCGGCGGACGCTCGTCGCCATGAGCACGACGCTCGGTTTCCTCGTCCTCGGCGTGACGCTCCTCGCCAAGTGGACCCACGCCGTGCCCTACGCCAACGGCTCGCCCACCGTGGTCTCCCAAGAGGTCAAGGCTGTCTTCGGCACCGCCCCGATCGGCCACCTCCTCTTCTATGTGGTGCAGCTCGCCACGATGCTGATCCTCTACACGGGCGGCAACACGAGCTTCAACGGGTTCCCGTACCTGGCGAACTTCGTCGCCGGCGACCGGTTCCTGCCCCGCCAGCTGACACGGCGCGGGCACCGCCTCGCCTTCTCAAACGGGATCCTGGTCCTGGCCGGCGTGGCGCTGGCGCTGGTGCTGGCCTACAAGGCGCAGGTGAACGGCCTGGTGGCGCTCTACGCCATCGGGGTGTTCACCGGGTTCACCATGGCGGGCACGGGCATGGTGAAGCACCATCTGACCGCGCGCGAGGGCCACTGGCGGCGGAGCATCGCGGTGAACGGGTTCTCCGCCTTCCTTGCCTTCACCGTCGTCCTGATCTTCGCGGTGGCGAAATTCAAGGAGGGCGCGTGGCTGATCTTCGTCGTCGGCCCGTTGCTCTACATCGGGCTGATCCGCCTGCACCACGAGTACGCCAAAGAGGCCACGATGCTCGAGACCGGCGTCGTGGAGGCATCCGAGGAGCCCGTCCTGCGCCGCCACGTGGTGGTGGTCCTGGTCGACCGTCTCGACATGGCGGCGGTGCGCGCCCTGCAGTACGCGCGCACGCTCGCGCCCGACGACCTGCGCGCCGTGCACTTCGACATCGACACCAAGGCGGCGCGCGAGCTCGAGGCCGAGTGGAGCAGGCTCGGGCTGACCCGCCTGCCGCTCGACATCATCGAGTGTCCGGACCGCCGACTGGGCCGGGCCGCCATTGAGCTGGTGGCCGACGCCACCCTCGACGGGGACACCGAGTGCACGGTGCTCCTGCCACGCCGGACCTTCGCCCGCGTGTGGCAGCGCTTCCTCCACGACCGCACCGCCGACCGGCTGGCCGCGGTCCTCGGGCAGGTACCCCACGTCAGCGCGACCATCGTCCCCTTCACGGTCGGCGGTCGCTACGAGGAGCGGGCCCGCTCGTACGGCCGCTCGATCCAGCAGGCTCGCCTTGGCGCCGCCGGTGACGGCGTGGCGCCGATCGACGTCCAGGGCCGCACCGGGGTGGACCGGCTGGGCCGCCGCGACGGGCCGAAGCGGCCCGCAACGATGCTGGCAGCCGACGAGACGCTGGCGCAGCGGGCCGGGGCCACCACCCCGATCGCCTCGGTCGTCCCGCGCCAGCGCATCCGGGTAGCGGGCCGGGTGAAGTCGGTCCGGGTGCAACCGCGCGCCGGCGCCGCCAACCTCGAGTGCGTGCTGAGCGACGGCACCGGCGGCCTGTTGCTGGTGTTCCAGGGGCGGCCCAAGATCGCCGGGATCGAGCCCGGCGCACGGCTGGTGGCCGAGGGCATGGTGGGCACGTGGAGCCGGCGGCCGGCCATGCTCAACCCCTCGTTCGAGCTGGTCCAAGGGGCACCGAGCGACCCCGCCGAACCGTGAGCGGCCCGCCCTGCCCGGCGCCTCCGCCGGCGACGCCGAAATTGCCGCCCTGCGTGCCAGTCGCTAACGTCCCCGGCGGCCCAGCGCCGGGTGCGACTTCACCGACGCGCCCTCGGAGGGGGGTCACGACATCGACCGCCGCGGCGCCGAGCACTGCCGCTCCGCAGCGGCGAGGGCGGCGCCGCCACCTCCCGACCAGACCTACAGGAATAGAAAGGGCACACCGGGAATGATCAAGCTCCTCGCAACCGAGGGTGGCTACCAGCCCTTCCACCTCGGCGGGGTGGACAAGACCTGGCTCTACATCTGCCTGGTCGCGGGCGTCATCGGCATCGTGGCGGGCCTGCTGCTCGCCCGGAACGTCCTAGCCTTCGACCAGGGCACCGCGAAGATGAAGGAGATCGCCCTGGCGGTCCAAGAGGGTGCGCAGGCCTTCTTGCGGCGCCAGTTCAGGACGATCGCCATCATCATCGTCCCGCTGGCCATCCTCATCTTCTTCACCGCCACCAAGGTCGTGAAGCCCGACGGCGACATCGCCCTGACCTTCCAGCAGGACGGCCTCTACCGGGTGATCTGCTTCCTCTTCGGTGCTGCCTTCTCCGGGCTCACCGGCTTCATCGGCATGTCCATCGCCGTGCGGGGCAACGTCCGGACCGCCGCCGCAGCGTCCAAGGGCGGCGGGATGGCCGAGGCGCTCCGGGTGGCCTTCCGCACCGGGGCCGTCACCGGCATGCTCTGTGTCGGCCTCGGGCTCGTGGGCGCCACCGCCATCGTCCTCATCTTCCAGAACTCGGCGACCGCCGTCCTGATCGGGTTCGCCTTCGGCGCCTCCCTCCTCGCCCTCTTCATGCGTGTCGGGGGCGGCATCTTCACCAAGGCGGCCGACGTCGGGGCCGACCTCGTGGGCAAGGTGGAGGCAGGCATCCCCGAAGACGATCCGCGCAACGCGGCCACGATCGCCGACAACGTCGGCGACAACGTGGGTGACTGCGCCGGCATGGCGGCCGACCTCTTCGAGTCCTACGAGATCACCATTATCTCCTCGCTGATCCTCGGCTACTCGGCCTTCCGGACCTACAACCACAGCCACACCACCGCGGCTGTCCTATTCCCGTTGATCGTGCCAGCCATCGGCATCTTCGCCACGGTGATCGGCGTGCTGGTGGTCAAGGCCCGCAAGAACGACAGGAACGCGCTGGCTCCCATCAACCGGGGCTTCTGGCTGGCCGCGGCCCTGACCGTAATCGGCACCTTCTTCGTGGCCCAGTACTACGTGCACGACCTCAAGGTCTTCTACGCCGTCCTGACCGGCGTGGTGCTCTCTCTGGTAGCCAGCCAGATCACCGAACAGTTCACCTCCACTGAGCGCAGCCCGGTAAGGGAGATCGCCGCATCGGCCCGCACGGGCCCGGCCACCACAGTGCTCTCGGGCATCGCCATCGGCCTGGAGTCGTCGGTCTACGCCATCATCGCCATCGCGATCGCACTCGGTGTGGCCATCGGGCTCGGCGACGGCAACATCCAGCTGACCTTCTACCTGGTCGCCCTCATCGGCATCGGCCTACTGGCCACCGCCGGCATGGTGGTTTCCGAGGACAGCTTCGGCCCGGTGTCGGACAACGCGGCGGGCATCGCCGAGATGTCCGGTGAGTTCACCGGCGACGCCGAGCGGATCATGGTCAGCCTCGACGCCGTGGGAAACACCACCAAGGCCATCACCAAGGGTGTGGCCATCGGATCGGCCGTCATCGCCGCGGTGGCCCTCTTCGCCTCCTTCATCGAGACGGTGGGCCAGCAGATCCCTAGTCTGATCAAGCCGCACGTCAACATCTTCCAGGCCGTGCAGATCAACGTGGCCAATCCGACGACCTTCATCGGATTGCTCATCGGAGGCTCGATCGCCTTCATGTTCTCGGCCCTGGCCATCCGGGCCGTTGGCCGCTCGGCCGGGACCGTCGTGCTCGAGGTGCGTCGCCAGTTCCGCGAGCACCCAGGGATCATGGACTACACCGAAAAGCCCGAGTACGGCCGGGTCATCTCCATCTGCACGGCAGCGGCCCAGCGTGAGCTGGCCACGCCGGCCTTACTGGCTATTCTGGCCCCGGTCATCGTCGGCTTCGGCATCAACTTCTACGCCCTGGCCGCCTTCTTGGCCGGCACCATCCTGACCGGCCAGCTGATGGCCAACACCCTTTCCAACTCGGGTGGAGCGTGGGACAACGCCAAGAAGTACATCGAGGATGGCAATGAGGGCGGTAAGGGGTCGGAGGCCCACAAGGCCGCTGTCATCGGTGACACCGTCGGCGACCCGTTCAAGGACACGGCCGGCCCGGCGCTGAACCCGATGATCAAGGTGATGAACCTGGTCTCGTTGCTCATCCTGCCCGCCGTCATCACACTGCGGCACCACACTGGAGCGCGTCTGGCCATCGCTGCAGTGGGCCTGGTCATTCTGATCGCCGCCCTGGCCTTCTCGAAGCGTGCAACCGAGGACATGTCGGCCGGTGGCGACTCGGCCCCGGCAGTGGCAGCGCCGGCCACGACTTCGGGTCACTGACCGGGACAACGCCCTTGTCAGCGGCACCGCTCTTGACAGGTCAACGGCAAGCCGCGCACCCTGGCGTGACCATGCCCCTCTTCATGAGCGATCCGATCCGACGCTGGTTGCACCGTCATGGGTAAGGCACTCGTCATCGTCGAGTCGCCGGCCAAGGCGCGCACTATCGGCGGCATGCTCGGGCCCGACTTCATCGTCGAAAGCTCAATCGGCCACATCCGCGACCTGCCCCGGGGCGCCGACGAAGTGCCGGCGGCCTACAAAGGTGAGGATTGGGCCCGTCTCGGCGTCGACGTCGACAACGGGTTCAAGCCGCTGTACGTGGTCTCAGCGGCCAAGAAGTCGGTGGTGGCCAACCTCAAGCGACTGCTGAAGGACGCCGACGAGCTCTACCTCGCTACCGACGAAGACCGCGAGGGCGAGTCGATCGCGTGGCACCTCTCCGAGGTGTTGTCACCCACCGTGCCGGTCAAGCGCATGGTGTTCCACGAGATTACGCCGGCTGCCATCGCGCGGGCGGTCGAAGAGTGGCGTGATCTCGATCGCCGCTTGGTGGACGCGCAAGAGGCGCGCCGGATTCTCGACCGTCTGTACGGCTACGAGGTGTCGCCGGTCTTGTGGCGCAAGGTCATGCCGCGCCTCTCCGCGGGTCGGGTCCAAAGCGTGGCCACTCGCATGGTGGTCGAGCGGGAACGGGCCAGGATGCGGTTCCACTCCGCCACCTGGTGGGGGATCGAGGGCACGTTCACCCACACCGTGACGCCGTCGGGCTTCGGCGCCACCTTGGTCTCCTTGGCCGGCGCCACGGTGGCGACCGGCAAGGACTTCAACGAGGACGGGGTGCAGACGACCCAGGGATCGGTCCGCCTATTGGGCGAGGCCGACGCCACCTCGGTGGCCACCGCGCTGGTGGACCAGACCTTCACGGTGCGCTCGGTGACCGAGAGGCCATTCCGGCGGTCGCCGGCTCCCCCCTTCATGACCTCGACCCTTCAGCAGGAGGCCGGTCGCAAGCTCCGCTTCAGCGCCCAGCGCGCCATGCAGGTGGCGCAGCGCCTCTACGAGCAGGGCTTCATCACCTACATGCGGACCGACTCGACCACGCTCTCGGACCAGGCGCTGACGGCCGCCCGCAGCCAGGCCCGCGAGATGTACGGCGATGCCTACGTGCCCGACGCGCCCCGCCGCTACGAGCGCAAGGTGAAGAACGCCCAAGAGGCCCACGAGGCCATCCGCCCGGCCGGCGAGACCTTCCGCACCCCCGATCAGGCTGGGCGCGAGCTCTCAGGTGACGAACTGCGGCTCTACGAACTGATCTGGAAGCGCACCGTGGCCTCGCAGATGAACGACGCCACCGGGACCAGTGCCCAACTCCGCCTGGTGGCCACCGTGCCCGCGGGAACGCTGGCCGGCGAAGAGGCCGAGTTCTCGGCCAGCGGTCGCATCATCGCCTTCCCCGGCTTCCTACGGGCCTACGTCGAAGGAGAGGACGACCCCGACGCCGAACTGGCTGATCGCGAAGTCGTGTTCCCTCCGTTGAGCGAGGGCGACCAGGTGAACGGCCAGGCCTTCGAGCCGGGCTCACATGCCACCCAACCGCCGGCTCGCTACACCGAAGCCTCGTTGGTCAAGGCCATGGAGGAGCTGGGGGTCGGGCGACCGTCCACCTACGCCAGCGTCATCGCCACCATCCTCGATCGCGGCTACGTCTGGAAGAAAGGCACCGCCCTGGTGCCGAGCTTCACCGCCTTCGCGGTGGTGGGTCTGCTGGAGCGTTACTTCGCCAACCTGGTGGACTACGGCTTCACGGCCGATATGGAGAACGATCTCGACGACATCGCCGGTGGTCGCGAAGAGTCGCTGCCCTGGCTGACCCGCTTCTACTTCGGGCAGAACCACAACGGTGTCGCCGGGGGGCCTGGTCCCACCGAGGTTGAGCTCGGCCTCAAGGCCAGTGTGGCCACCCACCTGAGCGAGATCGACGCCCGTGAGATCAACTCGATCCCACTCGGCGACGACAGCAACGGCGTGCCCATCGTGGCCCGCGTTGGCCGCTACGGGCCCTATCTCCAGCGCGGGGACGACCGAGCATCGCTGCCCGATGACATCGCCCCCGACGAACTCACCATCGAGCGGGCCGAACAGCTGCTCGACGCCCCATCCAATGACCGGATCTTGGGCACCGATCCCGAGACCGGGCTCGACGTCTGCGTGAAGGCGGGCCGCTTCGGCCCCTATGTGCAGCTGGGTGAGGTGGTCGAGGGCGGTGAGAAGCCGCGGACCTCGTCGCTGTTCTCCACCATGGATCCGGCCAGTCTCACCTTCGAGCAGGCGGTCGAACTGCTCCGCATCCCGCGGGTGGTGGGCCAGGACCCGGCCACCGGTGAAGAGGTGGTGGCCCACAACGGGAAGTTCGGGCCCTATCTCAAGATGGGCAAGGACACGCGCAGCCTGACCAGCGAGGACCAGCTGTTGAGCGTCACCTTGGGCGAGGCGCAGGCCCTCTTCGCCCAGCCCAAGCAGCGACGGGGTCGCACCGCGGCGCCCCCGTTACGCGAATTGGGCAACGATCCGGTGACCGAGTCTCCGATGGTGCTCAAGGACGGCCGCTTCGGCCCCTACGTGACCGACGGGACTACCAACGCCAGCTTGCGCAAGGGAGACGACGTCGAGTCGATCACCCCCGAGCGGGCCTCGGAGTTACTGGCGGAACGCCGGGCTGCCGGTCCGAGCAAGAAGAAGAAGGCAGCCAAGAAGGCGGCACCGGCTAAGAAAGCCACGAAGAAGAAGGCCCCGGCGAAGAAGGCCACGGCCACCAAGAAGGCCGCAGCCCCCACATCCGATGCCATGGCCGACGAGCCACCGGAAGGTGCTGCCGACGCGGCCATGAAGGCCGCGTCCACCGACGAACCTTTCTGACGTGGCCTCCCGCGGCCGGTTGCTCGCGCTCGAGGGCATCGACGGCAGCGGCAAGTCGACGCAGGCCAAGCAACTGGCTCAGGCCTTCGATGCCGTCTTGACCTTCGAGCCAGGCGCGACCGAGCTGGGGGCCTCACTGCGGCACACCCTGCTCTCGCCCGAGTTGCCCCCGGTCTCGACTCGAGCCGAGGCATTGCTGATGGCGGCCGATCGGGCCGAGCACATCGCTCGGGTCATCGAGCCCGCCTTGTCGGCCGGCCGGTGGGTGGTGACCGACCGCTTCTCTGGCTCGACCCTGGCCTATCAGGGCTACGGGCGGGGGATCCCGCTGGCGGAACTCTCCACGCTGATCGAGTGGGCCACCTCTGGCCTGCAACCCGATCTCACGATCCTGGTCGACGTGCCGGAGGAGGTGGCGGCGGCTCGGATGGCCCGCGCCGCGCCCGACCGATTCGAGAAGCTGGGGCTGCCTTTTGCGGCTCGGGTGCGCGATGGCTTCCTGGCCTTGGCGGCAGCCGACCCGACCCGGTGGTTGGTGGTGGATGGCACCGAGAAGCCGGCCTCGCTGTCGACCCGTATCGTCGACATCGTGCGCACGATGCTCGGAGACCGATGAGCGAGGACCGCCCTTCCGCGCTGCTCTTCGCCGAGGTGATCGGGCAGGAGGCGGCGGTAGCCGCGCTCGGGGCCGCGGCGGCGCAGCCGGTGCACGCCTACCTCTTCGTCGGCCCGGCCGGCCATGGTGGTCTGGCTGCCGCCCACGCCTTTGCGGCCTCGTTGCTCTGCCCCGACGGGGGCTGCGGGGTCTGTCAGGTGTGCACGGCGGTGCAGGCAGGGCGTCATCCCGATCTTCACTTGGTGCTCCGGAGTGGAGCCCAGCTGAGCGTCGACGACGCCCGGCGGGTTGTCTCGCTGGCCCAGCGGCGCCCACTGCAGTCGTCCCGACAGGTCGTGATCGTTCCCGACGTCCACCTCGGTGAGCGCGCCGCGCCCGCACTGCTCAAGACGCTCGAGGAGCCTCCGGGCGCCACGGTGTTCATTTTGCTGACCGACCAGCTCACGCCTGATCTGGCCACCGTGGCCAGCCGCTGTGTCACCTTGGACTTTGCTCCGGTGCCGCGCTCGGCCTTGATCGCCTGGCTGGAAAGCCGGGGGGTCGCGGCCGATCTGGCCAGCGTCATCGCGGACAGCTGTGACGGGAGCCCGGGCCGGGCGCAGGTCATGGCCGACGATCCCGAGGTGACGTCCCGCGCCCAGCTGTGGTCGTCGCTGCCCGTTCGCGTGGGGCCGAATGGCGAGGACGCCGCTGCGCTGGCCCGGCAATTGCTGCAGGCAGCCGACGAGGCGACCGAGGCGCTGCGCACAGAGCACGCCCATCGGCTCGAAGTGCTCACCGCCGAAGCGAAGGAGATGGGCGAGCGATCTCTGCCTGGCCGCAAGGAAATACTGGACCAGTTCTCGCGAGAGGAGCGGCGCTGGCGTACCGATGCCTTGCGGGCCGGCCTCGGCGCGCTGGCCCGGGCCTACCGCGACCGGCTGAGCGCCAGCGCCGGCAGCGAGAGTGCCGCCACCCAGGTCCAGGCGGCGGCCACTGCGGTGGGCCTGATCACCGAGACGGCCCGTTCGCTGCCGCGCAACCCGAATGAGCAGCTCCTCCTCCAAGCCCTCCTGATCCGGCTGGGTGGCCTGCCCCTCTGAGCCTTCGAAACAGGCAGACGGCGTCGCCTACGATGGTCACCCGGTCGTCGGCGACGACCACCTCGCCTGGGTAGCTCAGTCGGTAGAGCAGCGCACTCGTAATGCGCAGGTCAGGAGTTCGAATCTCCTCTCAGGCTCCAGAAGCGCTGGTCACAGGCGTGCGCTCAAGTGAACTGCGCATTGTCCCAACAGTTGTCCCAACATTCGCCGGAGAAACCTTCGGCGTCGAGCATTTGAAGGATGGAGCGGGGCAGCCTTCGCAAGTGACCAGAAGTGGTCCTTGAGTACTTCTTAATAGGTGGTCGTACCGGCCCCAGGAGCAAATGGGAGGCCGGCTGCATACGAAGGTCATGCTCCCGGGTCGTCAAGCAGCTTGGCGCGGTGCTCTTCGAGCGCAACGATCTCAGCTCGGAGCTTCTTCAGCTCGCGGTCGACCCGCGACACTTCGGCCCTCGCGCGCCGCTGTCGATGGTCCCGATCGTGGTAGGTGCCATTCATGAGTTCCTCGACCTCGCGCCGCAGCAGCCTCAGCCAGGGATTGCCATGAATGACGCCCACTCGGTATTGAAGCTGACCAGCGCCGATCGCCGCGACGATCTCGTCCTGGGTAAGCCCGAACTCCTTGCGTGCGGTCTTGTCGCTGAGCGTTGCGCCCTTCCGGCTCCACTCTTCTTGCACAGAGCGCGTCCTTCCGTCGCCAAGGGCCTACACCGGCGACAAAGCGTAACGCCGCCATCTGGTATGCGTCCGTCTTCTGGGTTATGTCTCCTCCCGCTCCCGGCTCGATGTGTTGGGCGCGCCGTTGATGACGAGAATGGAGCGCCTCTTCGGGGACGCCTAGCCACGAGGCTCGCGCTATTGGGACGGTTCCTCCAGGTAAACAAGGCGGTCTTCGAGTTCCTCGTCAGTGAGGGCGCGGATAGCTGCGGCGATCCTGGGGATGCCGCTGGGACGACGCGAGAACCTGGAAGAAAGAGCGATCAACACGCCTCGATGATGCCCACCTGCGGTGAGGCGCTCGGCGGCGATCCGAGCGAAGTCCGAAACATTCTCGGTGAGCAGTACGTACCCACTGTCCGCAGCGGCGGAAAGCACGTCGGGGTCGGACTGGCCGGCCAGCCCCCGTTCTGCAACGGTGGAGACCTCCATGCCCCCGATCGGCAGCACCTCGGCCAGAGCAGGCGGATTGCTTTTGAAAAAGGCCGGCTCGGGCTGACGATTCAATCCAGGATCTGCGTCGATCCGGTGATTCATGGTCACTCCGGCGGCACCTGCCAGGTCACTAGATCGCTGCTGCGGGCGATGCCGATGCGGGCGTGCCCCCAGCCGCCGAAGGCGGTGAGTTCGGTGCTGGCGGCATACGTCAGGTAGTCCTCGCCGTCTGGGCCCACGCACAAGAAGGCCGAGTTGGCGTGCTCGTAGGTGACGCTGTTGATGCCCATGGGCGCCGTGTCGAAGGGTTGGTCAGGCACCATCAGCTGGCGTCCGGCACTCCAGGTGAGCCAGGTTGACGCCGTGGCCGGGTTCCCCGGGCCAAGGGTGAAGACAAAGGGCTCGTCAAGGGTGTTGGAGGTGGCGATGAGTGCCCACCGCCCGTTCACAGTGAGGAATTCATAATTCTCCACTGTGTCGCCGTAGAGGGTGATGTGGGGTTGTCCCACCAGGTGAAAGGTGCCGCCGAGCGCTGGTGCCCAGGCGATCTCGAAGTGTTGGGACGACGTGCCCGCCTTGAAGCCCAGGATCACGCCGTGGCCGGTGAAGGCCAGGGCGGGGTCGATCATGCGCGGCGCCAGACCGGGCGCCAGCGGATGGGAGGCGGACCAGTGGGCCAGCGAATCGCCCTGTGCCACGCGGTATTCCAGCTGGTTGCCCGCCGATTGGCTGCGCTCGCTCTGGTAGGTGACGACGAACTGACCGGCGGGATCACGCACGATGTCCGGCGAGGCGGCATCGGTGGCGATGACGTGAGGCGCCGTCCAGCGCACCAGATTGGCACTGGTGGCCTCGGCCACGTTGAACTGCACGGACGAGCGGCCCTTGGTGGCCACCATCTCGCTGAAGAGCATGTGCCGCGCGCCGCCAGACCACTGCAGCGCTTGGTCCTTCACCCCCTCGTCGGAGTAGGACAGCACGGGATTGCGCAGAGCGGCCCAGTCCACACCGCGTGCGGGAGGTCTTCCCACAATGCAGGCGTGGTCCTGACCCGCCGGCACCTTTTCCGTCACCGATGTCGACGCCCCCGCCACTCCGGGGGACAGGAGGCCATGTCCTTGGATCAAAGGGAATCCGGGAGCGAGACCCACCGTCACGCTGAGCATGGCGAGCACAGGAACCAGCGCTCGACGCTGCACCCAACGGGACACGCAACGACGATAGGGGGAATGTTCAGCCAAGGGGGCCGCAGCGGCGAGCGGCCGCGGCGAAGGCGTCACCCCGGACCCGGTAGTTGGCGAAGTGCCCGAAGCTCGGGGCTGCCGGCGAGAGGAGGACGACCGAGCCCTCGTTGGCCCAGTCAAAGGCCAAGGCCACCGCCTGGTCGAGGTCGTCAGCATCGACCACCGTCACCTGGGCGGCCCGGGCGCGAATCAAGGCGCCGATGGTGGGACCGTTGTCGGGCAACGTGACAACCAGCGTCGGCTGGCGTCGAGCCGCCACGCTGTCGGCCAGGGGTCCATAGTCGATGCCCCGATCGCTGCCGCCGACCAGCAGGGCCACCGGCCGCGTGTCGAACGCGGCCAGCGCGGCCTGGGCCGGTAACACGTTGGTGGACAGGCTGTCGTCCACGAACTCGACCCCGCCGACCTGCCCCAGCGATTGGCAGCGACTGGGTAGGCCGCGGAACTCCTGCAGCGCCTCGAGGGCGACGGCGTCGTCGGCCGCCTCGACGACCCCCAGCGCCACCGCCACGGCCTGTGCCATGGCGGCGTTGCGGGCGTTGTGGACGCCGGGCAGGTTGGGCAGCAGCAGTCCGGTCGCCGTGTCGACCCACTCGCAGTGCGGCCCCAGTTGGTCGCGTTGGGCTCGTAAGGTCGGACTGGTCCCCTCCGCCAACGCCAGCCCGACGCCGGGTTTGGTGCACAGCGAGAGCTTGTCGGTGTAGTAGCGCTCGACGCTGCCGTGCCAATCGAGATGATCGGGCGACAGCGAGGTCACGGCGACCACCGGCGGGCCACAGGTCAGGCTTGGGACCTGAAAGCTCGACGTCTCGATGATCCAGGTGCCGGCGTGGTCACCCACATCGGGATCCCACGGGGCGACCCCGATGTTCCCGCCGGCTTCGGCGCGATGACCGAGATGGTTGAGGAGATGGACGCACAGGGCGGTGGTGGTGCTCTTGCCCTTGGTGCCGGTAATGCAGGCCACCGCGGTGCGATCGACGCTCTCGAGCCAAAGGCCGAGCCCGCCGCGCAAGAGGACGCCTGCGTCGGTCAACGTTGCCACTTCGGGCCGGTACAGGCTGATGCCGGGGCTCTTTACGACCACGTCGCAGCGGCGCAGTGCTTCGAGACCGCCCTGGTCGGTGGGCAGCACCTCGAGTCCGTCCACCGCGGTGGCGGTCGGATGGTCGTCGACCAGGATCGGGGTGACACCCATGACGCCGAGACGACGGACACTGGCCGCGCCCTCGACGCCCAGTCCCCAGACGCCGACGACGGCGTCAGCCAGATCGGGCCAGGAGGTCGCGGGGTGCATAGCGCTTGGGAATGTAGTGGGGTCCGATGGGTGCCAACAGGTCCGACGGGCTGGCATCGGGCCGGGAGGCGTTGGCCACGAGGTCGCGGAGTTGGCCTATCAACTCGTTGCGGCGGCGGTCATCACGCTCGGCCGTCAACGAGAGGGCGGACCGGCACTCGTTGACGTCGCCGACGCACTCGAACGGTTTGGCTTCACGGTCGACACCCACCAGTGCGGCAAAGCGGGGCAGATTCTCGGGATTGGCCAGTGGTTCTCGGTCGTCGAACACGGCGGCTAGGTCGGCCGCGGGCATGAAGGGGGCCAGGATGAGATCGATGAAGCAACACTTGTCGCAGAGGCCACACCACTGCCCCAATCGTTGGGCGACGTCCTGATGGAAAGCACGATTGCAGCTGCGGAAGACCCGGTGGAACGGGGCCAGTTGAGCGAATTGCTCGGCCACCCAAAGTTCGCTGCGCGGCCGCAGGTAGGAGAACACCGACAGCCCGGATCCGAGCGTGGCCGCCACCTCTGCGGCCAGTGCGACCTCGAACTCCTCTCCCTTGGACCACTGGTGATTGACCGCTCGTCCCTGGTTGACCAGTGTCGGTACCGAGGCCGACCACTCGTTCGACATGACCACCGCGTCGTGGCCGCCGAGGACGGCAGCCACGACGGCCGCGGCCGTCACAACGGCCGTCACCGGGATGTGCCCGTTGAAGAAGCCATGGTCCTCGGACTGGCGCACCGCGGCGTCGAGCTGGCGCGCCACCCGAACTACGGGCAGGCCGGTGACCGCGGCCGGCTCCTCGATGGCGGCGAAGCGCTGGTCCGGTGGGTGGAGCACGAAGAGGGTCGGCTCGGGCCCGTTGGCTCGTATCGATTCCACCGTGACGATTGAATCGATGCCACCACCGAATGGGATCAGCGGGGTCATCGGGCGCGGCTGGTAGGAGGCGGGCGCTGGTTCCGCCTCTGGTCCGTCGATGGTCAGGTCAGACAGCTCGAGTCCATTGCGGTAGGCGAACTCGCCCAGCCCCTCGAGGTAGTACTGCCGCAGGAAGGCGCGCTCGGCACCCGTGGTCGGCGTGTTCCCGAGGTCGATGTGGAGCGCGGCCGTTGTCTTGTAGTACGAGACGGCGGCCAACAGATACAAGAGCCGGATGGCTTGGCCGACGGCGGGGTCGTCCCAATGGCCGGCTGGGCCGAACTCGAACTGCTCGGTGAACCGATGGCCAGCCGTGGCATAGGTGCACTGCACCACGCCGCGGCTCTCGTCGATTTCGAACCCTTCGTAACGGAATTGATCGGCGCGGCGGGGGGTCGGTGGCATCAGCGGAGTGCGTGGTTCGGGGGCCTGCCCCCAACGGGCGTGGACCATGCTACGGCTGGTCGCCCAACCATGGTGCGTCCAGTCAGGGCGCCAAGCGTGCCAGCAGGGCGAAGCGTCCGCAGGGCCGGGCCAGCCGGTCGCTGAAGTGGTGCCCGTCACCGGAGCTGGTGCTGCTCTCGTGCACCTGGGCTGGATCGAGGCCGACCAGGTGGAGTTGCTGGCGGTTGGCCGCCACCAGATCCACCCGCCAGTGGTCGTCGCCATCGGGCCGGGCCACGTCAGAGTGGAGAACGTGGGGAGCCACCGCGTCGGCCAGCGCGTTCCGGACCTCGGCGCCCACCTGATAGGCGCTGGCGGCGACCCCGGGCCCGAGGAAGGCAATGCAGTCAGCGGGATGCGCATCGAGGGCGCCCATGGCGGTCAGGGCATGGCCGACCGCACCACCGGCCGTGCCGCGCCATCCGGCATGGACGGCGGCCAGCACCTTGGCCCGTCGATCGAAGATGGCGATGGGAACGCAGTCAGCCACGCAGATGGCGAGGGTGATGCCCGCGGTGGCGGTGATCAGGATGTCGGTATCGGGCACGGCATCGTGGTGGTGCCGCGTGCCGCGGCCGGCGTCCCGGGCCGAGACCGCAGTCACTCCCACGCCGTGTACCTGTTGGGCGAACACGGTGTCGTCGAGCGTCGAGCCGAACGACTGGCAAGCCCGCCGGCGGTTCTCGATGACCCGCTCGTCCTCGTCGTTGACGTGCAGGCCGAGATTCAACGAGTCGTAGGGTCCCGTCGAGACTCCGCCGTGCCGGGTGGTCACGGCCACCAGGGCGCCCTCGCCTCGAGCTCCGTGGAAGTGTTCGAGCACGACACCGTCCCGGGACGTCACGTGGCCAGACGTTAATGACTACGAGGCGCGGGTCTCGCTCCACACCGTGGTGGGCACCACCGAGAGCAGCCGGGGCCGGGCGGCCGGGCGCCGGCTGGTCGGCACCACTTCGGGGAAGGCATAGAGCTCGGCCGAGTCGCCCTCTTCAGGCCTGCCATCCACCAGCGGGGCGGCCAGGCCCAGCACGTCGGCCAGCGAGTCGCCCCGACTCAGCGCAGTGAAGAGGACCTGGAGAGATTGCAGGCTGAACCCCTGGGCTTGCAGGCGCAAGATGGCTTCGAGGACCCCGACGTGCTCCGCTCCGTAGTAGCCGGTTCGGCCTCGCAGGACCGGCGGATCGAGTAGGCCAAGGGATTGGAACGAGCGGATGGTGCGGCTGGTGGCGCCGGTCGCACTGGCCAATTCGTCGATGGTCTGCTCCGAGGCCATTTGACAACTCTAACACAATTGTATGTAACATCAAATCACGTCGAATAAGCGAAAGGCAGGACCATGGCACTGAACCCCGATGCAGTGGGCACCAAAGGCGAGCCGACCGAGCGGTCGTGGACGCAGAAGGACGCCATCCTCTACGCGTTGGGCGTGGGCGCCGGCGCCGCCGATCCCACCGCATTCGAGCTGGACCTGACCACCGAGAACTCGGACGGGGTGACGCTGCGCGTCCTGCCGACCTTCGTCACCATCGTCGGTCAAGGCGGTGGCGCCATGGGTGCCATCGGCACCTTCGACTTCGCCATGCTGGTGCACGGCGAGCAGTCGATCACCCTGCACGGCGAGCTCCCTACCGATGGGAAGGTCTCGGTGACCACCACGGTGGCCGGTATCTACGACAAGGGGTCGGCCGGCGTGGTCATGCTCGAGAGCGAGGGGATCGACGTCGCCACCGGCCAGCCGGCCTTCAGCCAGCGCTCCAGTCTCTTCATCCGGGGCGCCGGCGGGTTCGGAGGACCCCGCGGTCCAGAGGCTGACGAGGAGAGCGAGTTGGCGGCCGAGCCGTTGCCCACCCGGGAACCTGATGAGGTGGTGCGCTACGCCACCCGCACCGACCAGGCCCTGCTCTACCGGTTGAGCGGCGACCGCAACCCGCTGCACTCAGACCCCACCTTCGCCAAGCGGGCCGGGTTCGATCGTCCCATCCTCCACGGGCTCTGCACCTATGGCTTCACCGGACGCGGTCTGTTGCACGCGGCCTGCGCTTCCGACCCGGCGCGCTTCGGATCAATGCGGGCTCGCTTCTCCAAGCCCACCATGCCGGGTGACGCCTTGACCATCTCCCTCTGGGACATCTCGGACCGCTCGTCCGGAGCGTTCCGCTTCCGCACCGAGACCCAGCGGGGCGAGACCGTGATCGACGCCGGCCTGTTCCGCACCGCCTAAGCGGCGCGGTCGGTCTAGCCGCCGAAGAGCAGGGAGTAGTCGGCGCCGCGGCGGAGGTGATGACCTCCATCGACGCCGAGGATCTCGCCGGTCACGAAGGACGACTCGGGACCGATGAGGTAGCGCACGGCGCCGGCCACGTCCTCGACGGTGCCCACCCGGCCCAGCGGCATCTGCTCGAGGTAGTTGTCGAGCAGGGGCCCGCCGGCGGTGATGAAGGACATCAACTCGTCATCGATGATGCCCGGGGCCACCGCGTTGACTCGGATGCCGAGGGGGCCGAGCTCCTCGGCCGCAGTCTCGGTCAGGAAGCAGATCCCGGCCTTGGCCACGCCGTAGGCCCACAGGTGCGGGTGGGGGAAGCGCCCGGCCCCCGAGGACATGAGCACAATGGAACCCGGCGTGCCCTGGGCCCGGAAGACCGCTCCGGCCTGCTTCACGCAGATGATGGAACCGAGCAGGTTGAGGTCGATGGTGGCCCGCACCGCGTCCATGTCGGCGTCGAGCGTCGAGCCGAGATGGAGCGAACCGCCGGCACAGGCGAACAGCCCGTCGATGCGGCCGGTCGCCCCGGCGGTGACGGCCACTGCGGCAGCGACCTGTTCCTCGACCGTGACGTCGGCGACCACGTAGCGGGCGTCGTGGCCGATCAGGGCCAGCGCGTCGATCAACTTCTGCTCGGTGCGCCCACAGATCGTCACGTTGGCGCCGTCGGCGGCCAGGCGAATGGCGGTGGCTTGGCCGATACCGCTCCCGCCGCCGGTGACCAGGATGGACCAGCCCTCGATGCCCTCTGCCATCAGACCGGCCCGGCGCCCACCGGGGCGCTGGGGCTGAAGGTCACGGGCATCTCCTCGATCCCGGAGATGAAGTTGGCCTGGCGCCGGGGCAGGGCCTCACGGTCGATGGCCAGGTGCAGGTCGGGCAGGCGGGCCAGCAGCCGCTCGGTCATCACCTTGAGCTCGAGCCGGGCCAGCTGGTTGCCCAGGCAGAAGTGGGCACCGAAGCCGAAGGCCATGTGGGGGTTGGGGCTGCGCTCGATGTCGAAGGTGTCCGGGTCCTCGAACATGGCCCGATCACGGTTGGCCGAGGGGTAGAGCAGGATTACCTCTTGGCCCGCTTTGATGGCGGTCCCTTCGAGCTCGGTGTCCCGGGTGGCCATGCGAGCCATGTTCTTGATGGGCGAGACCCAGCGCAGCATCTCCTCGATGGCGCCGGCCACCAGTCGATCAGGTTCGGCGGTCAACCGGGCCATCTGTTCGGGGTGGGCCAGCAGTTCCTCGACGCCACCGCTGATCACATGGCGGGTGGTCTCGTCACCACCGATGAGGATGAGGAGGGTCTCATGAATGAGCGAGTCGTCGTCGAGGGAGTCGCCGTCGATCTCGGCGTGGCAGAGCACCCCGACCAGGTCCTCGGTCGACTTGGTGGCTCGGCGGTCGGCGAAGACCGGATTGATGTACTCGGTGTATTCGACGAAGGCGATGGCCGCCTTGTCCATCATGCTGGCGTCGGGGGCGCCGAGGGCGCTCAGCATGTCGTCGGACCAGCGCAGCAGATCGTCGCGGTCGCTCGGTGCCACTCCGAGCATGTTGCCGATGACGATGATGGGCAGCGGGGCCGCGATGTCGGCCACGAAGTCGCACTCGCCCCGCTCGCACACCCGGTCGATGATGGCGTCGCAGATGTGGCGCAGCTCGCCTTCCATGGCCCGTACCCGCTTGGGCGTGAAGCCCTCGGAGACCAGGCGCCGCCGCCGCACATGTTCGGGGGCATCGAAGTCGATCATCATCGGTAGCTGGGGCAGTTTGGGCCGGATGCCACTGGCGCTGGAGAAGGTCTCCGTGTCGACCGAGACCGCCTTGACCCCGCGGTAGCTGGCCACCGCGAAGAGGTCGTTGGCCTGGTCGTAGTACACGGGGGAATGTGCCCGCATCCAGGCGTAGGCGTCATGCGGTTCGCGCCCGTAGAAGGCGCCGTCCAGCAGATCGATGGCCAGATCCTCGGGGGCGGTCGTCACGGCGGTCACCATATCCCCAGGTGGGTATGGTGGACCCATGGCTGACCAGGCTCACTTCACCGATGTCGCCATGGAACACATGCCCGGTCTGTACTCGGCGGCGATGCGGATGACCCGCAATGCGGCCGACGCCGAGGACCTGGTGCAGGAGACCTACCTGAAGGCCTATCGCTCGTTCGGGTCCTTCGAAGAAGGGACCAACCTGCGGGCCTGGCTCTACCGGATCCTCACCAACACCTACATCAACACCTACCGGGCCGCGCAACGCCGGCCCGAGGTGACCGACGTCGAGGATGTCGAGGACCTCTACCTCTACAAGCGCCTGACCGGATCGGGCGGGAGTGTGGCCAGCCGCAGCGCCGAGGACGTGGCGCTCGACAGCTTCACCGACGAGGACGTCAAGGCGGCACTGGAGGCCTTGCCCGAGGCCTTCCGCATGGCCGTCCTGCTCGCTGACGTGGAGGGTTTCAGCTACAAGGAGATCTCCGAGATCACCGATGTGCCGATCGGCACCGTCATGAGCCGGATCCACCGGGGAAGAAGGGCGCTCCAGAAGGCGTTGCACGACAGTGGAGTCGCGCGCGGCCTGGTGGGGACCGTTTCGGGGGGTCAAGCGAGTGAGTGAGGACCAGAAGATGTCAGACGAGAGCGGCCAGGCCGGTGGCATGGAGGGGTTGTTCGGCCGTCAGCCCGTCGACTGCGACGAAGCCGTGCATCAGCTGTACCACTATCTCGACGGCGAGCTCACCGAGGAACGGCGCATCCAGATCACCGAACACCTCAACTTCTGCGGGCCCTGCGGCGGGGCCGTCGAGTTCGAGGCCGAGCTGCGAATCGTCATCGCCAACAAGTGCAAGGACCACGTACCCGACAGCCTGCGCCAGCGCATCGCCGCCGCTATCGACGAGGAGAGCCGCCAGCACGACGGCAAGCGCTGAGGTGACGCCACCAGCCGAGCTGTCGGTCGAAGCCTCGGGAGCGGCCGTGGTGCCGGCCCCGGCCAGAGCCATGCCGAGCATGGTCGACTGGGACCTGGCCCGCCGGGTCTCCGCCGGTGCCCTGATCCTCAAGCCGGCTCCCGCTACCTACCGCTCCGCCAACTTGCAAGGGCAATTCGATGAGTTGACCGCCCAGGCCGAGGAGCTGGTCAGCGCGGCGACCGGATTGCACTCCCTCCACGGGCGGGCCCGGGCCAAGGTGACCGACCGCTCGGGTTGGGCCGCCGCCAACGTTCGCTCCATGCAGCGACTGGTCGGGCCGGCCCTCGATGACTTCCAGAGCCAGCGCATCACCAAGGTGTCCGCGCCGGCCATCGCGGTGGGCCGGGCGGTCAGCGGCACCCAGCTCGGGCTGATGCTGGCCTATATGGCGACCCGGGTGCTCGGGCAGTACGACCTGTTGATCAACGACGAGACGCCTGAAGATCAGGACCTGGTCTCCTATGTCGGACCGAACGTGGTGGCCATCGAGGAGCGCTACGGCTTCGACACCGGCCAGTTCCGCCTCTGGCTGGCGCTGCACGAGGTGACGCACCGGATGCAGTTCACCGCCGTGCCCTGGTTGCGCGACCACTTCGTCTCGCTGGTCGGACAGCTGCTCGAACCGCTCTCGGGCGATCCGCTCGGCTTGGCCGAGACCATCAAGCGGCTGTCGACCGAGCTGCGGGCCGGGCGCAACCCGTGGCAGGAGGGCGGCATGACCGGCGTGGTGGCCATGATGGCCACACCCGAGCAGCGTGATGCCCTCTCGAAGATCACCGGGATGATGAGCCTGCTCGAGGGCCACGGCGACGTGACGATGGACCGGGCCGGCGCGGCCGAGATCCCCGGAGCGGCCAACTTCTCGAAGGTCCTGCACGACCGCCGCCAGCGGGCCCGAGGCGTGACCAAGTTCATGTCCAAGCTGCTCGGGCTCGACGCCAAGATGCGCCAATACGCGGAGGGTGAGCACTTCGTCGAAGCGGTGGAGGCGGTCGGGGGCCCCACGCTGCTGGCCCGGGTCTGGGAAGCGCCCGAATGGCTGCCCACCCAGGCCGAGATCCGGAACCCGGCCGATTGGGCGGCCCGGGCCGGTGCCTGAGGAGGCGGCTCCGCCGCCTCTGGTCAACCAGCTGCTCGGGCGCTGTACCTTCCCCCCGGCCGGGGTTCCTCTGGCCTGTGCCGTCTCCGGCGGTCCCGATTCGATGGCCCTGCTCGCCCTGGCCGTGGCGGCGGGTTGCGCCGTGACGGCCCATCACGTCGACCACGGGCAGCGGCCGGGTTCGGCCGCCGAAGCGGCCGTGGTGGCGACGGCCGCCGAGCAGTTGGGGGCAGGGTTCGTCGGCCACACGGTGGTGGTCGAGGGCGGTCCCAATCTCGAGGCGCGCCTGCGCTCGGCCCGCTTCGCGGTGTTGCCCGATGCAGTGGCCACCGGGCACACCATGGATGACCAGGCCGAGACCATCCTGCTCAACGTGTTGCGCGGGGCCGGAGCCGACGGCCTGGCCGGGATGCGGCCCGGGAGCCGCCATCCCTTGCTCGAACTGCGCCGCACCGAGACCCACGCCCTATGTCGCTCCCTGGGCCTCGAGCCGGTGCACGACGCCAGCAACCAGGACCCGGCCTTCCTGCGCAACCGGGTGCGCCACGAGCTCTTGCCTCTGTGCGCCGAGGTGGCCGGGCGCGACCCAGTTCCGCTGCTGGCCCGCCAGGCCGGCGTGTTGCGCGATGACGTCACCTTGCTCGACGTGCTGGCGCAGGAGGCCGTGCCCGATCCCGAGGATGCGAAGGCGTTGCGTTCCCAACCGCTGCCCCTGGCCCGACGCGCCGTGCGCCGGTGGCTGCGCGCCGCGGCCGACCAGAGCCATCCGCCGTCGCTGGCCGAGGTGGGCCGGGTGCTCGAGGTGGCCCGGGGCCAGGCCGTGGCCACCGAGCTGTCTGGGGGGCGCCGGGTCAGCCGTCGGGGGGGCCGCTTGCGAATCGACGACGAGGACGCCGAACCGCCCTTGGGCCCGTCTACCGGTGAGAACCGGTCCGGTAGTGTCGGCACGGTGACGGTGGAGGAGGCGGGCCTGCTGCCGCCGGCCTGGGCCGAATCAGAGGTCGGCTCGGCCCTGGTGACGGCCGAGCAGGTGGCGACCCGGGTGGCCGAGCTGGGTGCGCAGATCACCGTGGACTACCGCGACGACCCCCCACTGCTGGTGGCTGTGCTCAAGGGGGCCATGCTCTTCATGAGCGATCTGTGCCGGGCAATCGAGCTACCGGTGGACGTCGACTTCATGGCTGTCTCGTCCTACGGCAGCGCCACCAAGACCTCTGGCGTGGTGCGTATCGTCAAGGACCTCGATGCCGAGCTGGTGGGCCGCCATGTGCTGGTGGTGGAGGACATCATCGACAGCGGCCTTACGCTGAACTACCTGCGCCGGTACCTGCACGCCCGCCAACCGGCCAGCGTCGAGATCTGCGCCCTGCTGGTCAAGGAAGGGGAGCAGCGAGTGGAACTCGACCTTCGCTATGTCGGTTTCACCATCCCGCCCGAGTTCGTCGTCGGGTACGGACTCGACGTGGCCGAGCGCTACCGCAACCTGGCCGGCGTCCACGTCTACACCGGGCCGGCCCAATGACGGTCGACGTCGAACGGGTGCAGGCCGCGGTGGCCGAGTTGCTCGAGGCCATCGGGGATGATCCCGACCGCGACGGCTTGCGCGATACCCCGCGGCGGGTGGCCAGCATGTACGAGGAGTTGTTCTCGGGACTGCACGACGACCCGGCCCGGCACCTCGAGGTGACGTTCGCGGCGGACCACGACGAGATGGTCATGGTCCGCGACATCCCCTTCGCCTCGCTATGCGAGCACCACCTGGTGCCGTTCCTGGGCAAGGCCCACGTGGCCTACATCCCAGCCGAGGACGGTCGTATCACTGGGCTGTCCAAGCTGGCCCGCCTGGTCGACGGCTACGCCCGGCGGCTCCAGGTTCAAGAGCGCATGACTACCCAGATCGCCGACGCCATCGCCAACGTGCTGGCCCCGCGCGGCGTGCTGGTGGTGATCGAGGCCGAGCACCTCTGCATGTCCATGCGCGGGGTGAAGAAGCCGGGAACGGTCACCGTGACCTCTTCGGTGCGTGGGCTGTTCCGCTCCGACGTGGCCACCCGGGCCGAGGCCATGGGTTTCATCCGGGGGCGCTGAGCGGGCGTGCCGCTCATCATGGGCGTGCTCAATGTCACTCCCGACTCCTTCTTCGACGGCGGTCAACACGCCACCACCGATGCCGCGGTGGCGTACGGGCTGGACATGGTGGCTGCCGGCGCCGACGTGATCGATGTCGGTGGCGAGTCGTCCCGGCCCGGGGCCGAACCGGTGTCCGAACGTGAAGAGCTGGCTCGGGTGTTGCCGGTGATCGCGGCGCTCTCGTCGCGGGTACGGGTGTCGGTCGACACCACCAAGCCCGAAGTGGCCGCCGCGGCCTGTGCTGCCGGTGCCTCCTTGCTCAACGACATCTCGGCTTCGCTGTGGGAGGTGGCAGCCGACAACGGTGTCGGCTGGTTGGCCATGCACATGCAGGGCACGCCGCGCACGATGCAGCAGGACCCCCGCTACGGCGACGTGGTGGCTGAGGTCAGCGGCTTCCTGCTGGCCCGGGCCACCGAGGCGCTCTCGGCCGGCGTGAGCGAGGTCTGGGTCGATCCGGGCATCGGGTTCGGCAAGACGCTGACCCACAACCTGACCCTGCTCCATCACCTCGACCAGCTGGTGGCCGGGGCCCGGGCAGCCGGCTGTACGGGGGTATCGGTCGGCACCAGCCGCAAGTGGTTCATCGGGATGCTGGCCCGGCGGGGCGACGGCCCGGCCGCCCCCCTCGACCAGCGGGCTGAAGGCTCCCTGGCCACCGCAGTGGCCGCCATGGTGGCCGGAGCAGGGATGATCAGGGTGCACGACGTGGCCGCCACGGCGCAGGCAGTGCGGCTGTATCGTCCTGCCGCATGAAGGGGAAGTGGGCGGCGGGCATTGCCCCCAGGAACTTCACCTGGGTCATGAAGGACCACCTGGCCATCAGCGAGCGGCCGGGGGGTTTCTCTTTGAACCATCGCCGGGTCCGGCGCCAGGAGGAGATCATCTGGCTGCGGGTGCAGGGTTTCGGCCGCATCATCTCGTTGCTCCAGTCGCCTCACAACCTGGCCGCCTACGAAGAAGAGGGCCTGGCCTGGGCCCATTACCCCCTGGCCAAGGTGGGCGACCACCGGGCCGTGCTGGCCGAGTGCTTCAAGGACATCGACGACTCCCTGGCCGCGGGCCTCCGCGTCCTGGTCCACCAGGACGAGCTGGGCGACCGGATCATGGGCGTGGTGGCCGGCTACCTGGTGTGGTCCAAGCGCATCCCGAACCAACCCCAGGCGGTGGCGCTGATGGAGCACGTCTGTGGCCACGCCATGGGTGAGCCGGGGCGGGAACTGCTGGCCAGCCTGGAGGGATTGCCCAACCGGCAGCCGTCGTGAACGACCGCATCGAGATCCGAGACCTCCGCGTCCTGGGTCGCCATGGGGTGCTGCCCGAAGAACAGGAGCGAGAGCAGCCCTTCTCGATCGACATCGTCGCCACGGTCGATCTGGGCCCGGCCCAGCAGAGCGACCAGCTGGCGGACACGGTGGACTACGGGCAGCTGGCTCAGGTGGCGGCCGAGGTGGTGGCCACCCGCAACTACCGCCTGCTGGAGGCTCTGGCCGGTCGCCTGGCCGAGGCGTTGCTGATCACCGATCCCCGGCTCGAGCGGGTTGAGGTGGTCGTGCGCAAACTGCGGCCCCCCCTGCCCCTCGATGTGGCATCCACCGGGGTGCGGGTGCAGCGGAGCCGCTGAGCATGGCCGCCCGGGCCTTCATCGGCTTGGGGTCGAACCTGGGTGACCGCCGTTCCTACTTGGCGGCCGCGGTGGAGGGGTTGCGCGCCGCCGGCGACGTGGTGGCGGTATCCCCGCTCTATGAGACCGAGCCGGTGGGCGGGCCCGAACAGGGCGCCTTCTTGAATCTGGTGGTCGAGCTGCGGACCGACGACGGGCCCCGGGCGTTGCTGGAGCGGTGCCGAGCCATCGAGGAGGCGGCCCAGCGAGAGCGCCTCGAACGCTGGGGGCCGCGCACCCTCGATGCCGACGTCCTCTACGTCGAGGGCGTCCAGGTGGAGGAGGAGGATCTGGTGGTGCCGCACCCTCGCCTGTGGGAACGCCGGTTCGTCTTGGCCCCATTGGCCGACCTGGCGCCAGACCTGGTGACAGAAGCGCAGGTAAGAGGGTCTGGTGGGGAAGTCCATCTGGTGGGTAGTCTGTAGACGTCGTTATTCCGATCGTCTGCAAGCGACCGGCACCCGTGAGGGGCTGGAACGCTGAAGGAGGTCTGATGCACACCATCCGGATCATCGGTCCTGGCCGAGCCGGCATGTCTCTCGCGGCTGCCATCGGGTCCTCTCCACGCGCCTTCGATGTGGTCGGCTTCCTCGGCCGCAGCGACGACCTGAGTCAGGCGGCCCAGGGCGTCGACGTCCTGATCATCGCCACGCCCGATGACGTCGTGGCCTCGGTGGCCGCCGTGGTCGAGCCCTCCGCCTCCACCGTGGTGCTGCACCTGTCGGGGTCCCTCGGCCTGGACGCCCTGGCCCCCCATCCGCGCCGTGCTGCCCTGCACCCATTGGTGCCGCTGCCCAATCCCGAAGTGGGTGCGGCCCGCCTCCGCGGTGGTGTGACCTTCGCCGTAGCCGGTGACCCTATCGCCGCCGAGCTGGCCCACTGCCTGGGCGGACGCCTGGTCTCGGTGGCCGACGACGACCGGGCCGCCTACCACGCCGCCGCCTGCATGGCGGCCAACCACGTCGTGGCCCTGCTGGGCCAAGTGGAGCGGGTAGCCGCAACTGTCGGTCTCGACCTCGAGGCCTTCTTGCCGCTGGCCAAGGCAGCCGTCGACGACGTGGCCGCCCTGGGGCCGAAGGATGCCTTGACCGGCCCGGCCCGGCGCGGTGACTGGGCCACCCTCAGCCGGCATCTCGACGCACTGCCCGAGGACGAGCGGCCCGGATACCAAGCCGGTGCCGCCCTCGCCACCAAGCTGGCCCAGTTGGCCCAGCCGGCGCAGGTGGCGGGTTGAAGATGGAGACCTACCCGACCGTGGCGGCCACCCGGACCGCCCTCGACGCCGCCCGGGCCCGAGGGGCGCAGACCGGCCTGGTGCCGACCATGGGCGCGCTGCACCGCGGCCACCGCTCGCTGATCGAAGCGGCCCGAGCGGAGTGCGACGTGGTGGTGGTGTCGATCTTCGTCAACCCCCTGCAGTTCGGGGACCCCGACGACATCGAGCGCTACCCTCGCCCACTCGAAGATGATCTGGCGCTGTGCGCCGACGCGGGGGTGGACGTCGTCTTCGCACCGACGGTGCCCGAGATGTATCCCGACTGGCCCCGGCCGGTCGAGACCACGGTCTCGGTGTCCGGGGTCAGCGTGGCCTGGGAGGGCGCCTCGCGGCCTGGTCACTTCGACGGCGTGGCCACCGTGGTGAGCAAGCTCTTCGCCATCGCCGGACCCTGCCGGGCCTACTTCGGCGAGAAGGACTTCCAGCAGCTGGCCGTAGTGCGGCGAATGGTCCGTGACCTGTCGCTCCCGGTGACCATCGTGGGCGGCCCGACCGTGCGAGAGGCCGACGGGCTCGCCCTCTCGAGCCGCAACGTCCGGCTCTCGGCCGACGAGCGCCGGGCCGCCACCGTGCTGTCCCGGGCGCTGGGGGCGGGCCAAGCCGCCATCAGCGAAGGGATCCGCTCGGCCGCCCAGCTGCGTCATGTGATGGCGGACGTGGTGGCCACCGAACCATCAGTCGCCCTCGACTACGCGGTGGCGGTGGACACCGACTCGCTGCTCGAGACCGTTGCTCTCGATGACCCGCTCACGACCCGGTTGCTCATCGCCGCCGTGGTCGGGCCGGTTCGCCTCATCGACAACATGCCCGCAGTCCCAGTCGTCAGCCGGCGGGAGTCCCGCCAATTGGAAAGGATCGGGTGAGCCTGATGCGCCGCCGCATGATGAAGTCCAAGATCCACCGGGCCACCGTGACCGGGGCCAACCTCAACTACGTCGGTTCGGTCAGCATCGACACCGAGTTGATGGCGCTGGCCGACATCCTCCCCTACGAACAGGTGGCGGTCCTCGACATCGACAACGGCGCCCGCTTCGAGACCTACGCCATTGAGGGGGAGCGGGGGCAGATCTGCCTGAACGGCGCCGCGGCCCGCCTGGTGTCGCCGGGCGACAAGGTGATCCTCATCACCTACGCCGAGTACGAACGCGAGGAGCTCACGACGTACGTGCCCCGCGTGGTGCACGTGGACGCCCGC
>DASXFC010000003.1:0-15433 GCA_036489775.1 Acidimicrobiales bacterium | reverse complement strand
CGATGTTGCCGGGGCCGCCGGCCGGAACCTCGCTGACCAACCTGATCTGGGCACTGGTGCCCGTCGCATCGTTCATCTGGGAGGCCACGGTGCGCTTCCAGATCAGGTCGTAGAGGTGGAGCTCGTCGCCCGACAACGAGCGGCCGGCCTGCTCGGGCGTGCGGAAGGTCTCCCCGGCCGGCCGGATGGCCTCATGGGCCTCCTGGGCGTTCTTCACCTTGCGCTCGTAGCGGCGGGGCGTGTCGGGCACGTAGGCGTCCCCGTACATCTCGCGGGCTTGCGCACGGGCGGCGGTCAGGGCCTGCTCGGACAGCGTGGTCGAGTCCGTCCGCATGTACGTGATGTAGCCCTGCTCGTAGAGGCGCTGGGCCACCTGCATGGCCCGCTGGGCGCTGAAGCGCAGCTTGCGGCCGGCCTCCTGCTGCAGCGTCGACGTCATGAACGGGGCCGCCGGCGAACGGCGGAAAGGCCGCTCGGTGACGTTGCTCACGGTGAAGGAGCGGCCGACCAGCGCCGTGGCGACCGAGGTCGCTTCCTCCTCGCCGAGCACGCGGACTTCGCTCTTGCCGGTCCGCTCTCCGTTCTCGTCGAAGTCCTTGCCGGTGGCGATGGTGGCGCCGCCGAGGCCGACGAGTGCGGCACCGAAACCCGCCGCGGCCGCGGCATTGGTGAACGTGCCGTCCACACCCCACCACGTGGCAGACCGGAAGCGCATGCGGGCCCGCTCGCGCTCGACCACCATGCGTGTGGCCACGCTCTGCACCCGGCCCGCCGACAGACGCGGCATGACCTTGCGCCACAGGACGGGAGACACCTCGTAGCCGTAGAGACGGTCCAGGATGCGGCGCGCCTCTTGGGCGTCGACCAGGCGGCGGTCAAGGTCGCGCCACTCCTCGACGGCCCGGGCGATGGCGGCCGGCGTGATCTCGTGGAACACCATGCGCTTCACCGGGACGGTCGGCGACAGCACTTCGGAAAGGTGCCAGGCGATCGACTCGCCCTCGCGGTCCTCGTCCGTGGCGAGATACAGCTCGTCGGCGCCCTTCAGCAGCTTCTTCAGGTTGGCCACGACGGACTTCTTGGGTGAAGACACCACGTAGAGCGGTTTGAAGCCGTTGTCCACGTCCACGCCGAGGCGCGCCCACGACTCACCCTTGTAGGCGGCCGGGACCTCGTCGGCACCCCGTGGCAGGTCGCGGATGTGGCCGATCGACGACTCGACGATGAAGTCGGGCCCGAGCATGCCCCCGATGGTCCGCGCCTTGGCCGGCGACTCCACGATGACGAGCGCCTTACCCACGGCGCACCCCGCGGGGCAGCATTCGGCTGGGTGAGAGGGTGGGCATGGTCACGTCAGAGTGGGGGTACGCCACCACGCCTGTCAAGGGCAGGGTCCACGACCAGGGCGGTTCGCTATGCGCCTGAGCAGGTCAATCGACCGACGCTGTCGCTGCCGCGGCGGGGGCCGAGTCGGCCGAGTCGGCGTCCATCGCCTCCGAACCCCGCTTGGAGAAGGCGAGCGCGGCGAGCAGGATCACCAGGGAGACGCCGGCGATGGCGAGGCGGGCGCCCGTGTGGTGCCGCAGCGTGATGACCGCCGGCAGGATGAGGAGGGAGACCAGGTTCATGACCTTGATCATCGGGTTCAGCGCCGGTCCCGCCGTGTCCTTGAAGGGGTCGCCCACGGTGTCGCCGATGACGGCGGCCTTGTGGGCCTCCGAACCCTTTCCGCCCTCGTTGCCGTCCTCGATGTACTTCTTGGCGTTGTCCCACGCACCACCGGAGTTCGACAGCGTGTTGGCCAGCAGCTGACCGGTGAGGATGGTCCCGGCGAGGAAGGCGCCGAGTGCCAGGTAGTTGATGCCGAAGCCCACGATGACGGGCGTCAGGATGGCCAGGAGCGCCGGCGTGGCCAGCTCGCGCTGGGCCGCCGCCGTGCAGATGCTGATCACCCGCCCGTACTCGGGCTTCTCGGTGTAGTCCATGATGCCCGGGTGCTCACGGAATTGACGGCGCACCTCGAGCACGACGGTGCCGGCCGAACGGCCCACGGCACGGATGGCCAGGGACGAGAACAAGAACGCGACCGAGCCACCGATGAGGAGCCCGATGAACGTCGTCGGGTTGGCCACGTTGATCTGGATGATCGAGAAGAGCCTCGCTCCGGTGGCGTGCAGGCTCGGGAGCTGCTCGCCGATCGTCTCGATGAAGGAGGCGAACAGCGCGACGGACGCGATGACGGCAGAACCGATGGCCACACCCTTGGTGATGGCCTTGGTGGTGTTGCCCACGGCGTCGAGGCTCACCATGACGCGCTCGGCCTCACCGGTGAACTCGCCGGACATCTCGGCGATGCCGGCCGCGTTGTCCGACACCGGGCCGAAGCTGTCCTCAGAGACGACCATGCCGGCGGTGGCCAGGAGGCCGATGCCGATCAGGGCCACCAGGTAGAAGGTGAGCTCGATGTTGCCGTCGCCCAGCCCGATGGCCACGCCGATGGCGATGGCGATGGCGATGATCGCCCACACCGAGGACTCGAGCCCGATGGAGATGCCCGCCAGCACCGTGGTGGCTGGACCGGTCCTGGCCGACGCGGCAATCTCCTTCACTGGGCCGCGCTCGGTCGAGGTGAACTGCTCGGTGATCTGGCTCGCCACCAGCGACAGGACCACCCCGGTCAGGACGGCGTAGAAGACCTTGAGGTCGTGCACGTAGAACTGCGCCACCAAGAAGGCACCGATCACGGTCAGGACGGCGGCCAGCCAGAAGCCGCGGTTGATGGGGGCCAGCGCGTTGCGGTCCTTGTTGCGCGCCCGCACCACGAGGACGCCGATGACGGAAGCGAAGATCCCGATGGCCGGCACGATGAGCGGGTAGAGGACCGCTGCCGTGGTGTGCTGGAAGCGGAAGGCGGAGTACCCGAGGATCAGCGCGGCAATGATCGTGATCTCGTAGGACTCGAAGAGGTCGGCCGCCATGCCGGCGCAGTCGCCCACGTTGTCGCCCACGTTGTCGGCGATAGTGGCCGCGTTGCGGGGATCGTCTTCGGGGATGCCCGCTTCGACCTTGCCCACGAGGTCGGCGCCCACGTCGGCCGCCTTGGTGAAGATGCCGCCGCCGACACGCATGAAGAGGGCGAGCAGCGAGGCACCGAAGGCGAACCCGATGAGAACGGCGGTGGCCGAGTTCTGGAAGATCAGCACGATGGCGGTCGCGCCGAGCAGGCCGAGACCCACGCACAGCATGCCGGTCACGGCACCGGTGCGGAAGGCGACCCGCAGGGCACCAGCCATGCCACCGCCCTGGGAGGCCGCGGCGGCCGTGCGGACGTTGCCCCTCACCGCGATGGACATTCCGATGAAGCCGGTCAGGCCCGAGAAGGCGGCGCCGAAGAGGAAGCAGATCACCCGGTAGATGCCGTCCTGGGCGAAGGTCAGCCCCCCGTGGTGACCGGCCGGGGCTACCACCTTGGTCGCCGTGAAGAAGATCAAGATGGCCAGCGGGATGATGATGATGCCGATCGTCCTGAACTGCCGACCGAGAAACGCCTCGGCCCCTTCTTGGACGGCCTTGGCGATCTCCTTCATCTTCGGCGTGCCCTGATCGGCCGCCAGCACGTTGCGGGCCAACAGGAGGCCGGTCGCGATGCCAACCACGCCGGCAGCCAGGCAGATATATAGCCACAACTTGTCGGTGCCGCCAAGGCTGAAGGCTTGGTAGCCCCCGTCGCCCGTCGCAAGGAGGTTGATCATTCCCGGTGTGCCCTTTCTATTGCTGTCGTGGTGCCGAGGGGAGCGGGGCCGCCCGTGTCCTCTTTCTTTGTCCTCTTTATTGCTGTTTTTTCGAATCTTTCCCGTTCGAGGTCATCAGCGGCAGGCCGTGACCGACGGACGGTTCGGTGTCGGCCAGGAGTCTCGAGCGCGCCGCACCCCTCCAATGGCCGGGGGGGACGTTAGCGACTGGCCGGTGGGCGAGCAAGAATCGTCCGTGGCGGTCAGTGGCCCGACGGCTCGTCGGGCGCCCCGGCCACCAGTTCGAACGAGGGGTTGAGCATGGCCGGACGGCGCCCCCAGGCCCCCACCATGCCCTCGGCCACCAGGCGGGCCCCGGGCTCGATCCCGGCGATCTTGGGCCGACCCTGGAAGACCAGGAGCAGGCCCCCGGTACCGTCACTCAGCACACACTCGAGGTTCTGGGTCCCCGCCCGGGGTTGCACCCGGACCGACTTGACCCGGCCCGCCACCTTGACCCGTTGCCGGGCCACCACGGCGCTGATCGGAGTGGTGGCCCCGGCGCGCTTGGCCAGGGCAACGTCGGCCGCCGCCACCGACGAGGGGCGCTTGGGCCCGTCGCGCCGGCCGCCCCGGTCCACCCCGGTTCGCCCCTCGTCATCGACCACGGTCTCGTCGGCACCCTTCTTGTCGTCCACCGCGCCAGTGCTGCGCAGCCTGGCCCACTGCACCGACTGCCCGTAGGAACGCACCCGCTCACCGAAACGGGTGGGCAGGTTGTACGGGATGATGGTCGGGCTGACGTGGGGGACCTGGCCCAGGACGGCCGCGATCTTGTCGGCGGTGCGGTCGTGCAGGAAGCGCTGCCACACTCGGGCGTAACCGCGCCGAGGCAGGATGACGGTGCACTCGGTATCGCCGTCCAAGGTGGCATCGGCCACCAGCTCGATGGCGGCCCGGCCCAGTCGCCTGTCGGGGGTTTCGATGATGTCGAGGGGCAAGCGAGCTAGGCCGAGACGACCCCACTCCTCCTCGAGGGCCCGGGCCTCCTTCGAATCGATATCGAAATGCACGGCGCGGAGATCGTCAGGGGTCAAGGTGCGGGCGTACTGGATGGCCCGGGCGGTGGCCATGTCGAGCCGGTCGACGAAGACCACCACCACGTGGCGGCGAAGGATGGGCGCTTCCGAGGCCTCGATGGCGCCCGTCTCAAGCAGCTCGTCCTCGTGCTGGTACTCGCTGTGCAACCGGCGCAGGCCGACATAGAGAAGCGGGCCGATGACGACGACGACCCAGGCGCCCTCCTTGAACTTGGCGATGGCGAAGATGAGGACCACCACGGCCGAGAGGCCGGCGGAGAACCCGTTGATGACGATGCTGCGGCGCCAGTGCCCAGTCTTGTTGGTCAGGTGGTGTTTGACCATGCCTGACCCGGCCATGGTGAACCCGGTGAACACGCCGATGGCGTAGAGCGAGACCAGTCCGTCAACCTCGGCCTTGAAGGCCAGGATCAAGGCGAGCGCCACCGCGGTGAGCACCAGGATCCCGTTGGAGAAGGCCAGGCGGTGACCACGCCGGGTCAGCTGACGTGGCAAGAAGTGGTCGCCGGCCACGAAGTTGGCCAGATACGGGAAGCCGTTGAAGCTCGTGTTCCCGCCGGTGTACAGAATCAATATGGTGGCGATGATCACGATGTAATAGACGGCACCGCGCCCGAAGATGGCCTCCACCTCCTGGGACACCACGGTGGGTGAGCCTTTGGCGAAGGGCACGGCGTGGGTCCAGCGAGCCAGCATGGTCACGCCGAAGACCAGGAAAGCCAGTACCGAACTCATCACCACCAGGGTCTGGCGGGCGTGCAAGGACTCGGGTTTGCGGAAGCTGCTCACTCCGTTGGAGATGGCCTCGAGCCCGGTCAGCGACGATCCGCCGTTGGCGAACGAGCGCAGCAGCGAGATGAAGGCCAGCCCCATCAACAACCCATGGCCGGACACACCGAACGTACCGCCGTAAATCTCTTTGGTCGGAGGGAGGGGGATGTGGTGCAGGTCGCCCAATCCTGCCTTGATGTACCCGGCCACGATCACCGTGCCGAGCGACAGGATGAAGAAATAGGTGGGAAAGGCGAAGAACTTGCCGGCTTCGCGGATGCCGCGCAGGTTGCCGAAGAGCAAGAGCAGCACGACGGCCACGGTGATGACGACGGTGTCGGTGGTGTTGGCCAAACGGGGAATCGCACTGGTCAACTCGGCCGTACCGGCTGCCGTCTGCACGGCCACCGTCACCGTGTAGTCGATGAGCAGCGCTACCGCGGCGATCAGCGCGATGTTGTGGCCGAAATTGTCGCGCGCCACCACGTAGGCACCGCCAGCCTTGGTGTACTGCTGGATCACTTCGAGGTACGACAGCGTGACGAAGAAGAGCACCCCGAGAATGGCCAGGGTGATGGGCACCACCAAGGAGAAAGCAGCCAGGCCGACGTAGGGCACCAGCTGGGTCAGCATCTCCTCGGTGCCGTAGGCCGACGACGAAATGCAGTCGGGGGCCAGTACGCCTAGGGCGCTGGGTCGACCCAGACGCTCCGAGCTCAACTGCTCGGTCACGAGGGGCTTGCCGAGCAGGAAGTTCTTGAGCCGGTAGCGCTTGCGTTCGGGGATGCTGTCGGCGGCCACGCCGGGGAGCGGGTGGGTGGGCCGGGGCCCGGCGCGTGTGACCACGGCCGAAAGAGTATGGGACGGGAGGTACCTGCCCTTTGCGGCACCCTCGTGACGCCGCTTTGCACAGGAGCCCGCCACGTGTTGCACACTGTGGCCCATGCACGTCGTCGTTATTGGCTGTGGCCGGGTGGGATCCGGCTTAGCCATATCCCTGACCGCCGAAGGCCACTCGGTGGCCATCATGGACAAAAACCCACGGGCCTTCAGGCGGCTGAAGGACTGGGAGGGCCAGCGGATCGTCGGATCGGGCTTCGACCGGGATGATCTCGAGAAGGCCGGGGCGGTGGGAGCCGACGCCCTGGCCGCGGTAACCAGCGGCGACAACACCAACATCCTGACCGTGCGGATCGCCCGTGAGACCTACATGATCCCCAACGTGGTGGCCCGGATCTACGACCCCCGCCGGGCCGAGATCTACCAGCGACTGGGCATCCCGACGGTGGCCACGGTGACCTGGACCATCGACCAGGTCCGCCGGCGGTTGCTGCCCGAGGAGAACTACGGCGACTGGACGGACTCCTCGGGTCGCCTGACCCTGGTCGACCGGGCCCTGCCGGACCATTGGGCCGGTCGCCGTCTAGAAGAGCTCGAAGAGCCCGGCAAGCTGTCTGTGGTGGCGGTCACCCGGGCTGGCGTGCCCCGCCTCGATGCCCGTGAACTGGTCGGGCAGGAAGGCGACCTCCTCCACCTGGCCGTTCTCGACATCACCCTCGACGCTCTCGACGTGCTCATTCGCGAACCAGAGGCCAAATGAAGGTCGCCATCGCCGGCGCCGGGAGTGTCGGGACCGCTATCGCCGCGGATCTGCACGCCAACGGTCACGAGGTGACCCTCTTCGAGCAGGATCCCGATCTGGTGGAGCGTCTCCGGCCCACCCTCGACATCACCTGGGTAGCCGCCGACGCCTGCGAGGTCGCCTCGCTCGACGCGGCCGGCGTGGCCAGCGTGGACGTGGTGGTGGCCGCCACGGGGGACGACGAGGACAACCTCGTGATCTCGCTGCTGGCCAAGCAGGAGTTCGCCGTACCGCGCGTGGTGGCCCGGGTCAACCATCCGAAGAACCAATGGCTCTTCACCGAGAGCTGGGGCGTCGATGTGTCGGTGAGTACCCCACAACTGATCACGTCATTGGTCGAAGAGGCGGTCTCGGTCGGCGCGCTGGTACGCCTGCTCCAGTTCCAAGGCGGGGCGGCTCATCTGGTGGAGGTCACCCTGGCTGAGGACTCCCCGGCCAATGGCACCGCCATTGCCGATCTCGACTTCCCCCGCGACGGCACGGTGGTCGCGGTGGTGCGGTCGGACCGGCTGATCGTCCCCCGCGGCGAAACGGTGCTCCAATCCGGCGACGAGGTCCTGGTGCTGGCCACTGCCGACGCCGAAGACGCCGTGACCGCCCTGTTCATCAGCTCTGATTCCGGCACTGACTGAGCGGGACGTTCACTTTCGGTTCGTCGATTCGTCACGGTGCGCTCGGGGGATCCCCGTCCCTCTCGTAGCATTGTGTGTATGGAGGCCGCATTCTTCGACCTCGATAAGACGGTGATTGACCGCGCCTCCATCGCTGCCTTCGGCCGGCCCTTCATGAAGGGCGGTCTGATCAATCGACGGGTGGTGGCTCGGGCCGCCCTCTCGCAGTTGATCTTCCTCTACTTCGGTGCCGACGAGGAACGATTGGCCCGTGTCCGTGAGTCGACCCTGGCTTTGACCAAAGGGTGGGACCGGGCGCAGGTGCGCCAGATCGTGCGACAAACCCTGCTCGAGACCATCGAGCCCATCATCTACGCCGAAGCGCTCGAGTTGATGGAACTGCACCGGGCCGCCGGCCATCGCGTCTACCTGGTGTCAGCCTCCCCCGAGGAGATCGTGCTGCCGCTGGCCGACATGCTCGGGGCAGATGGCGCCATCTGCTCGCGGGGCGAGGTCGACGAGGAGGGTCGCTACACCGGACACATGGCCTTCTACGCCCTGGGCGAGAACAAGGCGGTGGCCATGCGCGAGCTGGCCCTACGCACCGGCATCGACCTGGCCGCCAGTAGTGCCTACTCGGATTCAGCCACCGACCTTCCCATGCTCGAGGCGGTGGGACGCCCGGTGGCTGTCAACGCTGACCGCGCGCTGGCCAAGGTGGCCAAGGAGCGCGGCTGGGAGACCCGGACGTTCACCAAGCCCATTCGTTTGCGCGATCGCGTCGGCCGCACCACGCCGGTAGTGACCACCAGCCTGGCTGTCGCCGGTGCCGCCTTGATTCTGTGGCGCCGCACCGCGCGCGGTCACCAGCACGCCGCCTAAGGCGGCGCAGTCAATCAGCGATCAGGCGTCGCGCAGCCGCTTGGCCGCGACCAGACCGAGGCCGACGATGAGGACGAGGAAGAGCAGTTTCTTCATGGGGCGACCCTAACGGCTCAGACAGTGAGCAGATCGCGGGCGCCGGTGTCCGAGGACGGGTGCCGCAACTTCGACATGGCGCGGGCCTCGATCTGACGGATGCGCTCACGGGTCAGGTTGAAGTGCTCCCCGACCTCCTCCAACGTCCGTGGCTCACCCCGGTCGAGACCGAAGCGCAGACGCAGGATCTCGCGCTCGCGCTCGTCGAGCGGCGAGAGCAGGCGGCCGATCTCGTCGGGCAGCAGCGACACCGCGGCCACCTCGAAGGGTGACTCGGCCGAACGGTCCTCGACCACGTCGCCCAGTTCGGCGTCGCCGTCCTCGCGCAGAGGCTCGGACAGCGAGAGGGGCTCGGCCCGGAAGCGCAGGGCCTCGACCAGCTTGTCCTCGGGCATCTCCACTTCGATCCCCAGCTCGGCCAAGGTGGCCGGACGGCCCAGCTTGAGCTCGAGACGGGCCTGGGCCTTCTGGACCCGAGCCAGGGTGTCCCCGGCGTGGACGGGGAGACGGATGGTGCGGCCCGTGTTGGCGATGCCCCGGGTGATGGCCTGGCGGATCCACCAGGTGGCGTAGGTGGAAAACTTGAAGCCCTTGCGCCAGTCGAACTTCTCGACGGCGTGCATGAGGCCGAGGTTGCCCTCCTGGATCAGGTCCAGCAGGGGCAGGCCCGAGGCCTGGTACTTCTTGGCGATCGAGACCACCAAACGGAGGTTCGACTGCACGAAGGTCTGTTGGGCCTGCTCGCCCTCCATGACACAGCGGCGGATCTCCCGCTTCTTGGCCGGGGTCAGGCCCTTGGGGGCCTTGGCCAGATCCTCCTCGGCAGCCCGGCCAGCCTCGATGGCTTGGGCCAGGCGGACCTCGTCATCCTTGGTCAGGAGGGGATACTGTCCGATGTCTGTCAGGTAGAGACGTACGAGGTCTTCGTCGTCGCGCTCAATACGTTCCTTGGCCAAGAGTCTGCCGAACCTTCCCTCACCGTTGGGCCTGACGGGGACTCGCTCCCAGCCGGCCATCGCCCTGAAAATTGCAGGTCCTGGCGTTATTGGGACGCAGGAACTGCTTTCACAGTGTACTGGTCGCGTCAAGTGGGCCGTTCACCAGGGAAAATACCTACCCCCCGGCCAAACGCCCGTTCAAGTTCGACCACCAGTGCTTTGGATTGACCGGCGGATGCCGTCTCGAGGACCAGGCGGTCGCTGATGGACTGCCCGGATGCCAGCTCGGCCAAACCTTCCCGGCGTACCGCACCCAGCACAGCCAGGACCGGGGCCTCCGAAGCCGGGTTGGCCGAGGCCTGCACCACCCCGTAGGTGTCGAGCAGCCGGACCATCGGCACCTCGAGCAGCGCCTGCAGGCGGTCAACCGGATCGGTGGCCACCCCCAGTCGCTCGAAGGTCTCGACCACGGCCACCGGGGCGGTGAAGAGGGCGTCCTGATCGACGCCAGCCCGCACCGGCAGGCGTTCCCGCCACATCTCGGCCACGTTGCCGTGGTGACGTGCGTTGGTGGCCAAGAAGACGGTGGCCTCCGCCGCCAAGGGTCCGTCACCCACCGATTCGGCCGCCCACTTCCCCAACAAGGTGAACAGGGAGTGCTCGACGAAACAAAAGGCGCCGACCAGCTGAGCCAGCTGGTCGATGGTGCGGGACTCAGCCACCGCTGCCTTCGGGGCGGGCCGGGGAGCGGTAGCGGTTGGTGATGGGCATCCGGCGGTCCTTGCCGAACGCCTTGGTGGTGATGCGCACCCCGGGTGGGTTCTGGCGTCGCTTGTACTCGGCCCCGTCGACCAGCCGGACCACCCGCTCGACCACCTCGGGATCGAAGCCCTGGGCCACCAACTCGGGTGCGGTGCGGTCGCCCTCGACGTAACCCTGGAGCACCGGATCGAGCTCCTCGTAGGGCGGCAGCGACTGGTCGTCGCGCTGATCGGGCCGCAGCTCGGCTGAGGGCGGCTTGTCCAGGACGGCGTCGGGGATGGGACCGGGCAGCCCTTCGAGCACGGCCTGGGTATTGCGGTACCGGCACAGCTCGTAGACCAACGTCTTGGGCACGTCCTTGATGACGGCGAACCCCCCGGCCGAGTCGCCGTAGAGGGTGGAGTAGCCCGTCGCCATCTCGCTCTTGTTGCCGGTGGTGAGCACGATCCAACCCTTGGCGTTGGAGACGCCCATCAAGAGCACGCCGCGCAGGCGCGACTGGAGGTTCTCGTCGGTCAGGCCATAGGGCTCACGGCCGAGCACGCTGGCCAGCATGTCGGTGAAGGCCACGTGCGCCGCTTCGATCGGCACCACCTTGAGGTCGATGCCGAGCCGGTCGGCCAGTGTCTGGGCATCTTGGCGCGAGCCCTCGCTCGAGTAGCGAGACGGCATCGAGATGCCGTGGACCCGGGCCGCGCCGATGGCGTCCACCGCGATGGTGGCCACCAGTGAGGAGTCGATGCCGCCGGAAAGGCCGATGACCACTTCGCTGAAGCCGTTCTTCAAGAGGTAGTCGCGGGTGCCGAGCACCAGGGCCTCGTACACCTCGGCCTGGTCCGACAGCCTCTGGTGCAGGATGGGCGCCGGAAGCGCGGGCCGGTCGCCGGCCGGCGCCGTGGTGGCCACCAGTCGGGGGAGGGCGCCCCCGGCCTCGGCATCTGGGCGGCCGTCTTGGTGGCGGCTCGGATCGATGGGCAGGTCGACCAGGACCAGGTCGGTGGCGAACTGGGCCCCGGTAGCCAGCAACGTGCCGTCGGCGCCGAGGATGAGGGAGTCGCCGTCGAAGACCAGCTCATCTTGGCCGCCGACCTGGTTCACATACGCGATGGCGCACCCGGCTTCGGCCACCCGCTCGCTCAGCATGGTCAGGCGCTCGGCCCGCCGGCCCCGGTGATAAGGCGACGCGTTCAGGTTGACCACCACGTCGGCCCCGGCCTGCCCTTGCCAGGCCACCGGGCCGTCGGGGAACCACACGTCCTCACAGATGGAGACGCCGACCCAGGCGCCGGCCACCTCGAAGAGCGTGGGTCGTTCGGTGCTCGAGAGGAACCAACGCTGCTCGTCGAAGACGCCGTAGTTGGGCAGGAAGTGCTTCTGGTAGGTGCCGATGACCCGACCGCCGGCACAGACGGCGGCGGCGTTGGCCAGGCCGCGACCACCGGGGGCCGGGCCCACGTAGCCCACCACCACGGCGCAGCGGTCGGTGGCCGCCGCCACCTTCTCGAGCGCGACCACGTTGTCGGCCACAAAGCCCGGCTTGAGCAACAGGTCCTCGGGCGGGTAGCCCGTGATGGCCAATTCGGGCACGATGCAGATGTCGGCACCGGCTGCCTCGGCCGCGGCCAGGGCGCCCAGGATGCGGTCGACGTTGCCGGGCAGGTCGCCGACCACCGTGTTGAGTTGCGCGGCAGCCAGGCGCAGGTGGGGCATGAATTTCAGACTAATGGGGGTCCGGCGGGCTGCCTTCTCCGGTGGAGGCCTTGACTCCGGACCATGGTCCAGGTCTTACCGTGCCCGCAGGGCAGCCACCTCGGGATGCCGCTGGATCCAAGGAGACCCGTCATGACCGCACCGACCGTCGCCGTCGCCGGGCTGAACGCCGCCACCTTCGACGAGGAAATCGCCACCTCGGCCGTGCCGGTGCTGGTCGAGTTCTGGGCCGAGTGGTGCCCGCCGTGCAAGGCGCTGGCTCCGATCTTGGACCAGCTGGCGACGGAATTTGGCGACGGACTCCGAGTGCGCAAGGTCAACGCGGACGAGCACTCCGACCTCGGGGCCCGCTTCGAGGTGATGGCGGTGCCGACCATGCTGCTCTTCGCGGGCGGCCAGTTGCGCATGCGCCTGGTCGGGGCCCACAGCAAGGCCCGGCTGGCCGAGGAGATCGCCCAGGCGGGCGGCGTCAGACTCAGCCGCTGATGCGAAGGGCCCGGCAGTCCTCGTTGGCCGGATCGGCGCAGACGTCGAGCAGGCGGCGGAGCCGGCCCTCGGTCTGATTGAGCTCGTCGCGGCGAGCCTGGACAGCCACCAGCTTGCGGCGGGCCAGCTCGAGCACGGCCAAGTCATCGGCGGCCGGCGCCGGGTCGAGCGCCGACGCCGGTTCGGACGGCGTCAGGAGCTCGGCCACCTCGGCCAGGGTGAACCCGAGTGACTTGGCCCGAGCGATGAAGGACAGGCGACCCACATCGGCTGGCCCGTATTGGCGATACCCGGCCGGTGTGCGCGGCGGTTCGGGCAGCAGGTGGCGTCGCTCGTAGTAGCGCACCGTCTCGACATGGACCCCGGCCACCTCGGCCAGCTGGCCGATGCTCAGGACGGTGGCGGGGCCGGTGGTGGCACCGGACCGCTCAGTTGGGGCAACCACCCGTTCGAGCGTACGGGCCGTACCACGCTCCAGGGTCAAGGGCCGGGGTTACGAGGACGCGGCGAGGAACCGGCGCAGCAGGTCGGCGAAGTCATCGGGCGCTTCGAGCGCGGGCAGGTGGGCCACCCCGGCCATCACCTCGAGCGACGCCCCCGGAATGCGTGCGGCCAACTCGGGGCAGCGGGCCTGGAAGTGGCTCATGTCGAGGTCGCCCACCACGACCACGGTGGGGCAGGCGATCTCCTCGAGCCGCGACCAGGCATCGACGGCGTTGGGCTCGAAGCCCGGACTGGGCGCGGCCAGGGCCAGCCGGTTCATGTCGTAGGCCAGCGCCCGGGTGGCCCCACCGACCCGCCCCTCCGGTGCGGCGGGACCGTCCAGCCAGAGCCGGAGCTCGCCCTCGTTCAGGGCGTGCAGATCGCCGGCCGCTTCGGCCGCTTCGAGCTCTTTCCAGAGGGCCGCTTCGGCCCCGGTGACGTCGGCGTCACTGACGGAGGGCGCACCCGAGACGGCGGGTGCCACCAGGACCAGCGCGCTGACCCGCTCGGGCCGGCTCAGGGCGAAGTCCAGCGCAATCCGGCCGCCCTGGGAGTTGCCGACCAGCATGACCTGTTCGAAGCCAGAGCCGTCGAGCACCGCGGCCAGGTCGACCACCTGATCGTGGGCCTCGGGCTCGCAGACGGTGGCGCCGAAACCGCGCCGGTCGTAGGTGACGGCGTCCAGCGGCGGGGCCAGGCGCTCGAGCACGCCGGTCCAGCTGCGCTGATCAGTGACCCCGGAATGGAGGAAGACGGCCGGAACTGACCCGCCCCGGCCGCGCCGGAGGCACGACAGCCGGGCCCGACCCACCGCCGCCGAGAATCGCCCGACTCCCTCGCTGCCCGGGTCATCCATCAGGCTCAATGTACCGATCTGGGTGCCCCGGATTGACGGGCCTGGTCCCGCACCTGCGAAGCTTGGGCGGTGCAGAGCCAGCGTGACTACGTGCTGCGGACCGTGGAAGAGCGCGGGATCCGCTTCGTCCAGCTGTGGTTCACCGATGTCCTCGGGACGCCGAAGGGCTTCAACATCACCTCGGCTGAGCTCGAGAACGCGCTCGATGAGGGTATGACTTTCGACGGTTCGGCCATCGACGGTTTCAGCCGGGTCCAAGAGGCCGACGTGCTGGCCCGACCGGATCCCAAGACCTTTCAATTGCTGCCATGGCACGACGATTCGGCGGTGGCCCGTGTCTTCTGTGACATCGCCAATCTCGACGGCACTCCTTTTGACGGCGACCCCCGGCACGCCCTGCGCCGCACGCTCGAGCGGGCGCGCTCGGCCGGCTACACCTTCTTCGCCTCGCCCGAGGTCGAGTTCTTCTACTTCGCCGACGCCAACCCGGTCACCGGACCGCAGACCCTGGACTCGGGCTCCTATTTCGACCTCACGGTGGCCGACCCAACCAGCGACCTGCGCCGGCGATCGGTCCTAATGCTCGAGGACATCGGGATCCCGGTCGAGCACACCCAGCACGAGGACGCCAACAGCCAGCACGAGATCGACCTGCGCTACACCGACGCCATGACCATGGCGGACACCGTCATGCTGGTCCGGGTGGTGGTAAAGGAAATGGCGGCCCGCAATGGCATACTTGCCACTTTTATGCCCAAACCACTCAGCGGCGTCCAGGGCTCGGGCATGCACACGCACATGTCCCTGTTTGACGGCGACACGAATGCCTTTTACGACGACTCCGATGAGTACCACCTATCGGGCGTGGCCCGCCAGTTCATAGCGGGGGTCCTTCACCATGCCCCTGAGATAACCGCCATTACCAACCAGTGGGTCAATTCTTACAAGCGGCTCATCGTGTCCCAGGAAGACCAGCCCCTGATCGAGGCGCCCGTGTACGTGTCCTGGGCCCAGAACAACCGGTCTGCCCTGATCAGGGTCCCGCCCACCAAGAAGGGTAAGCGTGACTCCACGCGGATCGAGTACCGCGCCCCCGACCCGGCCGCCAACCCCTACCTGGCGTGGGCCGTGGTGCTCGCCGCCGGGCTGGCCGGGGTGAAGGGCCATTACGAGCTGCCCAAAGAGGCGTCCGCCAACATCTACCGCATGTCCATACAGGAGCGGTTGGCCGAGGGGATCAGGCCCCTGCCGGCGTCCCTGGCCGAGGCGCTGGATGCCATGGAGACGTCCGAGCTGGTGGCCGGGGCCCTGGGGGAGCATGTCTTCGAGTGGTTCCTCCGCAACAAACGGGCCGAATGGGCCGCC
>DASXFC010000016.1:0-57420 GCA_036489775.1 Acidimicrobiales bacterium | reverse complement strand
GGAAACAAAGCCCGAGCACCTCCTGGTCCGACCAGGCCTCGTCGCCCGACAGGGCGAGAATCCTGCTGAGCATGTCGTCGCCGGGCTGTGCTCGCTTCTTCTCGACATGGCCCTGGAGGTAGACGAAGAGCGCCATTGCGTTCTCCAAGACCTCGGGCGGCGGCTCGCCCGAACCCACGGTGGAGTTCTCGATGATTGCCTCGGACCATTGGATGAATTGGTCACGGTCGGCGACGGGAAGTCCGAAGAGCGTGAGAAAGACCTGGGTCGGGTACAGCCGGGCGATCTCGTCCACGACTTCGCATCGGCCCCGGCCCGAAAAGGCAGCGATCAGGTCACGGATCTGGGCACGAAGGCCGCCCTCGAGCGCGTTGACGACACGGGGCGCCAGCATCTGATCCAGGACCCGGCGGTAGCGAACGTGATCGGGCGGGTCGATGGCCAGCGGAATTAGCGGCACCGGACTGCCCAGCTCGTCGAAGGCCCTTGCCGAAGAAAAGATCTCGGGGTTCCGGTGGGCGAACCGAACCGCCTCGAGACTGGTGAGATACCACGTTCCATCGACGTCTTGGAAGACGTCGCCGGCCTCACGCACGAACCGCCACCCCGCAGTACGGTCGCGCTGCATCGGCGCATCCGTGAATCGGAACGATCCCGTAGTGGCCGTCATGATGCGCTCCTTCTCGCCCAGCGATCGCGTCGCCGTAGGCAACCGCATGCGCTGTGGCAGGACGTCACTTGACTATAGTGTCAACTCCATGGGCGGCGTCGTGGCGGTGGTGCGGAGCGACGGTCGGCCTGCCAGAGATCGGTGGCCTTACTGATGGCCGCAGTGCGAAGAGACGAAAGCTTCGAGATCAGACCAACGCTCCGCCAGCCGGCCCCCGAGCTCGGGACGCGGGCCCGGAGGACGATCGACCTGATCCTGCAGGCTACGGGTGACCTCATCATGGCCCGTGGCTACGGCGGTGCTCGCATCGATGACATCGTGCAGGCTGCCGGAATCTCCCGGGCGTCCTTTTACACCTATTTCCCTTCCAAGCGCGACGCCCTCCTGATGCTTGGTGCCGACGCGAGCTCCGCCTTCGATCGCCTGGTTGACACCCTGCCCCGGAACATCGACCCCGACGAGCGGCTCGCCTCCCTCACGGCTTGGGTGCACGAGTACTTGGCGTTCATGGACGAATACGGCACCTTCATCGTTGCCTGGTCCCAGGCCGCCCACGAGGACGAGGAATTGCGAGAAGCCGGCATGCGACGGCATCTGGCATCGTGCCGACGCGCCGGTCGGGCACTCGAAATCCTCCGGGGCCGGCCCTACAAGGATCGGATGCAAATCGGCCTGCTCTTCACGAGCATGCTCGAGCGGACGTGGTCCTATCGCCACCTCTACGGGGATGCACTCAACGGTGCGGATCTGGAGCGGAACACGGCCTTCGTGATCGTGGCTTTGCTGGACGCGGCTGACGACATGGCCTGATCCGAACGGGGCACCGTTGACGGGGCCACTGCCCGTTCATAACCGTTGGCCTTACCGTTGATGGTTCGATACTGTGCGTCCATGGGCCTGCTCACGGGGAGGGTAGTGATCGTCACCGGAGGGGGACGAGGCATCGGCCGCGAGCACAGCCTGGAGCTCGCTCGTCAGGGCGCCCGCGTGGTCATTGTCGATCCCGGCGTCGGCGTGCGCGGTGAGTCCACCGACGAGGACCCGGCGGACCAGGTCGTCTCAGACATCGTGGCTATGGGTGGTGAGGCCTACGCGGAAAAGGGCTCCGTAGCCGACTGGTCGACGTGCGAGCACATCGTGTCGTCTGCGGTGGATCGGTTCGGACGGCTCGACGCCGTCGTCAACAACGCCGGGATCCTGCGCGACCGGATGATCACGTCCATGACCGAGGACGACTTCGACGCGGTGATCGGGGTGCACCTCAAGGGCACGTTCCAAATGACCAAGCATGCCTGCGACCACTGGCGGTCCATGGCGAAGGCGGGCCACGGGTCCGGCGGACGGATCATCAACACCACCTCGGGCGCAGGGTTCGGCGGCAACATCGGCCAGGCCTCCTACGCCGCTGCCAAGGGCGGCATCATTTCCCTGACCCTCACCACGGCCCTCGAAATGGCTCGTTACGAGGTCACCGCGAACGCAGTATCACCCGTAGCGCGTACGCGTATGTCCGCCGATCTCTCCAGTTTCGGCTCGGGCCTACCCGAGGCGGACGACTTCGACCCCCTCGATCCGGGCCTCATTTCGCCCGTGGTCGCCTACCTGGCCTCGTCGCACTCCGGCTGGCTGAGCGGCCAGGTGCTGCGTGTGGAGGGCAACACACTCTTCCGGATGGAGGGATGGCGCAAGGGTGAGGGGACCTACCGGTCGCGCAGCGGGAAACGGCTCGAAGCTGAGGAACTCGTCGCCGGGATCCGGCTGGCCTACGGCACGTTCCCGTCTGGCGTGTGAGCCCGACTGGACGTCGCGTCAGGGCCGGACGGCATCCAAGATGGTGACCGCCGACACGGCGGTCGGGCCGCCGATGTTGTGCGCCAAGGCGATGCGGGCGCCGTCGACCTGATTCGTCGATTCGCCGCGTAACTGCTCGAACAGCTCGACGACCTGGGCGACGCCCGTCGCTCCTGGCGGATGCCCTTTTGCCTTGAGCCCGCCGCTCGGGTTGACCGGGATCCTTCCTCCCACGTAGTGCTCGCGTGCCTCTACCAGCTCATGGCCGCGGAACCGCTCGGCGAACCCCAAGTCCTCGTAGCTCATGAGCTCCACACCGGTGAAGCAGTCGTGGACCTCGGCCACGTCGATGTCAGTTGGGCCAATCCCGGCCATTGCGTACGCCGCCCTGGCTGCCTTGACGGTGGCGGGGAAGGTCGTCATATCCACCTTGTGCTGGTGCATGACGCGATCGACGCCGTTGCCCATGCCCCGCACCCAGACCGGCGAGTCGGTGTAGCGGGACACCAACTCCTCGCCGACGACGAGCAGCGCGGCAGCGCCGTCGGATTGCGGTGTGCAGTCGAACACACCGAATGGCTCGGCCACCATGGGAGCCGACAGCACCTGCTCCACCGTGATCTCTTGGCGCAATTGGGCCTTCGGGTTCGTCACCGCATGCTTGTGGTTCTTCACTGCGATCATCGCGAGGTGCTCTCGCGTGGCCGGCGCTTCGTGGAGGTAGCGCCGCACGTGGAGGGCGAAATTGGCGGGCGCCACCAGTCCGAGTGGATAGTCCCAGGCCATGTCCCGGGTCATGGCCATCCAATCCCAGAAGGTGGATCGAGCCGATGTCTCCCTCACCTTGTCGGCGCCGACGACGAGCGCGACGTCGACGTAACCCGAGGCGACGCCGAACACCGCGTTGCGCAAGGCGTCCTGCCCAGTGGCGCACGCGTTCTCCACTCTGGTGACGGGGATGTCGAGGAGCCCGCAACTGTCGGCCAAGATGCCCGAAGGGAATCCGTCGGTCGTGGCGAGCTCGCCGAACCATGCCGCCTGGATGTCCGACCGTTCGAAGCCCCGGTCGACGCTGGAGGCCATCTCGGTGACGGCCATCGGCACCAGCTCCTTGATCCCGAGGTCGAAGTGCTCGCCGAAGGGCGTCATACCCGCTCCGACGATCGCGACCCGTCGCATCACGCGCCTCCGTCGGGAGCGAAGGCGTAGCCGTAGTCGGGGATACCGCTGCGCGTCGCCATCTTGCGGAAGACCAGGCGGCCCGGCTCGTCGATCTCGGCGGTCGGCCTCACGGTGTCCGTGACCGGGACCAGCGCCCGGACGTCGACGCCGTCGAGCTGGACGACCGCCAGCGTGTACGGGGATGACAAGCCGGGCACCGGAACGTGAATGGTCGTGGCGGTGTAGACGGTGCCGGTCCGGGGGAGCGGGACGAGCGTGCTGGTGTCCTCTTCGCCACAGCCGAGACAGCGGAAGCGGGGTGGGAGGGCCAGAGTCCCGCAGGCCGGGCATGCGCCCGCTTCCCAGCGGAGCTTGGCGTCGAACGCGCGGTCGTAGGCGGCGAAGGAAAGCTTGATGTCCGGGCCCGGGGCCAACCGCCGGGTGGGCTCGTCCAGCGCAGGTCGCTCCCCGCGCAGGACGGTGACGGTCCCCGGTTGCCAGGTGCCCGCGGCCATCGTCGCCTGGTCGACCGCGGCGACGATGCCTCCCGAGCGCTGGTCGGCCAAGGCGGCGAGCGCGAAGAGGAGGGCGCTGGCGCCCACGGTGGGCAGGTCGGGGGGTCGGCCCTCGCACCACAGTGCGGCGTCGCGTGAGGACAGCCCCGCCACCGAAACGGGCTTGCCAGGGAGTTCGGACGCCTCCATCGACGTCCGGAGGCCGCGCTCGCGTTGGAGACGCGGGTCTTCGTCCTCGTGGACCACGCCGTCCTGCCCGCGCGCCCGAAGCGGCAGGCTGCGGTGCACCCTGGCGAGCGGGGAAAAGGCGCCACCGGCAGGTTCACACCACGCAGCCGCTGCGCCGGCCGGGCTTTGCGCGTCGGCACCGATGACCAGGGCGCCGTGGCCCGCCGCGGTGAGCGCATCGAGCATCGTCGGCGCTCCACCCACCCGTTCGACAACATCGGTGCTCCGGGACAGGTTCAGTCCCGCGAGGAATGCGGCGGCGTTGCCCCCTTCCATGAGCGGGAGGTCGCGGGTGACGAGCACGACGAGCCGGACCTCCTCGGGAGCGGTCTCTCCCAGCGCGGCACGCCCGGCCTCGACGGCCATGGTGATGGCGTCCTCATCGGGTCCCGCCCGGCGCTCGCCGCGGCCCGACCAGACGGGCAGGTACGTGCCAATCCGCGTGATCACGACCGCGACTCCTTACGCAGGCTCTTCACGACTCGAGCGACCTCTCGACGTACTCGACCATCACCCCGTCAGGATCCCTGAAGAAGGACACCCACAGGCCGCCGAGCGGCGTGCCGGGGAGGGGGATGAACGACGCGTCACTGGCCTCGACCGCGCCCGACCGCCTTGCCGCTGCGACCGCGACTCGCACATCCGGCACGGCCAGCGCCATGCGGAACAGGCCGCGGTCGTTGGCCCCGCTGTGGGCGGCCGTCGACGGGCCCGAGGGCCATGCGGTGAGCCGGAGCTCCAGCGGCGCCGGTCCGGCCAGTGCCATGCGCCGCTCAACAACCTCTGCGGCCTCTCCCGTGTCATCCCAACGGATCGTGCCCTCGGTGCCGATCGGTTCGAATCCGAGCAGGCCGTACCAGCGCGCCGACCGCGCCAGGTCGGCACAGACGATCCGGGCGTAGCGAAAGATGGACGACTCGACCGGCCCCGGCGACAGTTCCAACGCCACGCCATCGGCGTCAAGGATGACGGCCCCGACACCTGCAGGGCCTCCCGGACGCGGGCGGGCACCTTGGGCGGTCGCGGCATGCACCGCTTCGTTGACGTCGGGGACGTCGAAGCCCAATGCCTGCATGCCGACCTCGCTGGGGTGCCCATACGCCTCCCCCGAGGTCTTGGGCGCGATCCACTCAACGAGCTCGACGGCAGGTGCGCCCCGGCCGCCCCGGGTGTCGTAGAGAAACCACGCCTCGCTGGTGGTCGCGTCGCCGAGCCCCATCGCGCTGGCATCCTGCCCTTCGGCACGGCTGCGCATCTTGACTCGGAGCCCAAGTGACTCGTACACGCCGACTGCGCCGGCGAGGGTGGAGACGTTCATGTTGCAGTGCAGGGCCCCGGTGGCGCGGAGCCCGATCTGGTCACTCATGGCACCCCCTCAATGGAACGAGGATCACGGTATCGCAAGTCTTACCGAAAGGGAAACGAGTAACCGGGCCACGCAGCCGCCTAGCCCGGCCCACTCCGACCTCGGATCGACGTCAAGAGCCCAACGGCGTTGCGATGTAGTTCGCCGCGAACGACTCGATCACCTCCACCGTCTTCGGGTACGTGGTCGCGGGCGCGGGAAGGACGATCCAGGTCGCGCCAATCTCCACCAGCCGGCCCATCGCCTCTCGGTGCCGTTCGACGTCTTCGTCGGGCCGGGCGATCGTTGGGTCCGTGTAGGCGACGGCGATGTCGATGCCGTCCGCTCGGTCCCCGGCTTCGACGCGGAGGGCGCGGATACGGCGATCAAGGTCTTCGACCGAATCGATGCGAGGCGTCCGCGTGGTGGCGGATATGTCGACCGCGCTGGTCAGGGGCATCCAGCCCTGGGCCCGCCGGGCCACCCTCCGCCGGGTCAGTGCGCTGTTGCCCCCGATCCAGATCGGGATGGGTTGTTGCACTGGCTTGGGGAGCCCGATCGCCTGACGCGCGTTGAAGCTGCGGCCCGCATAGTCGAAGGGCTGGCCGCTCCAATGGAGAGGCAAGACGTCCAGGGCTTCGTCGAACAGTTCGTTGCGCTGCTCGAAATCAATACCGAGCGCATGGAACTCGGACTTCATGTACCCGGTGCCCACGCCCAGAATGAACCGCCCGTTGGAGAGCCGGTCGACCGTCGTCGCCGACTTGGCCACCAGGTTCGGGTTCCGGTACGGCAGCACGGTGAGGAACGTGAGCAGCCGCAGGCCCGTCGTCACCGCCGCGACGTGTCCCAGCGCGACGAAGGGGTCCAGGCTCTGATGTCCACCCGACTCCAGCCAATTCGACCCGGGTACTGGATGCTCGGTGAAGGCAAACCCGCTCCACCCGCAGGCTTCCGCCTTGATAGCCAGTTCGGCGACCGGGCCGGCGTCGAGCATGTCGCCCTGGCTGCCGTACGTCTCCGGGTACTGGTACATGAAGCGCACCACACCGACCCTACTCGACAGTTTTGTCAAGTTTCCAGAGTGACCCAGCCCTCGCCCGCACTCGATCGGTGTGCGGCGTCGACGACGCGCTGGACGCGATGCCCGTCGACGAGCGTCGGCACCACGGTCGGCTCTCCTAGGAACGCCGGCAGCCAATCCTCGAGCAACAGGGCCAGCGCGCGAATGGCGCTGGCCGAGCGTCGTGCGGGTAGCGCGACGCCGCTCGCGGGCATGCGGTCGTGCGGCGCGAGATCGACCATTCCGTCGTCGCCCGCTCGGCCCGTGCGGAGCTCCACGCTTCCCTCGCCCATGAGCGGGCCCCGGAAGCGCACCGATCCCTCGCTCCCGTACGCGTCGAACGAGCGGTCGGCGCGACCGAGGGCCACCGCGGTGGTTGTGATCGTGACGAGCATCCCGTTCTCCATACGCAGGAGCAGTGCGGAGGTGTCATCCGCATCGACCTCGAGCGTCGTCCCGTCTTCGCGTGGCCGCTCCGTGACGGTCGTCCGGACGTCGGCACACACGGCCGACGGCTCGCCGAAGAGAGCGCACATGAAATCGATGTCGTGCGATGCCATACCCATCAGGTACCCGCCGCCCCGATCCTTGCGGTACATCCATTCCGACTGCAGGCCCCGGACCGGATGCCAGTAGTCGGCGGCCGCCTCAGCGCTGGCGAGGTACGGCACTCCCAGATGGCCTGAGGCGATCGACTCCCAGATCCGCAAGCGGGTCGGCTCCCACCGGCCCTCGAAGCACACCGCGTGCCGGACGCCGGCCTTTTCGGCAGCGGCCAGCATCTCCGCGGTCTGGCTGCTGTCCAGCGCCAGCGGCTTCTCCACCAGTACGTCCTTGCCGGCGGCGATGGCGGCCAGCACCTGCTCGTGATGGAGATCGACCGGCGTGCACACGGAGATGAGGTCGAGATCCTCCCGCTCCACGAACGATCTCCAATCCGTCGAGATGTCGGCGATGTCGAGACGTTCACCCGCGGCGGCAACGCGGTCGTGCCGACGGGAACACAAGGCGACCACCTCGAACGGGGGCACCATCTTGAACGCCGGCGTCTGCACCAGCGAGCCCCAGCCGACCCCGATGATCCCGACCCTGATCGGCGAGGCGCTCACCGCGCCACCACTGCCCGCTGATCGCTTCTGTCGACCCAGGTCATCCGCTGCCCCCTTGTCGTGTCTGCCGTCCGATCGCCCCGGCCCGTGCCGGTTGCGCGCTCGGGCGCGCCCGACAATACTTGACATTTCTGTCGAGTTCTGGAGATCCGATGCCCTACGCCCCCGTTCCCGAGCTGCGTATTGACCACGACGGCCCCGTGGCGATCGTGACCATGAACAATCCCGACATGCGCAATGCCTTCGTCGACGCCCTGCACGAGGCCATGCGTGATGTGTGGGACCATCTGGCCGCCGATCGCTCGGTGCGATCGGTCGTGCTCACCGGGGCGGGACGGGCCTTCAGTGCCGGCGGCCACATTCCGAACTTCATCCGCGACTACGACGACCCGCAGCACCGCCGCGAATCCCTGCGAGGCGCCCGCCGCCTGCTCGATGCGATGGTCGAGTTCCCCAAGCCGCTCATTGCGGCGGTGAACGGCCCCGCGGTCGGTCTGGGATGCAGCGTGGCCGTGAGCTGCGACATCGTCTACATCGCCGAGGACGCCTTCATGTCCGACCCCCATGTCAGTATCGGCCTCGTCGCCGGCGATGGTGGCGCCGTCACCTGGCCGCTCCTCATGAGCGTCCTCAAGGCCAAGTACTACCTCCTGACAGGCGAGCAGATCCCGGCCGCCGACTGCGTCGATCTTGGGTTGGCCAACTTCGTCGTGCCGCCCGATGCGCTCATGGAATCCGCCATCGGCCTGGCCAACCGGCTTGCCCAGCAACCGCAGCAGTCCGTCGAAGAGACCAAGCGCGCCATCAATCTCCACATTCAGGCTGCGATCCAACGAGTGGCACCGTTCGCGTTCGCCGCCGAGAGCGAGTCCTTCTCGACCGATGACATACGGCGGACGATCGAGAAATTCAAGAGCAAGAGCAAGAGCTGAACAGCGTTTTAGAGGTCTCAGCGTTCGGACACTTCGCTGCGGAGAGCTTCCGAAATTGCTGTCGGAGCGAAGTACTCGCGCCAAACGGCTATGCCCTCATCGCCGACCTCGAAGAACGCAACATACCTATTCCGATAGGGACGGCCTCTATAGCTCTGACCTTCGCTGCGGTATTCGGCAACCAGCATGTCCGCAAGGTCGATCCGGTAATAGCGGCGATCGATCAACCTGATCGAGGTAAACGACCGAACAAAGAGATGAAGGAAGTCACGGATACTTTCCCGTCCCTCCAGGACTTTCGGGTAATTCCCCGATCGATTCGGTAGCTCGAGCCTGCCACTGCGCTCGAAGAGTCGGACCACTTCTTCCACGCGACGGTCCTCAACCGCGTCGAGCAAGTCGTCGACTCTTTGCTGCAGTTCAGGGGTGCCGATCACTCCGAACGGATTGCCACATCGCCTCTATTGACATCGAGCACGAGTCAGCGGCCTGACAATGCCCGCAGGTTCTCGCGTAGCGCCAGTCGTTGCTCGTGGGGCTCGAGGACCCCGTAGTCCACGATGGCCGCTCGGGGTTCGCGTAGGCCCTCGGGGTGTGGCCAGTCGGAACCCAACAGCAGATGGTCGGCGCCCATGACATCGCGCAGGAGCCGCATGTCGTCTTCGTAGAAAGGAGCCACCCAGACATGCTCGCGAAAGGCATCCACCGGGTCGCGACCGAACGACTGCGGCACTTTGCCGTAGGCCGCTCGGAAGCGGCGCAGCAGTTCAGGCACCCAGCCAGCACCGAGTTCGACGGTTGCCACACGCAGGGTGGGATGACGGTCGAAGACGCCGTGACACACGAGGGCGGCCATGGTGTCGAAAACGGGCCGCTCGATGTGGATGCCCAGCACCTCTGAGAAGGGTGAGCCACGCAGCCCGGTGAAATGATCCCCTTCGCCCCAGTCGATCATGTACTTCGCGTAGCCGGAGTCGGCTGCGTGGAAGGCCACGACGACGCCCGCCTCGGCGGCGAGATCCCAGACCCGGTCATGGGCGGGGTCACCGAGCGAGCGCGGGCGGCCAGGATCGGCAACGGGCGCGGGCCTGAGCGTCACGAACCGTGCGCCCAGTTCGATCACCCGCTCGAGTTCGGCCTCGGCCGCCACCGGGTCCATCAGGGAGAGAAGTGGCCCGGTCTGGATGCGACCATCGCGGTCGTACCCCCAGTCGTCCTCCAGCCATTGGTTGTAGCTCCGGAAGACGGCGGCCACGGTTTCGGCGTCGTCGGCCAGCATCTCCTCCAAGCCCAGACCGAGGCTCGGCAAGAGCCAGGCGAAATCCACGCCCTGATGGTCCATGGCGGCGATGCGATTCGTTCGATCCCGGTACTCGGGTTGGATGCGCTGCATCTCGATGAGGTCACGCACCTCCTTGCCCTCTTGGTTCTGCCCTCGGAAGTACGACTCAAGTGATCCCGGTACACCGACAGGGTCGTACGTGGGGTTGGGGATCATCCGCAGTAGCCGGTCGTTGACGAGCAGAGTGCGGCGGCCGTCCAACTCGATCCAGCGCACAGCGTGGCGGTACTTGGACTCGAGGTGCCGTGAGATCGCGTCCTCGGGCTCGTAGTAATGCTCGTCGGCGTCGTAGATGCCGTACGTGATGGCCTCGGCTGCGACAGGTTGGTCGAGAACAGCCATGTCGGCACCTCCTCGGGACCTGACTTCGGGCGCGACAGCCCCGCGTTTCTCTCTCCCATTCTGGTTCAAGTTGACAACTTTGTCAACTCTGGTTTCTGGAGCCCGTGATCAGGGGGAACAGGCCGTCCGCACCCGCCTCGAACGCCAGGTCCCCGAGCTGGCGGCTCCAGCTTCTGGCGTGACCGTATTCATGTCGCCAGGACCAGAGGGCACGGGAGAGACGGTGGAGCGGGTACTCCCGCGTCATGCCCATGGCGCCGTGCGCTTGGTGGGCCGCCCGCGTCCCGGAGACGGCGGCGTCGTCCGCGATGACCTTGGCTGCCGCAATTTCGAGCTCGGCCGGCCCCCGTTCCAGTGCCTTGAGGGCGAGGTCTGCCGCAACCGAGAGCTGGGCCGCGCACTGCGCCACCGTGACCAGGTGCTCTTGCACGGCTTGGAATCGCGCGATGGGCTGGCCGAATTGGTGGCGCTCGTGCGTGTAGTTCACCGTGAGCTCACTCATCGCCTCGGCGGCCCCCGCCATCAAGAGGACACGACTCAGAGCGCCCCGCTGGCGTAGCGACAGGCCGTCCACGCCGGCCGGAGCGGCGACCTGGACGGTGTTGGCCAGCGGAACATCGAAGGTGACCGTCTCCCGCGCTTCACCGGCCAGGTTCGACCCGGGCTCGATGCCGATATCGGAGCATTCGATCAGGGCCACGCTGAGGCCATCCGGGGCTTCGACGATTGCCACGATGTGCCGTGCTCGCGCCGCCCAGGCCACCCGGCTACATCCCGTGATCCGGTCCGCCTGTACGTGCAATAGGTCGGGAACCACCGTGATGGGCCCGTCGGGCAGAGGTAGGCCGGCTTGGGCCAGCGCCCATCCCCCGAGGAGCGCAGTCTCGGCGAACGGCACTGAGGCCGTGTAGCGGCCCAGGGCCTTCAGAACCTCGGCCGCATCGGACAGAGTGCCACCCGAGCCCCCGGACTTCTCGGGGAGCGAGATGTGCGAAAAGCCGGCGACCACCAGTCCGTCCCAGACCGGCGCGCACCATCCCTCGGCCTCCGCTCGCTCCAGTGCGTCGGCGGTGCAACGGTCGGCCAGGAGTCGGTTGACCGTCTGGGCGACGAGGTTGTCGCTCGGAGTCAACGGTGCTCCGTCGGACGGAGGCCCTTGGCCACGATGGAGCGCAGGATCTCGTTGGTCCCGCCGCGGATGGTAAAGGACGGGGCGGTGAGGGTCGCGGTGGTGAGTAGCCGCTCGAACAGCCCCGAGGCAGCCAGGTTGGGCTCGAACTCAATCAATTGCAGGACCGCGTTGACGATGTCCTGCTCGAACCGGGTGCCCATCTCCTTCACCAGGGCCGCCTCCGTGGCCGGTGTCCTGCCCTGGTCGATGGCGCGTGCCACCGACAGCGAGAGCCCGTGCAGGACCCAGTAATGAGCGACCGCGCTGCCTATCGTCTCAAGCGTCGCGTCGCTTCTACCTCCAGAGCCGCACTCACGTAGGAACTCCTGAACGACGAGGTATGTGCTCAGGAAGCGGTCTGGCCCGCCGCGTTCGTACACCAGTTCCGACGCGTTCTGCGCCCAGCCGGCCCCGATCTCCCCCAACACGAGGTCGTCGGGGACGAACGCCTCGTCGAAGACGACCTCGCAGAAATCGGCTGTGCCGTCGATGAACGGGATCGGCTGAGCCTGCACGCCGGGTGTCTTGAGGTCGACGAGCATCTGTGAGAGCCCCGCGTGCCTATCGGCCACCTCTTCGCGCGGCGTGGTGCGACAGAGCACCACGATCCAATCATGCAGATGGGCACCCGTGGTCCAGACCTTGGTTCCCGAGATCGCCCAGCCCCCGTTCACGCGGGTGGCCCTCGTCGCCAGCGATGCGAGGTCGCTGCCGCTGTCGGGCTCGCTCATGCCGATGGAAAAGGACAGCTCGCCCCCGCAGATGCCCGGCAAGAAGCGCTGTTTCTGGGTCTCCGTCCCGTAGCGGGCGATCTGCGGCCCGATCTGGCGGTCGGCCACCCAGTGGTGCCCGATCGGTGCGCCCCAGCGGAGCAGCTCTTCGACGACGACGAAACGGTCAACCGCCGAGCGGTCGTGCCCGCCGTAGGCCCGGGGCAGCGCCATGCCGACCCATCCGCGTGCCGCCAGTCGCCTCGAGAACTCGGGGTCCCGTGCGCTGTTGAATCCCAACCCGGGCTGGACCGAGGCCTGGCCGAGCTCGGTTTCCAGGAAGGCCTGGACCTCGAGCTGCAACGTACGCTCCCCGTCCGTCAGCTCGGTCGCTTCGAAGTGCATCAGCCACCTTCACTCGACTGGCGGTGTCCCGGTCTAGCGAAACTTGATAGAAACGTCAAGTACTCGGTAGACCATACCGTAAGGCGTTGAGCCCCTAGGGGCTCACCTCATTCCAGCGGATCGCGCCACGGATCACGAGCAGCGAAAAAGGCCGTGAGAAGGATCTGATCAGCGGCGGTCCGGAACCGCGACTTGGATGTACCGGATCCGCTACCGAGCACGATACCGTAGTAGCCGTGGCTACGAAGGGCCGAACCAGATCGAGCACAACCGCCGCCGGCGCGCAGAAGCGCCCGAAGGGCACGACCGGTACGACGGCGACGAGCGCCGGCGCCAGGGGGCGGACGGCACGCCGGGCCCGTGGGTCGCTGAGCCGTGAAGAGATCCTCGACGGGGCGCAGGAACTGGTGGAAGCAGAAGGCCTTCATCAACTGAGCATGCCGGCGCTGGCCAAGCACCTAAAATCCGGCGTGACCAGCATCTACTGGTACTTCCGCAGCAAGGATGACCTGGTCGAGGCGCTCACCGATCGGGTGACCAAGGACATGTACCTCAAGCTCCCGCCGATCGGCGAGGGGGCCTGGGACGAGGAGCTGGTGGGTTACTTCTCCGCGTTTCGCAATCTCCTCGAGGCGACGCCGATCTACCGGGAGGTCTTTGCATACCGGGCTCGGCTGCTCTTCACTCGCGCCGCGTTTGCTCCCGTCCTCTTCCGCCGGCTCGATGATGGTCTTTCACTGTTCATGCGAGCCGGCCTCAGCGCGGAGCAAGCCGCCGAGGCGTTCAACGCCTGCTCCAACTTCACCCGTGGCTTCGTGATTCTCGAGCACGGACTCGAGTCCGAATCAGTCGATCCAGAGATGACGGAGAAGCTCCATCACCTCGACTCATCAAAATTCCCCACGCTGGGACAGCTCGAGGATTTCGAACGGGTCATGTGGCTCGACGACGACCAGTTCCAGTTCGGACTGCGACTCCTGATCGCCGGCATCCGGCAGCAGTACACCCTGCATTGACACCGTCGACGTCGTCACGCTCGTCGGTTGCCGGTCGAACCCGGCGCGCCCGGGGCTCTCTCAGCCGCGAGGAAATCCTCGAAGCCAGCTATCAGCTGGTGGAGCACGACGGACTTACGGCACTGAGCATGCCCGCATTGAGCCGTAAGATCAACGCCGGCGTCACGAGCATCTACTGGTACTTCCGGAACAAGGAAGAGCTCCTGGTGGCGCTGGCTGAGCGAGTGACCGCTGATGTCTACCGGCGATGGCTACCAATGGGAGACGGCCCGTGGGATGCAGAACTCCGCACGTCGTTCACCTCCTTCCGGACTGAGCTCAGTCGTGTGCCCGTCTACTTGGATCTGTTCGCAATCCGATCGCGCTTCGTCCTCGTCCAGCCTGGGATCTTTCCCGTCGTGATGAATCGACTGGAGACGGACATCGCCCGCTTGGCCGCCGCGGGTCTCAGTCCTGTCGAAGCAGCTCATGCGCACATTGCCTGCTCGGCCTACGCGAGGGGGTTCGTCACGTTGGAGCGGGGGCTGCACCAGGAACCAGGTGAGCAAGATGAATCCGTGCGGGCCGGCATCGTGGACACGGTGGGGCAACTCGATGCATCGACCTTCCCGGCACTCACCCTTTTGGGCGACCTCGAGCCGGTGACCGCGTTGAACGACGACACGTTCTCCATCGGGCTCGATCTCCTTATCGATGGGATCAGGAGTCTGGTGCGCGACCGCGTCGGTCCTTCGTGATCGACCTCCGTCGGCTAACGAGCCGCTCGCAAGGCTTTCGGTAGACCGAGCACCCACTCACCGGGTTCACTCTCGTCGCCCGTCAGTTCAGACTCGCTCGATGATGGTGGCGGTGCCCATGCCTCCGCCGGTGCACATAGCGACGAGGGCGGTCGAGCTGTCGGTGCGCTCGAGCTCATCGAGGGCGGTCTCGATGAGCATTGCCCCGGTTGCACCGATGGGATGCCCGAGCGCCATCGCTCCTCCGTTCACGTTGACCTTCTCCGGGTTGAGGTCCAGATCGCGGATCGCCTTGAGGACCACGGAGGCGAAGGCCTCGTTGATCTCCCACAGGTCGATGTCGTCGGCGGTCATTCCGGCCAGCTCCAGGCAACGCCGTGCCGCGGGAGCGGGAGCGGTGAGCATGATGACGGGTTCGGCTCCGGCCGTGGCCCCCATCACGATACGTGCCCTGGGTACCAGGCCATGGGCCCGGGCGTAGCCCGGTGAGGCGAGCAGTATGGACGAGGCCCCGTCGACCACCCCCGAGGAGTTGCCCGGATGGTGCACGTGCTCCAGTGTGCCGATGGCGGGGTAGACCTCGGCGATCATGGTGTCGAACGACCGGTTCATGCCGGGGAGGAGTTGCGTACCTAACGTCTCGAACGACGGGGAGAGGCCGGCCAGCGTGTCCAGTGTCGTCCCGGACCGGGGATGTTCCTCGTGGTCCAGCGCGACTGAGCCGTCCGGGTTGTGCACCGCAATGAGACTTCGGTCGAAGCGACCCTCGGCAATGGCCTTGGCCGCTCGTTCCTGACTCGTTACTGCCAGTTCGTCGCAGGCCGAACGTGTGAAGCCCTCGAGTGCCGCAATGGCATCAGCAGAGATGCCCTGGGGGACCATGGGATAGAGCTCGCGCAGGTGCGGGTTGTCTCCGTCAATCAGCAGCGGCGTTTGGTCGACCGGCCAGCGTGACATCGACTCCACGCCGCCCGCGACGACCAGCTCCTGGAAGCCAGCCCTGATACCCATGGCACCGAGGCTGACGGCTTGCTGCCCCGATCCGCAGAACCGATTGATGGTGAGGCCCGGAGCGGCTACCGGCCACCCGCAGTCGAGCACGGCCAATCGCGCGATGTCTGCGTTGTGGTCGCCCACCGAATTCCCGTTGCCCATAATGACGTCGTCGACGTCGGAGGGATCGATACCGTTGCGCTCGACGAGCGCGTTCAGACACTGTCCCAACAGGTCCTGCGGGTGCAGGTGGTGGAGTGCCCCCGTGGCCCTGCCTTTGCCCCTCGGGGTGCGGACTCCGTCAATGATGAGCGCGTCTCGGTCGTCAATCATGATTCCTCCATTCGGGATCGGCGGTCGCTTTGCATGTGCTGGTCGTCTTCATTTGGCAGGTCTTTCGGGCTGTAACTCCGCCAGGAACTGTTGGCTGTAGGCCACGCGTCCGGTGAGGACCGCCGGGTCCCCGCGGCACAGGAGTAGAGCGGCCTCCGCCATCAGGTCAGGGCTCTCGAGGTCGAAGCCCTCCACCAGTTGGTGCGCCGTCGCCCCGGGCGTAGCGACGTTGTCCCACGGCGCCAGAGCGTTGACGGCCACCCCGTAGGGGGAGAGCTCGGCCGCCAGGGCAGTGGAGAAGCGCTCCAGCGCTGCTTTGACCATGCCATACGCCGTCCACGGGGCGATGTGCACGGCGGGGAACGGTGGCCCTTCAGGATGCTCGGCCGCCCGCGAGGAGACGTTGAGGATCCACCCCTCGCCTCGCTCGATCATCCCCGGAACGACGAGCTGAGTGAGTTCATACGGCGCTCGCACCTGTACCTCGAACATTCGGCGCCACTGCTTCTCGGGGAATTCGGTGAACGGGTACAGGTAGGTGACGGCGGCGTTGTTCACCAGGACATCGATCGGCCCGAGTTGGCGGGTGGCCTCGTCCACGATGTGCCGGCGGTCCTCGGACGAGGACAGATCGGCCCGTATGGCCACCGCGGTGCCGCCCATGGTTCGGATCTGCTCGACGACCTCGGTCAGTGATCCGTGGCGTCCCTCTTCCGGCCCGAGGGTCCGTGCCGCGAGTGCGACCAGCATGCCGTCCGAGGCCAGCCGGGTGGCGATCGCCGCACCGATGCCGCGGCTCGCCCCCGTCACGACGGCGACCCGGGTCATCAGAGTACGTCCTGCATCTTGGTTCGCGGTGCTGCCTCGGCCAGGAATTTCCGGGCCAGCGTCTCGGCCCCTTCGGGCGTGGAGGGTACGTCGGCCGTCGACGGCCCGCGGCGCCAGCCCTCGGCCACACCGAAGGTTACGCCGGACGCCTCGAACACCTCACCCGTGACATCGTGTGACTGCGGTGAGGCCAGCCAGGCCACCAGCGGCGCCACCCAGCGCGGATGGAAACGGTCCAGCATCTCTTCGGGCAGGCTCAGGTCCTCGGTGAGTCGCGTGAGGCCGCCCGGTGCGACGGCGTTGGCCGTCACGCCGTACCTCCCCAGCTCGAGCGCGGCGATCTGCGTAAAGGCAGCAATGCCGGCCTTGGCCGCGCCGTAGTTGGTCTGACCGGGGTTGGCGTACAGGCCGGCCACCGACGTGGTGTTGATCAGCCGGGCGTCGTTCTCTTCACCGTTCTTCACGCGTTCGCGCCAGTAGGCGGCTGCGTGCCGCGACGTGACGAAGGTCCCCTTGAGGTGCACCCTGATAACCGCGTCCCATTCCTCCTCTGACATGGAGAACAACATCCGGTCGCGCAAGATGCCGGCGTTGTTCACCACGACGTCGAGGTTCCCGAAAGTCTCGAGGGCCTGTCGTACGATGGCTTCGCCACCCTGCCATGTTCCGATGTCGTCCGTGTTGGCCACGGCAGTGCCACCGGATCCCATGATCTCGTCCACGACGGCGTGGGCCGGCCCCGCGTCCGTCCCGGTCCCGTCGCGAGCCCCGCCCATGTCGTTCACCACCACCCGGGCACCACGGGCGGCCAGCAGCAGGGCGTACTCCCGACCGATGCCGCGTCCGGCTCCGGTCACGATGCACACCCGGTCAGAGCAGTCGATTTCGCTCATGTCATCTCCTTCCATCCCTCTGCTGCCAGGGTCAATGGTCCGGACGATCGGCGTGCACTAGGAGCCGAAGAGCTCGGTCCGTTGCGCCGAAGCCGCCGACTGCACCAGTTCGTGCCACGTCCTCTCGTCCGCCGCCAGCAGGACGCCCAGAACGACGCCCCGGCGGATGTAACGGTGCATGTCGTGCTCCCAGGTGCAGCCGATTGCTCCCATGACCTGGTGGCAGTGGCGGGTTGCCGTCTCCACCGCCCGCAGGGCCGACCGGTGTGCCGCGGTGCACAGATTGGGGTCGTCGCCCGCCCACGCCGACCGGGTGATGGCCCGAGCCCCTTCGAGATCGACGTGGACGTCGGCCAGCCGGTGCTGCACGGACTGGAACGTGCCGAGCGGGACACCGAACTGCGTCCGGTCGGTGACGTGACGCACGGCCAGCTCCAGCATGGCCTGACCGACGCCGATGAGCTCGTGGGCCAGCGCCAGCCGGCCCGATGCGACGGCGAGGGTCCAGCGTTCTGGGAAGATGGGGGAGCCGTTATTGACGTCCACTTCCGCTCGCAGACGCGTCCATCCGATCTCAGGGTCGATGCCGTCGACCGGCTCACCCACCGCGGTCGGGACGGGGCACAGCACGATGCCGTCGCGTGCCGCCACGGGGACGACGACGTCTGCGATGCCAGCCGCATCGGCCAGGAGGACGACATCCACGTGCCCAGACGTCAGTGCAGGCCCGGTCCAGGGAAAGCCCAATGCCACGGCGCCTGGGTCGAGCTCGAGCCGGCGGGACATCTCGAGCTCGACGATGCGTGATGTGCCCCGGTGGCTCCCCTGGGCCTCGGCCAGAGTGCCCACGGCGACCGACGCTTCGTCTGCGACCAGCTCGTTCCACCCGAGCTCGACGAGATCGTCCAGGCGCAGCGGCCCGAGCCGGCCTGCGAACAGCTCGTTGGCTGTGCGGCGGAGTTCTTCCTCGACGAAGCTCATCGCGCCGCCGGCCGGGGCAGACCGAGGACGCGCTCGGCGATGATCGAGCGCTGGATCTCAATGGCCCCGCCGTAAATGGTCGCCATCCGGGAGTAGAACCAGTCGGCGCGGTGGACGTCGTTCTGGCGTCCACCGTCGAGGACGAATGCTGCCGGATCGACGTTGCGGTACAGGTCTTCAACGACTTGCTCCGTCGTGGCCAGCAGCACTTTGTCGACCGATATCTCCGGCCCCGGGTTCTCCCCGGCGGCCAGTCGCCGCACCGTCCGCGCTGCCGCGGCGCGGAGCGCGGTGAGACGGATCCAGGCCTCGCCGATGGCCCGCGACTGCACCGCGTCCGAAGTGGAGACTGAGCGGGCCAGTTCGGCCAGACGGGCGTGCAGGACCGCTTGGCGCTGCCAGGCGTACATGCCGCGCTCCCACTGCAGGAGCGTCATAGCGACACCCCAGCCCCCGTTGATTTCACCCACCACCCGGTCGGCTGGAACGAAGACGTCGTCAAAGAAGGTCTCGGCGAACTCGTTGCGTCCGCTGCTGGCCAGGATCGGCCTGACCTCACAGCCCGGCGAGTCGAGGTCGATGAAGAACATGCTGATCCCCCGGTGCCCCTCGGGGCCTGTGCGCACCAGCGCGGCCGATCTATCGGACAGAGTGCCGAAGCTCGACCACAGCTTCCGGCCGGTCACCCGGAATCCGTCGCCGTCGGGAACGGCGCGGCAACGGAGCGCGGCCAGGTCGCTTCCCGCCTCCGATTCGGAGAAGCCCTGACACCACACCTCGTCACCGCGGATACAGCCTCCGAGGTAGCGAGCGCTCAGCTCAGGGGCAACCAAGGCCATCACCGGCCCCAACACCTCGAGTGTGCCGAGAGGCAGTGGGATCCGGTATCCCTCGAGCAACAGGTGCTCGTAGAGCGTGGCCCGTAATTCGGCGGTGCCTCCGGAGCCACCGACGAACTCGGGCCAGCCGAGGCGGGTGAACCCAGCGTCCCACAGCGCCCGCTGGAAGACGCGGTCGGCTTCCATGACCTCCTCGATGGCCAGGGGCTCGTTGGCGGTCCGGACCGCCTCGAATTCGGCGCGGTGCTCCTGGAGCCACGAGCTGAGCTCTGTCCGCAGTTGGGCCGGAGAGCGGGGTGCCACCACCGTCATGTCACTCCCACCTCCGCCCCCTCGGCGACAGTCGACACAGATATCGTAAGGATCACTATAACGAGAACCTTCCCCAACGACAACCGGCGCTCATGGCCACAGGGCCGAGATGGCGACGCGACGCTCCCGACGGTCCAGGCCACGCAGATCGGCCACGCCCAGCTCCGTGACCACGACGTCGACGTCGTGGGACGGCGTCGACGCGGGCGCCGACAATCGCTCGACCAACGTGCGGTGGCTGCCCCGCGCGCAGGGCACCGCAATGATGCTCAGCCCGCTTTTCGACCGGGTCGCGCCGAAGGCGTAGTCGGGCTGGCCGCCGATGCCGGCGACGGCGGAACCGCCCACCGACTCGACGTTCACCTGGCCGTCGAGGTCAATCTCAAGGGCCGTGTTCACGGCGATCAGCGGTGGGTCACTGGCCAGCCGCACTGGGTCGTGGGTGACTTCGACTCGCTCGACCACGGCGCGACCGGGCGCCCAGTCGTAGACGGCCGCGCCAGCGACATAGGGGGCCAGCGCACGGCCGAGCAGATAGCCGCGTCGGTCGAGCTCGACGACGGCGTCGGACAACATCCCGGTGTCGATGTGGACGGGGTGGTCGATGGCGTCGACCACGGCCGTACCGACCGGGCCTGGTCCGTACTGCACCCGGGAATCGTCCGGGACCAGGGGCGCCACGCGCTCAGCCACGGCGCGGTGGACGTCTTCAGGCTTCCCCCAGTGCACCTCTGTCGGAGGGATGTCGCTGGCACCGACGATCCTGACCTGTTCGATCGGAAGAGGAGGGCCTGCATCGAGTACCGGCACGTTGCGGCGCTCGATGCCGTAGACCTGCGCGCCGGCGTCGATGGCGGCACGTTGCCAGGCGGATTCGGTCGTGAGGAGGAAACCGCCTGTGACCGGAGCGACTGAGGTGATGAGGACGTCGACCCGAAGCGGGCCGTGCAGGAGTGCGGGGACCGCCCCCAGGCGAGTCGTCACGTAGCGGACGACGTGTCGGTCGATGGGGCCGCGGTTCGCGAAGCCACCCATGATCGTGGTCACGTTGGCGTACCGCTCGAGGCCGGGCAGCAGTTGACCCTCGGGGACCCAGCCGACGAGGAGCTCGACTGCCGCCGGGTCGGACAACTCGTCCAGGCAGTTCGCCACCACTTTGGGATCTCCGCTCACCCCATCTCCGATGGCCACTCTCCGGCGGACGCTGGGCGACGGCACGGCGGGATAGTAGCGCTACCGAAAGTCTTTCGGTACAGTCATCGATAATGGTGCTACTGGTCGAGCGAACCGGTTCGGTGACCCATCTGATCCTGAACCGGCCGGACGCCTACAACGCCATAGACGCCGACTTGCGTGACGAGATGCTGGCGGCGCTCGACGCCGCTGAGTCAGACGGCACGACCTGCGTCGTGGTCCGAGGTGCCGGCCGCGGGTTCTGCGCAGGGATGGACCTACGAGCCGGTGGCGGCAACCGAGGCGTCGATCTCGCTCACGCGATGCGGGAGTCTTCCTCGCGGCTGACCGAACGGTTCCTGCGGGCACCGGTGCCGATCGTCGCCGCCGTGCATGGCGCGTGCGCCGGCCTTGGTCTCACGCTGGCCTTGTCCGCCGATCATTGTGTCGCGGCCGATGACGCACGGTTCGTCGCCGGCTTCGTCAGCCGGTCATTGGTTCCTGATGGCGCTGTGTCCCTGCTTCTGCCGCGCCTCGTGGGCACGGCACGGGCTCGTCGCATGCTGCTCTTCGGGGAGGAGATCAGCGCGGTCCAAGCGCTCGAGTGGGGGATGATCGGCGAGGTCATCGGCCCGGCGGAGCTGGTCGAGCGTGCCCAGCAGCGGGCAGAAGCGTTGAGTGCACTGCCTCGACACGTGGTGCGGTATACGCGGTCACTGCTGTCTCGATCCTTCGACATCGGGTGGGAGACCGTCCTCTTCGAGGAGCAGCTGGCCCAGGGTGTCGTCTCGACGTCGGACGACTATGCGGAGGGAGCGGCAGCGTTCTTCGAGCGGCGAACGCCACGCTTCACCGGGCACTGACGCGGGCCGAAGGCACCTGATGGACCCGCGCTATTCAGAGGAGGCCGAGGCGTTCCGGACGCGGGTACGAGCCTTCCTCGAAGACAACCTGCCCGAGGGCTGGCAGGGGCTCGGGGCGATTGCCGACCGGGCCGAGGCGGACGCCTTCGTGAACGGGTGGCGCGCCATCCTCTACCAGAACGGCCTCCTCGGCCTGTCCTGGCCGCAGGAGTACGGCGGCGCTGGGCTGACAAAGATGGAGCAGGTCGTCCTGGTCGAGGAGATGGCCCGGGCGGGAGCGCCCGCCATGGGATTCAACGACAACATGAGTATCAAGATGCTGGGTGGGACCCTCTTGCGCTGGGGCACCGAGGCCCAGAAGCTGCGGTTCCTTCCGCGCGTCCTCTCGGGTCAGGACCTGTGGTGCCAGGGTTTCTCCGAGCCGGGGGCGGGCTCGGACCTGGCCTCCCTGGCCACCACGGCGCAGCTCGACGGCGACCGTTGGGTGATCAACGGGCAGAAGCTGTGGACCTCCAAGGCGCGGGAGGCGAATTGGATCTTCCTCCTGGCGCGCACCGACCTGGCCGCACCCAAACACAAGGGCCTGTCGTTCCTCCTGGTGGAGCTAGACCAGCCCGGCATCGAGATCCGCCCTATCAGGGCCCTCTCGGGCGAGAGCGAGTTCAACGAGGTGTACTTCACCGATGCCTCGGCGCCCGCTGAGTACGTTGTCGGCGAGGTGCACGGGGGCTGGGCCATCGCCATGTCCTTGCTCGGTCTGGAGCGAGGGGACGAGGCGGCAACGAACCCGATTCTGTTCCGGGCAGAACTCGACCGGCTTCTCGCGATGGCGGCCGATCGTGGGCTCCTGCACGATCCTGTCGTGCGCGATGAGCTGGCACAGGCCTATGTCCGGTGCGAGATCATGCGCTTTCTTGGACTGCGGATCCTCACCGCCGTCCTGCGCGAGGAGACGCTGGGGTCCGAGTCGTCCGTCTCGAAGCTGTACTGGAGCGAGTACCACCAATTCGTGACCGGGATCGCCTTGCGCATCCTGGGGGCGGAGGCGCTGGTTGTCGAGGGCCGCGGACCCCTGCGCTCATGGCGGGCGGACGATCCGGGTGCGCCCAACACGAGCGGGTCGTGGCTGGGCGCCTTCTGGAATGCCACGGCAGGCACCATCTACGCCGGTGCCTCCGAAATCCAGAGGAACATCCTGGGCGAGACCGTCCTTGGCCTGCCCCGCTTGTGACTCGGAGAACCGCATCGCCACCGGGATGGGGCGCATCCGCCTCGCCGCCCCCTCATGACCCCGGTAAATCCGTTCCCACCCGCTCTGCAAAACCCTGCAGCTCATAGATCACCCGCGCTGCGTTGCCCCAGACCACGAGGTCGCAATCGTGCACGCCAGCTCGGCATAGGCGCGCAGCACCGCCGGGTCGTCGCTGGGCGAGGCGGCCGCCACGATCCGCCGGTCCTTGTACGGTCGGTCGAGCTCCGCACAGGCCGCACGCAGCGCGTCCAGTCGCAGTGCGAGCGCACCGGACGAAGCAGCAACGTGGGATTGCTGATCGTCTCTTCGTTCCGGACCACGGCAGCCCACCCCTCGCCCCATTCGGCTACTCGCCGTAGCGCCTGGTCGCCGTAACCTCCGAGAAGGATGGGAATAGTTCACCGAGGTGGGCTGGGGTGAAACCCGGCATCGACATAGTCGAGCCGGCCAGGACGCCCATCAGCGCAACCGGATCGAACTAGGGGGTCGGTCGGTGCTAGCGGATAGTTCCCGTCGGCAGCAAACGGGTACGTGGTCTCGATCTGGGTCGGCGTGAACAGATGATCGAACAACCACACCGACCCAGATCCGATCTCCTCGGCGGCCCTGGCCACTTCGACGATCCCGTTTGCAGTGGCATGGCGCCCGGCGTTGGGCGGGTGAATGCCGAATCGCATCAGCCCGACCACTCGTCCAACAGGTCGTCGACTGTGCTCAGGCGTGCCACGAACGCCAGGCTGTTCTTGAGCATGGAGGCGTGGTGCTCGGGCGGGGTGCCCACGGTGGCATCGGTCGGGACGGTGACGGCGAAGTCCTCGTCGGCCGCGCCGACGGCGACGAGCGGGATGGCGAGGTTGGTGGACACGCCGGCCACCACGACCTCCTCGATGCCCATGTTGCGCAGCACGGCCAGGGTCTCGGTGCGGTGAATGGGGGAGATGCCCTGGTGCCGGGGCAGAATGAGGTCCTCAGGTCCGACGCCGATCTCCGGGACCACCTCGGCGGCCGGATGCTCCTCGTTCCATTCGGAGGTCGACGTGGTCGCCCGCATTAGGGGGGACCGGCGGTTGGTCGAGCGTCCCGCGGCGACGGGGATGTAGGTCAAGTGGGCGACGCGGACGCCATGGAGACGGGCCCCGGCGGCCAGCCGACCCATGGCCGCCAGGACAGGCCGCGCTGACTCGGCCAGAGCGGGCAGCACGGAGTAGTCGCCGACCACTCCCCGCTGGCACTCGATGAAGAGAACCGCCGTTTTGCTGCAATCGGTCATGGCACCACCGAATGGTCCGGTTCCACGGTGCTCCCTCCCCACTCGCGACGCACGGCCGCGCCGCGGCTGTTGTCGACAATCATACCGAAAGGCTTACTATGTATCACGAAGCATGGGCCAGCCGGTGGACCAGTGCCACGTAGGACTGCACCTCCTGGCGGCTCGGCCGGTGCTCAAGGGCGATCCATGTGGCCTGCCGGCTCATGACCATCTCAAAGGCAGCAGCGGCGATCATTTCGGCCTCGGGCACCCGTTGCTCGCGAAACGTCTCGATGAGCGGCTCTCGGAGGGGCAGGGTCAAGAGCGGCTCCGCCTCTGGGAACCGGTGCAAGATCCGGTGCCGATCCAGGGCGAACGGCAGTGTGGCAGCCGTGGCGTTCGTGGTGCCGGCCCGCTGCATCAGGACCTCGACCCAGGCGGCGACGCGGGCGCTGGGCGCGGCTGCCGCCATGCGGCGCCGCAGGACGGTCGCAGTGCGATCGACGGCTTCGGCCACGACAGCGAGCAGCAGTCCCTCCTTGGACCCGAAGATCCGGTAGAAGGCAGCGTTGTGCCCGCCACAGCGCCGGACGATCTCCTGCACACGCACGTCCACCGAATTCGAGTGCTGCAGCAGTTCCAAGGCGGCGTTGACGAACGCCGCCTTCTCTATGGCCAACGTTTCGGGATCATCGAGATAGTAGAGCGGCCTCACTTGGCTTGACAGCGTCAACCTCCCTCTGTAGAACGGCATTCTACAGCGAAACACACTAGGCCGAGGAGCGAGATCAGTGCGCACCCACCTGAGCATGAAGCCAACGGGATGGTTCCAGTTCGGCTGGTCTTCGACCGTGCCGGCGTGCGGCGTCGTTGCCCTGCGCTTCTTCGGACAGGACCTCGTGGCCTGGCGTGATTCGACGGGCGAGGTCCACCTGCTCGATGCGTATTGCAAGCATCTCGGGGCCAATCTGGGCCACGGAGGCTGCGTGGTCGACGCCGGTCTCCAATGTCCCTTCCACGGCTGGGTTTGGGATGCCGACGGACGCAACGTCTCGATCCCCTACGAGGACCGCCCCAATGCGGCACAGCGGATCCGGTCGTGGCCGGTGGTCGAGTGCAACGAGGTCCTCTATCTCTGGCACAACCTCGACGATGAGCCGCCATCCTTCGATGTTCCTGACTTCACAGGCGGGCTCTTCGAACAGCTGCAAGGCGTCACGTTTCAGCGGGCCCTACCCGACGGGACCTCTCACTTCCAAGGGCTCCAGGTCCATCCGCAATACGTAGTGGAGAACGCGGTCGACTGTCATCACTTTCGGTTCGTCCACGGAACTGCGGCCAGCCCCGTGATCCTGCGCGAGGAGGTGTCAGCATCGTCGTGGCGGACTGTCGCTGGTTTCGGCCGGCGCTGGGCCGACGGGATCGATCGACCAGGAGATCGAGGGAACACCATCACCATCCATTGGGTAGGCGTCGGGTTCGCCTTCAACGCCGAGCACACGCCGGAGGGTTGGCGGGTCATTCTCATCGCCACCACGCCGGTCGATGACGACTCCACGGAGATGTTCGGCACCTACTGGCTCGAGGATGGTGCGCCAGCCGCGGCCGGCAAGCGGGCGGAGCTGCTCGACCTCATAAAGTCGGCCCTCCCGCAGGACATAGGGATCTGGAACAACCAGCAATATCTCGACCGGCCGGCCCTCGGGAAGTCCGAGGTTCCGGGGTTCATGAAATTGCGGCGGTGGACGAGCACGTTCTACCCGGACGTGGGCGCCCCGGCTCGAGCGACGACCTGAGGAGGGCGCAGTAGGTCCGCCAACCAGGCGCCAGGCGGCTTCCCGTGACATCCTGATCGCGTCATGAGGGAACCTCGACACGGACTTTCGGAGGACGCCATCGTCGAGGCCGCCAAGGGCCTGCTGGCCGAGCGCGGGGTCGACGGCCTCACGATGCGGGCGCTCTCGGACCGCCTGGGGGTGGCGCTCGGAGCCACCTATCGGCACGTCCCGAACAAGCATGCCCTTCTGCAACTGGTTGCCCGATCGCTCTACGCCGACGTCAGCCACGTCGACGGTGAGAGCGACGGCTTGGCGAGGGTGAAGGCCGTGATGCTCGAAGTGAGGAGGTTGTTCGCCAGCTATCAGGGCATGGCGGCCTACGTCAGCACGCACCTGTCCGACTTCGAATCCAGCGCAGTGACGACGATGCTGATCGATCCCCTGCTCGAACGTGGTCTCAGCCCGAACGAGTCCGAGGTGCTGGTGCTCGCCCTGGTCTTGTTCACCGCTGGAGCGCTTCTCGTCAAGGTCGATCCCGGGCTGGAGGCACAGGCCGCCGCGGCGTACGCCAGCGGGATTGATTTACTCCTCGCCGGGGCCGTGGCGCTGTCCAGTCAACAGCGTTGACTTCCGAGGGGGCGGTCGGTACAGTCCACCGACACACGAAGAATTTGCAACCCGGAAACAGGGGGGACCTCCATGGCTGATGCGCCTTCGGCACTCGATTGCTCGGGCTACACCGTTACCGACCCGCACTTCGGCGCTCCCTACATCGATCGCGACGAGTGGTACGACGAGCCACACGGTCACCGCAGGGTGCACGGCGGTTTTGCCGATTGCGACACCCGCTTCACCTTCTACTTCCCACCGCTGGAGGAGTGGCAGGGGCGGTTGATCATGCCGCTCGAAGGAGCCCACGCCGGGCACGAAGACTTCTTCGGCGGCGCGCTCGGCGACGCCATGGGCGGGGTGGGGCTGACCGCCCGGCTCGGTGGCTACATGGTCGAGTCCAACATGGGCCACATTGGTGACGACATCGACCCGAAGGGCGGTGAGGACGCCACGCTCTACGGTTGGCGTGCGGCAGCTGAAGCGGCCCGGCTCTCCAAGCACGTGGCGCAACAGGTCTACGGGTCCGCCCCCCACCATGCCTACGTCTGGGGGGGCAGCGGCGGTGGACGACGTTCACCACTGGTCCTTGAAAACGCCCCCGACGTCTTCGATGGCGCTCTTCCCTTCATGGGGGGAGGAGACGTGCGACCCTTCCCGGCCAAAGAACGCATCAAGGGAGCCCAGGTCATGAGCTTCGCCTGCATGTTCAACGTGCAGCGGATGCTGCGGCACGGGGACACCATGGAGAAGATCATCGATGCCATGCAGCCCGGTGGCAGTGGAAACCCCTTCGCGGGCCTCGACTCGCATGAGCGCGAGGAACTGGTGAGCCTCTACCGCCAGGGATTCCCGCGAGGGGATGAGTTCATGATCGCCACCCCGATGGGGCAGATATGGCTCTGGTCGTCGATCGCCGATCTTCTGGTGGAACAGGATCCCGCGTACTTCGAGGATTTCTGGACCAAGCCCGGCTACATCGGCCACGACCTTCCCTCGGCGGTGCAGGACGATGTCATCGACGTGGTGGCGACCGTCAGCCGGGTCGTCACGGTGCAGGACCTGCTGACGGACCCCGCCTTCGAGGCCCCCGAATACATGTTGATGAAGATGATCGCGGGGATTATGGCGGGCGAGAAGGGCATGGATCTGGCCTACGCGGTCGAGGTGACGGGGCTTCCCGATGGGTATCGCCTCGGGACGGGCCTCCAGCTCAAGTCCGGCCAGGCCGCGGGACGACAGCTGTACTGCATCGGGAGCGCCGGTGACGTGTTCGCTTGCGATGGTCATGGTGAAGCCAATATCGAGCGTTTCAACGGGGTCAAGGTGGGCGATGAGGTCCACGTCGACAACCGGAAGTTCCTCGCTTTCTGCTACTTCCATCGCCATCACCTGATGGAGGACGCGCAGTTCGACTCCCTCCGCCTCGACGGCGTTCCCGTCTACGAGCAGCACCCCGTCCCTCTCATGTCACCGCTCATGGGTGTGTCCTATACCGGGCAATTCGAGGGCAAGCTGCTCTGGATTCACCACACCCACGACTCGTCACTGTGGCCGTCGCAGGGGATTATCTACAAGGGTGCGGTGGCCCAGGCGCAGGGTCCGGCGGCAGCAGCCGAGAAGTTCCGCTTGCAATGGACGCAGAACGCGGAGCACATCCCGCCGACCTACCTCCCGAACTCGTCACTACGGGCAACGAGCACATGGCTCATCGACTACTTCCCGATCATCGAACAGGGCCTGGCCGACCTCATCCAATGGGTCGAAGAGGGGGTCGCACCGCCCAGCACGGCGTTCGAGTGGGTGGATGGACAGGTGCAGCTACCGGCGACCGCGTCCGAACGAGGGGGCGTCCAGCCGGTGGTGCGCGTCACCGCCAACGGCGGCCTCCGGGCCGAGGTCAAGGTGGGGGAGGCCGTGCAGCTCGAGGTCACAGCGGAGGTACCACCGAACGCTGGGACGATCGTTTCCGCGGCCTGGGATTTCGACGGATGGGGTTCCTTCCCGTTTCGCCACGACGTCGATGGTTCCCAAACCTCGGTGCAGCTCTCGACGACGCACAGCTACGACTCGCCGGGCACCTACTTCGCGACTGCCCTCGTGCATTCGAACCGTGAGGGAAAGGTCGACGCTGAGTTCCGCCGCCTTCCCAACCTGGCATCCGCTCGAATCGTGGTCAGCTAATCGGTGATCAACTAGCGGGGCTCTGCGGCGAAGCTGTCGTGGCGACGGCCTCGGTGAGTTCCGGCTCCTTTGCCTCGCTCCTTCTTCCGAGGTAGGCGCCGCGGACGATGTCGGACGCGAGCATCTGCTCCGCCGTGCCCTCGAAGATCATCTCGCCGAAGTCGAGTACATAGACCCGTTCACAGGTCTGCTGGACCAGGGCCATGTCGTGCTCGACCAGGAGCAGTCCCACCCTCATCTCCTCCACGACCCTTTTGAGGATCTCCCCGAAATTTTCGGTCTCAGGGGCGTCGAGCCCGGAAGATGGCTCATCGAGCAGGATCGTGTCGAAGGGACCGGAAAGGACCCGGGCCAATTCGACCAGGCGCCGTTGGCCCGTGCTGAGGTGCTCCACCCGAGCATCCAGATAGGACTCGATGCCGGTCAGCTCGACCGCGAGGGCCGTTGCCGCATCGATTTTCCGGCTGTCACCACGGAGCGCGACCACCTGGCGCAAAGGGCTGCTGCCGGCGAGCGCACATTCTCGGGCCAGCGCCACGTTCGTCCGCACATCGAGTGACTCGAACAGTTGCACCCGCTGGAACGTACGGCCCAGACCCAGCCGTGCCCGCTGGGACCGGCTGGCTCTCGTGATGTCGACGTCATGTAGGACGATCCGCCCGCGGGTGGGCCGGACGATGCCAGAGCAGGCGTTGAAGGTGCTCGTCTTCCCCGCCCCGTTCGGGCCGATCAGTCCGGTAATCGTTCCGGCCCGCACGGCGAGGCTGACGTTGTCCACAGCGACCGCCCCGCCGTACCGAACGGTGAGCTTCTCGACCGACAGGCTTGTCGAGAGAGCCGGGCGGGGTGTTCGCCCGCGCGACACGGAGACGGGGGTGATTTCGGGAGCCGTCGGAGGGCGGACTGAACGACGGGCACCCAGCTTGTCGATCGGATCGGTGAGCGACCGGGGTGCCAACTGGATCTTGTGTCGGAACACCGGGACGAGCACACCGGCGATGGCAAAGGCCGTAAGAACGAGGTTCGCCACGTTGCTCCCCGTGAAGTAGACGGGAACCAGGGTCAAGATGGCGGCGCCGATGAAGGCATACCAAGGTTCACCGACCACGACCACGATGACGACGACAACCAGCGTGACCGAACTGAACGAGGGAAAATTGTCTCCGAGCGCGAATAAGTTCACGCTTGCACTCAGCGCGCCAGCGATGGCGGCGATAAAGGCGGAGATGCAGAACACGACCACGCGAATCACGTTGACATTCAGCCCATACGTGTCGAGCGCAAGCGGCGAGTCGCCCATGGCCCGGAGCAGCTTTCCCAACCGCGTTCCGGACAGGACGCTGATGCCGACCGCGACGAGCACGACGAAGATGAGCACGACGTAGTACATGCTCTCGTCACTTCCCAGATGGATCGGGCCCAGATTCAAGCTTGGGCGGGTGGTCGGCAGGCCATTCGAGTTCGCGCCGAACATCCAGCTCTGCGTGTAGATCATCTGCTCGAGCAAGATTCCGAAGCCCAATGTCGCCAGGGCCAGAAAGACGCCCGAAAGCCGTATGGCTGGAATGGCGATGAGCGCTCCCACAGGGACCACCACCAACGCGGCCAGCACGAGCGCGGCCAACCACGGAATTCCGTCGCTGGTGAAATGGGCCATTGATGACGCGCCGATGGCGGCAAAGGCGTACTGGCAGAGCGAGACTTGCCGGGACGTCCGAACCAGTAGTCCCAGCGACAGAATCAGAATCACCAGGATCAAGGTGGCGGTGTAGTTGGGCAGGTTTGTCCCCACCAACTTGGGTATCAACCAAAGGAAGGCCACAAATACCGCCCCGGACACCAAACGGACGCGTACTGGCGCATGCCAGTGACGCGGGACGGTCCGGGGCGTCACATGGCTGCGTGTCACGAGCTTGCTCTTCGGTGTCACGAGGAGGACGACGAAGAGAACGATGAAGGGCAAGCTTGACGGCAATCCGATGAGCCATGGGACGTTGACCACGTACTTCGTGGCTAGCGAACCCGCCACTCCAAGGAGCAGTCCACCCACATACGTCAAGGGGAGATTCGAGAAGTATCCGATTGCCGCGGCGCCGAATGCCTGCACCACGAGAAGCGTCAGAACCAGCGCACTGAGGTTCAGATTCGGCGCGATCAGCAGGCCGCAGAGAGCGGCGAAGGAGGAGCCGATGACCCAGGCCAGCCGGCGAACGCGCGGCGCGTTGGTTCCCGACACGGACAGCAGCTCGGGATCGTCCACGACGGCTCGCAGCTCGATGCCCCGACGGGTGAATCGAAGGAAGGCGTACAGGCCGGCGGTCGCTGAGAGCGCAATTATCGCGACGATGATCTGCTCCCACTCGACATTGACGGAGGCGATCCTGACCGTATTGGACGAGAGGAAAGACGGGAAATTGCCCGTCACATTGCTGAACAGGACGGTGGTGAGGGAGACAATCCACAGGATCAGTCCCACCATGGCCGCGATTTGCAGAGTGCGGTCGGCCATGGCCAGCTGACGGGTTAAAAGCTCCAGCAAGATGCCCATGACCGGACCCAACACGAAGACACAGAGCGTGCCCGCCACCGGCCACGGCCAACCGTGCACGTCGACCAACTCGTAGAAGATGAACACCGACACGGAGGCCAGTGCGCCATAGGCGAAGTTGAAGATTCCTGCCGTCTTGTAGGTCAGCACCAGTCCGGTCGCGGCAAGGCCGTACACCGATCCGACGGTGAGTCCTATGACAATGAACGGGAGGATCTCAGCCACTCAGGACCCTTTCGACCTGCACGCCGAGGAGAGCCCCGCCGCTCTCATTAAGCGTCTACGACGAAGGAACGCAGCTCGGTGTGGATCCGCCAGGCAGCGTGAATTGCTGCTTCTTGATCACCACGGTGAAGTAGCAACCCTCGCTCTTGTTCGTGGGGTCATTGAAGGTGAGCCCGCCCGTCATGCCTCCGAGGGTCTGATCGTTGAACTTGCTCAATCCCGTCAGGATGTCCTGACTTGTCGGCACGCCTGTCGCCCCGCTGAGCTTCACCGCTTCTTGGAACATGAGTCCGGATACCCAGGCATCTACCGCGTCCATGGGCTCCTCAACCGTCTTGAAGTTGATATTCGTGTACTTCTTCATCGCCTCGTGGAAGGTCTTCATATCCGGCGCGGTCGAGAACCAAGGCTGGGTCGGCGCGTTATTGATCCCGTTGTCGAAGGCGGCCAGCTTCAGGTAGCCAGGACCAATCGCCTCGCCCGGAATGATGTAGGCCGGCTTGTAGCCCTGACGGGCGCAATCGCCGGCAATGGTCTGGCCTTCGGCCGCCGTGGGAACCAGCAGGACAATCGACTTGGCACCTGCCTGCTGCGCGGCAAGGCAACTTGCGGTGTAGTCGGCTGCAGTCGAGCTCACCAACCCGCCGTAGACGTACTGGACACCCCCTTTGTCAGCGAGTGGTTTCAAGAAGGCATTGGCCTCGGCACATTGTGCGGACTCAGAGCATGCCAACGAACCGATTGTCTTGTAGCCCAACTTCTTGGCGCTCTGCACGATAGCCGTCAGCTGCGGAATCGCCGTCATGCCCTGTGGGAAGAACATGGGATTAGAGTCCCATGGCTCCAGCGTGTAGACGCTGCCCCCTAGAACGGGAATATTTTGCTGCTGTAAGTAGGTGGCATACCCGGTGTTCAATGAGCCGTCCTCGTTGCTGACGAACGCGACGACGTGGTCTTGCTGGACGAGCTGCTTGACGAGCGAGACTGCCTGGGCTTCGTTATTCATGTTGTTCTTGACGATGAGCTTGATCGGGTGGCCGTTGATGCCGCCATGCGCATTGACCCAGTCCGCCCACGCCTCGATTGCGGGTTCACCCGCATCGGCGAAGTTGCCGGTAGTCACCGAATAGGTGCCGACACTGCCGATGACGATCGGAGACCCGCTCGGCTTCGCCGCACGAATGCTCCTCTGGGTTGCACTCGCCGGTGCGCTGCCATAGGCAGCCGCGCCAAACACGAGGGCGACCAGCAATGCCGTCCTGGCGAATCGTCCGTACTTCATTTTGGCCTCCTGTGCCTGATTACTGCGCATACAAGGAAAACACTTGCTCTTCGTCAAGATCCTGTGCGGGTCCGCTATGGACGACTCGACCCTGATTAAGGAGGTACACGGTCGAAGCGATGGCAAGGACGCGTTCGGCATACTGCTCGACGATCAAGAGTGACACGCCATTGCGAGCGATCCGTTGCAAAAAGTCGAAGATCTGGTCAACGATCAGAGGCGCCAGCCCGAGAGAGGCTTCATCGACCAGTACGACCTTCGGATTGGAAAGGTAGGCGCGCATGAGGGCCAGCATCTGCTGCTCGCCTCCGCTGAGCGTCCCGGCGATCTGCTTTCGCCGCTTGGCAATCTGTGGGAACTCCTGCTCGGTCCGATCGAGGATGTCAGATGTCGAGCTGTGACGAGGTGATTGGAGCCGTAGGTTCTCCCGCACGGTCAGGGATGGGAAGATGCTGCGACCTTCCATGACGTGGCAAATTCCAAGTCGCGCTCTGCGGCTCGCATTTGCCCGCGTCACGTCCTTGCCTTCGAGCATCACGCATCCCTGCTGGGGATGGAGCAGGCCTGAGACCATGCGCATGGTCGTGCTCTTACCGGCTCCGTTTGGACCCAGGAGCGCAACGACTGATCCGCTTGGAACCGAGAACGTGACGTCGCGGAGCACCGTCGTCGACCCGTAGCCGCCGGTGATGCCTGTGAGCTCTAGCATCGGCCACTCGAGCGAACCGTCAGTGATCGACTCGCTGACTGGGTCGTCGACCTGGGTCACGTCACCGTCCACGAGGGTGTGCACCAGAACACGTGAGCGTCGGCCCGGTCTCGCCCACGACGAGGGGCCCTGGCACACCACTGACGTTCGGATCCAAAGCCACCCCCCGAGTACTCACGGTCCCCCCCGAGTCCCTTACCGATGTGATTACCGAATGGGACACTATTCCTCGCACCAGAGGCGTGCAAGGACTCCGGCGGCGCGGACCGACGCCGGCCGGGGGGAGTTCGGGTGTCAGAAGGCCGATCGGTGGAGGCCACCGTCGACGGCGATGTAGTGGCCGGTGAGGTATCCCGCCTGCTGGGAGCAGAGGTACACGATGGTCGAGGCGATCTCCGTTGGCTTCCCGAGTCGACCTGCAGGCACTCCGGCCGTTTCGATCATCCATTCCCGTCGAGCGTCGTCATCAACCAGCCCTTCGTGCTCGGTGAGGTACCACTCCGTTGTCCTCGTCCCGATCCAGCCCGGTGCAATCGTATTGATGGTGATCCCGAAACGGGCGTACTCGTCAGCGACGCTCTTGAGGAGTCCCACGGTCGACGGTCGGGTCGCATTGGCAACTGTGTGCGGCGGCCTCGATTGTGGCTCCTTCGCCGTAGCGGAGCCGATATGCACGAAGCGACCCCAGCGAGCGCGTTCCATGCCCGGGAGCACCGCACGGAGCAGGTGCACCTGACTCAGGGTGCAGGTGCGATAGGAATCGACGAAATCCTCGGTCCGCGCGATCTCGGCGAAGTACCCGCGGACATGGAAATCAGCCTGGCTCACGACGATCAGCGGTGGCCCCAGCGCCGAGGTCACCTCTGCGACCGCTCGCTCGATGTCTTCCTCCTCGCTCATGTCGGCCCGGATCCCCACGACGCGGCCACCCGTCGATTCGATGTCGGCGACGGCGCGATCGATGTACTTCGCCGTCCGGGCAACCACCGCGACCGGACAACCCTCGACGGCCAGCATCCGCGCCACTTCGAAGCCGATCCCCCTGCTCCCTCCCACCACCAAGCACACTCTTCCGGCGATCTCGAGATCCATGGAGGGCCCTCTCTGCGTAGCTACTTCGCCACCATATGACAACTTTCTCGCCAGGGCACCCTATGCTGGGGCAATGACCGAGAGCGGCTGGGATCTTCGCCGCCGCCGGGTCGCCCACGCCATCGAGGAAGTTGCGCTGGACTGCTTCGCCCGCGACGGTTACCACCAGGTAACGGTGGAACAGATCGCCCAAGCCGCGGGCATCCACGAGCGGACGTTCTTCCGGTACTTCGCCTCCAAAGATGATGTGATGCTGGCGTTACCCCGGCGTTCCATTGATGTGCTCTGCTCAGCGCTACGCAGCCGGCCGGGAGAAGAGTCCCTCTCAGTAGCGTTTGTCGCTGCCGTGAGGGAAGCAGCCACCAAACTCGGCGATGACGCCAATCTGCGAGTTGTCTCCGGTCGAGTCTTCCTCGAGACCTCAGATCTGGTCCCTCGCGCTACTGGAGAGCTCGGAACTCTGCTTTCGAGCTCAGTCGCCGGCGCGGTGGCGGACCGGCTTGGCGACTCAGCGGATTCCCTCCGGGTGGGCGTCGTCACCTCCGTCCTCACGGCTGTCACGTTCCACGTCTGGAATCGGTGGCTGCTGGACGGGGGCGTTGGCGACGTCGCTCGACTGCTGCAGTCAGCGTTCGATCTTCTCGAGGAGGCGCATTTTGGTACAGAGGGCACGGACCGGGCGGAGATGGAACGGCTGCAAAGCCAAGTTGCGGAACTCACCATCGAACGCGACATCTTCAAACGGGCCGCGGCGCTTCTCGTCCAAGCCGAGGTGTGAGGGGCCTCGTCGCCAAAGGATCCAGACGTAGTCCCGACTGCTCGAAGCGGGCTGCTCGAAGCAGGTGTTTGCCATCAGCTGCTAATCAATTGACATAACTTGTCATAACATGGCAATGTGCTGAACATGAGCCGTCGACCCCTGATCACTACTGACTGCCACATCGCGCCACCTCCGACCCTGGCGGATGAACTGCCGGAACGGATGCGTAGCCGAGTGACCCACCTGGAGGAGCGCGGGGACGGTGTCTACCTCGTGCGGCCCGAGCAGATCCCCGAGGGGATGCGTGAGACGCTCGAGTCCGGAGGCGCCACTGGAATGACCGCGCTTATGGAGCAAGGGATCAAGGTGGATCCTGACAACGAAAGCGAGCTGGCTCGCGTTCTCGCCGGTGACTGCTGTGCTCAGGCACTCGTCGGTTTCACGGCCCAGCGATACATCGACGAACTCGATCGCGACGGCGTCGTAGGGGCAGTTCTCATCGGGGGGGCAGCGTTCGCGACGCATAGCGACACGGGGATCGACATCGCTTGGACCCGTCTCATCAATGACTGGGTTCACGACGAATTCAAGGATCACCTCGACCGCTTTGCACCCGGCATCAGCCTGCCGTTGGGTGACATCGATGCATCGGTCAAGGAACTCGAGCGCGCAGCAGGTCTCGGTCTTCGCCCCGTCCTCCTACCCGACGTCCTCCCTTCTCGACCGTATACCGACGCCGCGTGGGAGCCTCTGTGGGAGGCAGCCGAGGGTCTCGGCGTTCCGCTGGCGACCCATGTCGGCCCGGCTCGCGCCCTCTATCCATGGGCGATGCAGACGCACTTCACCCAGGGTCAGGGTGCAACAACCGGCTTCGTCCTCACTTCGCTCGGGATGGCGGAGACCATCTGTTGGTTTGCCTGCAGCGGCATCCTCGAGCGTCACCCGAAGCTCAGGATCGTGATGACCGAGTGCTCAGCGGGGTGGCTCGCTTGGCTGATGCATTTCCTCGATCACCACTATGCGGGTCGTTTCGGTAATGAGTTTCTCACTGAGCAGGGTTTCCCCCCCATGAAGGCAACAGAAGCACCCCCGAGCTATTACATCCGGCGGCAGATGGCGTGCACCTTCATGGACGATCCGATCGCCATCGGAAATCGAGACGTCACCGGTCTCGACTGCTTGATGTGGGGGAACGACTACCCACATCAAGAGGGCGTATTCCCCCATTCGCAGGAGTGGGTCGACAAGCAGTTCGCCGGAGTACCCGAGAACGAGGTCATGCAGATGGTGCACGACAACGCCGCGAGGGTGTTCGACCTGTTGGTCTGATCCCTGCTCCTCGGTCGCTGAGGGGGCGCTCGCGCTGGACCGTGGAGGACAGCTTGGCTACGTTATAGAATCACTTACCGGAAGCATTACAAGAAGTAATGCGATGTCAAGGGGGGGCTCATGCCGGGTCCGTTGAATGGCTTCAGGGTTGTCGAATTGGCCGCATGGACCTTCGTGCCTGCCGCCGGAGCAGTCTTGGCCGACTGGGGAGCCGACGTCATCAAGGTGGAGCACCCGGTCACCGGTGATCCCCAGCGGGGCCTCATCTCGTCGGGCATCGTCCCGAGCGCCGGCTCGGTGAACTACCTGATGGAGCAGCCCAATCGTGGCAAACGGAGTGTCGGCATCGACGTGTCGACCCCGGACGGGCTCGAGGTCCTCCTGCGGCTGGTGGAGACCGCCGATGTCTTCTTGACCAACCTGCTGCCCGGCTCCTGCAGTCGGCTGGGCGTGGCGGTCGACGACGTCCGGCGCCGGAACCCCCAGATCGTCTACGCCCGTGGCCATGGGCAAGGGGTGCGGGGAGAGGAAGCCGAGCGGGGGGGATTCGATATGGCGGTCTACTGGGCCCGGTCGGGGATCGCGGACGCGTTGACCGTGACGAGTGGCGATTACCCCCCGTTCCAGCGTGCGGCCTTCGGCGACATCGTCGGGGGACAGACCATCGCGGGTGGTATCGCCGCCGCCCTCCTCCAGCGTGAGCGGACTGGCGAGGCCAGCATCGTCGATGTTTCCCTGCTGCATCTGGGCTTGTGGCAGCTCTCTCCTGACGTGGTGGCGTCCGGCCTGCTCAAGCAGCCCTCGCCGAAGTTCGACCGCACGGATATGCCCAGTCCGCTGACAAACTCGTACCGGACGAGCGACGGCCGGTATCTCTTCCTCGTCTACCTGCAGGCGGACCGCTTCTGGGCCGACCTCTGCCTCAAAGTGTGGGAGCGACCCGATCTGGTCGACGATGAGAGGTTCGCGAATGCACCAGTGCGATTCGAGAACCGCAAAGAGTGCATCCGGATACTCGACGAGATCTTCGCAAGCAAACCGCTCTCCTACTGGGAGGAACGACTCAACTCCATCGATGGCGTATGGGGCCCGGCGCGGAACGCGCTCGAGACCCATACGGATCCACAGGTCGAGGCCAATGGGTACTTGGCGGAGCTTGTTGATGACGACGGCGCGCCGTTCCGCCTGGTATCAAATCCCGTGCAGTTCGACGAGAAACCAACCGAGCTGAATCGGGCGCCGAACCATGGCGAGCACACCGAGGAACTCCTCCTCGAGCTCGGCGACGATTGGGATCACATCCTTGCGCTGAAGGAATCCGGCGCCATCCTCTGAGATTCGACGCGCAATCCGCTGGCTACTTGAGGAGAAGAGGCGGTGCGCCTTGCCATCACTGAAGAACATCTCGAGCTGAGCCGGGTAGCCCGGTCGGTGTTCGAGGCCAGCCAGGCGCTGGCCGAAACCAGGGCTGTCCTCGACGGCAAATACGAAGGTCCTCCCACGTATTGGAAGGAGGCAGCAACGCTCGGCTGGCTGGGTCTGCATGCCCCCGAGCGATACGGGGGCCAGGGCTACGGCCTTCCGGAGCTCCTCGTCGTGGTCGAAGAGCTCGGACGGGTCGTCGCTCCCGGTCCATTCGTTCCCACGGTCATAGTGGTCGCGGTCCTGGTCGAGCTGGGTTCGGAAGAAGACCAGGCGCGATGGCTGCCCGGTCTCTGCGCCGGCAGAATGACCGCGGCCTTCGGGCTGGGGGGCGCCTTGACCTACGGCGAGGGGCGCACCGCGGAGGGCACGGCCTCACCGGTATGGGGCGAAGAGGACGCCGATCTCTTCCTGCTCGGCGTGGGCGACGACCTCGTGGTCATCGAGCGCACCGACGTCGAGTCGGTCGAACCGCTGCCCTTCGTGGATGCATCACGACGGACGGTCGCCGTGTCCTGTCGCAACAGCCGACTGGCCCAGTGCTGGGTGCATGGCGCCAGAGTGGCCTGTCGGACTGCCTCTGTCGTGACGGCAGCCGAAGCGGTCGGAGCGATGGGGGCGTGCGTCGATTTGGCCGTCAACTACGCCCGCGTGCGCGAGCAGTTCGGTCAGCCGATCGGAGTCTTCCAGGCGGTGAAGCATCACTGTGCGGACATGCTTGTGGACACTGAGATGGCGGCAGCCGTCACCTGGGATGCCGCTCGAGTGACGTGCGACTCAGGCGTGGCGTCCCTGATGGCTGCCGCGGCCGCTGGATATGCCCTGCCGGCTTTCCTCCGTGTGGCCACAACGACAATCCAGGTTCACGGTGGAATTGGCTACACGTGGGAGCACGACGCCCACCTCTATCTGCGGCGAGCAGCATCGCTGTTGGCCTTTACCGATGTATCGGCGACCGCACCCGGCGCTGTCTTCGAACTCATGGAATCAGGAGTTCGTCGCCACTCGGCGCTCAATCTCCCGTCCGAAGCTGACGAGTATCGTCGAGAGGCACGCGCATTCGTCGAATCTGTGATCAGTGCCTCGCCGGAGGGATATCAGGCGACGTTTGCGCATTCGGGCTATCTCGTGCCTCATTGGCCACCGCCCTTCGGCCGTGCCGCCAGTGCGGTGGAGCAACTCGTGGCGGAGGAGGAACTAGCGTCGCTGCCACGCCCCAGCCTTGGGATCGGCGAGTGGGTCCTGCTGACCGTGCTCCAACACGCGACCCCCGAGCAGGAAGAGAGATGGATCTGGCCGAGCCTCGAAGGCTCTCTGCGTTGGTGCCAACTCTTCAGCGAGCCCGGGGCCGGATCCGACGCGGCGGGCATCGCGACGAAAGCACGCCGAACGGATGGTGGCTGGTTGGTCAACGGCCAGAAGGTCTGGTCGAGTCTGGCCCACGAGAGCGAGCTTGGACTGGCCACCGTTCGCACCGATCCCGACTCCGCCAAGCATGCGGGCATCACCACGATGGTCGTCGATATGAGGGCACCTGGTGTCACCGTAAGGCCGCTGATGGAGATGACGGGAGAGAAGCTGTTCAACGAGGTGTTCCTGGAAGATGTCTTCGTACCGGATGAGAACGTTGTCGGCCACGTGAATGACGGGTGGCGCGTCGCCCGAGCGACCCTTGGCAACGAGCGGGTGAACATCAGCGGGAACCCGGTCACCCTGCAGGCCGACGCACTCATCGATCTGGCCACTCGTCACCGACCTGGCGGTGCCTCCGCCACCACCGTGGGAACCCTCCTCATAGAGGAGCAGGCGCTGCGGGCGCTGGTGCTCAAGAGTGCAGCTCGATTGGTCGCCTCCGGGCAGGCCGGACCCGAGGGCAGCCTCGGGAAGCTCGTAGGAGCTGAGCACTCGAAGAGGGTGGCCAAGACGGGCCTGGAGCTCGCCGGCGATGCCATCCTGCGAGGCGAGGAGCCCGAACTGCTCCATGATTTCCTCTTCAGCCAGTGTCTGACCATCGCCGGTGGCACGTCGGAGATCCTGCGCACGCAGATCGCAGAGCGCATATTGGGTTTGCCCCGCGAGAAACTGCGGGAGTGAACACGCCGTCCAGCCTGCCCGGGGGCGAAGTTCTCGCTGGGCATCGGTCCTCATGAGCCACGGTGAAGACGCGAATGCTGCGATCACGACGTGGGTCCAGCGCGAACTCGGGGGAAAGGTACTGCACATCGAGCGGCAGGCGCGGTGGAGACCAGTCTGGTGGGTCAGCCTCGAGCAAGACGGCGAACAGCTCGACCTGTGCGTACGCGGTGACCGCATCGACTCTCCATCGGCCTTTCCCCTCGAGCATGAAATGGCCTTCCAATCGTTACTGCAAGACAACGACATCCCAGTAGCCCGGGTCCACGGGTGGTGCAACGAGCCCCGCGCCATTGTCATGGACCGCGTTCCCGGACGGGACAACTTCGACGGCGTACCTGATGACGAACGACGCCAGGTGATGGAGGACTACATCGATGTCCTGGTCCGGATACACCAGCTCGACGTAGGCCAGTTCAGCGAGGCCGGGATCACGCGGGCGGCCCGACCCGACATGTCAGATCAGATCGGTCTCGAGCACTTCGAGTACCGGGCGTACCGGACGATGAAAAGGCGGCCCGATCCATTCCTGGAGTTCGCGCTCGGATGGCTCGCCCGCAACCGGGTCGACAACCAAGGTCGAGAGTCGGCCGTGGTCTGGGACGCCGGCCAGTTCCATCACCGCGATGGCCGAATCGCGGCAGTGCTCGACATCGAGTTCGCCCACGTCGGCGATCCCATGATGGATCTCGGAGGCATGTGGCTCCGGAACGCCTTCATTCCTTTCGGTGATGTCCCCGCACTGTTCCGGCGCTATCAGGACCGTAGCGCCCGACCGGTGGATATCGCCTCGGTGCAGTACCACTACATATTATGGGCCCTGTCGAACCCGATCGAGTTTCATGCCGTGTTGGCCGACCCCGTGCCGGGAGCCGACTACATGCTGAACCATCACTGGGTCATCGAATCGAATCTGCTTGCCCTCGAAGGCATCGCATACGTCATGGGCGTGGAGCTCGAAGAGGTGCAGGAGCCCGATCCGGTTGGTTCCCCGTTTGGGGCGGCGCACCGGCACCTGGCGAGGAGTCTCGAGGATTACCCGCCAGACTCGGGGTACGAGCGATACCGACACCGCATGTCGGTGCGATTGGCTCGTCACCTCGAACGGGTCGACGAGCTGGGCGCTGGGGTCGTCAGCGCCGATCTCGATGACGTGCATCAGTTGCTGGGCTGGCGACCTGACGACTGGCCCGAGTCGGAGGTCGAACTCGAACAATTCGTCCTGTCCGACCATGGACGTCGAGACGCCGAGCTCATCCAGCTCTTCCACCGTCGACTGCACCGTGCCCGCATGCTCTGTGGACCCTCGGGATCGTGGATCACGCGGCATCGCCTTGTGGGACAGCCGAGCCTGTAGATCCGAAGAATACGGTGACTACTATCGGGCTTTACCTCATGCATCTGGCTCAGAACCCATCGCTCCGAGACGTCATGGCGGTCTCTACGGTCGAAGCCAGCGTCTCCACGCCAGGAGCGGGACGCTGACCGCACAGGCCCACCGCCGAGACGAGGACGACGTCGCCATCGTGACCTTTACACGAGACGACAAGCTCAACGCCGTCTCAGGCGAAATGTTCGACGTTCTGGCCGCTGCCGTCGAGGACCTCGAGAAGCGGGAGGACCTGCGGGTCCTGCTGATCGCGGCCGAAGGGCGCTACTTCACCTCAGGGGTGGACATCACCACCATGGATGGCGATCCAGATCACCCCGATGGCGTGGCCAGCGGCTCGTCCCTGCGCCGTTCTTACCGCGAGAGGGCTCGCCACGATCTGTTCGACCGTCTCGAATCGGTGGAGAAGCCGGTGGTGCTGGCTGTGCAAGGACCCTGCGTGGGGGTGGGGGTGGAGCTGGCCGCTTCCTGCGACTTCAGGTTGGTCTCGGTGCAGGCGACGTTTGCGTTGCCCGAGTTGGCCAACCTGGCCGTGGTGCCGGGATCGGGCGGCATCAGTCGGCTGACGCGGATTATCGGGCCGCATTGGACCAAATGGTTGGTCGTGGCTGGCGAGACAGTCGATGCTGAGCAAGCGCTGGCCATCGGCCTGGTGCATGCCGTCTACCAACACGAGGAGTTCATGGAGCGAGTGCAGGCCTTCACCCGCCACCTGGCCCGCCAGCCCGGCGAAGCCGCCGGCCTGGCCAAGCTGATGATCGACGCCGCGCTCAACCTCGATCGTCGGATGGCCCGTGACCTAGACCGCATCGTCCAGACCACCCTGTTGACATCGCCTGAGCACCTCGACCGTGTCCGTCGCTTCTCGGTGCGGCGCCGAGAGGGATGACCTACGCCGGCATGGCGCGGCGGGGGTGGTACGGCGTGGGGCAGCGACCTGCTTGCTTTTGTCGGTGGCCAGGGCGACCACCACGGCGATCGAACCGCCGCAGACGACCAGGGACGCGCCGATCCGCCTGATCCCAGCCGAATACCTCGATCGTCGTCCCGTCACCGCGGCCATCGCCACCCCCGTGGGAACGAGTCGCCCCTCGCCATTCCCCTTTGTTCTGGTAAGCCTATCGGTATGGTAGTCGAGTGCGCCACGGCCAACACGCCGTCTGGCCTCGGCACGTTGTCGGATCAAGGAGCTGGCAGTTCGCTCGAAGGACGGTCGTACTCGAGAAGCTCACTGCCGGCTCAGGCGATGTGCTGGCAATGGACGACCTCCGTCAGCTGTGAAGTACCAGGTGGCGTGGTTACCCGGCCGCAGCGGACCAAGTGGCGCGGGGAAGGCGATCACGTTCACAGCATGCTCGGGGATCGCCCGCGGGTCGGGGCGCATTGACGAGATCCAAGAGGTTACTGCCGCAGCTACGGAGTTCATTGGGCGGGCTTCTCTGTCGACGCTGACCATGGAGTAAAGGCATCGTCGAATCCGTCGGAAGCCATCGCGGGCACTGACCGTCAAGGTCGTCCGCCAGCTCGGGATCATTTCCGAACATCGGTCGGACCTCGCATCTCACTGCTTGCATCCGGCGCCAAATTGGCCTTACTCATTATCCACCCGACAGATGTCGGCGCACAGGACGCGAGCGACGAGCTCGAACAGGGCGTGATTGTTCGAGTCGCGTTGTTGCCAGGGCGGGTGTTCCCGGAGTCGAAGCTCCCGGAGACCTTGACATCGTCCAGCGGTTGCATTCAGGGTGCCGTGCTGAAATACTAGAACACCGTACGGTAGATAATTCTATACGTACGCAGGCGCGTGTGCGGGGGGTTTGTACTTTGCGACCTGGAACAACGTCGTTGGGGCGAGGTGGGTCACGCCAAGTCGTCTCATCGCGCCGGGCATCCTGGACGTCCGTCGTCAATATCCTCCGACCGATGCGGGTGAAGACCTTTCCAGTCACCGGAGAGTCTCGGCTGTGAACGGCGGCTCACTCATCTTGGGCGCGCTCTCGGGGATGTTGATCGGCCTCCTCGCCGTGGGCCTCGTCTTGGTCTACCGATCCGATCGGTTTTTGAACTTGGCTCATGGCCAGCTTGGAGCGTTCCCTGCCGTCTTCTTAGCCAAGCTGATGCTCGACTGGGGCTGGGGCTACGTGCCAGCCATCCTCGTCTGCCTCGGCATTGGAGCCGTCACCGGCATCGCGGTAGATCGAATCTTCGTCGCTCCGATGCGTGCTCGCAAGGCTTCGAGCACCTCACTGTTGCTGCTCACGTTGGGGGTGTCTCAGCTCCTGGCTGCTCTGCTCTATATCAATGCAATCGGGCCCAGTCCCATCAATCTGTTCGACAAGGGATATCCCGTGCCGTTCAACCTCAACTGGAGTGTCGGCGGCGTGATCCTCCATGGCCAGGATGTGGCCGTGATGATCGTGTGCCCGATCGTGGTGGGCCTCCTTGCGTTGTTCCTGCGGTTCTCCCTGCTTGGCAAGAAGGTTCGGGCCATGGCCTCCAATCGTGACGGCGCCCGATTGTGCGGCATCTCCCCGACAATGGTGAGCGCCCTGACCTGGGGCCTGGCGGGTGCCCTGTCGACCCTGTCGGCCGTGTTGGTGGCGCCGTCGCAGCCGGGACAGTTCGATGCGATGACGCTGGGGCCGGACCAACTGCTGCTCGCCTTGGGAGCTGCTGCCTTCGGTGCATTCGTCTCCATCCCCATGGCACTGGTTGGCGGCCTGGCGCTCGGGGTGATTCAGCAAGTCACGCTCTCCCTCACCTCCAACGCTGGAACGGCGCAGCTGGTGCTCTTCATCGTGATCCTGCTCGTCATCTTGGTACGCGGGAGGCTCATCGCGTCGGTCTTCTCGACGGAGGGATCGGTGTTGGGAGAGCCGGCGCGGCTTCGCATCCCCGCGGCGGTGTCGAGTCGATTCATCGTTCACAACCATCGGCGTCTGCTCGGAGCAGCCGGGATCTTCATCGCAGTCGTGTTGCCGTTCCTGCCGGGGTTGCGCTCGGATGGGAACCGATTCGATCTCACGCTGGTGGTGGTTTTCGCCATCGTCGCCATCTCGCTCACCATCCTGGTCGGATGGGCCGGCCAGCTGAGCCTCGGGCAGTTCGCCGTGGTCGGGGTCGGCGCCTTCCTGGCCGCTCGCTTGGCCCATCACGGCTGGAGCATCGTGGCCCTCTTGCTGGTGTGCGGGGCTGTTGGCGCTGGGGTGATGCTTATCGTCGGGCTACCGGCCCTGCGCATCAAGGGCTTGGCGTTGGCGGTCACCACGTTGGGCTTTGCCGTGGTGGCCTCTGAATGGTTGATGCAACAGAGCTGGTTCTCGTCGAGCCCAGGGACGATCCTGGACCTGCAGCCGATGGTCCTTCTGGATGGCCTCGGGCATCCGAGCACTCAGCTTTCTATCTACCTGATCGCGGTCGCCGTCCTGGTGGTGGTGGCAGCCGCCATCCGTGGCCTCCGATCATCGACGCCAGGACGTCTCATCGTTGCTGTGCGCGACGACGAGCGTGCTGCGGCTGCGCATGGTGTCAATCCGACCACGGTCAAACTCGCCGTCCTCGCCGTGAGCGGATTCGTGGCCGGCATGGCCGGGGTCCTCTGGGCCGATGCCTGGCTAGTAGTGAACCCTGACCAATTCGTTCCTGCGGTGTCCCTCTCGTTATTGGCTATTCCGGTCGTCGGTGGACTGGGCTCCATCGGCGGTGCCATCGCGGCAGCGATGGTCTTGTACCTGCCCACCTATTTCCTGTTGGGCTCACAACCGGCTCTGCAGGTCGCCTTTCCGAGCGTGCTGATGCTCGTGGTGCTCATGGTCTATCCGACAGGGATCGCGGGTGTCGCCGTCAGACTATGGGGCGTCTTCTTGAAGAAGCTGGAGGCCTGGCAGCTCAGACCCGACCACGCCGCACCAGAGCGCGAAGTCCTGGTGGTCACCAACGTACACGTCCGCTTCGGTGGGATACGGGCCCTCCAAGGGGCGACGATGGAGGTGTACCCCGGCGAGATCGTCGGCTTGATCGGACCGAATGGTGCGGGCAAGAGCACGTTGATCGACGCCATCTCGGGTGTCACTCGACTGGACCGCGGTTCGGTCACCATGCTGGGGTCCGACGTGACGACGCTGCCTCCTGATCTCCGTGCTGGCTTAGGCATGGGCCGAAGTTTCCAAGCAGCCCATCTCTTTCCCGGGCTCACGGTGCGGGAAACGGTGCAGACGATGATCGGATCGCGCAAGGGGATCGGCACCATTGCGTCGATGGTTCGTGCACCATGGACTCGGAGAGTCGAACAGTCATGCCGCGACGAGGCGGACGGATTGATTGCCCGGATGGGATTGAGTGACTTCGCCGACACCTTAACGGGCGAGCTCTCTACCGGGAGTCGGCGCATCTGCGACCTCACCCTCCAGGTGGCGGGGGAGCCGAAGCTGCTCCTTCTCGACGAGCCGACCGCTGGTATCGCGCAACGTGAGACCGAAGCATTCGGGCCACTCTTGCGCCGCCTGCGCGACGAGCTGAACTGCGCCATCGTGATCGTCGAGCACGACATGCCGCTGTTGATGGATCTCTGCGACCGGGTCTACGCCATGGTCGAGGGCCAGATGATTGCCTGCGGGACGCCAGAGGAGATCCGTGCCAACCCACTTGTCGTCGCCAGCTACCTCGGGACAGACGAGGTGGCGATCTCGCGGTCCAACCGATCACGAGCTTCATCGTTGGCCGTCGGCGTGTCCGCGAACGACGAACGACCCACAGGGGAGGAAGAGCCATGAAGCCATTCCAGGAGTTTCGCTTGTGGTCACGGCAGGGCCCGGCGGCAGAGAAGGTCTTCGCCGCCGTTGGCGCGCTGCTCGTGGTTGCTCTGGTGGCCTGGGCCCTGGTACCCACCGCGACCAGCTCCGCTCCGGCATCAGCCAGCGCGGCCAACGCGACCAGCGGGCGCACCTCGGCCACTACCACCACCGCACCACCAACAACAACGACGACGACAACGACCACGCCATCGGGTTCTGTCGGCCCCGCGGGATCGAGTCTCTCCTCCGGCTCGCCGGTCTCAGGCGGGAGTGGTCTCTCCGGGTCAGCGGTGACCGAGGGCTCAGCCAGCTCCTCAGCGGAGGTTGGGACGAATCCGAGCACCACTCCGACGACCCAGACGACGAGCACTTGTCTGGGCGGAACCACGTCTGGGGTCACCTCCACGCAGATCAAGATCGGTGTGGTCATCGTTGACCTCGGGGCCCTCAATGATTTGATCGGCGTTCCCACGACCCAAGACATGGAGGCCATGTACAACGCCGTGTTCAACCTCTACAACAGCTTCGGTGGCGTTCAGTGTCGCAAGCTCGTTCCTGTGTACTACGGCGATGACGTGCTCCTGGCCAGCAGTGAGCAGTCTCTCTGCCTTCAAATGAAGCAGGACGGTGACTTCGCCGTCATCAACAATTTGTACAACCCGCAGGAGTTCAACTGCATCCCGCAGGAATCCATCCCCGATCTGTTTTACACCTCACCACAGACACCGGCCATGCAGCAGTTCTATCCGTACGTCTTGAGTTCGACTACGGACTACGACCGATTGATAAAGGACTATGTGTTCGGATCTCAACAGCTCGGGCTGCTCTCGGGCCAGAAGATCGGCATCATCGAGCAGAGTTGCTACCCCGAGCTCAACACTGCGATCGCCTCGGACCTGGCGTCGATCGGAGTGAGCATTGCCTCGACCTTCAATTATGGGTGCGACACATCGGCCGTCGAACCGGACCTTCCGACGCAGGATCTGGCTGCCGTCGAACAATTCCATTCCGCCGGGGTCACCACCGTCCTTGAGACGGCACGCGATGTCATCACCGATTTCGCCACGTATGCGCAGGGACAGAACTACCACCCGAAATACATCATCATGAACGATCAGTCCATGGCGCTCATAGCGGACAGCTCCACGCCCATTTCGTCAGGCTTCAATGGGGCCATCGCCATCACCACCGACCAGGAAGGTGAGACCAACACGGCGGGCTATCAGCCCAATGCGGCTACCACTGAGTGTGACAAGCTGGCCAGTGCGGCCGGTCAGCCACCGGCCGACGATCAACACCGTCTCGCTGGCCAACTCGATGGCGATGCGTGTGCGCAAGTGGCCGTCTTGGTTGCCGCCATGCAGCATATGACCACGCTCGCTCAAGCCGCCCTGCCCGGAGGCCTGGTGAATGCCGGTTCGCTCAGCCTCTCCTATCCCGCTGGTCCGATGGACGTAACGAACGTGCAAGATCCGACGGGTGGGCAGCAATGGCGGCCAGCCGAGTGGTACTCGTCCTGTAGCTGCTGGAAGGTCACGAACCTGTCCTGGAGCGACGGATGGAGCTAGCTCGGCGACCACCCTTCGTCTCGCGTCAGGAGGTTGAGGGCGATGCGCTTCTCACCGTGCGCGACCTCGATTTCTCGTACGGCTCCGTACAGGTGCTCTTCGAGCTGCATCTCCAAGTACAGCGAGGGGAGGCGCTGGCCTTGTTGGGAACGAACGGTGCCGGAAAGTCGACCTTGCTGCGCACGATCTGCGGCCTCGAGCGCCCGGGTGCAGGCGAGATCCTCTACGAGGGTCGGAATATCACAGGCGCGCCGGCGGAGAAGCTGGCGGCCCAGGGTCTCGTGCTCGTGATCGGTGGCCGAGGGGTCTTCAACGACCTGACCGTGGCGGAGAATCTCGATATGCAGGGCCTCCTTCTCCGCAAGGACAGGGCGAGACAGCGCCAGCAGGGAGCCATCGTCAAGGAGATCTTTCCCATCTTGGGGAAGCGGCACTGGCAGAAGGCGGGGAGCCTCTCGGGTGGCGAGCAGCAGCAGCTGGCGTTGGCGAAGGCAATCCTCCAGGATCCGAAGCTCTTGTGCATCGATGAGCTCTCTTTGGGCCTCGCTCCGGTCGTCGTCCAGCAACTCCTGTCGGCAGTGCGGCAGATCCACGCCGGCGGTGTCACCGTCGTCATGGTCGAGCAGAGCCTCAACATTGCGGCCTCCATCTGCGAGCGGGCCGTGTTCATGGAACGGGGAAGAATCCGATTCGAGGGTTTAACCTCCGAGCTTTGCGAGAGTGACGACATCGCTCGAGCGGTCTTCCTGGGAGGACCCACGTGATCGGTCGCTAGGTGATACTTAGACCCCGACTGTCACTCTGAGGAACATTGCTGGGATCGCTGTCACGGCGGGATCGGAGCTTGTATTCTGGCCGTTGAACAGTTCGTCCAGCTCGCCGAACAGCTCATCGGCACGTCCGCTTTGACCAGCGGCATCAAAGGCGTTCATGGTCGGCCCGTAGTAGTCGCGGAACCACGTCAGATACTCGGTGGGCGACACTGGCGCTTCGAAAACAAATGTGTCCGGCTCACACGTGATTGACTTGGTCGCTATCCCAGCGCCGACAAAGCGCTCCACGACAGTCTCGGCGATGCCCCAGGTCATCGGACTGACAAAGCCCTCAGGGGGTGGCGGGGAGTAGGCGGAGCTGATCTTCAGGATCTGGGCCACCAGCGTCGGATCGCCGGGGATCCAGTTGCCCATGACGATGCGGCCACCCGGCCTGGTCACCCGCACCATCTCCCTGGCGACGTCGGACGGTCGGGGTGCGAACATGGCGCCAAAGACCGAGACCACGAGGTCAAAGCTGTCGTTACTGACGTCGTCCAAGGCACAGGCGTCGCCGAATTGAAATCGGAGGTTAGCGAGATTCTGATCTTTGGCGCGGAGGTTGCCTGCCTCGACGAGGTTGCGAGCGATGTCGATACCGAGCACGTTGGCGCCCCGCTTGGCCGCGGGCACCGCGGTGGTGCCGTTACCGCAGCCCAAGTCGAGGACGTCGGATCCCGGCGTGATGTTGATCCGTTCGACAAGCGCATCTCCACTATCACCCATGCTGGAGGCGATTCGGGTGAAGTCGCCCTTCTCCCAGAGAGCTTGGTTGGGGTTCATGTTTCCCTCCGTGATCACCGTCGGACCTGAGTTCTCGGGCAAGCCACTCGACACGCCCTTCCGCATTGTCCAATGGACATCGGTCCGAGACAAGTACAGATTCTGAAGCGCGAGATAACGTGATGGGCGTGACTGGATATAGCCAGTTTTGCCCCGTGTCCAAGGCAGCCGAAGTCCTCTGCCAGCGCTGGACCCCACTCATCTTGCGGGAGGTGCTCACCGGTAGCAGCCGCTTCAACGAGATCCGACGGGGCGTCCCCACCTGCTCGCCCGCCCTGCTCACCAAGCGCCTCAGAGAGCTCGAGGCTGCTGGTGTCGTCAAACGAGGCGCAGATGGGACGACCTATCACCCCACGGAAGCGGGGCAAGAGTTGTTCCCCCTCATCTTGGGGCTTGGCGCGTGGGGCCAGCGTTGGGCACGTAGCGACTATGGCCCAGAGGACCTCGATCCCGGCCTGCTGCTATGGGACGTTCGTCGGTATCTCGCTCCGGGCCTCGATGAGGTCCGGGTGGTTGTGCAGTTGGTCTTCCCTTCCGTGCCGGCCAAGCGGCGCTTCTATTGGGTAGTCGTCGATACGCAGGAAGTCGATCTCTGTTTAACGGACCCCGGTCATGCCGTGGATGTGGTCATTGAGGCGGATCTTCGGTCCCTGACGCAAGTGTGGATGGGCGATGCCCAGTTCGGCGACGAGGTCGCAGCCGGGCGCATTGCACTCCAAGGTCCGTCCAAGCTCACTCGCCGCATCCCCGGGTGGTTTGGCCAGCACCCGATAATGGCGAGCGTGGAGCGCGCATCCTCATCACTACCCGACCGATAGGTCCGGTTCACCACTGCGCCGATGGCGGGAGAGGGGGACGGGGTGCACTGCTCGCTGTCGACGCCTTGAACCCAACGAAGGCTGCCAGACCAGCGAAGACCAAGAGGCTGGTCAGAAGGATTCGAGTGCGAAGCCAAAAGAGGTGTTGGCCCAGTCATTAGTACATGCAATGATTAGCTAATGCATGCAAGTCGGAATGCGGCCGGGGTCGAACAGGAACTCATGGTCGATGCCGTACTCAGCGCCAGCCGGGTGCTGGTCGCCATCGCCGCCCGGTCATTGGCTGACGCGGGTGAGGAAGTCACCCTCACCCAGTACCGCTCGCTGGTGGTACTGGCCTCCCGCGGGCCTCAAGGAGTTGCAACACTGGCCGAAGCGGTAGCAGTGACGCCGCCGACTGCCTCGCGTCTGGTTGAGCGCTTGGTCAAGAAGGGCCTGGTGCGCCGCCGAACGGACCGTCATGATCGCCGTCAGGTGCGCATCGCACTGACCGAGAGTGGTCGACACCTCATTGATGCAGTGTCGGCCCGACGACGCCAGGAAATCGCCGCATTGCTCGACGGCGTCGCACCTGAGACCCAACGATCGGTGGTGGTCGCCCTTTCGCAGCTGGCAGACGCAGCTGGTGAAGTACCTGAGCAGGACTGGAGTACCGGTTGGGATCTGTGAGCGAGCCCGCGAAGTCTCACTCGACTCGGGCTACCTGGGCCCGGGGACTAAGCGCTCGGGCCGGCCGATGGGTCTCGGCGGCCTCGTACCTCAAGAAGTGGACTGTGCTCGGTGTACTGATTGGGGCGGTGGCCGGCTTGGGTGCCATCGTCTTCTACGAAGCTTTGACATTCAGCACCCACCTGTTCTTGGGCGTGCTCACCGGCTACCGGGTCCCGACCCCGGTGGGCGAAGGTGCCCGCCATGCCTCAGCATCAGCCGCCCGGTCCTGGGCTCTTCCCCTTGTCGCGGGTTTCGGGGCCCTCCTCGGCGCGTTGCTCGTCTACCGGTTCGCTCCCGAGGCCGAGGGTCACGGCACCGACGCCGCCATCTCGGCGGTGCACCACAATCCCCGCGGCGTTCGCTTTCGCGCCGTGATCGTCAAGATCGTTGCCTCTGCCCTCACCATCGGATCGGGCGGATCGGGCGGTCGGGAAGGGCCGACGGGTCAGATCAGCGCTGGATTCGGCTCGCTCTTGGCCCGGGTGCTGGATCTCGAGCCGGCCGATGGACGCATCGCGGTAGCCACCGGAGTCGGGTCGGGCATCGGTGCCATCTTCGGTGCGCCCCTGGGCGGCGCGGTGTTGGCCGCTGAGATCCTTTACCGCGACGACTTCGAGCCGGCCGCGTTATTGCCGTGCTTCATCGCCTCGGCCGTCAGCTACGTCGTCTTCAGCTCGGTCGAGGGGTTCTCACCCCTCTTCGGCTATGTATCGACCTATCACTTCAGCGACCCGATCCAGTTGATCTGGTTCGCGTTGATTGGTCTCTTGGCCGGCGTGGTCGGACTCCTCTACGCCAAGAGTTTTTATGGAATGGTCGACCTCTTCCACCGGCTTCCATGGCCCCGCTGGATCAACCCGGCCATCGGCGGAGCCCTGGTCGGCACCATCGGCATCGTCATTCCAGAGGTGCTCGGCACCGGTTATGGCTGGATACAAGACAGCCTGGGTCATGGTCTGCTGGCCATTCCACTGTGGATCGTGTTGATTCTCCCGCTGGCCCGGATCGTGGCGACTGGACTATCGATCGGCTCTGGAGGATCGGGCGGCATCTTCGGGCCCGGCATGGTGATCGGGGCCTTTCTCGGTGCGTCGGTGTGGCGCCTGTTCGAGCCGGTGGTCCCCTCCATGGGCCACAGCCCGGCGCCCTATGTCATCGTCGGCATGATGAGCTGCTTCGGGGGCATCTCACGCGCGCCACTAGCCGTCATGTTGATGGTGGCCGAAATGACCGGCAGTCTGTCCATCATCACTCCTGCCATGGTGGCGGTCGGGATCTCGTGGCTGATTGTCCGCCAAGGCGACGACACCATCTACCGCAGCCAACTGAAAAGCCGTGCCGATGCTCCTGCCCAGCGGCTCTTGGCCGGACTTCCCCTGCTTGCCGCCATTCCAACGGCTCGGGCCATGGCCAAACCCCGCGTGGTGCTCAAGGCGAGCCGAGACCGAACTGAGGCAATGGCTGCTCTGGAGCGAGCCGGTCTTGGGGGCGCTCCAGTGGTTGATGGAAACGGTCGCTTTGAGGGCACCGTGTCCCGCACCGCAGGGACTTCGAATGTGGAGCGCCGAGTAGTCGGTGACCTGGCCGATGCCGGAGCACCGACGGTGTCTGCCAATAGCAGGCTCGATGTGGCATTGGAGAGCTTGACTGAAGCACCACAGTCGTGGGTCCCCGTCCTCGATGGTGATCGGCGAGTGGTCGGCACGCTGTCGATATCTGATGTCGTCCGTGCCTACCGAACCGAGTTGGCTGCCAGTGCGCAGCGACTGAGTGAGATGGGGACAATGACGGGAGCGGTGTTGGTCACCATCGCGGCTCGCTCGCCGATTGTTGGAAAGACACTTCGCCAGGCGGCGCTACCGAGTGGTCTGTTGATCACGTCGATCACGCGCGGCGACCAGACCTTCGTGCCCGACGGCGACACGGAGTTCGCCGCGGGAGATCAGCTCTCCATACTCGGCCAGCCGGGTGATCTCGGTGTGCTGGGAGAGTTTGACCCGCGTGCTACGCCGAGCGCTTAGCCGTCTGGCGACGGTGTCGCTCGCTGTCCTATGTCAGATCGGTGAGCGCAGCGACGATGTCGGCTGCCTCTGTGCGGGCGGTGTAGTCGGGCTGGACATCGACGAAGCGTACGATGCGATTTTGGTCGACGATGAGCACGGTTGGTCGGGGCAGGCGGACTGCTCCCTCGGCATTTACTTTGGCCAAGTCCAGCCCGAGTTCGCGCTGGGCGGCCAGGACGTCGTCAGCTTGTTCGAACGCGATGCCGATGTGATCCGCCAGGCGAGCTCCAGGGTCCGACAGCACGGTGAACTCCAGGGCAGCCCTTTCAGCTGTGGAAAGTGACTCGTCGGGTGTCTGCGGGCTGATAGCTACCAGCCGGGCACCGAACCGATTCAGCTGGGGGAGGAGTTCGTGTTGGTACGTGCGCAGGGCCAGGTTGCAATAGGGGCACCAACCGCCCCGGTAGAAGACGATGACGGCTGGGCCGTGCTCGACAAGCTGGTTGAGACTCGTCGGCGTGCGATTGGCGTCGTTGAGCGTGAACTGGCTGAGTGCATCGCCGGCCTTGATGCTTTCGGCGGGGATGCCTTCATCGAGGAAGTCCTGGATGCTCCGATCGAACACATCGAGCACTTCGGCAGGGAGGTGCTGAGAAGCAGCAGCTTTGAGCTGTTCGGATTGCTCATGGATGGTAGCCCGGGCCAAGCTCAGTTGGTGGAAGACACGAACCGTGGCGGCGCCGATGGCGACGGTGCGGGACCTTCCGCCGTCGTAGAAGAGGGCAAACCCAGCTCGGAACGTGAGCCGAAGATGGCCCGAAGATCCGTGGGATCCCACAAAAATGCCACGGATCCGGCTTTCTCTGTCATGAGGCCCGTTATTGGTCGCGGTTCGCGAGGAGCAATTCGGCGGACGGTGAACCTCACGCCGCCGGAGTCATGTTCCGGATGATCGTCTTGAGCGATCGGTTCAGAACTCTGACTTCGTCCTGCGTGAGACCCCTGAGCAGACGCTCTTCCAATTCCTGAACGCCGAAATCGACCGACCGCCACTTCTTCTCGCCCGCGTGGGTCAAGTGAGCGCAGAGGATCCGTGCATTTGACGGACTCTGGTGACGTTCCACTAACCCGGAAGCTTCGAGCTGCTTGAGGACCTCGTTCATTGACTGGGGCGTCACGAACGCCTTGCGGGCAAGCTCGGCGTTGGGTAATCCAGGCATCTCAGCCAGCAACGTGAGTACGACGTAGTGGGGGATCCCGAGTCCTTGTTTAGAGACGATCTCCTCTAGAGCGAGATGGATCACCGATTGAGCACGCTTGACCAGGTAACCCGACATTTCCTCGGCTCTTGGCACTCGATTCCCTGCCTTCCCCGTCGGAGGCTTGCGCTTGTCAGGCTGCCTGATATAGTTATCAGGCAGCCTGACAACTATAGAGGAGCGCCAGTGAGAGTCATCGGACCCGACTTCATCGCACTACAGGTCAGTGACCTGGAGGTGTCGGCTGCGTTCTATTCGGAGCAGCTTGGCCTTGAGCGGGCAGCCCAGAGCCCACCAGGGGCAGTGGTCTTTGCCACTGCCCCTATCCCCTTTGCTGTTCGTGAGCCCGCAGTTGACTTGCAGGCGGTCGAGCGACTCGGCTGGGGCGTCGCCCTATGGCTCAAGGCCGATGACCCGCAGGTTCTGCACGACAGGCTTGTCCACGCCGGTGTTCGGATCGTCACCGAGCCCTTCGATGGTCCATTTGGCCGGACGTTCGCGTTTGCTGACCCCGATGGGTACGCCGTTACCATCCATTCCTGAGGAGCAAGGAGGAAGGATGCCAGGGCTTCATCTCTGACAGCCACCGAGACCGGCCCATAGGCAGAGCGCTCATAGATCGTCCGTTGGCCCATGCCTTCTGGTGTCCAACCGAAGGTCACGGCTATGCCGCTGCTGAAATCCGCCGCGTTACAGTCACGGTCCCTACCCCGTCGATGGCGGCAAGCTCCGCCTCTTCGATAAGGCGGGAGACGCCGCCAGCGTCGCCAAGCGAGGTGTTCGGACTTGCTGGAACGAACGTGTGCCCCGGAAGGCGACTATTCAACGGCCCCTAGTTCGATTGCACCCCGTCGGCCATCCGGCGTTGCAACGCCCGCCCCGCCGGGAGCGGTCCTACTAGGGCACGCAACACTGGCAGCACTGCCATCACCTCATCCTCGTCCAACGTAATGCTGATTGCTCCATAGAGGTTCTGCTCGATCTGGCCCACCGTTCGCCCGGCGTCGATGCCCACCCTGGTGAGGGACAGCAATGTGGTTCGCCTATCTGCAGAGCCAGTGGTCGATTTCACAAACCCCTTGTGCGTGAGCGTGCTCAATAACCTGCTCGGGCTACCGCCTTCGCATACGAGACGCTGCCCGATCTCCCTCACCGTCAGCGGTCGCCCGGCGTCACGCAGAACGGCGATCGCCTCAGCTTGCGAGGGCGTCAGATCGTGTGGCTTGAGCGCCGTCGCAAGCGCCCGCGCCCCTTCACGCTGCGCGGCAAGGACCAGGTAGCGGAACTCCTCTATTGGCTCCATCCCCTTAGCCTATGGCCAATGGGTGACGCGTCATGGTATGTTGGTGACACGTCATCGATTTTGGAGAGGGTCACTATGTCAACCACTGCCAGACCAACACTCGTCACAGTTCCCTGCTTCTCTGGTGCTCCATGGGACGAGCGCCAGCTCGCCCCGCTGCGGGCCTATCCGGTGCGCACAATGAGCCTCCCCGAAGGGCTCGACCAGATCGACGGCTATACCGATTTTCTCGCCATGCAGGTCGAGGGTTTGTCTGACTATGTGCTCGTTGGCGACTCCTTCGGCGCCGTCATCAGCCTCACCTTCGCGCTCAGACAACCAGCCGGATTACGTGGACTGGTGCTCTCGGGCGGGTTTGCAGCCAACCCCCTCCCACGTTGGAAGGGGGTTGCCGCCCGAGGCTCGCGCTACGCCGCCGGACCGCTCTACCGGCAAGGCACGCTGCGTTTTCATGCTCGCGAGCTTGCGTCGCCGTTCGACCATGACGCCGAGATCCCCCATCGCCAGAACGACTACCGCCAGTTGTTCATCGAGAACACCCCACGAGCCTCCTACAGCGCCCGCGTCACCAGCGTTCTCTCCTTTGATGTACGCGATCAGCTCGCCAAAATCCACGTTCCCACTCTGCTCATCACTCCCGCAGACGATCGGCTCGTTGGATCACAAGCCGCTCGGGAGTTATGCCAAGGCCTCCTGAACGCCCGTGAGGTGGTGCTTCCCAGCACGGGGCACATGTTTCGCTTCACTCACCCGAGCCTCTTCGGACAGACCATTCTTGAGTTTCTCCAAGACGTCGACAGTCCAGTGCATCCCGGAGTTGAGAGCGACAGCTTCACCTGACCGATAGCAACATGCTTCGGTCCATGAGCAAACAACTTTGCCGTTGTCCGATGTGGTCCGATTCAACGGGCGCAGCCGGATCGATTACTCGACCTCGTCGTGCCAGCGTTCTCGATCAGGTTCCTGGGCGCCGGTGCGTGCAAGCTCACTGCATCGAGCCTCCGCCCCCAGATGATCGCAAGCGCCTGATTTTGACGACGACAACGAGCCCCAACCCGCTCGCAACCTCGACGGTAGGATCACGCCAGCGACTCGGTCCCTGTGGGCCCTTGTACCTCTGAGGTCGGCGACCCGGTCTGGTCCCAACGAGCGCAGGAGAGCGTCGATGACATCTTCAGCAAGTGCAAAGCCGGGGTCCGGGCCGGAGCATGGTGCGTCTCGAGCGGAGAAGAAGGTGGTGATCGTCACCGGTGCGTCGCGAGGGATCGGTGCTGGCATCGCTGCCGCTTTCATCGCGGCGGGTTATGCCGTAAAGGCGGGCTGGAGGCGGTGACACGCTCGCTCGCCACTGAGTATGCGATCCGGATAACCATCTGATCGAAGTGGGGCAAACGACGGACCCGGGGGGAGATTGGCTCCCCGATCAATGGCCATCCAGCACGTCGGAGTGAGCTTCCCGACGAAGCGGAGGTCTCCATCATGACCACGGCGATCATCGGCACCGGAGGCATCGGATCGGCCATCGCGCGCCAGCTTGCTGCCGGTGGCGAGAACCTCCAGCTCTCGAGCGCTGACAAGGATTCGGCGCGAAAGCTGGCCGGTGCAATCGGCGGAGCGGCGGTCGTCGCGCTCGACAACCGGAGCGCGTTGCAGGGA
>DASXFC010000012.1:0-79539 GCA_036489775.1 Acidimicrobiales bacterium | reverse complement strand
ACAGGACGCTGGAGCCGAAGATTGCCGGTCGAGCCGTAGAACTGCGCCGAGCCGAAGCTAAAGATCCCGCCGTCTGAACCCACCAACCAGTAGCCATGCCCGCCGGGCGGCGGGGAAGTGGTCGGGGGTGGCGAGCTGGTGATGGTCGGTGGTGGCGAGCTGGTGACTGGTGGTGCCGAGCCGGTGCCCGAACTCGTTGGCTGGCCGTAGGTCACCGTCAGGTCGTTGCCGCCTGCGCCCTCTGGATAGGCGATGATGCCGCCAATGCTGTTCACCAGCTCCGTCACGATCGAGATGACATCGCCGGGGATCAGGCTGGTGAAGTTCATGTTGGTGAACTCAGCCCGGCCAAAGTCGGCCAGCCCGGGCTGCGGGCTTCCCGACGGTATCTCTTCGATCCATTCGGCTGACTCGCCGGGGCCGCTGTAACTGAGAGTGTCGTTGCTGACTTGATTGCTGCTGAGGTCTGAGATGAACACCGTCCAGGTGCTCGAGGAGTCCTTTTCGACAGAGGCTTGCATCTCATCCCCGGGCGACACGGCTCCGACGTAGACGGGCGGGTTCGGGTAGTCCTCGTACCAGGCGTAGTAGCTGGTCAACCCGCCAGAGGTGTCCTGCGCCGTGCCGGCTTGGATGATGGACGGGTCGCTGGCGGTCGCCCCATCGATCCCGATCCAGGTGCCCGACGCCTCATTCGCCTGCGAGGGCACCACGCTGGGCACCGCCCAGTCGGCGCTGACCGAGGTGTAGCCGCTCCCGGTGTCCACCAGCCCGGCCCAGTTGGACGAAGCGCCGGACTGTTGGGCCTGGCCCGACACGTGTGGCAGCTCGCCATCGGTGGTGACCGGGCGATCGATGTCCGGGTTGGCATCAAGGGTCCTTGGCTGCCCCCAGGGTGCGGTCGCTCCCTGGGCTGGGGTGTGAGCTGCCGACGGAGCCGCCCCGGCAGACGAGGTCAGGGCTGGGACGGCCCCAAAGCCCAGGGCCAGGGTCACGATGATCGCGGCGCGCCGGGTCATCGTGCCGATGGCGGGCACGAACCGAGGCTGAGATGGCACCGCAGATATCCGGGGGAACGGGCGTGACGTCAACGGCCATGGGAACGAGTTGAGCTACTGAGACTTGCGCCCCAAAACCGATGTTGGGCCGATTGTCCCCAACCGAGGGAATAGCCCCGTTGAGCTGGTGGTTCAGTCCGCCAGGACGGCGGCCTCGGCCGTCTCTGCGATCAGCTCCTCGGTGCTGGGCGCGGTGGTGGCCGGCTGGCTGGTGTGGACATAGCGCCCGCCCCGACTCCAGGAGGCGGCGGCGGCGATCAGGCTGGCCACGATCGAGAAGTCGAAGGCGTCGTGCAGCCCTGATCGGAAGGGTCCCTTGATCAGGTTCGGGAAGAAGCTGTGACCGTTCACCACGGCTTGCTGCGCCGCGGTCAGGTGGGAGAGGGCGCTCGTGCCGACCAGGTGCTGCACCGGGTTGTAGCCCAAGAAGGCGGAGAACAGCGTGGAGACCGGTGGCAGGCTGGCGGCCTGCCTGGCGGCGGCCGAGGAAATGCCGTTGGCGGTGAGCCCGCTGTAGAGGCTGTGGGGCAGCGAGGTCGACAGTCCGGCGATCATCAGCGAGAAGAAGATGCCGATCGAGACGACCTGGGCCGAGTTCTGGAAGGTGGTGTTCATGCCCGACCCGACGCCGCGACTCTCGGGCGGCAGGCTGTTCATCACCCCGGTGCGGTTGGGCGAACCAAACGAGGCCATGGCGAACCCACCGATGAACAGCACGACGGCGAATTGCCAATAGGCGAAGTTCACCGGCATCAGTTCGAGGAGCAAGAACACGACGGCGGTGGCGATCATGCCCCCGGTGGCGAAGGGTCGGGCTCCGTAGCGGTCGGAGAGCACGCCTGAGAGGGGACCGGCGATGAAGAAGCCGACGGTGAGCGGGATCATGGCGATGCCCGCCCACAGCGGGGTACGGGCGAAGCTGTAGCCGTGAAGCGGCAGCCAGATGCCCTGCAGCCAGATGATGAGCATGAACATCAGCCCGCCCCGGCTCAGCGCGGCCAGGAAGCTGGCCAGCACGCCGCTGGTGAAGGCGCGGATGCGGAACAGATCGAGGCGGAACATCGGCTCGGGCGAGCGCTTCTCGATGAACCCGAAGGCGACCAGCAGGAGGAAGCCGATGATCAGGCAGGCCAACACGAACGGGCTGGTCCAGCCGGTGGTGCTGTGGCCGTGCGGCTCGATGCCATAGGTGATGCCGATCATGATCAGGATGAGGCCGACGGCGAAGGTGATGTTGCCGGGCCAGTCGATGCGAGCGGGCCGGCGCTCGCTCAGCTCACGCAGCTGGAGGTAGCCCCAGACGGTGGCGAAGAGGCCGATGGGTACCGAGACCAGGAAGATCAGCCGCCATTCGATCGGAGCCAAGAGTCCGCCCAGGACCAGCCCGATGAAGGTGCCCCCGATGGCGGCGGCCTGGTTGATGCCCATCGCCATACCCCGCCGCTCGGCCGGGAAGGCGTCGGTGATGATGGCGGCCGAATTGGCCATCAGCATGGCGGCGCCCACGCCCTGGAAGATGCGCATGACGATGAGCCAGATGCCGCCGGCGTGACCGGTCATCCAGGTGATGGACAGCATCAGGGAGAAGAAGGTGAAGACGGCGAAGCCAAGGTTGTAGGTACGGACCCGGCCGTAGATGTCGCCCAAACGGCCGAGCGTGACCACGAGCACGCTGGTGGTGACCAGGAAGCCCAGGATCATCCAGAGCAGGTAGAAGCTGTTGCCGGGTTCGAGCGGGTTGAGGCCGATCCCCTTGAAGACGTCGGGCAGTGCGATCAGCACGATGGAGCCATCGATGCTGGCCATGAGCATGCCGAGGGTCGAGATGAAGAGGGCCACCCACTTGTAGTTGGCCGGCAGCTCTGCGCTGGCGTCGGGGCGACCGAGCCGCCGCGGTCGAGGTTCGAGCAGGGTGGATGCCGCGTTCATCGGGGGGCTTCTTTTTGCGAAAGATCACCGGCCACCTCTTCGAGGACGGCCAGTGCGTTGACAAAGGCCCGTTGGCGGGTCGGTGGCAGCTTGGCCAACGATTCAGCCAGCACCATGACCCGGCGGTCCCGGAAGGCGCCCACCTTGCGCTCCATGGTCGGGCTCAAGGCCAGCCGGGCCACCCGCCGATCATCCGGATCGACCTGGCGGACCAGAAAGCCCTGCTCGGTCAGCTGCCGCACCAGCGTGCTGACCGTATTGGGGGCCACCTGCAGCTCATCCGCGGCCTGGGCCACCGAAATGCCGGGGCGGCGGGTCACCAGGCGGACCAGTTCGAGCCCGGCGTCGGTGAGGGCGGACAGTTCTTGGGGGCGACCAGCCAGGCGGCGGGCTGAGCGCGTGAGCGAGGCCAGTACCGCCAGGAACTGGTCGGCCTCGAGATGGAGATCCTCATCCGGCGCGACCACGGGGATGTCGGAGCGTGAGGCAGCCGCTGGCATGACCCCATAATACCTCTGTCGCAGAGGTATTATTTCCGGTCCGGCGGAATCGCCTGCGCCATTGAGGGACGCCGTTTCCCCAACTACCGTGTCAGGGGACCCGGGCGGGTCGACTGGTCGACGGGATAGGAGACCAACGCGTGGGCGGATTCCGGCGGATTTTCAGTGGTGGGGCGCTTGTCGTTCTCACCCTCGGCTTAGCGGTGGCGGCACCTGGTGGAACGGCATCGGCGACGCAGCCAGTGACGATCCAATTCACCGGGACGTGCCAACTCACGATCCAGCCTTATCCGGCGGTGGCCATGACTGACGCCGGCCAAGGGTCATGCAACGGAACACTGACGGGTTACATCGGTCCGGATCAGTCGGGCACTGAGTCGGGCACGTTTCCCTCTTACCTCTATTTGACGGGAGCCGGTGTGACCAGTGCCCTGCCGGTCCTGGTGACCGGCCAAGGTGGTCTACAACTCGACGTGGATTGCGGCGGTGGAGGATTTTGCGTCAATGGAGTCAACTTCGGGTTCACGCAGGTGACGCCATTGGTGTTGGCGGCGATAGGAACCGGCGGAGGAGTGGGCGCCGGGTTGGTGATCCCGGGTGGCAATGGAACCGAGTCCGTGACGTTCGTCGCGCTGGCGCTCCAGAATTCAGCCCCTGGACCCTGAGCCAGACGCACCCAGCTCGGAGTCCTGAGCGGCGAGTGGAGTTTCGTCAGTCGATACGGCCCTCGCCCTTGTCATTGGCGCCGAGTCGGGTCATTTCCTCGTAGTGCTCCGCCACGTCTTGAGCCTCAGCCGCTGAAATCCTCTCCTTGGCCAAAGCTGCTTCGCGCTCCTCATCCTCGGTCGGAGGACGATCGGCATCATGCTCACTGCTCGCCTCGACCCGCTCCTCGTCGAGAGTGGCATCGTTCGGTTCGGTTTGGCCCATGGTGCCGTCACCACCTTTCCGTGATCTGCCCGTTGTTCTGTTCATTCCTGGTTGCTGCGAGCCCTGTTCATACCCGGCAACCGCCGTGCAGAAACCGGGCCGGCAATGTCATCACCTGTCCGCGTGGCCTCATCATCGCTGGCTTCGTCACCTTCCTGGCTCTGACCAAGGCCGACGGGCAGAAGGACCAACCAACGCGGCGTCCTCAGCTGGACGAGGCGGGTTAGCTCTCCAAGAAGCGCAAGACGGCCAACACCCGGCGGTGATCCGATTGGGACACCGGCAGGTCGAACTTGGTGAAGATGTTGGCCACATGCTTTTCCACCGCACCCTCGGACACCACCAGCGATTTGGCGATAGCGGCGTTCGAGCGACCTTCGGCCATGAGGGAGAGCACGTCGCGCTCGCGCCCGCTCAGGACCGACAGTGAGTCCGTCTTTCGGGAAGCGCCCATGAGCTGTGTCACCACCTCGGGGTCGAGGGCCGTGCCGCCAGCGGCCACGCGTTCGAGTGCTTCGACAAAGTCAGCCACATCGGCCACCCGGTCCTTGAGCAAGTAGCCGATTCCGGCGGCATCATCGGCCAAAAGTTCGGCGGCGTAGCGGGTTTCGATGTACTGCGAGAACATGAGGACGCCCAGGTACCGGTGGGAGCGGCGTAGCTCCAGGGCGACCTGGAGGCCCTCATCGGTGAAGGTGGGCGGCATCCTGATGTCCACCACGACAACGTCAGGACAATCGCGGTCCACCGCTTGGCGCAGGGATCCACCGTCAGCCACGGCAGCGGTGATCTCATAGCCGCGATCGGTCAACAGCTGCACCAAGCCGTCACGCAGGATGGCCGAATCCTCGGCGATTGCGACACGGAGCGGCTTGGTGGTCATTAAGCGTGGAGAGGCAGGTCGACGGTGACCACGGTCGGACCGCCAACCGGGCTCGCAATGTAGAGGCGGCCGTCGACCGACTGCACCCGCTCGGTCAGACCGGCTAATCCACTCGACGACGTGCCCCGTTCGGCGGGTAGGGCGCCGCCGACGCCGTCGTCGCGCACCACCAGTCGAAGCCAGGAACCGAACTGGGTGCCCTGGATGGTGGCTTTGGAGGCCTGAGCGTGTTGGGCCACGTTGGCCAGCAACTCAGCTATGCAGAAGTAGGCGATGGACTCGATGGCTGGAGTGGGTCGGTCGTGCAGCGTGATGATGCATTCGGTCGGGGTGGTACTGCGGGCGGCCAGGGTGTCCAACGCGCCCTCCAGGCCGATATCGAGAGCAGGCGGGTGAATACCGCGGGCCAGATCACGCAGCTCGACGATGGCTTCCTTGGCCCCTTGGTGGGCGGCGTCCACCAATTGGCGCACCCGGTCCAGGTCCACGTCGTCACTGGTCTCGAGTTTCTCCTTGGCCATCCCGAGCTGCATGGCGAGCGCGACCAGCTGGGCCTGGGTCCCGTCGTGCAGGTCCCGCTCGATGCGGCGCAGGGTGGCGGCGGCCGAATCGACTGTCTGGGTCCGGGCCTGCTCGAGGCTGCGCATGCGCTGGGCCACTGAGTCGGGCGAGAGCATGGTCTGCATCATCAGGCGGTCGATGTAGACGAGGCCGCGTATCGGCCAAGGGGCGGCGAAGAAGAAGACGATGCCGAGCACGAAGACGCCGACGCCGCGCAGGAATCCACCAGTCTGCAAGGAGTGGCCGGCAAAGAAGATGTTGGGGATCAGACCACCGATGGGCGAGCCGCCCCCATTGAAGAGGAGGGGGCGTGTGATGCAGACGAAAGCGTCCCACCACAGGCTGGCCGCGGCGTAGATGGCGAAGATGGAAAAGGGGATTTTCAACAGGAAGTAGGCGAAGGCGCGCCATCCGGTCCGGTCCCGCATGGCCATCTGGAGCCAGCCGAAGAAACCGGGTCGGTGGGTGAAGGCAGCGGGATTCTCGATCTGTTCGTTGAGGAGCGACCGAGCCAGGCCCCGCTGCCAACCCCCGAAACCTCGGGCCGCTCGAACGGCCAGACCGATGACGGCTAGGCCGATGAACGTCACGAGAAGGACGGTGCCGATACCCAGCAGGGCCACGGTCAACCAGACGGCCACCCCGGCAAGCGCGGAGCCGACCATTATGAAGGCCAGCTCTTTGTACGGACGCTTGGTGAAGGGCTCCCTCAGGATCAGCCGGATCAGGTACTTCGCCCGTTCTGCCCGCTCCTGGGGCATGGAGATCACCAACTTCTCGCCCCAGAGGTGGAAATGAACGTCGTTGTCGTCGTGCCCGGCCGGCATCATGCGTCCCGTCTATTGAGCAGGGTTGCCCCGATCACGAGGGTAACCGCGGCGTAGCCGCACATCAGGATGAAGCTCCCGGTCGGCGAGAGGAAGTTGGACTGGACATTCACGGCCGAGACCGAGTTGCCCAGCATGAGCTCGGGCGAGAACCGGGTGACACTGGCGCCCAGTTGGTTGAGCAGGACGGGCAGGAGGAGGGTCACCCCGACGAAGGTGGCGAGGGCGCCGGCTGTGTGCCGGATGATGAGCCCGATACCCACGGCGAAAACGGCCAGTACGGCCAGGAAGGCGCCGGTGAGGACGACGGCCCGCAGCACCCCTGGTTGACCTAACGATGCGGTGTGGACCCTGCTGCCCTTGATGATGTCCATGCCCAGAAAGAAGCAGCTGAAGGTCAGCACTTCGGACACCACCAGCGCGAGCACACCAACGACCGCGACCTTGGCCAAGAGGAAGCGCAGCCGGTTGGGCGTGGCCGAGAGCGAGGCCCGGATGGTGCCGCTGCTGTACTCGCCGCTGATGGCCAGGATGCCCAGCACGCCGAGAGCCAGGGAGGCAATGGCGGCGCCGTTGAGGGCCATGTTGGTCGAATCGAATTGAAAGAATGGGTGGTGCTGGCTCGCGATGTGTTCCGCCGAGATGGCGGTGATGGCTAGAGCGCCGATCAGCGTGACGGCGATGGTCCAGGCGGTGGAGCGTACCGAGCGCAGCTTGTCCACCTCGGAGCGAATGGTGTTTCGCATGCGCTGCGAGGGCGCAATGGGATTGAGAGTGATGATGCTGGTCATGATCAGTGTCCTTTCGTTACGCGTGAGCAGCGTGCTGGTAGGGCGTCGCCTCGTATTCGATGGCGTCATGTGTGAGCTCCATGAAGGCCTCCTCGAGGGTGGCCACGACCGGCGTCAGTTCGTGCACGGTCAAGATGCGGTCGGCGGCCAGATCACCGATCTGTGCCGCGGTGAGCCCGGTCGACGTGATGGCCCCGTCGTCACCGACCGATGTGGTGGCTCCGGCCTCGTGCAGGGCGTTGACGAAGCTCTCGGTCATGGGCGTCACCACCCGGACGTTGTTGCCGGTGGTCCGTGCCGTGAACTCCTGCACGCTGGTCTCGGCGATCAGGTGGCCGCGCCCAATCACCACCAACCGCTCGGCGGTCAGCGCCATTTCGTTGATGAGGTGGCTGGAGACGAAGACGGTGCGGCCTTCGGCGGCCAGGTCGCGCAACAGGTAGCGCACCCACCGGATGCCCTCGGGGTCGAGCCCGTTGACCGGCTCGTCGAAGAGCAGCACGCCGGGGTCACCGAGCAGCGCAGTGGCGATGCCGAGGCGCTGGCCCATACCGAGCGAGTACTTCTTGGTGCGCTGGCCGGCCACCGAGGTGAGCCCGACGACATCGAGCACCTCGTCGACGCGGCTCCGGGGGATGTCATTGCTGTCGGCCAGGAAGCGGAGATGCTGGGCGGCGGAGCGGCCGGGGTGGAAGGCCCGGGCATCGAGTAGGGCGCCCACCTCACGCAAGGGCCACTTGAGCTCGGCATAGGGCGCGCCGTTCACCAGGGCTGAGCCGGCCGATGGGTTGTCGAGACCCATCACCATCCGCATGGTGGTCGACTTGCCCGAACCGTTCGGTCCGAGGAAGCCGGTGACGACCCCGGGGGTGACGGTGAAGCTCAGGCTGTTGACGGCGAGTGCGTCGCCATACCGCTTGGTTAATCCGTGCGCTTCGATCATGCCTTGCACGGTACGGATCAAAGCCGGCCAAGTACATGCCGCTGACGGGCGTCTCTAGATGGGGCTAGCCCCATCCCCCGGAGTGCGGTTTACTGCTCAGAGAGGATCTTTTCGATCTCGGCGATCGGGTCGCGCACGACCGGACCGCGTGTCTCGACCACGGCCCGTTCGATGGTGCAGTTGGTGCGGAACGGTGCCACGTAGTCAAAGCCGACGGCGGGTCCCCATTCGTAGCCACAGGTCAGCCCCACGCCCACGCCGGTGAATGCGCTCGGGGTGAAGCGACCGATCGGTCCTTCGACCACCACGACACCGTCGACGCGCAAGACGCCCTGGCCACCGAGGCCGTCGTCCTTGGTGAACTCGTACTCGACGGCGTGGCGTCCCGGTCCGAGCGGATCGGGTGCCCACAGGGTGTGGCGCTCCTTGCCGTAGAGGTTGTGGATGTAGCGCAGACGCCCATCGAGCAGATGCAGGGACCAGCCCCCGAGGACCGAGCCGAGTGCCAGCAGCACTCCTTCGGGGACCACGCCATCGGGGACAGTGAGGTCGACCAAGATGGCGTGCGACCGGTTGCGCACGTTGACCGCCACCGGTTCAGGCACCTGGGCACCGAAGGGGAGGTACTCGAAGCGCTCGCGCTCGGTGCGAGCGTCGGGCTTGGGGTGCAGCAGCGCCCACAGCGGCCGGTTGTCGAGGGGTAGCACGTCGTTGTCCTCCGCCTCGACCCACCAGCGCGCGATCAGGTCGGCCAGCACCTCGGGATGTTCGTCGGCCACGTCACGCGTCTCGGAGGCGTCCTCGGCCACCCGGTAGAGCTCCCAGACGTCGTCCTCGAAGGGCGCGTTGGGGTTCAGCCCGTCGTCGTAGATCGGTCCGACCGGATGGAAGGTCACCGCCTTCCACCCGTCGTGGTAGATGGCGCGGCTGCCCAACATCTCGAAGTGCTGCGTCACGTGCTGCCCGGGCGCGTCGTCCCCACCATCGCCCAGCAGGTAGCCGAAACTGATGCCGTCGAGTCGCGACTGGGGGACGTAGCCGATGGTGTCGGGCGCCTCCACCCTGGTCAGCTGCAAAATGGTGGGGAGTACATCGATGGCGTGGGCGAACTGGTGGCGGATGCCGCCCTGCTCGACCCCGCCGCCGGGCCAGTGCACGATGCAGGGATCGGCCACCCCGCCCTCGTGGACCTCGCGCTTCCAGCGCTTGAAGGGTGTGTTGCCGGCCATGGTCCAGCCCCACGGGTAGTTGTTGTGGGTGGTCGGGCCACCGATCTCATCGATGCGGTCGTGCATCTCCGCCAGTCCGGCCGGATCGAGGTTCTGGAGCCGGATGTCGTTGATGGAGCCCTGGGCGCCGCCCTCGGCGCTGGCTCCGTTGTCCGAGACCGCCACCACCACCGTGTTGTCGAGCTTGCCCTGATGGCCGATGAAGTCGAGCAGGCGGCCGATCTGGGCATCGGTGTGGCCGAGGAAGCCGGCGAAGCACTCCATGAAGCGGGCGGCCAGCTGGCGCTCCTCCCAACCGAGCGTCTCCCAGGCCGGCACCCAGTGAGGCCGAGGTGACAGCACGGTGCCGGGCGGGATCACGCCGGTCTCGAGCTGGCGGGCGTGGACGCGCTGGCGCAGGGCATCCCAACCGTCGTCGAAGCGGCCCCGGTAGCGATCGATCCACTCCGTCGGGGCTTGGTGGGGGGAGTGGCAGGCGCCGGTGGCGAAGTAGAGGAAGAAGGGCTGTTCGGGCCCGACGGCGTGGAGGTCGCCCAGGAACTCGATGCCACGGTCGACCAGATCGGTGGTCAGGTGGTAGCCCTGGTCGACCTCCTTGGGCGGCCGGGTCGAGTGGTTGTCGTGGTACAGGGCCGGCACGAACTGGTGGGTCTCGCCGCCGTGGAAGCCGTACCAGCGGTCGAAACCGCGGCTGAGCGGCCAGGTGGACCGGGACCCACCGGTGTTGGTCTCGGTCTCGGGGGACAAGTGCCACTTGCCGACGGCGAAGGTGGCGTAGCCGCGGTTGCGCAGGATCTCGGAAAGGAACCCGTTCTCGATGGGCGGTTTGCCCCAGTAGCCCGGGTATCCCAGCGCCAGGTCGGCCACCCGCCCCAGGCCGTTGCGGTGATGGTTGCGCCCGGTCAGCAGGCAGGCCCGGGTGGGGGAGCACAGGGCGGTGGTGTGGAAGTTGGAGAGGCGGACGCCACCGGCGGCCAACCGGTCGAAGACGGGAGTCTCGATGTCGGAGCCGTAGCAGCCGAGCTGGGCGAAGCCGACGTCGTCCAGCACGATGAGCAGGACGTTGGGCGCGCCCTCGGGCGGGGTCGGCTCGGGGGGCCACCAGGGTTCGGAATCCCGCCAGTCGCGACCGATGCGCCCCCCGAACTCCATGATGGTCATGGAATAGCACCTGGCCGTCGCCCGGTTCAACCAGGTCCCGGGGGTCGGGGCCTGGGGGAGCCCCGTTCACGGTTTATTGACAGGAAACAATGATTCATGGGGCCAGATTCTTGTTAACCTGTTGGAAACAATTCTTTTGAAGCCCCGCATCAGCGAGGCGGAGGTGAGACCGAGATGTTCAATCGGATCCTGCTGGCAGTTGACGGCACGCCCTCCACCGAGGCCGCCGTTTCGTTCGCCACGGCCCTGGCTGGTCAGGCCGGCGCCGCCGTCCGGGTCGTCCACGTCAACGAGCTCCTGGTCGGGGGGCGGGGCTTCGCGATCGAGACCGAGCGGGAGGCCATGGCCGTGGTCGACGATTCGGTGGCCAGCCTGCGCTCCGCCGGCATCGAGGCCGACGGCATCCACTACCTGGCCAATTGCTTCACGGTCGAGTGGCGCATCGTCGAGGCCGCCCACGAGTGGCAGGCCGACGTCATCGTGGTCGGTTCGACCCGGCGCCGCCGGGTCCGCCTGCTCCGTGGGACCAACATGCGCGAGCGGATCACGGCCCGCACCGGATTGCCCGTGCTGACCGCGCCGGCCCCGCTCTCCCTCGGTGGCACGGTGCGGGTGTCCGAGCTGGTCGACCAGCTGGTGAAGGAGCCGAGCCTGACTCGCTGAACCAAGGAGCGGTCCGGCCTCTGATCAGTTGCGGTCGCCGTTGTAGATGGTGATCGAGAGAAAGCGGATGGGTGTCTTGATCAGCTGGGTGGGACCGTGGGGGATGTCACCTTCGAACTGCAAGGTGTCACCCCGTTCCATCTTGTAGCGCTCCCGCCCGTAGCTGTACTCCATGACGCCGGAGAGCATGTAGAGAACCTCGATACCGGCGTGTTGAAAGAGGGGAAAGACCTCACTGCTCTCATCGAGAGAGACCAGCAGGGGTTCGACGCGCTTGAACGGTCCGCGCAGGCTGCCCAGCAGTTCGTAGGTGTGTCCGGCTCGGGTGCCCTTGCGCACGATCTCCGGCCCGCTGCCGGCCTTGACGAACACGGCGTCACGTTCTTCGGCCAGGCCACGGAACAGAGACGTCACCGGCATGTCGAGTGCCGCGGCCAGGCGCTCCAACGTGGAAAGGCTCGGAGAGGTCTGCGCGTTCTCGATCTTGGACAGCATCCCCTTGGAGATCCCGGTGCGCTCGGCCAGCTGGCCGACGTTGAGGCCGATCTCGAGCCGGCGGCTCCGGACATGGTTGGCGATGACCTGCCCGAGTTGGCCGGGCATCTCGAGGACGTCGTGGCCGTTGGCGCTATCCACCGAGGTCGCCTTGGTGCCGCGGGCCGACCGGGCCGGGGCGGCCTTGGCCACCACCGCCTTGGTGCTCCGGCCACTTTTCGCCCTGCTCGAGCTGGACGCGCTGGCCGTGCGCCCACCCCCTGATTGCCTTGTGGCCACGACGGCTCAATATAGGCCGCGCCCTCGCTCGAACCACCCACGGGGGCTGCATCAGCGCATCTGGCCTGCGCCGACGTACGGATTGGGGCTGACCAGGGGATCCTCTTCGCCGAACCGGGACCAGCGGAAATCGTGGGCGTCGACGTCGGAATGGCGGCTGCGGCCATCGAGGATGAGGTCGGCCATGAGCTCCCCTACGGCCGGCGAGATCTTGTAGCCGTGCCCCGAGAAACCGGCACACAACCACAATCCGGGACGCGGACCGGCCGAGATGATCGGGTTGTAGTCCGGAGTGACGTCGTAACAACCGGCATAGGAGGAAGTGAGCCGGGCCCCGCTCAACCCGGGGAAGCGGTGCTCGAACTTGGGAATCGAGTAGAGCAATTCGTCGTCGGTCACCCGCTGGCGGTACTGGTCGGGATCGGACCATTCCGGATGGGAGTGGTCGCTGTCACCCACCAGCAACGAATTGGTTCCCTCGAGACGGATGTACTGGAGCGAGACCAAGTCCGAGAACACCGGGACACCGATCACTGGCGCACCCGGATCGACCAGCAGGATCTGGGCCCGTTGCGCCCGGATCGGGAGGTCGATACCGACGCTGGCGGCCAAGGGCACCGACCACGGTCCGGCCGCCAGGACGACGTCAGCCCCGCTGACCACCGTCCCGTCGCCCAGCCGCACACCGGTGACCCGGTCACCGGTCATCACGAGGCCGGCGGCGGCGCACTGCTGGCGCAGGCGTGCGCCGCCGCGGCGAGCTGCCACGCCGAAGGCCAGGGCGGTCTGATGACCGTCGCCGTAGCCTCCCTGTGGCTCGTACGCGAATTCAGCAAAGTCCTCGAGGCTGGCGGTGGGCCACATGGCCTGCACGGTGTCGTGATCCACCAGGTCCACCTCGATACCGACACTGCGATGCATGGCGACATTGGCCCTGAGCGCGCCGATGTTCTCGATGCCGACACCGACCACATAGCCGGTGTTGTGGAAGCCCGAGGCCGCACCGAGCACGTCGTCGGCGTTGGAGAGGACGGGCAATGAGTGCCAGGCCATGGCGGCGAGCGATCGCACGCCGTAATGACAGCGGACGATGCCGCTGGATTTGCCACTGCCGCCCGAACCCACCACGTCGCGCTCGATGACAACGACATCGGTGACGCCCCGCTCCACCAGGGCGCGGGCGGTGCTGAGCCCGGTGACGCCTCCACCGATGATGACCACATCGGCGCTGACCGGTTTGCCACTCATCGCGGGTAGCCGGGAATCCAGTCGGTGCCAGCCAGGGGGACCCGGGCCATGGCGGCCGCCTCGACCGTCAAGGCCGCCAGGTCCTCCGGCTCGAGGTGGTGCACGCTCGACTTGCCGCAGGCTCGGGCCAGCGCGGTCACTTCCATGGTGATGGCCCGGAGGTAATTGGCCACCGCGGTCGCCGCACCATCGGAACTCAGCCGGGCCTCGAGGACAGGGTCCTGGGTGGTGATACCCACCGGGCACCGGCCAGTGTGGCAATGGGCACAGTGACCGGGGCGGGTCCCCAAGCGCGCGTAATCAGCCGTCACGTCAACCGGGTGACCGGCGGCGTCGAGGTAGGAGCCTCGATTGCAGCCCAGGGCCAGCAGGGCCGCCACGCCGATGGACACGGCATCGGCCCCCAAGGCCAGCGCCTTGGCCACATCGGCCCCAGAACGGATCCCGCCCGAGACGATGAGTTGGACCTCGCCCTGGGCGCCGACCTCGGCCAGGGCTTCGGAGGCCATCCGGACCGCCGGCAACGTGGGGATGCCGGCGTGCTCGATGAAGACGTCCTGGGTGGCGGCGGTCCCGCCCTGCATGCCGTCGACCACCACCACATCGGCACCGGCGGCCACCGCCAGTTTCACGTCGTGGTCGACCCGGGTGGCGCCCACCTTGACGTAGACGGGGACCGACCAGTCCGTGGCTTCGCGCAGTTCCTGGATCTTGATCCGCAGATCGTCCGGTCCGACCCAATCGGGGTGCCGGCTGGCCGAGCGCTGGTCGATGCCGGGCGGCAAGGTCCGCATGGCGGCCACCCGCTCGTTCACCTTCTGCCCGAGCAGCATGCCGCCGCCGCCGGGTTTGGCCCCCTGTCCCACCACGATCTCGACCGCGTCGGCCTGGCGCAGGTCGGCGGGATCGAATCCGTAGCGGGAGGGGAGTACCTGGTACACCAGGAGGGCGGAGGCCTTGCGCTCCTCGGGTGTCATGCCACCGTCCCCGGTGGTGGTCGAGGTGCCGACTTCGGTGGCGGCCCGACCGAGCGCCTCCTTGGCGGTGGCCGACAGCGCGCCGAAGCTCATGCCGGCGATGGTGATGGGAATCTCGAGCTCGATGGGTCGTGCCCCATGGCGCGCCCCGAGCACGGTGCGGGTCTCGCAGCGCTCGCGGTAGCCCTCGAGGGGGTAGCGGGAAACCGAGGCGGTGAGGAAGACCAAGTCGTCGAACGTGGGCAGCTTTCGCCGGGCGCCCAGACCGCGAATCGGATACTGGCCGCTATCCGCCATCTCGTGCACCCGGGCGATCACTTCGGGCGGGAAGCTCTGATTGGATGGTGTCGCATTCGGATCCGTCATCAGTAGGACCCGTGGTGATGCGTCGAGAAGTGGTACAGCTGCCGGGCTGAGGCCACCCGGGTCACCTGGTGGGGATCGACGTGGTCGAACCCGCTCTCTTCGATCAGTCGTTTGACCACCAGGACGTCGTCATCGGTCATCTCCTCCACCACGGCGTCGGCGCCGAGAGAGGCGATGCTGCCTCCCACGTAGATCACGGCTTCGTAAAGGGAGTCCCCCAGGCCGTGGCCGGCATTGCCACCGATCAGGATGGTGCCGGCTTGAGCCATGAAGCCGCTCATGGCGCCGGCATCTCCGGCGATGAGGAGCGTGCCACCTTTGAGTGAGATCCCGGCCCGCAACGAGGCGTCTCCCTCGATGATGATCCGGCCGCCCCGGGCACTCGAGCCCGCACTCTGCGAGGCGCTGCCCTTGACCCGGATGGTGCCTCCCATCAGGTTCTCTCCGACCGACCAGCCCACGAACCCGTTGACGACGATGTCGGGCCCCCTCCCACCGGCCCCGCCGCCCAAACCACCGAGGAAGTAGCCGGCGTTGCCATCGATGGTGATCGATGCGGGCGCCGACAGGCCGACGGCCAGGTTATGGCGACCACGTGGATGGGTCACCAGCGCCGGTTCGCCCTCGGGTGTGGCGCGCAGGGCCCGGTTGACCCCGGTCGTCCCCAGCACATCGCAGTTCAGCGGGTCCATGTGTAGACCTCCTCGGGTTGAGGCTCGAAGACGATGGCCTGCCCGATGTCAGGCAGTTCGGCCAGGGCCCGGTACTCGGAGGCCACTGCGATGTACCCGGGCATCTCGGCCACCACGGCCGGCTTGCACGCGAAGGCATCGCGCACCACCGACATGGCGCGGTCGCTGGTGATGACCAGGGTGAAGAAGCCATCCATCTCTTTCATGACCCAGCGGGTGGCCTCTTCGAGGTCGTCGCCCGCTTCGAGACGAGTCGCCAGGAAGCGCGCCGCCACTTCAGAGTCGTTGTCGGAATCGAAGGTCACCCCTTCGGCGCGGAGGTGGCGGCGCATGGTGGCGTAGTTCGAGAACGATCCGTTGTGGACGACGCAGAGGTCCTTGGCCGGGACAAACGGATGGGAGTGCAGCACCGTGACGGCCGACTCGGTCGCCATCCGGGTGTGGGCCACCGCCAGGTAACCGCGCCAGTTGGCGATGCCGTAACGGGTACAGGTCTCGGTCGGGTGACCGGTGTCCTTCAGGACTCGCAGATGGAGCCCCGAGCCCAGGACCTTGACTTCGGGACGGGACCCCAAGGTGCCGAGGAGGCCGTCGACTGCCACGGGCGGCACCTCGATCACCAAGCCGGCGCCGAAGGGCTCCAAGTGGGCCGTGGTCCCGATGGCATCGAGCAGGTCGCACCCGAGCGACATCCAGTCCACCTCGACGTCGCTGCCGAGCGAAATTCGTACCGGTGCGTCGCCGTCGCCGTGCCTGCCCTCACTGTCGTCGTACACCGCGATCCCAGACGAATCGGGACCTCGCTCGTCGAGTGCCTCGATCATCGGCACCAGCATCGAGCCCAACATCGGCTCGAGCTCAGGGTCGCGGATCAGGAGCCCGATGACTCCACACATGTGGTCTTCTCCCTTATCCCTCGGCCAGGGCCGGGGCTCGGCGGTAATCCCTCACGTAGGTCGGCGGCTCGATCGGCTTGTCCAGGGCCGGATCGGGGATCGGTGGTGCATAGGTGATGGCGCAGGGGACGACACCAGCCCAGATATCGAGGGCGTAGTCCTCCTCCTCATCGAGCGGGAAGCCGGTCCGGACCTTGGCTGAGGACTCGGTGAGCGGGAGCTTGAGCAGCATGGTGCTCCGCAGCTCCTTCTCAGTCGGTGACCGGGCCTCGAGGCTGCGTCCAGGGATGATGTGGTCGACCATGGCGTCGAGGCCGACCCGCTTCTCCTCGAGGTCCTTGACCTCGGTGGCGCTGCCGATGATCACCACCGAGCGGTAGTTGATGTCGGTGTTGTAAGTGGAGCGGGCCACCACCACGCCATCGACGAAGGTCACGGTCATGCAGATCTCGATCCCCTCCTCTCGGGACTGACGGAAGAGCCGGCTGGCGGCTGAGCCGTGCAGATAGACGTCGTCGCCGACACGGCCGTAGGCCAGCGGGATCACGACGGGGTACCCGGCGTCGGTGGTGACCCCGACGTGGCACACCATCCCCTCGTCGAGGATGGCGTCGATGGTCTCCCGGTCATAGGCGGCCCGATGGGCATAGCGATGGAGCGTCGTACGGTCCGAAACCGGCTCGCTCACGGGTGCGCTCCCTTTCATCGAAGGACCGACTACCCCCGGGGGGTCAGGCAATCGGTTGAAGCAATTATGACGGGAGACTGTTGCCTGTCAAGAAACAAAGTCAAATAACAGTGAACAAGTCGGATGAAGCGGGCGGAGTTAACAGGCCGGCAACATTTCGCAACAACTCGGAAACCATCGAGTGTTTCCCATGGTGCAACATCGTTGACATGGGGGGCTGACAGAGCAACAGCAAGCGAGAGGCGGTCAGCCAATGGTTACAACCGAGAACGGCATAGCGGACATCACCAGCGGGGACGACCTGCGCGCCGCCTGTGAACGTGACGGCGTCGAGTTCCTCTTCGCCATGTTCGTGGACCTGAACGGGAAACCCTGCGCCAAGCTGGTGCCGACCTCGGCCATCGACGGGTTGCTGTCCGACGGTGCCGGCTTCGCCGGGTTCGCCGCTGGCCCGATGGGGCAGATGCCGTCGTCCCCCGACCTGCTGGCCATGCCGGACCTGTCCTCCTACATGCCGGCCCCGTGGCGGCCGGGTCTGGGCATCATCCAGTGCGACCCCCACGTGCTCGGCGAGCCCTGGCCCTACGCACCTCGAGTGATCCTGCGGCAACAGCTCGAACGTTTGGCCGCCGCCGGGTATTCGCTCAAGGTCGGTGCCGAGGTCGAGTACTTCCTGGTGAAGCGCCAGGCCGACGGTTCCATCTGCGTGGCCGATCCCCAGGACACGGCCAAAGCCCCCTGTTACGACGCCCGGGCGCTGACCCGGATGTACGACCACCTGACCACGGTGTCGCGCCACCTCAACACGCTCGGGTGGTCCAACTACGCCAACGATCACGAGGACGCCAACGGCCAGTTCGAGCAGAACTTCAAGTATGCCGATCCCATGACGACGGCCGACCGGGTCATCGTCTTCCGCTACATGGTGCACAGCCTGGCCGCCGAGGCCGGCATGTTGGCCACCTTCATGCCCAAGCCCTTCGCCCATCTCACTGGTAACGGCCTGCACATGCACCTGAGCCTGTGGGACGGGGACACCGAACTCTTCGCCGATGCGGCCGATGCCCGAGGACTGGGCATGTCGGCGCTGGGCTATTCGTTCATCGGCGGGCTGCTCGAGCATGCCCAAGCTCTCACCGCCGTGACTTGCCCAACCATCAACTCCTACAAGCGACTGGCCAGTGCGGCCCCGGACTCAGGGGCGGCCTGGTCGCCTGCGTATGCCACCTACGGCGGCAACGACCGGACCCACATGTTGCGGGTGCCTGACCCGGGACGGGTCGAGGATCGGTGCATCGACGGCTCGGCCAATCCGTATCTGGCCCTGAGCGCCATTGTCGCGGCCGGCCTCGATGGCATGGAGCGCCAGGTCGATCCCGGTGATCCCTGCGACCTGAACCTGCTCACACTGTCCGAGGAGGCGGCGGCCGACCGCGGATTGCACGCGATGCCGATGACCTTGTGGCACGCACTCGAACACCTCGAAGCCGACGACGTGCTCCGTGACGGGTTGGGCAAGACGCCCGGCGGTGACTACGTCGACTACTTCGTCGCCACCAAGCGGAACGAGGTGCGCTCGTCCCATACCGAGATCACGCAGTGGGAACTCGACCGGTACCTCCAGGCCATCTGAGTAGCTCGTTCGTGCCGGTCAATCGTCCAGCAAGTCCAGTGCAACCCCAACCACCGAGGAGAGAGACATGAGTGAAGAAGGGACCGTGGTGAGCGGCCCACCCGGCGAGGTCGCCACCTCGCTATCGAGGGGCACTAACTGGTGGGGTGCCTTTGTCATCGGCTTGGCTGGCACCATCTTGGTCACCGGCATCGTGCCGTTCGCCGTGCAGTCCATGGGGGCAGCGGCCATTCCGGCGATCGCTCTCGTCGTGGTGATCGGCCTGATCGTGTGTTTGTGCATGGGTGAGCTGGCCGCACTCTTGCCGCATCGCACCGGTGGCATGCCGTCGTATGCCTATGAGAGTTTTCAGCCGCTGGGCAAAACCACGGCCAAACACATCGGTGGAGTGTCCGGATGGGGTTACTGGCTCGGGTGGTTTCCCGTGGCCCCGATCAACATGTTGCTGGCTGCCGGCTACATCGCTGTTCTGTTTCACGTTCCATTGGGAAAGAGCCTGTCCCCCCTGGGCTCGATCGGGTCACCCGTCTCGGTCGGCGTGCTCCTGATCACGTTCTTCGGGCTGCTCCTGCTCTTCATACCCTGCTACATGGGGATACGGCTGGGTGCCACCTTTGCCACCATTCTCGGCGTTGTCTCCATGATTCCCTTGACGCTGCTCGTCTTCCTCCCGGTGTTCAAGCCCAGTAGCTTCCATATTTCCAACCTGTCGGGTTTCCACTACGCCGACGCCAAGACGGCCGGGACGGTGTTCTTCCTGGGCTGGATATTCGTCATCTCGTGGAACGCCATCGCCATGGAGGCGGCCGCCTGCTACATCGGTGAGTGCCGGGACCCGGCTCGAGACGCCAAGATCGCGCTGACCGCCGAGGGTCTTTACGGCGTCTTCATCTACATCGCGACGGCAGTGGTGTTCGTCGGGGTGCTCGGTGCGTCGCTCAAGTCAGCCGACCCCCTGACCCTTTACACCAGCTTCTGCGACCGCATCTTCGGCAATGCCGGCTGGGTCAAGTACCTCATCGGCATCCCGCTGATCTTCGCCCTGCTTCTTTCGGTGCTCAACGCCATCATGGGAGTGGCCCGCTCACTGTTCCAGGCGTCCGAGGACAGGCTGCTGCCTCGCTTCTTCATGCACCAGAACAAGCACCACGTGCCCGATCGGGCCATGATCTTCAACGTCATCTGCGCCATGTTGGTGGGGCTGTTCGGCTCGCCCGTTCGCATCTACATCTTCTCGAACGTGGGCTACATCGTCGCCGTGGCCGCGTCGCTCTACGGGTACTTCCTGATGAGGCAGTTCCAGCCCCACCGGATCAGTCCATTCCGGTTGCCGGAATTCTTCAAGTGGGTGGCCTTGGCCTGCGGCCTTTTCCTGACCTTTGACTACATCGTCGGTGGTTTCAACTCGCCCGACATTGTGGTTGGTCCCGGTCAGGGACACTTCCTCTACTTCCTGGGCATCGTGATCGTCCTGGCCTACGTTCCGCTCTACTGGTGGCGCAAGATGAGCGACAAGCGGCTCGGCATCACCGATGGGGACGACATGCCCCTGGTGATCGGTTCACCGGGTGGGATCGATCTGGCCGGGATGGCGGAGCCCCACCTGGCCACCAAAACTGAGACGGCGGCGGCCATGCCGACGATCTCGACCATGTCGGACACCGACCTATGAGCGTGGCCTCAGTGGCGGACCGGCCTGGGGCGAGTCCGATCCGTCGGAACTTCGGGCGTCGGAAATTCGACAAACAGCCGACTCAGGCAGCCAAGGTCCTCATCGCCGCCCCTTACGGCGATCCGATTCCACCGTCTGCGGTCAAGCGAGCGGTCTCTCTGAGCGACGGTGGGCCGGTGGCCGTCATTACCATCGCCCGCATCTACGGATCGTCCATGGGGCTGCCCAACCCCGGGCTGATGCCGACCCGCAAGGAGATGGCAGCCCAGAAGGAGCAGGTGGAGAAAGCCATCCGGATGGTCGAAAGGTCCGGGATTCAGGCCTGGGGTCAACTGGCGGCCTCGCGCAAGCCGGTCAAGACCATTGCCGAGGCGGCGCGGGCCCGTGGGGCCGAACATGTCGTCCTGGTCCGCACTCCGCAGAAGAAGAAGTGGCGTGAACTGGTCGAGGGCGACATCGTCAAGGAGGTGTCGCGCAAGCTCGGATCCGGGGTGGTTGTCGAGGGCGTCACTCCGTAATCGGAATTGAGAAAGGAAGAACGGATGGGTATCTACCTCAGCATGCAGCGCGTTCGGTTCTCGAGCCCCGATGCCTACGACAAGTTCCGCACGGTGTTCAGCGACGTGCGGCACCATCTGATGAACAAGCCGGGCTTCATCCACCTGACCTGGTGGGAGCACCCCGACGAGCCCGGTTGGTACAACGAGATCTCCATGTGGGGCAGCAAAGAAGCGGTGAACGACTGGCACATGGACACGTATCACAAGCACGCCAAGGAGTGGGCGGCCAACGGGGCCATCATGGAGGACATCATCTCCAACTTCGAGCTGGTGGGTACCAGGCTCCTGCGTATCTGCCCGACCTGCGGCACGCTGCAGGACAAGGAGTACGACCTGGCGGCCGAACTGAAAACCCTGGCCGAACCCTGCCCCAAGTGCGGTTTCAACTTCCCGATGGCCGAGGAAACGAAGACGAGCACCTCCGTGTTCAAGGACATCGCCTGACAGGACGGACGGTGCAGCTGCGTTGACCCCCTGGGCCCTGGACACCATGATGTCGGCGTGCCGGGTGGGGAGCGGGGCCAGGGGAGTAGGAGGTGACGCGGCGCCCGCTGCGCTTCGTCATCATCGGCGCCGGGTTCTCCGGCGTCCTCAGTGCCATCAAGTTGGCCGAGGCCGGTTTCGACGACGTCGTCGTCTACGAGAAGGCCGGGCGATTGGGCGGGACCTGGCGGGAGAACACCTATCCGGGTGTGGCGTGTGACGTCCCGTCGCAGCTCTACAGCTATTCCTTCGCCCTCAACCCGGAGTGGTCGCACGTCTTCTCGCCGGGTACGGAAATCCTCGAGTATCTCGAGGCGGTGGCCGAACGGTTCGGGGTGCCGTCACGGGTCCGCTATGGCACTGAGGTCACCGGGCTCGCGTTCATCGACGGCCGTTGGCGTATCGACACCAGTCAGGGTCCCGACGTCGCTGACGTCGTCATCGCGGCCACCGGCGTGCTGCACCACCCGTCGTACCCTGAGATCGAGGGTATCGATACCTTCGCCGGCCCGGCCTTCCACAGCGCCCGTTGGGATCATTCGGTCGATCTGGCCGGCGCGCGCGTCGGGGTGATCGGCACCGGGTCGAGTGCGGTGCAGATGACGGCGGCCCTGGTGGACACGGTGGCCGAACTCCACCTGTTTCAGCGGACGGCCCAATGGATCATGCCGGCCCGCAACGATCTCATCGAGGAAGAGGACAAGGAGCGGTACCGGTCCGATCGATCCGCCATGGAGGTGGTGCGCCAGCAGGTCTACGACACCTTCACCGGCCACTTCGGCCGCGCCATCATCGATGCCGAATCGTCCGAGGCCAAGATGATCCACGAGGTGTGCGTGGCCAATCTGGAGCGCAGCGTCAAGGACGAGGACCTGCGGGAACGGCTCCGACCCAACTATCGGGCGGCCTGCAAGCGGTTGGTGATGTCACCCAACTTCTACCAGCAGATCTCCAAGCCGAATGCCTTCCTGATCACCAAGCCCATCTCGACGATCGAGCCGGGTGGTGTCCGCACGGCCGACGGGACCATGCACGAGCTCGACGTGTTGGTCTTCGCCACCGGGTTCCGGGTCGACCGGTTCCTGCGCCCGATCCGGGTGATCGGCCGAGGTGGCCTCGATCTGGACCAGGCCTGGGCCAAGCACCCGGTCGCCTATCTCTCGGTGTCGGTGCCGGAGTTCCCGAACCTCTTCATGCTGAATGGGCCGAACGGCCCGGTGGGCAACTTCCCCCTCATCGAGGTAGCCGAACTCCAGTTCGGCTACGTGATGCAGCTGATCGACGGCCTGGCCCGCGGCGAGTGGTCCGAAGTCAGTCCCCAGGCCCACGCCACGGTGCAGCGGGAGTCCCAGCGGGTGGAAGCGGCGAAGTCGACCATCTGGGCCACCGGGTGCCGAAGCTGGTACCTCGACGACGAGGGGATTCCGGCCGCCTGGCCCTGGTCGTTCGCCCAGTTCGGGGAGGAGATGTCGGCCCCGGTCCTGGCCGAGTACGACCTGCGCCCCTAGTCAGGCCGGTTCTCGGGCGGGGCAGATAGTTCGTTAACCGAATCATCTCGGTATGCTGGCAGGGTGAACGACCAGGCTGGGGACGACTTGATCGAGGCCGTACGGGCCCTGGCCCGGGCTTCTCGATTCCTCGAACGTTCCTCTGATGAGTTGAGCTTGGCCCACTACCGGGTGCTGGCCGCCATTGCCTCGGGTGACGAGCGAGCGTCCCGGGTGGCCCAACGCCTGGCCATCGGCCGGCCGACCATCAGCGCCGCGGTCGACGCGTTGAGCCAGCGCGGCCTGCTCAGCCGCCGCACCGTCGAGGGCGACCAGCGGGCCACCGCACTCCATCTGACCGAGGAGGGAGCCGCGCTGCTGGCCCGGGTCGAGGCAGCCATGGTCGAACGATTGGAGGCGTTGGCCATGCGCACACCTGATGGGAGCCAGCTGGTGCGAACGCTCATCTGGCTGGGCGGCGCCATCGACGAGGTCCAGGCTGAGCGCCTGGTGCAGTCGCGGTCGAACCTATGAGCGCAGCGGCAGCGGCACCGGCCGCAGGCTGGGTCCGCCGTCTGTGGACCTACATGGTGCGGCATCGCACCGACATGATCCTCTCTCTGGGCGCCGCCGTCCTGGGCAGCGTCTGCCTGACCATCGTGCCCCTCATCGAGCGCCAGATCGTCGACGAGGTGATCCTCCACCACACCTCTTCGATGTGGCCGTGGTTGTTGGCCCTGCTCGTCTTGTCCGCGCTCGGCTTCGGGTTCGCCTACATCCGCCGCTACCGCGGCGGCCGGGTCGCCCTGTCGGTGCAGTTCGACCTGCGCAACGCCATGCACGACCATCTGCAGAGCCTCGACTTCGACAATCTCGACCGGATGCCAACGGGGCAGCTGGTGGCCCGGGCCAACTCGGACTCGACCCTGGTGCAGGGATTGCTCAGCTTCTTCCCGATCATGAGCGGCAACATCCTGCTGATGCTGTTCTCGCTCGGCGTCATGGTGTACCTGTCCCCGCTGCTGGCCATTGTCAGCGTGATCATCGCCCCCACCCTTTTGATGGTGTCCTACCGCATGCGACGCAAGATCTTCCCGGCCACCTGGGACGGCCAGCAGCGCGAGGGCGACGTGGCGCAGATCGTGGACGAGGACGTCAACGGCGTGCGTGTCGTCAAGGCCTTCGGGCAGGAACAGCGCGAGATCGAGCGACTCAGCGAGTCCGCCCAGATCCTCTACGGCTCCCAGATGCGGGCGGTACGCCTGCAGTCGCGCTACCAGCCGATACTCGAAGCCATCCCGACCATCGGCCAGGTGGCGATTCTGGCCTTCGGCGGTTGGTTGGCGCTCCACCACGAGATCACGCTCGGCACCTTCTTGGCCTTTTCCACCTACATCGTCCAGATGGTCTCGCCCGCCCGCCAGCTGGCCGGCGTCCTCACCATCGGCCAGCAAGCCCGGGCCGGCATCGAACGGATCTTCCAACTCCTCGACCTCCCCTCCGCCATTGTCGACCCGCCTGACGCCATCGATCTTCCCGAGCTGGTGGGGGAGATCGAGTTCCGCCACGTCGACTTCGCCTACGGCGATGGCCCGGGCGTTCTCAACGGATTCAACCTGCACATCGCTCCGGGCCAGCGGGTGGCCCTGGTCGGACCGAGCGGGAGTGGGAAGACGACCGCCGCCATGCTGGTCTCGCGGTTCTACGACCCGGGCCAGGGGGCGGTCCTGGTCGACGGGCACGATCTGCGCCGGGTGGCGCTCCATTCGCTGCGGAGCCAGGTCGGTGTGGTCTTCGAAGAAAGCTTCCTGTTCTCCGAATCAGTGAAGGACAACATCGCCTACGGCCGTCCCGACGCCAGCATGGAGGACGTAGAGCGGGTGGCCCGGGTGGCCCAGGCCGACGGTTTCATCCGGGAGCTGCCTCGGGGTTACGAGACGGTGGTCGGAGAGCGCGGCCTCACCCTTTCGGGTGGGCAGCGCCAACGCATCGCGCTGGCCCGGGCCCTGCTGTCCGATCCGCGCATCCTCATCCTCGATGATGCCACCAGCGCCATCGATGCCAAGGTCGAAGAGCAGATCCACCACGGCCTCGAAGAGGTCATGGCCGACCGCACCACTCTCCTCATCGCGCACCGGCGGTCCACCCTTCATCTGGCCGACACCATCGTCGTCGTGGTCGACGGCCGGGTGGCCGAACAGGGAACGCACGACGAGCTCATGGCGCGCAGCGCCACCTATCGCTCGTTGCTGTCGGGCCTGGAAAGGGAGCTGGCCGAGGAGGTGGGCGACCGTATCGAGGCCCTGGCGCCCGGCGCCGCGGCCGCGGTGAACACCACGACCAGCTCCGCCTGGAATCGGGGCCCCGGGTCAGGGTCGGGCGACGGTGCCCGCATGCCCCGGGCCTTCGGCGCGCCGAGTATCGGACCCGGACTCGGCGGTGGTGGCGGCGGGGGCGGCTGGCGCCTGAACCTGGCCCCCACGCCCGAACTGCTGGCCCGGGTGGAGGCCCTGCCTCCTATCCGTGATCGGGTCGACGTCGACCTGACCAAGGAGGCTGATCACGATCCGTCCTTCTCGCTGCGCCGACTGCTGGGCCAGTTTCGCCGCCCGCTCCTCCTCGGGCTGGTGCTGGTGGTCATCGATGCCGTGGCCTCGCTGGCCGGTCCGGTCCTGGTCAAGACCGGCATCGACAACGGCGTGGCCCATGGCTCGGCCGATGTGCTCTTCGCCGCCGCCGGGATCTTCCTTCTGGTGACGGTGATCGACCTCTTCGATGAGGTCGCCGAGACCTTCGTCACCGGGCGCGCCGCCGAACGCATCATGCTCTCGTTGCGTATCCGGATCTGGGCCCACCTCCAGCGCCTGTCACTGGATTACTACGAGCGTGAGATGGCCGGGCGGATCATGACCCGCATGACCACCGACGTCGACTCCTTCGAGGCCCTGATCGAGAACGGCGTGCTTTCGGCCCTGGTCTCCGTCGTGACCTTCCTGGGTGTCGGGGCCGCCCTGCTCATCATCAACCTCGAGCTCGGCCTGTGCACCCTGTCGGTCGTGGTGCCGCTGGCCTTGGCCACCACCATCTTCCGGCGCCGGGCCGCCCGGCTCTACGACCTGGCCCGGGAACGGATCGCCATCGTCAATGCCGACTTCCAGGAGAGCATTTCGGGGGTTCGGGTCTCGCAAGCGTTCGTGCACGAAGCGGACACCATGGAGCACTTCCACCACCTGGGGCGCCAGTACCTCGGGGCCCGGGTGGCTGCCCAGCGGTTGGTGGGCCTCTACTTCCCCTTCGTGCAATTCCTTTCGGGGGCGGCGGATGCCATCGTGCTGGGCGTCGGCGCCGGGCTGATCGCCTCGGGCCATCTCACCTCGGGCGCCCTCATCGCGTTCATCTTGTATATCGACATGTTCTTCTCGCCGATCCAGCAGCTCTCCCAGGTCTTTGACTCGTGGCAGCAGACGCGCGTCTCGGTCGGTCGTATCTCCGAGCTGATGCAGTTCGACACCCTCACCCCCTCCGCCCCCAATGCGGTGATGCCCGTGGGACTCCGGGGCGATCTGGCGCTGGACAATGTCCGCTTCTCCTACCCGGTCGCCCCGGCTCCCCCAGGCCGAGAGGGAGGGGGGACGAGCCGGGTGGAACGTCGCGGCCCCCAGGATCCACGCTCCCTCCTGAGTGCCGACGCCCTGGCCACCAAGCCACCCGAGGCCCTGCGGGGAGTCAACCTGCATATTGCGGCGGGGGAGACGGTGGCACTGGTCGGTGAGACCGGAGCGGGGAAGTCGACCGTGATGAAACTGTTGGCCCGCTTCTACGATCCCGATCAAGGCGTCGTCCTGGTCGACGGGCACGACGTTCGCAGTTTCGACCTCCTGGCCTTTCGGCACCTGCTGGGCTACGTGCCCCAGGAGGCGTTCCTCTTCAGCGGCACGCTGCGGGACAACATCGCCTTCGGGCGTCCCGAGGCCAGCGATGGCGAGGTGGAAGCAGCGGCCAGGGCGGTGGGCGCCCACGACTTCATCGCCCAACTGCCTGGGGGCTACCTCCACGAATTGTCCGAACGAGGCCGCTCGCTGTCGGCCGGCCAGCGCCAGCTCATCGCGCTGGCCCGAGCCGAGCTGGTCGATCCCACCATCCTGCTGCTGGACGAAGCCACCTCCAACCTCGACCTGGCCACCGAAGCCAGTGTGTCGGCCGCCATGCAGCGGGTCTCGCGGGGACGGACCACGCTGATCATCGCCCACCGCCTGCAAACAGCTCGGGCGGCCGATCGGATCGTGGTCCTCCACGACGGTGCAGTGGCGGAGACAGGCTCGCATGATGAGCTGCGTGCGCTCGGTGGGCGCTACGCCAGCATGTGGGAGACCTTCGAGGCCATCGGCGACGGCACGAAGAAGAGCCGCCCGACGGAGCTTTCCAGCCTCTGAGAAGACGGCGAATTCAAAGACGGTGGGCCGTCAGGACGTTGAGCTGACGGCCGCGGTCAGGTTGGAGCGGGCGATGGTGGACTCATCGGTGCCCAGGTACGAGTCGATAACCCTCTGATGGTTCAAGACGTAGTCGGTCGCCCCCTCGGCGATGACCTCGCCGAGCTCGAGGGCCACCATGCGGTCGCAGATGGTGGCCAGGAGCGACATGTCGTGCTCCACCACGAGGATGGAACATCCGGTCTGCTGCTGCACGCGGAGCAGCAGGGGGCCCATGGCCTCGGTCTCGCGCTGGGCCACACCACCCGTGGGCTCGTCGAGGAGCAAGACGGCCGGCTTCTGGGCCACCACGCAGGCCAGCTCGACGATGCGCCGGGTCCCGGTCGACAGCTCACCGACCAGGCTTTCGGCGTACTGATCCAACCCGGTGAGTGCGATGAGGGCAGCCACATCCTCCGCCACCTCCGCCTCAGAGTCGAGGGAAGCGGGGAGACGCAACCCAGCCGCCATGAGGTCGCGGGAAGCCAGATGCCGTTCGTAGGCCACCGAGATGGTCTCGGCCACCGTGAGGGACGGGAAGAGTTTGGCGTTCTGGAACGTGCGGCCCAGCCCCAACTCGGCCCGTTGGTGTGATGGCAGCAGCCCGATGTCCATGCCCTCGAAGATGATCTGTCCATGGTCGACCCGGGTGAAGCCCGAGATCATGTCCATCAGGGTCGTCTTGCCCGCCCCGTTGTGGCCGATCAATCCGAGGATCTCGCCTTCCTGGAGGGAGAAGGTGATTCGGTTGGCCGCGGTCACGCCACCAAACCGCTTGCTGACGTCCCGGCAGGAGAGAACTGATGGGGCTTGGGGTGCATCCACCGCGGTGATGGAGCGCCTCGGACGCAACGGGGTGAAGGCAACGTCGGCCGTGTCGTTCGAGATGAAGACAGAACGCAGAAGGTCGGGGCGATCGAGCAGGTCACGCGAGGCACCACTGAACCGAACTTCACCTTTCTCCAAGAAGATGGCCCGCTCGGCGATCTCGAGGGCGACGTTGATGGACTGCTCGACCAGCACGATGGTGGTGCCCTGCTGGTGCAGGTCGCGCAGGACGCCGAGCAATTGGCTCACCACGGTGGGGGCCAGTCCGAGGGAGAGCTCGTCGATGAGTAGGAGCTCAGGCTCGATCATCAGCGCCATGGCCAGCGACAACATCTGTTGTTCTCCGCCCGAGAGATCGCTGGCCCGCTGGCTCATGCGAGTGGCCAGCACCGGGAAGAGGGCCAGCTGACGCTGCCGGGCCCTTTTGATGCGGTCAGGATCCTTACGGATGAGCCAGGCCGACAAGCGAAGGTTCTCGGACACCGTGAGCCCGGGGAAGGTGCCGCGGCCTCCGGGCATAAGGGACATGCCCCGGCGGGCCGTCACCTCGGGATTGAGCCCGTCGATGCGCTGATCCTCCAAGGTGATCTGGCCGGCGCCTATATCGAGGAGGCCGCTCATGGTCCGCAACAGGGTCGACTTGCCGGCTCCGTTGGTGCCGAGCAGCGCCACCACTTCACCTCGTCGCACGGCCAAGTCGATGCCGAAGAGGATCTGGACCGGACCGTAGGAGGCTTCGACGCCGGTACAGGCCAGGAGCGGACGGTCGAGGGCACGTTCCGTTGCCAGCGCCACCAGAGCCGGGGCCGTCACCGGTTCGGTGGTGACCGGATCAGTGGCGGCCGCTGGGCGCGCCGCGTGTCGGGCGAGCGTGGGGACGTCGAGGCCGCGCCGGCGGGCCACGGCGCGCAGGAGGACATCGCGCCCCATCTCCATGACGCGCCCGAGTCCGCCCGGGACGATCATGAGGACGAACAACATGCCGGCCCCGGCGATCAGGTCCTGGTACTGGGGCAGTCCGTAGGTGGCGATCTCCACGATGGTCACGCCGACCAGGGCCCCCGAGATCGACCCCAGGCCGCCGATGACGGCCATGGAGAAGACGAGCAGGCTCAGACTCGGGTCGAAGGAGCCCTGGCCGACCGAACGGACGGTGGTGACGTAGAGCGCACCGGCGATGCCGGCGATGGCGCCCGACAGCATGAAGGCCCCGAGCGTGGTGCGCACGGTTGGGACGGCCATGGCCGAGGCGGCTTCGGAGTTGTCTCGCACGGCCAAGAGAACCCGGCCTGCCCGCGCCTTGCGCAGGCCGACCACGAAGAGGACGACGGCCACCAGCACGGCCAGGCAGAGGTAGTACAGCGTTTTCCCGTCCACCAGGTTGAGGTGGCCGAAGAGGATGGGACGGACGAAGTCCCCCGGGATGATGCTGTTGAAGTTGGTGGGGTTGAAGAAAAAGGAGTTGGCGCACACGGCGAAGGCCAGGGTGCTGACGGCCAGGAACTCGCCACGGGCCCGCAGTGCGGGCAGTCCGACCAGGCCGGCCAGCACGGCTCCACCCACGGCGGCCAAGGCCAGGCACTGGAAGAGGTCGATGTTGAACTTCTCGATGAGATCGCCGGCCAGGATGCCGCCGGCGCCGGCCAACGAGAACTGGCCCAGGCTGACGGTGCCGCCCCAGCCGGAGAGGACGACCAACGACACCGCCACCAGGCCGAAGGTCAGGGCGATGGTGTACTCGAGCGTGGTACCGGGTCCGCCCAGTACGGGAACCAGCAGGGCCGCTGCGGCCACGGCCAGTCCCAGGCCCAGCCGGGTCAGTCGTACCTCTGGCAAGCGGCGCAGTATGGGTGGGATGGGCCGGGCCACTCCGGTGGCCAACCACTGCGAACCTTCCTCGCGCCCACGGCCTGACTTGCCCCGGCGCACCAGCATGGCCAGGAGCACAAAGGCCAGCAGGGCCACGTCGGTGACGGACTCCTGGCTGACGTTGAATCCGACCAGGGCATTGATCACGCCCACACCGATGCCCGACCAGAACGCGACGGGAAGGTTCTCCATGTTGGCGATCACGGCCGCCACCAAGGCTGGGAGTAACAAGGTCGGACCGGCCGCCAGTGAGGGGGCCACACCCTGCGAGGGGGAGTTGACCATGACGACCAGGCCGGCCAGGGCGCCGGCGATGATCCAGACCAGGAGCGAGATCCTCCGCCACGGAATGCCGACCAGTCGGGCCCGGTCCGGGTTCTCGGCCAGCGAACGGATGGCCACGCCGGTGTCGGTACGGGCCAGATACCAACCCAGGGCCAGGGGCACCACGATCACGACGGCGAACACCAACAGGTCGTTGCCGTTGAAGAGGACCGGACGGATGAAGGTGTGCAAGCGGGACAGGGGAGTGTTGAAAGATCCCACGAAGGCGGGGCCGCCCAACCATCCGGGCACAAAGGACTGGACCCCGCCGAACACCTGGGCCAAGCCGATGGTGGCCACCATGACGATCAGGCGGGGAACTTTTTGGAAACGCCACCGCAAGAGCAATTCGGTGGCCACGCCGAGCACGGCGCCCGCCACGACACCGGCGGCCAGGGCCAGATACCAGCTCCAGTGCTGGCCGAGGTAGAGCATGAGCCCGACCGAGCCGGCCAGCGCGCCCAGCGCACCGTAGGAGAAGTTGATGACCCGGTTGGCCCGGTAGGTGAGGACCAGCCCGAGGGCCAGCACCCCATTGACGGCGCCGTTCTCAATGCCCTGGAGCAGGAGACCGAGGGGCGCCTTGCCGGGGGCGACTTCGGGCAGGATCAGCAGGACGAGGATGATGGCCAGGACGGCCAGCAGCCCGTTGCGGTTCCGTTTCATGGGCGGCTCTCAGCGTCGAGCAGGCGGGGAATGCCTGTCATGACGACGCCGGAGCGGAGAAGGGGAAGCCGGCTGGGAACGGTGGCGCACCCGAGGGGTAATCACCAATGGGGTAGTCGGGGCTGGCCACCGTGTAGGCGCCGGGTTGGCCGTCCTCGGTCGACGTCTTGTTCGGGTCGTAATAGATGGACCACGAGGACGTGGGGGCGGCATAACTCTGCGCAGTGAACCTCCAGGGCCCGAAGTTCAGGTTGGGACTCGAGTTCTGGCTCCCGGGCCAGGCGAACATGCCCTTGGCAAAGGTCTGGGCGGTGAGGTCGGGCCCGGCCATCTCGACGCCGATGGCGATGAGCTGCAGCGCTTGGAAGGCGTTATTGACCTGGGAGGCCGACGGCGTGTCGGACTCCACCGAGGTGTAGGCATCCCAGCCGAGTGACTGCTCCTGGCTGACGGTCGGGCCCAAGAAGCTGACGCCGAGGGCGTGGGCCCATTCGGCCTGTTGATAGACCTGTCCGGCCCCGTCGGTATCCACCGAGGCCGCGCCGGTCACGATCCACTCGGGGAAGTAGCCCTGCTCGTCGGCCCGGTCGGTCAGCAACAGTGGCGAGACGGCATCGGTGAGGAGGATCACCGAAGTGTCGCCGTCGTCGGCCATCTTGGCCACCAGCTCGTCATCTTGGGTGGCCAGGGTGCTGGCATCGACGTCGTAGGTCAGATCGTCGTTGATGCTGAAGCCGGCCGCTTTGGCCAGCGCCACCGCTTGGTTGGCACAGATCTGGTAGTTGGGGTTCTCCGGCGCGATCAACGCGAACTTGCGCGGCTGCCCCTGGAGCGAGCCTCCGGCGTAGGCCGCCGGCTTGTCGGCCAGCTGCTTGGCCACGAAATCCATGACCCCGCTGATGATCTGGGTGCAGGTGGGACCCTGGCTCCACAGGTAGGGAGCATCCGCGGTCATGGACGAGTCGGCCAGGAGGGCCGGGGTGACCGAGATGACCTTCTGCTGGGCCAACGCGTTGGCATAGACGTCGTCCTGTCCGTTGACCTCGGCGAAGGCGCCGACCTGTTGGGCCGAGGTGAGGGCGTCAGCGTCGGCTTGGGGCTGCCCTTGGCCCTGCAGCTCGTTGGCAAAGCTGCCCTGTCCGTTGAAGAAGTCCAGCTTCAACTTGCGCCCGTAAAACTGGTAGTGGTCGTTGAAGTAGGTGACGATGCCCTGGTACGTGCGCTCGAGGTCGGCGACCGATACGGCCGGTGCCGCGGCCGAGAGGTTTCCGAAGGACTGCTGCAGGCTCTCGAAGTCAGTGGTGATCCGGTAGGAGAGGGTGATGGTCGATGCCGTGACCCCTGGTGAGGTACTGCCCCCGTTGTTGCCTGAGAAGGTGATGCACGGGGTCGAGTAGGGATCGGCCGGAACCTGCAGGGCCTGTCCGGGACACGCGCCGGTCGTCCCCGAGGCGGCCGCGGCGGAGCCGCTGGTGGAGGGTGCGGTGGTGCCGGTGACACCTCCAGCGCCTGTCGCCCCGGAGCCGGTGGGCGCACCCGATGCGCCGATGGCAGCGCCACCGGTCCCCGTGGCGGCACCGCCCGTGCCCGTCGTCCCGACCCCGGTGCTGAGTCCTGACGACGCGGCGCGCAGGGTCACCACGTCCTTGTCGGGTGCCACGGTGGGGGTGAGCGTCGTGATCAGGGCGAAGGCGGCGACCAGCACCAGGAGCGGTGCGTAGCCGCGGAAGAGGCGGATGCGGGCGGCACGCCAACGGATGGTCCCGCTGGTATTGGGCGAGGTGTCGCTCATGAATCCTCCGGGAGAAGTAGTCGCTTCCGACGTCGCATGCGCAGCGATTCGATGGCAAGGAGGCCGGCGGTCAGGGCGGCCAAGGCGATGAGAATGACGACACTGTGAGGGGTTTGGCAGCTCCCGCCCGACGTGCTCTGACAACTGGACGACACCCGTTGGAGGGCCAACTTGGTGGGGTGTCCCGAGGCCTTGGGGGCGGCGGCCGAAGTGGTGGGCGTGGTCGGGCTCGTGCCGGTACCCGTTTCGGCCTCGGCCGCACCCAAGAGCGGTGACAGGTTGGATGCCGCACTGTTCGGCCCCGTGACGCCGCTGGCGCCCAGGCCTGACGGTGTCGAGCTGCCGGAGGCCAGCGGGTTGGCATAGCTGTTGCCGTTGGTGGTGGCATAGGCGCCGCCCAGATCGATATCAAGCGTGCCTTCGCCGGAGAGAATGCCCAGCGCGATTTCGAGGACCAGGTCGGACTCGCCCAGGGTCGGGTCGATTTTGGTCAGGATGGTGTTGAGCAGGGTGCGGGCCGGTTGGATGGTGTTGATGTACGGGGACACCAGTTCCTTGCCCAACTCCGAATTGTCGAGGCCCAACGACAGTGCGGTCTCTTGCACCGAGCCATCCGAACCCACGTCTTCGGCCGGCAAATGGAGCTCCAGGCCGGTCTTGGCCAGCGCGGTGTTGATGAGGGTGATGGCGCCGATCAAGCCACCGACCGGGACGGAAACCGTCTTGCCGGCCAAGCCGATGGAGCTGACCGTGAAGGATCCGGACTGGAGCGACTGCGCGCCGGTGCTCTGCGTGGCCGTCCACTTCAGGCCGTTGAGCGTGATCAGGCCTCCGAGGAGCGAGACCGAGCCGATGCTCGAGGTCGCTTCGGCTCGGCGAGTCTGGCCGCTGACGATGGAGGTGGTGGCGGTGCTCTGCCCCCCCGACACCGTGAGGAGGTCCGGGAGGTCGAAGGCGGCCAGGGTGGTCGATGTGGTGGCTGAACTTTGCGCTGCCGTGACATTGAGCAGGGCGCCGCCTTCGCCGTCTGCACCGGCGACCGAGGAGGTCTGGCTGGACGGCGTGCCCGACGACTCGGCCAAGATGCCGTTGACGGCGGCCGGCAGATTCACGTTCAAGTCGCCGATGAGGGCCGAGGTCAGGATCTGGGACTGGGCCTGACCGTCAGTGCCCGTGTAGTCCGCAATGGAGACTCCGCTCTCGACCCCCAGGTCTTCGCCCGAGAGGGCGGGCGACACCGACAGGACCTGGGCCACCGCGTCACCGGCACCCGGGACGAATGAAGTGCTGTCGGCTTGCGCTGATGCCTGGAGGACACCAGCCTGGGTGGCCACCAACGCCAGGGCAACGCCGGCGGTCAGGATCAGGCGCCTCATGCGGCCACCTCCTCGATGAGTTGTTGGTGGAGCACGCCCAAGGCGTTGGCGTCCAAGCCCGAGTCCGCGGCCAGGCCAATGAGGATCAACGCGGGGGCCCAGCCGTTGTCACCGAGACAGCCCAGTGTGCCAACCAACGGCCGACCGCCAGTACCTGCGTTCCCGCTTCCATCCACGCCCCCCAAGCTTCCGGAATCCCGGAAAGCAATAGACACTGTGCTAGAGGTCTATTACTGTTAGAGAATACTAACAGGGGGGTGATGAAATGCAAGAGGTGCAAAGCCCGGTTCGCTACGAACCGGCGGTCCGGAGGCCGCGCTCGGCCCAGACCCGGGCCCGCCTCTTGCGTTCAGCCCTGTCGCTGTTCTGGGAACGCGGCTACCACGGAGCCGGGACCAATGAGATCGGGGCGGCCGCCGGGCTGTCCGGGCCATCCATCTACCGCCACTTCGCCACCAAGGACGACATGTTGGTGGCAGGCGTCCTGGACGGAGCGGAAAAGCTGGCGGCGGGCGCCATCGCGGCTCAGCACGAAACGGACCCACGCCGGGGGCTGGAGCTCCTCTGCGCCTCTTTCGTCGAAGTGGCTCTCAAGTATCCCGAGGTGCTTGGCGTGTACTTCTACGAATCACGACACGTGCCGGCCGAGGCCAAGGTCGAGCTCGACCAGTCGGGCCGCCGCTACCTGCACCACTACGAGCGCCGTCTGGCCTCCGTCCGTCCGGATCTGAGCGCGCAGGAAGTGCAGCTGCGGGTGGTGGCAGCGTCGCAGATGATTGCCGGCACCTGCACCGACCTGCCCAAGGTACCGAAGAAGGCACTGAAGGACAGCTTGACCAAGCGCATGCTGGCCGCCTTGCTGGCCGATATGGAGTTGGAGCCCGCGAGATAGCGACGCAGTGGGGCAACGGCAGTCAATAGGGGAGGGCATGTGAATCTGACGCAATCGATCCATCGGGCACGGCAGCAGAATCCCGAACAATGCGCCACCATTTTCGGGTCACGCCGGCGCACGGTCGACGAGCACTTCGACCGGGTGGCCCGACTGGGCGGTGCGTTGCGCCAGCTCGGCCTGGGCGACGGCGACCGCGTCGGCATCATGGCACTGAACTCCGATCGCTACGCCGAGGTGCTGTTGGCGGTGCCCTGGGCCGGCGGTGTGTTGATGCCGCTCAATACTCGCTGGAGCGCTCCCGAGATCCTCTACGCCCTCGATGACTCGACCACCACCATCTTGCTCGTCGATGCCACATTTGCTCCCTTGGTGGCGGAGCTGGCCCCGAACGCGCCATCCTTGACCTCCGTCATCTACGTGGACGACGCGCCCGAACCGGCGGGGATGCGTTCGTACGAGGACCTGATTGCCGGGACGGCGCCGGCACCTGATCAGCATCGGGGCGGCGACGATCTGGTGGGCATCTTCTACACCGGTGGGACGACCGGCGAGCCCAAGGGGGTGGCCATCAGCCACGCCAACTTGTTGACCTCGGCCTTGGGCAGTTTGGCTACCTTCCCTTTCACGGCTTCGGGAGGCCGCCTCCTCCACACCGCGCCCATGTTCCACCTGGCCGATCTGGCGGCGTGGGTCATGCAGTCAGTGGTGGGTGGTACGCACGTCGTGGTCCCGGCCTTCGACCCGCCGGCCGTGCTCCAGGCGATCGAGGAGCATGCCGTGAGTACAGCGCTCCTGGTACCGACCATGATCCAGATGCTGGCTGATCATCCCGATGCCTCCAGCCATGATCTCTCCAGTCTCCGAGTGGTGCTCTACGGAGCCTCACCGATCAGCACTGCGGTGTTGGACCGGGCCATGAAGTGCTTCTCGGCGGCTTCGTTTGTCCAGGCCTACGGCATGACAGAACTCTCACCGGTGGCCACCTTGCTGAGCGCGGATGACCACGCCGACCAGTCCCTACTGCGATCGGCCGGACGAGCCGCCACTCACAGCGAGGTTCGCATCGCCGACGAGGACGACAACGACGTCCCGCCCGGCACGGTGGGGCAGATCCTGGTGCGGGGTGGTCACGTGATGCAGGGCTACTGGAACAAGCCCGAGGAGACGGCCGAAGCCCTCAGGGGCGGGTGGATGCACACGGGTGACGCCGGCTACCTGAACGAGCACGGCTACCTCTTCGTGGTGGACCGGGTCAAGGACATGGTGATCTCGGGCGGCGAGAACATCTACTCGACCGAGGTCGAGAATGCGCTGGCCAAGCACCCGGCCGTGGCCGCCTGTGCGGTGATCGGAGTGCCCGACGATCGCTGGGGCGAGCGGGTCCATGCCGTCGTGGTGCTCAAGCCGGACCAGGCGGCGACCATGGAGGAACTGCAGGAACACGCCCGCACCCTCATCTCGTCGTACAAGATTCCGCGCAGCATCGAGTTCCGGGATGCCTTGCCGATCTCGGCCGCCGGCAAGATCCTCAAGCGCGATCTGCGGGCCGAGCATTGGGAAGCAGGTGGGCGGGGTGTCAACTGAACTCGCCGGCGGCCTTCGGTGACCGACGCCTTCCATCCCGAGCTGCGCCGGGTGGCTCGAGTGCTGCCTCGCTCGGTGCTCAACGCCAGAACGCTCAAGTTCCATCGGGTCGGGGGCAAGATTCTCGAACGAGTGGCGGCCAAACGGGCGCCCGTCTTTGCCACCGGATCGGCCTCGGTCCGACTGCATCAACCGGCGTCGATGGAGGGCCGCATGCCCGCACTGCTCTGGATCCACGGAGGCGGGTACATCGCTGGGAGCGCCGCCACCGAAGATTCCGTGTGTCGCCGGATGGCCGAGGAGCTCGGCATCGTGGTGGCCGCGGTGGACTACCGGCTGGCGCCCGAGCACCACTTTCCCACCGCCCTGCACGATTGCTATGACGGTCTCACCTGGCTGGCCGATCATGAGTCGGTCGACCCGACCCGTCTCGCGGTCGGCGGGGCCAGTGCGGGGGGAGGACTGGCCGCGGCGGTGGCGCTTTTGGCCCGTGAGCGGGCCGAGATCGCACTGCGCCTGCAGGTTCTGGCCTACCCGATGCTGGACGATTGCACCGCCGTACGCAGCGATATCGACGAGCGCAATGTCAAGGGTTGGGACAACAAGTCCAACGCCTTCGGATGGCAGTCCTACCTGGGACAGCCGCCCGGCTGGGGTGGCGTGAGCGAGCAGGCCGCGCCCGGTCGCTGCGCCGACTTCTCGGACTTGGCCCCATGCTGGATCGGGGTAGGCACGCTGGACCTCTTCCATGACGAGTGCGTCGCCTACGCCAAGGGCCTGCACGCGGCCGGCGTTCCCTGTCAGCTCGAGATCGTCAAAGGTGCCTTCCACGGCTTCGACATCGTTCGGCGCAAGGCCGCGGTGTCGATGGCCTTTCGAGCGTCGCAAATGAAGGCTCTGGCCGATGCCCTGCGCTGAGGCATGCGGATCGGGGGGCAGTGTCCTTCTGAGGAGGAACCCATGAAGTTGTCGACCCGCCGATTGGGTGGCGGCCGACGCACCGCAGCCTTGGTGCACGGGGCGTCGATGGGGACGGACGTCTGGCGTGACTTCGCACAGATCCTGGTCGATGACTACGACCTGTCCATCATTCTGGTGGACCTCCGCGGCCACGGCGAAAGTCCGCGTGGGCCGTCCTACCGGATCGACGACTTTGCCGGCGACCTGGTGGACACCCTGCCGACCGGACTCGACTTCCTGATGGGGCAGTCTCTGGGTGCCCTCTCCAGTGCGTGGGCCGCGCCTGCGCTGAAGCCGGGTCGCTACATCGGTCTCGATCCACCCTTCACGGCAAGCAGGGCCACCGAGTTGCTGCTCCGCGTCGTCGCTCCACGGCAAATGCGACTCCCGAACGCCGTCCTGTCACGCCTGGGCATGCCGCCAAAGGGGGCGGCTCCCGACACCATGCAACGAGTTCGCACCATGTGGTCGAAGTGGGATCGATCCATGATCGGTCAGCTCGTCACGTCGGCGCGCCAGAAGCCCTTTCCGGTGGAGCCGCCTGTGGTTCCCTCGACCATCGTGTTGGCTGACCCCAGCCGGTTCGTCCCACCCGAGAGGGCGGAGGAGCTGCGCACCCTGGGATGGGATGTGCGGGTAAAGCCGGGTGGGGAGCATGACCTGCATCTGCAAGATCCGCGCGGCGTCATCACTCTGCTCGACGACGTCCTTCGCCACGACATCGATCCTCAATAAATCTACGAAAAGTCTTGGGGTTCCGAAGTCTCGCGGCAGCTCGTCGGTCGCGAGGCCACCCTGCGCCGCCCGCAACGCCTAGAGCCGATCCCAAGAGGAGGCGCAGAGACGGGAGGCGGGTCCAACGTCACGGCGACGGTTCCTCATTGAGGTCCAACCACGAGGCACAAGGCCTCCCAGGAGGTTGCGGGCGGCGTAGGCCGTCCTCGCGAAACCCTCGTGGCTGAAGGTATGCGTGGACATTCTAACTCGCCGGATTCCTGAGGGGTACCCGGCCTGGTGGGTCCTCGTCACCTGTGCGCAGGCACCGGTTTTCGGTGGCGAATCCCTCGGCACGACCAGGGTCATGAGGGAGCTCTGGCCAACCGCTACGGGTGTGAGATGCCAACTCACTGAGTATTTCGCTGGGCTTACTGCCGTCCGACTTCGTGTGCTGGGACACCTCCAAAGGCGACCCATCAGTTGCCGTGCACATCACCGAGGTAAGGAACGGGATGATTGGCGCCAAGCTCGGTAAATCGCTCGTTGAGCGCGTGAGCGATGACGTCGTGGTCGTGGGGCTCGGGAACGACCAACCCGTAGAGGACTGTCTCCAGTTCGAAGCCGCTGCTCATGCCTCCCAGTTCGAAGTAGCGCAGCCACAGCTCACCATGAGAAAGACCAGCTTCTCGACGGTAGGAGTCGAGGACATCGATGGGTTGGTCAGCCATCGGTGTCCTCGGTGGGTTTTACTTCAGGTCGGCCAGCGGCGGACACCATGGTTTCAGCCAGATTGCGTAACGGCTCTCCCTGGTCGAGCGAGAGTCGAAGCAGGGCAGCAAACGCGGTGTCCTCATCAAAGCCGTAACGCTCCATGGCGACCCCTTGTGCCATGGCAATGGCATCTCGACTGCGGAGCGCTCCTTTGAAGCGAACAGCAATCTGGGTGTCGGTCACGCCGGCCCGGGCATCGCTCAAGATCACCGAAGCCTTATCGGCGAAGACGGCCGCCGTCTCTTGATCCTTGACCTCGAAGGTCTCGGCCGTACGGGAGTAGATATTGAGGGCGCCAACGGGCCTGGCGGACGCCGTCAAAGGCGAGGACAAAATGGCCTTGATCCCGAGACTCCGAGCTCGGGGGGTGAACGACGGCCATCGGGTTTCGGTATCGAGAGATGCGGCGTAGAACCAGTGGCCTTTGATCGAGGCATCCACACAGGGTCCTTCTCCCGTGGCGTACTGATCGGCATCCATGGCGGTAATGGTCTGGTCGCTGGCCGCCACGGTTGAAAGGACGCCGTGGCGGAGAAGCGAGACGCTGACACCGTCGGCGCCGTTGACGCAGGACAGCGCCAACTCGACCACCAGCCGAAGGGCGCCGTCGACCACGTCGGTGTCAGCCGGCATCGCCGTCACCCGGCGCAGGTCGACATCCGATACTTGAGAATCGGAGCGGGTAGGAGCCGGGACCATCTCGTTCAGGTCCTCAGGCCCGAGGCGTTCGTGGCCCGGTAGGGCGCGTTCAAGGCGTGACGCTTCCGCCGTTTCCATGATGGTGAGGACGCGATTGACGAGCGCCGAGGCCGAGCGAACGGTCATTGTCGTCCCTAGATCGGCGAAGCGCCTCTCGGCATTGGAGATGGCCACCAGGCCGGCCGCCTCCACGAATTCCAGCTCAGAGAGATCGAGCACGAGTGATTCGGGGTGTTGGTTGACGATCGCCTCGAGAAGCGCATCCAACTCAAATGAGGCTTGATGCTCGATCCTCCCGCGCAGGGAAAGGACCGTGCTTTGGCCGTCATAGGGGGCAGTGACCCCGAATCCGGAAGGATCGACGATCATTGACATATCGGACGCACGGAGCGACCCTTCGCGCTCGGAAGCCGGCCAGCGCCGCCCGCTGCGCTTCGAGGTCGATCCCGGGCACAAACTCAGGCTCACGGGCGAGGGGATGCCAGTGGTGGAGCAATACCATGAGAGCAACGTCGAGGCTCTCTGCCTCGTCGAGAGCAGCGGGCGGTGTAGGCCGTCCTCGCGAAACCCTCTGTGCTGAAGGCAACCTTACGAAGGGTACTCCCATTCGGCTGTGATCCGTACCCGAGGTTGACGACTCAGGCTCGAATCCCAGCACTGGCCAACTCGGTCGCAAACGTCAAGATCGGGCCAGGGAGGTTCCCTAACCCGTGTCGGGGTCTTGGCCGGTGTCAACCAGGTTCTGGGCCACCTCTCGGAGCTTGATGTTGAGATGTTGAGATGCTCGCCGCAAGACGTCGAACGCCTGGTCAGCGCCGATCCGCTCCCGCTCCATGAGAATCCCCAGAGCTTCTCCGATGACTTCTCGTGTGCGCAGCGCAGCCTGGAAAGTAAGAGCCCGACGCTCTTGGTCCTCATGAGACAGCGCCACTAAGAGCGCCTGGCTGGCCAGCGAGGCCAAGATGGCGGCCTTGGCCCGATCGACGACGCCGAATGCGATAGGAAAGCGAGCGTAGAGGTTGACCGCTCCGAGGTGGGAGTTGGCCGAGAGTGGGAGGGCCAACACGCTTCGAATGCCTGCCTCGGCCGCCTGCGGGCAGAACTGCGGCCAGCGCAGGTCGCTGCTCACGTCCTCGACGTAGAAGACCATCCCATGGGCAATGGCATCGAGGCAGGGGCCCTCGGCGGCGCGTTGCTGGAGTGCATCGACCTCACTGACGAAGGGATCGGTGTGCGCCGGGGTAGTGACCTCCTCCCCGTCGAGGAGAAAGACGCCGGCAAAGTCGCACCCGTCAATGGTGGCGACCGCGAGGTCAACCACGCTGGACAACGTGCCGGTCACCGTTCCGGCGGTGAAGAGGACTTGAGCCGTTTCGGCGACATTGCGGGAAAGTTCGGCCAATAAGTCGTTGTCTGTTGTCGGGAGTCCTTCGGCAGAATCCATGCCGCCTTCCTTTCTCGCCCTATTATCGCGCCGAGGACATGCGGTTGATCAACGCCCTTCCTGGGTGTGCGAGCACGGGTACCCTGATTTGAAGCTGTTGGCCCTCGACTGGGAGGAACATCAATGTCCGTGACCCCCGAACCCGTGCATCTGAGCGGTCATCACCGAGACACCGTGGCGCAGATCTTTCAACATCCGGCTGGCCACAACATCGAGTGGCAAGCCGTCGTGTCGTTGCTCGGAGCAGTGGCCAAGGTCGAGGAGACCCAGAATGGAAAGCTGCGGGTCACCCTCGGAGACGAAACCCAAACCTTCGATCCGCCCCACCATAAGGACATTGAATCCCAGCAGGTCGTCGATTTGCGGAGGATGTTGAAGGGTGCGGGCTATGGGCCCGAAGCCAGCGCGGCACAGGGCGCGACCGAGGGGCCGTCGTGACGCAGTCCGATGAATGGTCACCAGACGATCAGTTGGGGACTGAGGCATTCGAGCAGGGCGACGAGGCTCTCGATGAAGAGTCTCGGATCGATCCGGACTTCATAGAAGAGGTCGAAGGCGATCCATCGCTCGAACCCACCCTGCAGATCGACGAGCGAGAACTTGAGGAAGCTGGGGTCGAGCTCGACGATCCTGAAACGCTGGCAAGCCTGGACGGTGGCATCGACGATCCTGACGGCCTCGATCAACCGAAGCATTCTTCGGCGTTCCAGGTCGACCAGGAGGAGGGCTGGGACCTCGATGAACCCCTCACGAAGGCAGATGCCATAGAGAGCGACACTGAATTGTAGGTCTGGGCCTATTCGAAAGTCGGGTTGACGCGGCGGATAGGCCGTGACGGCCCTTGGCGTGCTCTCGAGGATGCCGGCGCGCCGCTCCGAGTGAAACGGGGCCACCCCAACCCACATGTCCGCGTCATCGGGGGATGCACGGTCTAAGGAATAGGAACTGGCAAGCGTGACGCAACGTCATTTCAATGACACGAGTTCGTCCGGACCCGATCGCGCCGAGCAGCATCAACTTGTCAGTAACGACGGCGCAATTTCTTCGCCATCTTTTACGTGCTCTTAACGTCGAGGATGATTTACATGTTCGTAACGTGGAAGGTGAGCGAACGTTCTTTCTGCAGGTCCGCGGTGGTGAGCAGCGGATGTCGGAAGCACTCTTCACGCGACGTCGTTGATTCGACGGCACGGGGGCGGGTACATACGCCCGATGTCCAGCGACCCGACCGCCGCCCGCAACATTGAATTTGTCAGTGACAATCGCGCAACTTCTGCGACAATTTTACGTGGCCTTAACGTCGAGGGAGAGCGAGAGCTCATTGAACGTGCACGTTGTGGAGAGCAGCGGGCATGGGAGGCACTTTTCCGGCGCACCTACCCCAAGCTCCTCTCGTACGCGGCCCGCCGACTTCCGACGCAGGACTTGGCCAAGGACGCAGTGGGGGAAACGATGACCCGAGCGGTCGCCAGTATCGATCGTTTCCGCTCAGAAGGCGGTGGCTTCGACGCCTGGATATACGGCATTGCTCGTCACGTGGTGCTCGATACGCAACGCACGATGTGGCGTGAGGGTCCCGGTCTCGTCCCTGATGTGACCGACGTGGCCGGGCTACAGCCAGGAGACCCGGTCCTTCGCCGTGACGACACGACAGCTGTGCGCTCCGCATTCTCCCAGCTCAGCCGGGCTGATCAGGAGCTCCTGGAGCTGCGCGTGGTGGCCGGGCTTTCCGCCGAGGAGGTCGGATACGTCCTGGGCCGCCGCCCAGGCGCCGTGCGGATGGCGCAGAGTCGCGCCCTCGATCGCCTTCGTGCGATCCTGGGCGAGTGCGGGGGTGACCATGAGTAATGACAGATGGGGGGTTTCACCATGGGCGATGAAGAGCCGTTGCTGGAGCGACTGGCCAGGGCGATCGCTCCGGGTCTCCTTGAGCCGAGCGGCGCCGAGGTACAAGCCGTGCGCCGCGCCGCGATGTTCCTCCGTGAACGTTTGGTGAACCGGTCCTCCCGCGCCGAGCCCCACTTTGGAGCGAACGACGACCGAATCGTTCCACTGCCCCCGCTTGTTCTGCGGGCGGTCACGACGACGGTGACGAGGCGCGCGGCGTTGTCGGGACAGAGAAGGCACGTCGGCATCCACTTTCTCCCATAGGTGATGTAACCGGCCGCCGCCTCGACACTCCACACGCAGGTAACGCCCCTCTTTGCACGAATGTCGTGACATGCGCGGACCTCACACGACAAACGTAGTGAGAGAAGAGCCGTGCGGAGTGGGCGCCGCCCTTCATCGCTCGGACCGACTCCACCCGAGGGGGAAGCATCCGTGCCGGCTGCCGGTACATCGTCCGAGCGAATGGAGTCCATTCATGCGCATTGACATCGTGATTCCTGCCTTCAACGAAGAGGGTCGGATCGACCGGACGTTACGGGCGTACCGATCCGCTGTTGCCGATCCGAGAGCACGGTTCCTAGTGGCGTTGGACTCGTGCACCGACGGGACTGCGGACATCGTCCGCGGTCACGTCCAGGTGGATCCACGTGTCGAGCTCCTTGAATTCCCCAAGCTTGGGAAGGGCGGGGTCATCATGGAGGCGTTTCGCCGTTGCGACGGTGACCTCGTGGGATTTGTCGATGCGGATTGCGCCACACCGCCAGCCGAATTCCTCCGCCTGGTGGACCTGGCCGGTGGTGCCGATGGCGCCATTGCCAGCCGCGCTCACCCGGCATCGGTCCTCCCGAGCCGCCGGCCGGCGGCTCGCCGCCTAACCAGTTGGGTGTTCTCCCGGATAACGCGCTGGATGTTCAGATTGCCCTTCTCCGACACGCAGTGCGGGGCGAAGGTGGTACGGCGGGGAGTCATCGACGGTGTACTGCCTCTCCTGTCATCGAGGGACTTCTTGTTCGACGTGGACTTGCTGCTCACGGCGGATCGGCTCGGTTTCCACATCGTCGAGGTGCCAACGGTATGGCTCGATCGGGAAGGTTCGCATGTGCGGGCCGGGGCCGACGCACGGCGCATGGCGGTGTCCTCGCTGCGCCTGTGGTTCCACCACCGGGTGCTGCCGGTGAGAGCTCCGCCACCGGACGAGACGGTGAGGACAGCGGCATGAGCTCCGACGACCTGGTCATGGTGGCGCCCTATCCCCGTCGGGAGGCGACGGCTCGGTTGCCGAGCGGAGTGGCGGCTTACACCGAGCGGCTCACCACGGCCCTAGCGGACGAGGGGCTGAAGGTGCGCGTGATGGCGCCCGAGGAGGATGACGAACCTGTTGTGACGCGTGTCAGCCGCGGCGTCACGGTCCAGCGCTGCTTTCGTCGTGGCCCGGCGGCCTACCCGGCCGCGGCCAGTGCGGCGAGCCGAGCAAAGGCGCCCATTGTGCACCTGCAGTTCGAGACCTTCCTGTTCGGCGGTCCCACGTCCATTCCCGGGCTCGCGCCAGCGCTGGCGAGCCTCCGGGGTCGCCGACGGGGGCCGGTGGTGACGATGCATCAGGTCGTCGACCCCGCCGCGGTGGATCGTTCCTTCACCGAGGTCCACCGGGTCCGCGTCCCGCACCGGGTGGCGCGGGCGGGGCTCTCCGGCCTGCAGAGGACGGTGCAGGCGCTCTCAGCCGCGACGGTCGTCCATGAGAAGGCCTTTTCCCGCATCCTCCCCGACGCCGTTGTCGTGCCCCACGGGATCGACAATGCCGGTCCGGGCCTGCACCGCCGTCCGGTGCGCGGCCTGGAACCGGAATCGGATCGACTCACCGCGCTGTGCTTCGGGTTCCTCTCGCCCTACAAAGGATTGGAAACTGTCCTCGAGGCAGCGGCTCTGGTCACCGATTCGGTGGAACTCGTCATTGCCGGTGGCCCCCACCCTCGGCTGGAGGGGTATGACTCATATGCCGACGATCTCTGCCGGCGTTATGGCGACACGGCCCGGTTCGTCGGCTATGTGCGGGAGGAGGATGTGGAGGCCTGCTTCCGGTCGGCCGACGTCCTGCTCCTGCCATACCCGGCTCCTTTCGCCACGAGCGGTCCTTTCGCACAGGCGCTCGGCTTCGGTACACCGATCCTGTGCTCTGCCGCCTTGGCAGATTGTCTCGACGCCCCGTTGGAGCTGGTGGCCCAGCCGCGGCCCGAGGGCTGGGCCCGGAAGCTTCTCCAACTGGCCTCGGATCGGCAGGAACTCGAGCGACTCGGTGCTGCGACGGCCGAGCTGTCCGCCGGGCGCTCGTGGGGGGAGGTGGCCCGACGGCACATCGAGCTCTATGAGGAGGTGATCAATGCCCGCCGCACTGCTGGCCGGCGCTTATGGCCAGGGAAACCTGGGGGATGACGCGCTGCTCCAGGCCTTCGTCAAAGCCCTACCGGACTGGAGCTTGGCGGTCACCTGCGATGATCCCACCACGGCCGAGGAGCTCGGGTGCCAGCCGGTCCCTTCGAGTCGGCCGGGGGCGGTCGCCCGCGCCGCACTGAGGGCGGACGCCATCGTCGTCGGCGGTGGCACTGTATTCAAGACGCTGCACCCAGCGGCGGGCCGTCGCCCGTACGCGTTGCTGGCCAATGCGTCCGCGCTGATTGCCCTCTCCTCGATGGTCGGGCGACCGGTTGCCTTCGTTGGTGTTGGAGCCGGCGAACTGCCTGATCGCAGGAGCCGGGCGCTCGCCCTCTTCATCATCCGACATGCCGATCTCCTCATTCTGCGCGACGAAGAATCTGCCCGCGAGCTCATCCGTGCGGGCTCGCCTGGCCCCTTGCGGGTTGGCGCCGACCCGGCTTGGACTCTGGTGGGTCCACCAGAGGCGCGGACAGCGCACGAGTCCTCGGTCCGCATTGTGCCTTCCGTCTACGCAGTGGGTGCTGATGGCTGGAGCGGCATGATCCAAAGGATCACCGACACCGTAAGCGGATTGCTGGCGGCCGGGTGCACCGTGCAACTGCAGGCCTGGGAACAGCATCCGCGACGGGCGAAGATCGATGACCGGCTCATCGTTGATGCGCTGTCCAGCCGCTTCGGGCGATCGGTTGAGGTCGTGCCCAAGCCGGATTCCATTGAGGCGGCAGCGCAATCGATGGCTGGCAATGGGACCGTTGTCTGCTTTCGCTTTCACGCGCTCCTGGCGGCGGCGGCGGCGGGGGTGCCATCAATCGCGGTGACCCACGAGAACAAGCTCAACGCGATGGCGCGCCGGCTCGAGCAGCGCATTGCGCCGGTCAACTTCGACCCGGCCACGTTGGTGGGTCAGGTTGCCGAAGCCGTGACGGCCCCAGGACCGGCGCCGTCGGTCATCAAAGAGCAGATCGACCTGGCCGATGAGGGTTTCCGGCACCTCCGGGTCCTTCTCTCCCGTGGTCATTCTGATGAGGCCGATTCGCTGGGCGCCCTCCCGTTGATCTCCGCACCACCCTCATGACCGTCGTCGCCGAGAGGCTCCGAGCCCGAGTCCCCGCCCCCTCGGAAGCCGCCCGCGATCAGGTGTTCGTCGCCAGTGGTCAGATCGCCGCCGGTGTCGGCAACATGCTGTTCTCCCTGGTCGTGGCCCGCCTGCTCGCCCCAGGCGCCTTTGCACAGCTGGCATCGTTCCTGGCGTTGTACCTGGTGCTGAGCATGCCTGGCTCCGCCATCAGTGCCGCCATTGCCCTGCACCCAAGTTGGGCGGGCCGGGCCCGTCCGTTGCTCCTGCGAGGGGGGGCCACCCTCGGCCTTGCCCTGGCGGTCGCTGCGCCCTGGCTGGGACCCGCCATGCGGTTGCCCATCGCCATGGTCGTCGTCCTGGGGCTCTCATGTCCCGCGCTCGGAACGCTCGCCCTCGAGCGGGGGCGCCTGTACGCATGGAACCGGCGGGCGCAACTAGTAGGCAGCTTCCTGGTGGAGCCGGCCGTCCGACTGCTGCTCGGGCTTTTCCTCACCCTGACCATCGGAGCGGCCGGCGGGGCGTTGGCCGTCGCGATCGGTGGCTACGGCGCCCTGGAGATCGCCCGGCGCCATTGGTTGCCGCGACACCTGGGCAAAGCGACCAGCGACGCTGGTGGTGCCGGAGCTGTCGAGCCGACGCTACGCCCGTCGCTGGGACGGACCGCCCGGTGGGCCGCTCTCTCATTCCTGGCCCTCGTCGTGGTGCAGAACCAGGACCTCCTCATCGCCAACCGGGTGCTGTCACCGGGCCAGGCCGGGTTGTTCGCGGTGCTGTCCACCCTTGGCGGCCTCGCTGCCTTCGCCACCATGACGGTTCCCTTGGTGCTGCTGCCACGGTCGGGGAACGGTCGCGGTGGTGTGCTGCCGGCGATCTGGCTGACCATTCTCATTGGCGCCGCGGCAGTCGGGATCACTGCGGTGATGCCGGGCCCACTCGTGGCAGCTCTCTTCGGGTCGCGTTATGAGGCGGCGGGATCCGTGCTGGTGCCTTACATGGCGGCTATGTCGCTACTCGGCATCGTCCGCGTGCTGGTGGCCCACCGGTGTGCCATTGGTGCGGGCAGGTCTTCGTTGGTGCTCATCCTCTGCGCCATCGCCACGCAGGCTGCGCTGATTCTGGCCTTCGGCCACGATGCTCGCTCGGTCGCCTTCTCCACAGTGGGCGCTGTCACCGGTCTCACAGCGGGTTTGACGACAGCGGAAGTGGCACGTCTCACCGCCTTCGGGTCCCGCCTGGCCCGTCTGCGTACGACGTTGCGACAACCGGCCATCGTGGTCGTCGCGGTGGCCACCACGCTCGGCGTGGTGGAACGCTTCATCATTCCGCGCGGTCTCTGGCTCGACGAGGCCACCAGCGTCTTCGAGGCGCGCCTTCCCTTCGGGGGGATGATCGACACGCTGCGCACCGCGGACGTCCACCCACCCCTCTACTTTTCAATGCTATGGGTCACCATCCGCGTGATCGGATCCGGCCCGTTGGCGGTGCGGATCCCTTCTATCGTCGCTGGCTCGCTCGTCATCCCAATGATGTATGTGCTGGGCCGGGAGGCCTATGACCGGCGCACCGGCACCCTGGCCGCCCTGGCGGGATCGGTGGCGCCGATCATGGTGTGGTACTCCCAAGAAGCGCGCATGTATGCGTTGCTCATGCTCTTCGGTGTTATCGCGCTGTGGGCGCAACTCCGGATCCTCCGTGGTGGTGGTCGAGGCCTGTGGGTGATCTACGCCCTCTCCAGCGCCGCCCTGGTGTGGACGCAGTACTTCGGCGCTTTCCAGGTGGTGGTGCAGCAGTTCGCCTTTCTCTATGTGATTTACACCAGGCACCGGCGAGGACGGCCGGTACGGGAGCTGGTGATGGCCTGGGCCATCACCGCGCTGGTCATCGCCGTGTTAGTGGCCCCGCTCCTGCCCTTCGCCTATCAGCAGTTCATGGTCAATCAGACGGCGGGCAAGGGTTTCGGGGGTCCGCAGAACGTCGGCACCGCCACCGCGCTGCACGGCAACCAGCTGGGCGTCTACGCCGCCCTGGCCAATCTGATCTGGGCCGTCTGGGGATACCAGCCGAATCCGGTCATGACCCTTCTGGGGGCACTTTGGCCCTTGGGGATGCTGGGCGCGCTTGTCCTCCTGGGTCGGCGCCACCGTCCGGTGACGACATTTCTCGTCCTGTGTGTCGTCGGCCCAGGACTGGCTCTCTTCGGTTTGGGTCTGGTCAAGCGCGATCTCTTCGACATCCGGTACCTCTCGACGGTGGTACCGATCGCCTTCGTCCTGATCGCCCGGCTGCTCTCCGCCGCACCTCGCAAGACGATGGCCGTTGGGGTGAGCGCCGGCGTCCTGGTCTGCTCCCTCCTCGTGGGCCTGGTCGATCAGCAGTACAACGGGGCGAACCCGCGCACGTACGACTTCAACGGCGCGTTGGCCACCATTGAGGCGCAAGCCCGTCCGGGTGATGTCGTCTACTACGACCCGATCGATCTGCGACAGGTGGTCGAGTACTACGGACCGCACTTGGTCTTGAAACCGTTGACGGCGGGCCCGGGCCAGCCCGTACAGGGGAGAGTCTCCTTCGTAGTGGCTAGTCGCTCGCTCATGAACGGCGCGTCGAACGAGGTCGCGCTGTCGTCGTTCCTCGACACGTTGCGTGCGCAGGGACGCCTCATCCAGCACCGCAAGCTGCCGAACGTCGAAACATGGGAGTTCCGATGACACTGAGCCACCTGGCGCCTACCGAGTGCCAGCCCGACGATCCCCGATACCGCCCTCCGGTTTGGCGAACGCCCGAGGAGTGGCAGGGCACGCAGAGGAAGTTACGGGCCTTGCTGGCGCTCGATGTGGCGTTCGCCATCTGGTACTTCGAGTGGTTACTGCGGCCGGACCGAGTGGATAACCCCGTGCTCTATGGGCTACTGGTGGCCGCCGAGCTCTTCAATCTCATCCAAGCCGCAGGGTTCTGGTGGACCTGCTGGCATGGGCGCGACCGGGGCGAGGCACCCGTATGGCCGGGGCCGGCCCCGGCCGTCGACATCCTCATACCGGTGTACAACGAGCCCCTCGATGTGGTGGCGCCCACCGTGGCGGCCGCCGTGGCCCTGGGCGGAGCCCGGGTGTCGGTGCATCTCCTCGATGACGCCGGACGACCGGAACTGGCCGAGCTGGCGCACCGGTCTGGAGCCCACTACTTCCGTCGGGACAGCAACGTCGGTGCCAAAGCGGGAAATCTGAACCACGCCCTCCGACGCACTCGGGCGCAGTTTGTGGCCGTCTTCGACTGTGACCACGTACCCCATCGAGAGTTCGTCGAACGCACTATCGGTTGGATGCAGGACGAGCACATCGCCTTCGTCCAGACGCCGCAGTATTACGCCAACGCGGGTGCCGGAAGGTTGGCCGCGGCCGCCTGGTCACAACAGTCCCTGTTCTTCGGTGGCATCGCCCGCGGCAAGGACGGCCTGGGCGCCATGTTCTGCTGCGGCACCAACGTCCTCTTCCGTCGGGAGGCGCTCGAAGAGGCCGGGGGCTTTCCCGAAAATTCATTGACGGAGGACTTCGAGCTCTCGGTACTGCTGCACGAACGCGGTTGGCGTTCTGTCTACGTCAATGAGGTGCTGGCGCAGGGCCTGGGGCCCGAGGACATGGCCTCATACGTCAGCCAGCAGCGCCGCTGGGCTCGTGGCTGCCTCGCTGCCTTCCCGCTACTGATCAAGGCTGAACTGCCCTGGCGTATCCGCCAACAGTACCTCCTCTCCTCCATGTTCTTCCTGTCCGGGTGGACCTTCGGGCTGTACATGGCCCTCCCGATCATCCGCATCTTCTTCGGCTCCCAACCGTTGGCCGGTGCCACGGCCAGCCAGTTCCTGGTCCACTTCGCCCCTTACTTCGGCCTGAGCCTGGCCGCGGTGGCGGTCGCGGGAGCCGGGGCGTACACCTTTGATGCCTTCACATTGCTGATTGCCAACTTCTCTGTGCAGGTCCTTTCGACTCTCTCCGTGTTGATTCGCCGCACCGGTCGCTTCGTGGTGACGTCCAAGCGGGGAGCCGACGGGCCGCAACCCGAGGTGATGATTCCGTCACTGCTTGTGATGTGCATGTTGCTGTCCGCAATGGGGTACGGCCTTGACCGCAGCTTCACGGCCGCCACGCTCAACAACGTCGCTTTCGCCCTGCTCCATTTCTCGGTGCTCGCGGTCGGGACCTGGCCGGCGATCGTCGGTCGGCAGCGAACAGCGTTGGGGGTCGCTCGCCCTGCCGACACCGCACGACCGGAGGAATTGGTCGCATGAGCCGCCTACCCCTCGAGCACGAGTTCGAGCCTGAACACGAACACGAGTTCTTCCGTCAATGGCGCGAAGACCAGGACCCGCCCATGCAGTTCGGACCACGCCGCGGCGTGGCACGTCGCGTGGCGATAACCGCCCTTTCGGTGCTCGTCATGGCGGTTGGAATCTCCATTCTCTCCATTGAGGGAACACGCTCGAGGACCGCGTCGAGGCCACAAGTGACGACGGCAACCCTCAGCCTGAGTGCTCGAGCGCGCGCCGATGCCCTGGCATTTCTCGACCGGTACGAGGCCCCGAACGGTCGGGTGGTCCGGACGGATCAAGGGGGAGACACCGTGAGTGAGGGGCAGGGGTACGCCATGCTGCTGGCGGCTGCCACCGGGCAGCAGAGCAAGTTCGCGTCGGCTTGGCAGTGGGACCAGCAGAACCTGCAGCTCCCCGACGGGCTGTTCGCCTACCACTGGAGCGGAGGAAAGGTGGTCGACGACCAACCGGCGGCTGATGCCGACCTCGCTACAGCCTGGGCCCTGGTTCTGGCCAGCCGGCGCTTTAACGACCCAGACGATCTGACCCAAGGGCTGCGGATCGCCAATGCCATCCTGACGAACGAGACGGTCAGTGTCGATGGCCAGGTCGAGCTCGTGGCCGGGCCATGGGGCCGTGGCAGCCCCGCCGTGGCTGACCCCAGCTACCTGTCTCCCGAGGCGATGGGTGCACTCGAGGGTGTCACCGGCGTCGCTACCTGGGGCCAGCTGGCAGCGGACTCGACCGCGCTCCTTACTTCGTTTACTGGCAAGACGCCGGCCCGCCTCCCGTCCAACTGGGTGGACCTCGAGTCGAATGGCGCGGTGCAGCCGATCGGTAGCCCGTCGGGAACGGGCACGCCGCAGTACGGACTCGATGCCCAGCGGGTCCCGGTCTGGTTCGCCGCCGGGTGCAGTGGACCGGAGCGCGCCGTGGCCGCAGCCGATTGGCCCTTGCTCAAGCACTCCGCTGGTGAAGGTGCTCACATTTCGTACAGCCTCGCCGGCGGGGATGCGGGGCACGACGTGAATCCCCTCGGCCTGGTGGCCGCGGCCGCCGCGGCCAGTGCGGCCGGAGCTCAACGGGCCTCGTCGGACCTGCTCGACCGGGCGGATCAGCAATCCCAGCGCTTCCACACCTACTACGGCGACGCCTGGACCGCGCTGGGGAGGATCCTGCTGGACACCGACTGGCTGTCTCCCTGTGCACCATCGTTGGCGCCGAGCAAGTGAGCCCGGCGAGCGCTGCTCGCAGGGGAAAAGAGGTCCACCAGACATCTCGAGACCTGACCGAGGTGGACGTCCGGCCCACGTGAGCGAATGAGAGGACGTTGGCCGCTCGGGGCTGACATCGACCCGGTCCTTGTCCTCTGCTTGGAAGGTCCGTGTTTGCCGATCCGCTGGTCACGGGTACTCCTGAACCAGGAAGGGTCACCGAGCAGGAGGGTTCTGACGACCACGCGCCATGAAGATGACGTCCTGAGTGACCTCGGTCAGCGGCCCCGACGATCCGGCCGACGAAGAGTGGAGTAGGGGAGTAGCCATGACGTCGGCGCGGGCGCCCCGTGGCGCCGTCACCGCGGGGGTCGCGGCGGGGGCAGCCGCTCTGGCTCACTTTGCGCCGGCCACCCTCATTTTGCCGACCTTCCTGGGGCGCCCGCCTGCGTCGTTGGGGACATGGTGCCGCTGGCGAGGCTCGAGTGGGCAATCGCAGGTGGCGATCACCTTCGACGATGGTCCGTCGGAGGAAACGAGGACGACGCTGCGGCTGCTCGATCGCTTCGCGATGCCTGCCACGTTCTTCGTTCTGGGCGAACAGCTCTCCCGTCACCCCGACATCGTGAAGGAGATCGAAGCGGCCGGTCACGAGGTGGCGACCCATGGCTTCGCGCATACCTCAGCGCTGTTGACTGGCCCGGCGCAGCTCCGGACCGATCTCCGGCGTGCCGTGGAGCTGCACCGCGCCGTGCTCGGCCCGTCGCCTCGCTATTACCGACCGACCTATGGACACATCACGGCAACGACGCTCCGAGAGGTGCGGCGCCAGAAACTCGACTTGATCCTGTGGAGCGTGTGGGGCAAGGAGTTCGCCGACCCCTATCCGGACTCGGTTCGGAGGCGTCTGGAGGCCGGCCTGACTCCCGGCGCCATCGTGTTGCTGCATGACAATGACGTCTCATGCCCGCCGGGGACCGCCGCGGTCACCCATCAGGTGTTGGAAGGTTTGCGCGACTTGCTCGATGCCCGCGGCCTCGAACCCGTGACCTTGAGCGATCTGCTGGCCCCCGCAGTCGGTCCGGGGGCGACCGCACCATCCATGTCCGCACCCAGACCCGACAGCGGCAGGACAGCAGCAGCCCGAGCCTCATGAGCACGCACAGGAGTCTCATACTGTCGGGTTCGATCGGACAGGGTCACAGTTCGGTCGCCGAAGTGTGTGCGGCGGCATTCGAGCGTGGCGGTAGTCAGGTGACGACGATCGACTGCATGGCAGACCTGGGCGGCACAGGCCGGAGGATCGGCGAATTCGTGTTCCGCCACACCCTGAGTCGTCCGCCGATTTTCGACGCCCTGCACTTCTCCCAACTGCGAACAGCCTCTCGTCTGTCCGATCGAATGGAACGAGCTTCAGCTCGCCGCGTCACCAAGGCGCTGCGCGAATGCACTCCCCAGCCCGAGCTGATGCTCGGTGTCTTCGCCACCGGCGCCGGCGCGGCGGGTCGGATTCACCAGAACACGCCCCAGGTGCGCACCGCAGTCTTGTGCACCGATGCCACGGCGCATCGGATCTGGATGCATCCCGGCGTCGAGCGTTATCTGGTGTGCTCGACCATGGCAGCTGCCACCGTGCGCCAGTATGAACCGACGGCCGACGTGGTCGAAATCGTTCCGCCGGTGCGTCCGCAGTTCTTCTCGGTTCCCGATCAACGAGCGGCGCGTGCCTCCCTCGAACTCGACGAGGACCGGCCGCTAATCGTGCTGATGTCGGGCGGTTGGGGGGTGGGAGCACAGGCCGAGGTGGCCCGCCAGTTGGCTGACGAAGGGTACGGAGTGGCTGCCGTGGCCGGTTCTAACGCCAGCCTGGCGACACGACTCCGCCATCAGGCGCGCCAGACGTCCAAGGGTGAGATCGTCGCGTATGGCTACACCGACCGCATCCCCGACTTGATGGCGGCGGCCGATGTAGTAGTGACCACCTCCGGACAGACCTGTCACGAAGCGAGGGTGGTTCGCCGTCCACTGGTGATCATGGACGCGGTGGCCGGACATGGCCGGGAGAACCTGCTGCTTGAGATCACCAAAGGCGGGGCGCTGGCCAGCACGCCTCATCCCCGCTCAGTGGTGCACGCCGTCCAGGCTGCGCTGGAGGGAGTCTGCCCGCCGGCTGATCCGTGGCCGCTCAGCTCACCACACCAGTGGGACGAGCAATTCCTTGCCTCTCTCGAGGGCCTGATTCCGGCAAAGGGAGGCCCACCGAATTGAGGCACTCGCTGACACTGGTGGACGCTTCCCTCTGAGCGGTCTTCAGCTCACTTCTTCGGCGCCAGCGAGACGCGCCAACTCCTCGCGTACCCGCTCGGCGTGCTCCTCAGCATCGCGGCGGGCCGCCTTCGGGCTCCAACGACCCTTGATGAGCCAAATGACGGGGATGAAGACGACCATGCCGCCCAGGTCCACGTAGAACCAGTGCTGCCACTGATGTGGAGCCTCAGCTGTTCCCTTCTGGAGGCTCGTGAGCGCAGCCTGGTGGGCCTCGATGAACGTCAGCTGCGCTTCGTAGGGCTCAACCAACGTCTGCAACTTGACCTTGTAGGCGGCCAGTTCGAACAGGCCCTTTTCCCCGAAAGCCTTGACCGCCGCGGCGATGTTGGCATCCGATGGGTCGGCGCCGACCGCCGCCGCGGCAGCCGGGTCTTTGGCCAAGAGTTTGAGCAGTGGCTGGTGGGTCTGAGCGAAATCGATGGTCTTCGGGTGCTCGGCAACGAAGTTCTGGATCGAGACGCCATGGACCACCGCGTCGGCGACGGGGAGGTTGTCGACAATTGGATTCACGCTGGTGATCACCAGGGGGAGGAAAATGAAGGAAATGCCAACGACCAGACGCAGGATCCATCCCCATAAGGCCAGTCCCGTGCCCACGAGGGCCGGGTTCTTGGCCTCGACGCTCTCGGTAAAAGCAGCCATCCAGGGGCCGAAGACAAGGGAGAGGCCGACGGCCAGGACGGAGGCTTCGATGGCCAGCGTGTAGTAACCGGTGTGGGCATGGGTGGCGTCGCCCAAGAAGACGATCAGCATGGCCAGCGACAAGGCGGCACCCAGGAGCATCAGAGGCTTGCGCACCCGTATCCAGTCCGAGAAAAGGCCGACCACAATGAGCGCCACCATGTCCGCCCCCCAGAACCAGGTGTTGAGTCCGTTGGCCTGGGTGACCGAGAAGTTGGTGCCATTGGGATTCTTGAAGATGACGGGGTAATAGATGGTGAAGAGGCTGGCGGCGGCGTAGTAGACGAGGAGAAAGGTGGCGATGCCGATCGAGGCGAGCACAAGGTCCGCCTGTAAAATCTGGCGCCACGGCTTCTCGGTTGCCTCCAGCAGAGAACGATCGGTCAGGCCGCGTGCCCGTGCTTCGACCAGGGCCTGGTCGCGAGCAGAGACCATCAGCTGCTTGCGCAGTTGCAGCGAAAGATCCTTGAGAAAGAACAGCGAGAGCACAAAGACCGCGAGCGCGGCGCACCCGGAAATGACGAACTGGCTCTTCCAGTGTGTCTGGCCGAAATGGTCAAGCGTGTGGAGCGCGACGAGCGACGTGATGAGGCTGCCCGCCACCGGCCCCATGGTCCAGAAGCCCATGGCCGTGGCGCGCCCGAGCTGTGGGCTGAAGTCACGCAACAGGGCCGGGGTGGCCACCAGAATGGCGCCTTCGACGATGCCGATAAGTGACGTCACGACGCCGTAAGACCATGCATTGTCGGTGAGCGGGATCCCGATTGCGGTAAGGAGTCCCACAATCAAGAGGCCGTAGATCACGACGTTGGTCCGGCCTAGGTGGTCTGTCTGACTGGCCGGGAGCGACGCGAAGGCGCCGAGCAGGTTCGAGACGATGATGATGCCGATGTAGAAGGAGAAGCTCATGTGGAACCCGGCCAGCAGGTTCGGCGTCACCCCGGTCTGCGTGTAGTACACGTAGTAAAGGACGATGGTGGAGAGGACGATCAGGGCCAGGTAGGCGGCCCGTCGCCGTCCACGCGGATACTCGGTGACCGTGTGGTCGAAGAGGAACCGTCGTAGCGGGGTGCGCACGCCGGGCTGGCCGAGGGTGTCGATGGCGCTCATTTCGTGATCACCATGTCGTTATACCCTGCTCAGCGGTCTCATCCTCCGGATTCTGCGCTGCTCGGCACCCGAGTGTTCAGAGTGGGTTCTAGTTCGACGGCCCGGGCCAGTTGCTCTTGTCCCGCCATGCGCTCACCGAGGGATTCGAGCAGGAAGCCCAGGTTGAGATGGGCCGCGGCGTCGCCTGGCTGTGCATTGATCACCCTCTGGTAGAGCGTCTCGGCCGTCGTTGGATGCGCGGGCGTCTCCAGGATGGCGAGGTTGTAGAGGGCTGGCACGTAGGTGGCGTCACCGGCGATCGAGGCCACATAGTCACGCACGGCCTGGGTGTCCTGGCCCGCCTTCTCGGCGATCACGCCCAGGTTGTACCAGGCGATGTGATTGGAAGGCTCCTTCTTGATGACCGCCAGGAAGTCGGCGACCGCAACGGCATCGTTCCCCTGGTTCAGCTGGTCGATGGCATTGGTCAGGGTCGAGCTGGCACTAGAGGAAGAGGATGGCGGCGAGCCTCCGCCACACGACGACAGAGCAAGGCTCAGGGCGACCACCGCCGTGGCGCCCAGGATGGTACGGCGCCGAGTACGCGACTTCATCAGCAATGTCAGGTCTTCCACCGCACACCTTCTCGACGACACGCCAAAGGGTACCGGTAGACGCCACCGCAGGTCACCCCTTACTCCATCCAGCGTGGCGATAACTTGTGGCTCTTGAAAGAGCCAGCGAGAGATGGGAACCGAATGAATGGGCGCTAGTCCAAGATTGCTGAGAAGGTTCGGGGCGCTGCTCGGGGCGCTGCTCGTGGCCGGAATCGTTGCTTCTGCATGCTCGAGCCCGTCCGTCAATCAAGCTTCGTCTGAGTCGACCAGCCAGCTCCTCAACGCTGGGGTGGCCGCCTTGAAGGATGGAAATACTCAAGGCGCTGGTTCTGACTTCCATGCGGTACTCAAGCTTGACCCGACCAATACACACAAGGAGGACCAGATCGCCGACTTCGACCTGGGCGTGATTGAACAGGACCAAAATGACGTGCCTGCCGCCGAAGCCGACTACCAGAGTGCCATCAAGCTCGATGCGTTCTACGTCGGGCCCAAGTACAACCTGGCCATCGAAGAGACCACGAGCGACCCGCTCGATGCCATTTCCCTCTATCGCCAGGTCATCACCATCCAACCCAGCGATGTCAACGCCATTTACAACCTGGGCCTCCTGCTTTATGCAATGGGGCAAAAGCCTGAGGGACAAACGTATTTGGCTCAGGCCATCCAAATGGCTCCAAGTCTGGCGAAGAAGCTACCGGCGGGGGTGACTCCTTAGATAAAGAGGAGCCCGCCTTGTCGAGGACCCTCCTTGATGGCGATCAAGTTGGCGCAGACGTAGCTGATGTTGTTCTGCTGGTGCCATTCGTTGGGGAAATAGGTCACCAGCCGGCTTGATTGAAATCGGCAAGTGATCTGCGGCACGAACTTCGCGTACTCCTTGTTGACGAAGTACCAGAAACTGTTCTCGTTGTAATAGGCCACATGAGTGGGGTCCTGAAAGGCGCCCCGACCGTCAGTGCTTGGCGTCAAGGACAACAGCATCCCGCCGTGAGCTAGCAACCGGTACAACTCATTGAAGATGGCGATTTTGTCGGGTATGTGTTCCAGGAAGTCGACGGCGCGAATCACACCAACGCTTGAGTCCGGTAGGTCAATGCCGGCGCTGACATCACCGACGATGTCGACGCCTGGGCCCTCATACTGATCCACTCCGAGATACCCGGCCTGCTTATTGTGTGCCGCCCCCATGTCGAGTGCCAACAGGCCGCGCCGTTTCGCCCAGGCCAATGCGTTGGGTTGGACATAGCGGTCGTAGAGCAACACCGTCTCTTGTTGAATCCGGGCATTTAGCTCCGGCACGGTCTGTGTATTGCCCTCATGCATCCGCTGGAGGTAGAGGCACTTGTCGATCAGGTGGAAATCGGTGACCTCGTAGAGACGACAGATCAGATCGAGGTCATCGAGGATGTCCCGACTCTCGTCATATCCCCCGATCTCTTCGTACGTCGTTCGTCGAAACGCCCGCACGTGATTGGGGGCAAACCAGATGTAGCTCACGTTGTGTGGATACGGTTCCATGCTGTCGCACTGCATGACCGTTCGACCGTCGATCTCAACGTCTCGGTATTCCCACCCGTTGTCCTGGTTGAAGCGACGATCGTCTCGAGAGCCGTCCGCCGTGATCGATGCCCAATGGCTGTAGACAAATCCGGCGTCAGGATTCTCGTCAAACGCTAGGACGACCTCGGCGAGCGCATCCGACGAGAGCTCGTCATCGTGGTCGAACTCGACCATGAGCTCCCCGCGAGCTTGAGAACAGGCAAATCGCTTGGACGCTCCAACACCCCGTACCTCGTCTCGCTTGATCACTCGGATCCGGGGGTCGTCTTTCTTGGGTGACCAGCGCGCCCCTTGGTTCAGCACCACGATCCACTCCCAGTCGCTGAATGTCTGCGCCAAAAGCGATGCCAGGCACTTGTCGAGGTACCGCGGCCGGTGGCTCGGCGTGAAGACAGAGACCCTGGGGACACGACCAAGAGTCTCCGGGGGATCGTGTTCGGCGTCCGTTTCGTCGGCGCTCTCCATTGGACTCCAGAGATAAAGGGTTGGGGCGACTGCCCTGGTCAGGCCTGCGCGGGTTTTAGTATCCACCAGCAGGCGAGTCCAAGTGGAGGTTGCGCAAGGTTCCCGGGCCTGGGATTGCGCCGGGAGTTCCATCACCCCAGTGCAGGTCTCCGTAATTCTTGTTCCAGCATCGGGTGGGCCGAATGGCTCATTTTCGAATCGGTCGAGAAATTCGGTGCTATTTGCTGAGATTTGGCTGTATCTTCTTGTCTGCTCAGCCGCGTGGCGACGCATGAGGTGTAAAGGGTGGTCACCATGAACCGAGCAGCACGCCGGGCGGCGAGCAAGTCCAGCAAGCAGAACGGCTGGTCCAAGAAGGTTTCTGGCTTCGCCGCCGGGGCTGCGGTGACCACTGGGCTCTTCGTCGGCATCTCCGGTGGGGTGGCCTCGGCTGCGAGCACCCCCTCAGTGCTCTCGACTCGGGCTTCGACGCCGGGCGGCAACGGCTACTGGCTGGTGACCGCGCAAGGTGCGGTCTATAACTTTGGTGCGGCCAAGAACTACGGCGGGACCACCGCATTGGTGCTCAACGCGCCGATCATCGGGATCGTGTCCACGCCTGATGGTCTGGGCTACTGGCTCATCGCCAAGGACGGCGGCGTCTTCGCCTTTGGTGACGCGCCGTTCTTTGGATCGATCGACTCCATCGGCGCCAGCCTCGCCTCGAGCATTGTGGCCGGGGCTGTATTGCCCGTCGCCAACACGGCGCCCGGCACTCAAGGAGCGACTGGACCAACCGGACTCGCGGGAGCCCAAGGGCCCAATGGGAATCAGGGTGCCAACGGCGGCCCCGGTGCTCAGGGCGCAGTCGGCGCCCAAGGTGTTGCCGGAATCCAAGGTCCTGCTGGAGTCCAAGGCGCCAACGGTGCGACCGGGACCCAAGGTGCGACCGGAACTCAAGGTGCCGCTGGAACTCAAGGTGCCACCGGGACCCAAGGAGCCAACGGCTCGACCGGGACCCAAGGCGCGACCGGAGCCCAGGGTGCCACTGGTGCGCAGGGTGCGACCGGAGCCCAGGGTGCCACTGGTGCGCAGGGTGCGACCGGGACTCAAGGTTCGACTGGCGCGCAGGGATCTACGGGGACCCAAGGCTCCACCGGAACTCAAGGTGCCACCGGGACTCAGGGAGCGCAGGGTGCCACCGGCGCCCAAGGTGCGACAGGAACTCAAGGTGCGACCGGGACCCAAGGCTCCACCGGAACTCAAGGTGCCACCGGGACTCAAGGTTCGACTGGCGCGCAGGGATCTACGGGGACCCAAGGTGCCACCGGGACTCAGGGAGCGCAGGGTGCCACCGGCGCCCAAGGTGCGACAGGGGCGCAGGGAGCGACCGGGACTCAAGGTTCGACTGGCGCGCAGGGATCTACCGGGACCCAGGGTGCCACCGGGACGCAGGGAGCGCAGGGTGCCACCGGCGCCCAAGGTGCGACAGGGGCGCAGGGAGCCCAGGGTATTCAGGGAGACAAGGGAGCTACCGGGACCCAGGGTGGCGTAGGGACGCAGGGAGCGCAGGGAGCGCAGGGTGCCACCGGCGCCCAGGGTGTTCAGGGAGACAAGGGAGCTACCGGGACCCAGGGTGGCGTAGGGACGCAGGGAGCGCAGGGTGCCACCGGCGCGCAGGGAGCCCAGGGCGCCCAGGGTTCGTCGGTGTCTGTGATCTCGGGCGATTCGGGTGGAGCGGGTCTTGCCGCCACCGCGAGCGCTCAGTACGTGGGCGATTCAAACGTGAGCACTACCCAGGTCAAGGCCGAGCAAATTGCCGACTTCGCCCTGTCGACTGGCACCCTTTACGTGGACTTGAACAGCGAGGCCGGATTCAGCGGCACCAGGACCGTAACCATGCAGTTCCAGGTGAACGGAACCAACGTCGGAAGCGCCATCACGTACACCGTCATCACGCAATCCGGAGTCCAGCATTTCGCCGAGACCGGCCTCGGCATTGCTCCGGGCGACACCGTCGATCTGGTGGTAACCCAGAATTCCAGCAGCCTGAGCACCGGTGTGGTCACGTGGACGCTTGGACCATGAGCCTCTCCGGCGTGGAGTAGGACAGACGTCGGGGACGACCAGAGCGCCCCACACTCTGAAGCATGAGAGGAGGCTCCGGGCCTCCTTGCGCGACCCCGACGGCCGAGGATTTCTTGCTCCTCGTAAGGCTTCGGCTTCCGGATCCACCAGCAAGCGATCCAAGTTGGGGTTGCGCGATGTCCCCGGGTCTGGGATCGCGGCCGGGAGTTCCATCACCCCAGTGCAGGTCCCCTATTTCTTGTTCCAGCATCGGGTGGGCCGAATGGCTCATTTTTCGGATCGGTCGAGAAATTCGGTGCTATCCAGGAGGATTTGATGTAAGTTCATGTCGCACCGCCGCGTGGCGACGCATGAGGTGTAAAGGGTGGTCTCCATGAACCGAGCAGCACGCCGGGCGGCGAGCAAGTCCAGCAAGCAGAACGGCTGGTCCAAGAAGGTTTCTGGCTTCGCCGCCGGGGCTGCGGTCACCACTGGGCTCTTCGTCGGCATCTCCGGCGGGGTGGCCTCGGCTGCGAGCACCCCCTCAGTGCTCTCGACTCGGGCTTCGACGCCGGGCGACAACGGCTACTGGCTGGTGACCGCGCAAGGTGCGGTCTATAACTTTGGTGCGGCCAAGAACTACGGCGGGACCACCGCATTGGTGCTCAACGCGCCGATCATCGGGATCGTGTCCACGCCTGACGGTCTGGGCTACTGGCTCATCGCCAAGGACGGCGGCGTCTTCGCCTTTGGTGACGCCCCGTTCTTTGGATCGATCGACTCCATCGGCGCCAGCCTTGCCTCGAGCATTGTGGCTGGAGCTGTATTGCCCGTCGCTAACACGGCGCCCGGCACTCAAGGAGCGACTGGACCGGCTGGTCCTCAGGGCGCGGCCGGCGTCAACGGGATACAGGGTTCGACCGGTAATCAAGGTGCAGTCGGAGCCCAGGGTATTCAGGGTGCTCAGGGAGCAGCTGGAGTCCAGGGAGCCACTGGAGCTCAAGGATCTGCCGGGGTCCAGGGAACTCAAGGACTAGCTGGAGCCCAGGGCGCTACCGGAGCCGGAGTCCAAGGTGCCACCGGGTCTCAAGGTGCCACCGGGTCTCAAGGTGCCAATGGGACGCAGGGTTCGACCGGAGCTGGAGTCCAAGGTGCCACCGGGTCTCAAGGTGCGACCGGAGCCCAGGGTGCCACCGGAGCCCAGGGTGCCACTGGAGCCCAGGGTGCGACCGGGACCCAGGGTGCGACCGGGACCCAAGGTGCGACCGGGACCCAAGGTGCGACCGGAGCTCAGGGAGCCACCGGAGCCCAGGGTGCCACTGGAGCTCAAGGTGCGACCGGAACCCAGGGTGCGACTGGAGCTCAAGGTGCGACCGGAACCCAGGGTGCGACCGGGACCCAGGGAGTCGGCGTTCAGGGAGCCCAAGGCCACACCGGATCACAAGGTGCGAACGGTTCTCAAGGTGCGGCTGGAGCCCAGGGTGCGACTGGAACTCAAGGTGCGACCGGGGCCCAAGGTGCGGGCCTGTCGGTGTACAACGCCGCAGGTACACTGCAGACCGCGGCACCGCACGTCGTGCAAGGCCTCACCGCCTCCCTTGCCAAGGGTACGACCGGCCTGACAGTCACGCTGACCGGCTCGGCAGTATTCACCAGTGCCACTAGCTATGTCTGCACTGCCAATGAGGCGGTGGTCGCAGATGATCCGATCAGCGTTATTAACAACAGTGGAACCAGCTTTACGCTGTACAACGATGGCGAGGTGGCCGGAACCACCACCATCTATTACAACTGCATCGGCCACTAGCTGGCAGAGCAGCAGTAACCAATCGAGCGTACAGGGAGGCCTCAGGGCCTCCCCTTCGCTGTTCTGGGGCCGAGTAACGGCCCGGTGTTTGCTACCTGTTTCCACTCACACAGTGCGCTGAGGATGGTCGCTCCAGGGCCACTGCAGCTTGGTCTGATGCAGGGGTCCTGGACAGGGATCTGTGGTGGGACGGAAAACGGGAAGAAGCGGTTCACACGAGATTGAGGTGCGCAGCACCAGCCGCCGTTGTCATCATGTCCGACGAGGAAAGGGAGTGCATTGTCCGCGCTAGCTGGCCCGCCAGGGGCAACGATCGGGGTCATCGGGCTTGGCACCATCGGCGATGGCATCACCACCAACCTCCACGCCGCGGGATTTCCGCTCGTCGTGCACGACATCCGGGCTGAGGCGACCGACAAACACGCGAACTACGCCACGGTCGTCGCATCTCCAGCTGATTTGGCACGGATGGCCGACGTTGTAGTGGTGGCTGTGGTGAACGACGAGCAAGTTCACGCCGTGCTCTCGGGACCCGAGGGCGCACTTGCCGTTGGAGCCCCCAATACCTCATTTGTCGTGGTGAGCACGATCAGCACTGCGTGCGTGGCCGCTATCGGAGCTGAGGCAGAGGCTCTGGGTGTTCCGATCGTCGATTGCGGCGTGAGTGGCGGGCCATCGGCCGCAGCATCTGGAAATCTGGTCTGTATGTGCGGGGGAGACCCTGAGGTGATCTCCGGCCTCGCGCCGCTGTTCGACGCCATTGGCTCACTGACCGTCACCATGGGGCCTTTTGGAACCGGCTTGGCGGCCAAGCTTGCCCGCAACCTGGTGCAGTACGGGGGGTGGCTAGCCGCCTACGAGGGCCAGCTGCTGGCCGAAGCCGCCGGCATCGAGCTGGCCAAGCTGGCTCAGGTGGTCAGGGCCAGCGACGCCCAGTCCGGCGGGATCACCACACTCATGTTCCGCTCCACGGCAGCACCCTTCAACGAGTCGGACGACCGAGGGCTCGTGGGCGCAATGAAGTCCGGTGCCGCCCTGGCGCGCAAGGACTTAGAGGCGGCGTTGGCCTTGGCGGACGAGCTGAACGTCAGTCTGCCGCTCGCCGGCGTGACCAGAGCTCACTGCGACGACATCTTCGGTGTTGGCGAATCGCTTCCGGAGACGGCCGGCTGAGCTCGGGTCGACTGAACGTCTCCCTTATCGAGTGACCAGTCCGCCATCAGCGTGGATGACGGAGCCCGTTACATAGCTTGAAGCATCGGAGGCCAGGAACAGCGCGGGTCCCACCATCTCGTGGGCATGGGCAACCCGCCGCATCAGGCAGGCCTTCGCCATGTTCGCAGTGGCCACCGGCCCCGTCGCCCGCACCATGTCGGTGTCGACGGAACCAGGAGCGAGGGCGTTCACCCGAATGCCATCGGCCGCGAGGCCGCTGGCCAGCGCTTTGGTGTAAGCGACCATGGCTGATTTGGCGGCGGCATAGTGGGCGACGGTTGCAGAGAACAGCCAGGCGCCGGCCGAGACCATATTGATCACTGAGGCGTGGTCGGAGGCCCTGAGAAGGGGAAGAGCCTCTTGAATCAAGAAGAGAGGGCCCTTGACGTTGACGTCGAACGACTTCGTCAGTCCTGCCTCCGAAAAACCGCCAATGGGTTCGGCCAGTGCGTTGGCGGCGTTGTTGAAGACGACATCGATGGCGCCGAAACGGTCCTCGGTGGCAGCGACCAGGTCTCGGACATCGTCGAGCGATCCCATGTGGCATCCGATACCAACGGCATCGATGCCCACGGCCCGAAGTGCCTGCTCAGTCTCCGCGCAGGCGTCCAACTTCCGGCTGGCCACAACGACCCGTGCGCCCGCCCGTCCGAATCCTTGGGCGACGGCACGGCCGATCCCACGGGTGCCTCCCGTGACAATGGCGACCCTTCCATCGAGTCGGAAGAGTCGATCGAGATCAATATCGGGGTTTTCGTCCACTGTGCCAACTTTCTGAGACACATCCGTCCAATCGTCTATGAAGTGGTGACTTGAGTCGCTCGTCATCGGAGCATGCGCGACGGCGGGTGCGCCTATGTGAGTAGCGACCTCAGTTCCTGTTTGAGTACCTTGCCCATTGCATTTCTTGGTATCGCCTCGAGCACCTCCAATTGCTCGGGGCACTTTTGCACGGACAGACCCTGGAGGTGGCAGTAGTCGCGGATTTCGTCCAGGCCGACGCGGTCAGAATCACGCAGGACCACAAAGGCCACGACGCGTTCTCCGGTTCGTGGATCGGGAATGCCGACAACGGCCGCATCGGCGATGGCGGGATGGCGGTAGAGGAAGTTCTCAACCTCAACGACGGAGATGTTCTCGGCGTTGCGAATGATGATGTCCTTGAGGCGACCGGTAATGCGGACATTTCCTGCCGGGTCGATCGTGCCGAGGTCTCCGGTGTAGAACCATCCATCTGGATCGAACGCGGCGACGTCCAAGTTCGGATCGACGTAGCCGGAGAAGCATTGAGGGCCACGCAACTGTAGCTCTCCCTCTTGCCACTCGCGGCAGACGTCACCCTTGGCGTCGATGGCCCGAACGGAGACCCCCGATGCCGGTCGGCCGACTGAGGTCGAGACAATCTCAAAGGAATCGTCCACCGCGGCCGACGTGGCATTGGGAAACTCGGTCAGACCCCAACTGCCGACAAGCGGTACGTCAAATGTCTTTCGCATTTCGTTGTGGATCTCGCCCGGCACCGGGGCTCCGCCGAAGCATCCCAACCGCAGCGAGGGAAAGAGCGACCCGCCACCCTGTTGATGTGCGGCTTCTAGATAGGCACGAAAAAAGGGAACGGCCGTCCCCAACACCGTTGGCTGGTGCAGGGCCATCCGGCCCGGTGTGGTGGCCGCTTCAAAAGTGTCGAAAAGAACGAGGTGTATGCCACCGCGAAGGCTCGACGCCAGGACTGATACGCCACCGATGTGGGTGATTGGCCAAGGGATCGGATAGATATCGTCCGCACCCAACCCCATGAGCTCGAGCAATGCGTTGGATGAGCTCATGATGCTTGCGTCGGTGTGGCGAGCACCTTTGGGATCGGCAGTGGTCCCAGAGGAGTAATAGATCCAGCGCGTACCATCGACCGACGGCGGGGGATCAAGGTCATCTGCACTGGCAACGGGCAGCCTGATGTCGCCGGACGATTGGGGGTCGAGATCGGCCAGATCAAGCTTCAAAACGTCAAAGCCGATATCTCTGGCAAGGTCGGCCGCCATATCTCCGTGGCGAAAACCTCGCCATTCCTCTGGGACGACGAGCAGTTCCGTGCCGACCTGCCGGGTGATGTATGAAACCTCAGCTGCACGGAGGAGGGGAATCAGAGGATTCTGAACCGCGCCAGCCCGCGCCAATGCGACGAGGAGTACCACCGACTCAATCGTTGTCGGCAACTGCCAGGAAACGATGGTTCCTGGTTTTACGCCGAGGCTTTGCAATGCCGCCGCGGTTCCCTCTGCTGCGTCTCGAAGCTGTCTTCGAGTCAATGATCGGCCATGATCGTCGGAAACGACCAGAGCGGAGGGCCGTTCGTCGGCGGCTCGGATGAGAAGTTCCCAGAAGGTCGTTGGCAGCGATGTATTCACCTTCGGGCTCGTTGAGCATGCCGGCCACGCTCGGGGCGAAGCCTCACGGAGCGTGTTTTCCTGTATCTGTCCCGAAGAGGAGATCGATGCCATCGTTGAGGTAGTCGTAGACGCCGGTGATGGGAAGTCGGCCGGAGGACCATGAACGCAGTTGACTGTCGAGAACAGCTTCTATCGTTCTGACAATCTTCCGTGAGCGGTCTGGGTCTATGCCCTCAAGGAGTTCCATATAGACCCCGGTTGTGGCCTGATCGAGCCTTTCTATGATCTCGGTGGCAAAGGGGTCTGATGACAACTCGAGTGACGCGATGAGCCGAGCGAGTTGCGGCTGGTGTTGAAAGGCCCGAACCGAACGGTGAAGGGCCACACGGAGCCGTTCCTTCGGCGTTGTCTCCAGCGGGGGACGTCGGGTAAGGCTCGATCTGAGGGTGGCAGCCCATTTGACCAGCACCTCTGCGAAGAGGTGCTCTTTCGATGAGAAGTATCGGTAGAGCGTCCCCAGCGCGACGCCGGCCTCCTCGGCCACGTCCTTCATCTGAATGCGGTCGTACTCGTTCCGCTCCAGCAGGACGAGGCTGGCGTCAACGATGCTCTGGCGGCGCGCCAGCTGCGTCGCGGTCAAGGCGTTCGGGGAGGCAGGCTCGGCCATCTCAGGGTTGCCCTACAGCGAGGCACTCCACGGTCTGCTTCACCGATGATCGATCCCTGGAGTCGATTTTATCCACTAGAAGGGCAGTCTAGCTTTGGCTCAAAAGTAGCGTTATATTGGCGGTTCAAATAGTGAAATCTTATTCTAATACCGATCGCCAAGCTCGGGGGATCGGTCAGCGAGCAGATCCCGGGCAGGATGGCAGTGTGGGACGTCGGACTTGTGTCTCACGCAGACGCGGGGTGACGTCGCCTTCAGATAATTGCGCCAAGGCCAGGCCGAGGACGAGTTGCGACACGGATATTTCGATGTACGGGGAGATCAACCATGACCACGGTCACCGGAAAAACTGATGGCCTGAATTGGGACCCATTCGACGAGTCGTTAAAGGACGATCCACATCCTGTCTGGAAGCGGCTCCGCGACGAAATGCCGGCGTACTACAACGAGCGCTACGGGTTCTGGGCTCTCAGCCGGTTTGAAGATGTCGAGCGAGCCCACCTAGATCCACAGCGGTACAGCTCGGCTCACACGACGGTGTTGGAGAGCATGACGAAGGAGGCCCAGAGCGGTGGGATGATGATCTTCCTCGATCCGCCCGAGCACACCTCCCTGCGGCGTCTGGTGTCCAAGGCCTTCACCCCACGGCGCGTGGCGGAACTCGAGCAGGAGATCCGGGCTCTCTGTGCCGGCCTCCTCGATGCCCAGCGTGATCGAGATGGATTTGACTACGTGCAGGATTTTGGAGCCCGGCTTCCGGCCACGGTCATAGCCACGCTGCTGGGCGTGCCACCGTCCGATCGAGAGGAAGTTCGCCACCACATCGACGGGCTTTTCCATATCGAGCCCGGGGTTGGCATGGCGAATGACTTGTCCTTGGAAGCAGCCGGTTGGCTCTTCAACTACCTGGGCCAGCAACTGGAGGGGCGAATCGGCACACCGCGGGACGACATGCTCACTGATCTCGTGCAAGCCGAGGTGGTCGGATTGGACGGTACGCCGCGTCGGCTCACCATCGACGAATGCACCGCGTTTGGGATCTTGCTGGTGAGCGCCGGCACGGAAACGGTGGCGCGGCTTCTCGGTTGGGCCGGGATCATCCTGCCGGATCACCCCGAACAAATGCGCGCATTGGCCCAGGATTCGTCCCTGATACCCAACGCCATTGAGGAGCTTCTTCGCTACGAGTCGCCCTCACCCGTACAGGGTCGTTGGCTCACCGAGCAGGTCGAACTCCATGGGCAGGTCATTCCGGTGAACTCAAAGGTGCTCCTGCTCACGGGATCTGCTGGTCGGGACGAACGGGTCTATCCAGGGGCCGACACCTTCGACGTCCGTCGCGACTTTCGCTCACACGTCGCATTTGGCTACGGGATTCACTTTTGTCTGGGCGCGGCACTGGCTCGTATGGAGGGTCGGATCGCGCTCGAGGAGACCCTCAAGCGTTACCAGAGTTGGACTGTCGACAAGGAAAATGCCGTCCCGCTTCACACCAGCACTGTTCGTGGGTACTTCAAGTTGCCCATTTCCGTCTGACTTCGTCGGACCACCCCCTGGGTTTGGGTGTGCCCATGGAATGACTCGGGCCCGTCAGTCGAGGCAGTGCGGCGGGATGCTGATCCGCAGGATTAGATATAATATGTAACATGGCTATATCGCAGGTCGACCGGATCCCCTGGATCGTGGATCTCGATGCTCACGTCGTCGAACCGCCCGATGTGTGGTCGACCCGTCTGCCGGCGCACTTGCGTGATGCCGGACCTCACATCGAGTACCTGCCCGGTGGGGTGCCCAGGCTGGAAGGGGCGTCGTACGTGGAGACGCCTGGTTCCGACGGCCCTCTGGTGGCCTGGTGGTGTTATGAGGATCATCGGGCATCCGTGAAGCGCACGATCGCCGCGGCCGGCTTCCCGGCCGACGAGGTCGTCCTCAAAGGTGTCACCTTCGACGAAATGCGTCCTGGTTGTTGGCAGCCCAAAGCACGGATGGAGGACATGAGCCTCAACGGGGTGGAAGCTCAGCTCTGTTTTCCCAATTACCCGCGGTTCTGTGGCCAGCTATTCCTGTGGGGCAAGGACCGGACGCTGGCGCTGCTGTGCGTCCAGGCCTACAACGACTGGATGGTCGATGAGTGGTGCGGTTCGAGCCGGGGGCGCCTCCTGCCTTTGTGTCTGATCCCGCTCTGGGACATCGAGCTGGCCGTGGCCGAAGTGACGCGCAACGCACATCGGGGCGTTCGCGCCGTTGCCTTCAGCGAGCTCCCAACCTTTCTGGGTCTTCCAAGCATCTACTCGGGCTACTGGGATCCATTCTTCCGGATCTGCCAGGAGACAGGGACCGTCGTCTGCATGCATGTGGGTTCAGGTACCAAGACACCGCAAACCTCGCCCGATGCTCCGGACGCCGTACCGGCCACCATTATTTTCGGGAACAGCGTTGGCGGGATGTCGGATTTCATGTTCTCGGGCGTGCTCGAGCGCTTTTCGCAACTCAAGCTGCTCTTCGCCGAATGCCAGATCGGCTGGATCCCCTATCTGCTCGAGCGGGCGGACGACGTATGGTTGACCCATCGAGGCTGGAGCAATTCTCAGCTCTACTGTCCTGAGCCCCCGTCCACCTACTACTACCGTCAAATTTGGAGCTGCTTCTTCAAGGATCTCGTTGGTATGGCCCTGCTCGATCGCGTGGGCCCACGGAACGTCGTCTTCGAGACCGACTATCCCCATCAAGACGGCACCTGGCCTTACTCAGTGGAGGCCGCGGCGGAGCAGTTCGGAGATCAATCGACGGAGATCATCAATCGACTGGCACGGGGGAACGCCATCGAGCTTCTCGGGCTGGATCTCCCGCTCGTCTCGGTGCGCTGATCTGGGTCTAGGCAGTGGCCTTTGCGGCCAACGCTGCTAGATCGGCACCCTTGCCACTTCGCTCGAAGCGGCCCTGGTCGTACGAACGTATGGACACGTCGTGCCCCGCCGCTTCGGAGCGAAGAGCCTCCACGGTGCACCGCTCTGGGGTGCGATGAGCGAACGGGTCGAAGGAGTACCACCTACAGGCATTTTCCCAGGAGATCTTCTGGAGTTCAGCGTCGGGCACCGCAGCTGCCACCAGCGCGAGTTCCTCGGGCGCGTCCGGCCAAGACGAGTCGGAATGCGGGTAGTCGCATTCCCATGCGATGTTGTCGATGCCGATCTCGTGACGGAGTTGGATCCCGATCGGGTCTGAAATGAAGCACGTCAGGAAATGCTCGCGGAACACCTCGCTGGGCAACTTGCCCCCGAAGTCCTGCCCAGTCCACTTGTGGTGCATCTCGTAGGTGCGATCCACTCGATCGAGAAAGTAGGGAATCCATCCCGTTCCCCCCTCGGACAGGGCGATGCGGATGGGGAAGGACTTGATCACCCTGGACCACAGCAGATCTGCCGCGGCACTGCAGATGTTCATCGGCTGCAGCGTGATCATCACATCGACGGGAGCGTCTGGAGCGGTGACGGTCAGTTGTCCAGACGAGCCGAGATGGATGGATAGGACAACCTGCTCGTCGCACAAGGAGTTCCACAATGGATCCCACGAGCTGTCGTGAAAGCTCGGGTATCCGAGTGCAGCCGGATTCTCAGTGAACGTCAGGGAGTGGCAGCCTTTGGCAGCCACTCGGCGAACCTCTTCCGCACAAAGCTCGGGGTCCCAGAGGACCGGCAGAGCCATGGGGATGAACCGGCCGGGATATGAGCCACACCATTCGTCGATGTGCCAGTCGTTATAGGCCCGGAGGACCGCCAGTGCCAGATCCTTGTCGTGGCATGCCGCGAAGAGCCGGGCGCTGAAGCCGGGAAAGGAGGGAAAATTCATCGAACCAAGGACACCTCCGGCGTTCATATCCTTGATTCGCTCGTGGACATCGAAGCATCCGGGTCGCATCTCCTCGAACGCGGTTGGCTCGATGCCGTACTCTTCGCGAGGCCGACCGGCGACGGCGTTCAAGCCGATATTCGGGATGGTGTGACCGTTGAAAACCCAGACGTCGCTGCCGTCGTCGAGACGGTGCACCTTTGGAGCTTGGTCTTGCATCCTCGAGGGCAGCCGGCCTTCGAAAAGATTCGGTGGTTCGACCAAGTGATCGTCCACACTGACCATGATTAAGTCGCTGGCTTCCATTTGCCTCTCCTGGCTCCGAAACGCTGTTGTGGTCAGTCGACAGGCTCAAAGAGACCTTCGAATTCCAGTTTTCCGTCACGCACCCGGCCGTAGAGCAGCCAATCACCACGGAACATCCCGTGCTCATTGGGGGCGCCAGCGATGTGCGTCCTCGGTCCACCGGTGGTGCTCGGCATGAACCGGATCCTTTCCAGCCCGTCCTTGAGTCCTGGTCCCGAGAGCGTGGGCGCCCGAAACAGACCTTCAGCCAGTACCCGAGCAGTGTCGTAGGCCAAGACCGGGATCGCGTTGGGCCACATCGGTGGGGTCTCGCCGTGTCGTTCGACGAAGCGACGATGGAACCCCTCGATGAGTGGGTTGTTCGGATCGAACTGGTCGATGCCAACCCAGCCCTCGAACTTGTCCAGACCCATCAGATAGAACATGAATGACGTACCCATGATCCGGGGCGGGTCCCAGGCCAGTTCGTCGAGTGCTTTGCGCAGGAGGCCCTGCGCCGCCAACATCCCATACCCCATGTAGCAGAGAGCATCGGGATCGGATTGGCGGAGGCTGGCCAGGTTCTCGGTGAGATTCGCAGGGCTTTGGCTCACGGTTTCGAGGGAGACGATCTTCAGGTTATGTCGGCGGCACTCCTGTCGAAAGAACCGGAAATACTCTTCGCCATTGGGTGAGATCTCGCTCAACACCGCAATGCGCTTGTGGCCATTTCGAGCGAGCCAGGCCACGCAGAGCGCAGCATCACCACCGCAGTCTCCGTTGCCGAGTCGAAAGCAGTACTCGCCCGCTAATCGCTCGGTGCCCGCCCAACTGATGAGCGGGACCTTCAGCTCGTTGGCCAGCGGGGCCACGATGATCGCGTTGTCGGAGCTATAGGCACCGGCAACTCCGATACAGCCTTGGTCGACCAGGTACTTGAAGCCATCGGCCGCATTGCGTGCCGATCCGCGCGGCAGTCCGTTCTCGGCATGAAGCACGAACTCGACCGGGCGGTCGAGCAAGCCCTCTTCGAGCGCTTCATCAAAGGCCATTCGGTGGATCTTGTTGTAGCCGCCTTCTGGGCCGTCAAGTGCCGAGCCGAGCCAGCCGATCTTGATCGGTTCTGGAGATCCCTGCCAGGCATTTTTGCTGTCTGCCACGTCGTGACTCCTCGCACTCATGTGCAGGGCATGGATCCTGCACTTCGACTCCTCATCCCCAACCCATTCCGAGCAGTGCATTCCCCCGACACGCTTGGCGCTTCAGGTCCATCGGCGTCCTCGAGCGGAGAAGCCCTCGTTCGCAGAAACAAATATAATGTACAATTGAGCGGTTCGGAGGGCCAGGACAGATGGGAGCCCTGGAAAGGATGCTCGTGCCCCAGTCGTTGAGCCACTCCAGGGACGCGAGCCGCCGGTTGGGTGTGGCAGACACCTGCCATGCCGGACTCTCCTGGCCGTTCCGTCAGAGAGGGCAACGGTGATGGAAGCAAGGACAGGCAGCCTGGCCAATCTGCTAACGATGCATCCCTGCCCCGATGGTGATGGCTTGATCAACACGGTAGATCGGATGGTCACGGCGGCTACGGCCAGGGCGGAGGCCGCCGGTACTGCAGCACGCCTGCTCGCTTTGGGAGTGGAGCCAGGTCAAGCCGTCGTTGTGCAACTCCCAAACAGCCCGGAGTTCATCTTTGCCATGTTCGGCGTCTGGCTGGCTCACGCGGTATTCGTACCGGCCAATCCCCGACAGCCAGTGGCGGAACTGGAGCGTGTCCTTGCATCGACTGCTCCGGCCGCCGTGATCGACAGCGCCGGCGAGCGCGTCTCAGGTCTCGCGCCCTCCACCTATGAGGACGACACAGCCTTTGTGACGTGGACATCGGGCACAACCGGAGAGCCCAAGCCGATTCTCCAAACCCACACGAGTTATTTGGAAATACTCGACCGTGTCCTCGCCCCTCTGCGGGGACGGCCCGCCGATCCCTCTCGCCCCCCATCCCCCAATCTGGTTCCGGTGTCGTTGGCACTGAATGCTGGGATCTACAACGTTCTGTTCGGGCTCAGAGCCGGGGCGCCCCTGGTGCTGATGGACCATTTCTCCACTTCGGAGTTCGCCTCGCTCGTTCATCGGTTCTCTATTCGCTCGACGGTCTTGCCGCCAGCCGGGTTGGTGATGTTGGCCGACGACCCGCTGGTCAACGATCTAAAGCCATTGCGCTATGTCAGGAGCATCACGGCACCGCTCTCGCCTCTGGCGGCGCGCCGATTTACCGACAAGTTCGGGGTCACCGTTCTGAATGGCTATGGTCAGGCTGAGATAGGGGAAGTCATCGGATGGACCGCAGCCGACGCCCGTGATCATCCCGAGAAGATCGGCGCCGTAGGCCGTGCCCATCCCGGCGTGGCCATCAAGCTGGTCGCCGAGGACGCATCGGGTACTCCAACCGGGATGGTCGGGGAGCTGTTGGTCAAGCCGCCCCAAATGGCCTCGGGGTACGCCAGCGGCGACAGTCTGGGGGATCGCGTGGACCCGGAGGGTTATGTCCGCACCGGGGATTATGCGCGCATCGACGATGAGGGCTTCGTGTGGATCGAGGGCCGGGTGGGCGACGTCATCAACCGCGGCGGGAACAAGGTGTTTCCCGGACAGGTCGAGGAAGTTCTCCTGCTCGCTCCCGGCGTGACTGAGGCGGCTGTGGTCGGACTGCCCGACGAACGGTTGGGCGAGGTGCCGATCGCCTTTGTCGTAGGTGAGGCAGACGACGAAGAGCTTGAAAGACTGTGTCGGCAACATCTCGTGCCCTACAAGGTTCCGGCCGCCTTTCGGCACGTGGAGGCGTTGCCGAAGAGCGAGATCGGCAAGGTGCTGCGACGAGAGTTGGCCGCGGTTGCCGCGGCAGGCGAATCGGATGTTGAAGCGGCCCAATTCGCAAAGCGGGAGCGCTAACCGATGAGCCCTCGGGCCGGGATTTAACCGTCCCAGTCCTCGGTGCGGTCCGCCCGAGAAGGTTGGCGGCCCAGCCGCATCGGTGAGAGCTCCGCATCCACCAGGAGGATCCGGTTGGTCTGATCGGTCAGGGCGAGGTTTTGTATTTCCAGCTCGATCAGTCGCTGATGGTTGCGGCGCGCCTTTTCCCGATCGGCCCACTGCTGCCAGGTCGGAATGGCCCACAGCAGGAAACACTCGTTGTCATCCACCAGCGCCGTTTCCCACGCTCCGGCCAGGACCCAGCCGAATTCGCCCATGACCGGGATGAGCTCACTCTGCACGAAGTCCAAGTAGTGCGACGAGCGGCCTCGCGGCACCGCGATCTGCTCGTGCGCGTAGACAGCACCTCGGATCCCAGCCGAGCACGCCCTCTCAATGGTGGGCATCCACGGGGCTGGAATCAACAGGCGATCGAGACCTCCCGCCCTCAGCTCCGCCGCCGCCGCCCACCAGGCCGCCAGTTTTGGGTCCTGAAGGTCGCGGTGACCAAGCTCGTGCCCGAAGGATCGAGCCAGGCCATTGAAGCCGTCTTCTTCCCATAAGTTGACCACTTGGGGCCATCGTCCGGTGCTGCCCACGACGCCCCACACCCCGTAGCAAAGCTGGTGGCGATCCTCTTGTGCGGCGGGGCTCCAATTCGCGGTCATGTGATACATGTAGCGCCCGCGGTTATGTCCGATGATGTCGATGTATTCGTGGATATAGACCTTGTCGTTCACCTCGGCGATGTCGTTGTTCACGGCTGGCCCTCCGACGTGGGTGAGAAGTACGGAAGATCTATTTCATCGGATGCCGGATGAAACTCCACTGAGAGCCGGAGCCCTTCTCGCAGAGCGTCCGGCTCGCAGCCGATGACAGCACTCATCATCCACACTCCTTCGTCCAGCCGGACTATGGCCGGGGCGTACGGAACCTGAAAACGTGGATCCGGCGGTCGCCACACGATGGTCCAGCTGTACAGCCAGCCTTGACCGGCGCTTGGTTCCCACGTCGGGGAGGTCTGGTGACACTGTGCACACGCGTTGAAGGTGCCGAGTCCGTGGTAGCCGCAGGCCGCGCAGCGCTGGTAGAGGAGCCGATGTTGGCCGCAGCCATCCCAGTAGGCCTGGCTCTGGAGGCTGGGCCGAGGAACCGGAATCCCCTTGGGTTGGGGAAGGAGGTAGCTCATGGACGCTCTCGACCCAAGAGCAGGACATCGCAGAACAGGGCCCCTGACCCCCCGTTTGAGCACAGGGCAACCTCCGCGCCGGCCACTTGGTTGGTTGTGCAGTCGCCACGCAGCTGCCTGACCGCCCGGATGACCCGTTGCAGCTGTTGCGCGTTGATCCCGGGGTGACTGAACGACATGGTCCCGCCGTCCGTCGTCACCGGCAGGCGGGCACCGGGGGCAATGTTGCCATCCTCGACGAATGGCCCGCCCTCGCCGGCATTGCAGAAGCCGAACGCTTCCAATTGTCTGATGATTTCGAACGAGAACGGATCGTAGAACTCGGCCACGTCGACATCGGCCGGCACCAGACCTCCCATGGCGAAGGCTTTCTTCGCAGCGCGAGCGCCCACCAAACCGGCAGGGTCGGAGTCGGGCCGGGGCTGGAAGTCCCAGACCGGTGCCACCGTGTAGGCGGGACCGAAGGAGTCACTGGCTCCGCCCAAGATCCATATTGGCGCCTGGTAACCAGGAGCTCGGTCGGCGGCGACGAGGACGATGCCACATCCGCCTTCAGATGTCATGGCGCAATCCAAGAGGTGGAAGGGATCGGCAATCATGCGGGAAGCGAGAATGTCAACGGGTGTGAACGGTCCCTTGCCCGAATACACGGCGTCCGGGTTGAGGTGCCCGTTGGTCCGAATCGTTGCGGCCACCATGGCCAGCTGCTCGGGGGTGGTGCCGTACGTGAGCATGTGGCGCCGTGCCATCAGGGCGAACTCAGCTGCGGTGAACAGTCCGTAACCGACCACGAGCTCATTGGTCGGCCGAGTCCACGGTGCGGTCGAAGTCCGATCGAGATGGATTCCGGCACCACCCGCCGCGATCAAGACGACCTCGCACTGGCCACTGGTAATCAGCGCCGCTGCATCGAGGACTGTGGGGATCCCCAACGAACTGATGCGTCGGGTACATGGTCCAAGGCCGAGTTCGAGCACGATCTGAGCGCAGTCCGGTCCGACGACACCGTCAACCTCGTGGGGGGAGAGGCCGGCATCCTTCAGCGCGCCAAGCGCCCCAGCCATGGAGATCGAAGTCGAATCGTGATCCGGAAGTTGGCGTGCCTGCACCGTGTTGTAGACGCCCGCGATGGCGACGCCGCGAAAGGGATGTGACGACACTGGGTTGACGGCTGCTCGACTTTTAGGCCGTCAAACCGTGGAATCAACCGGCTCGAACAGGGAGCGTTCCCTGAAGAGCTGCACCACCTTGTTCCCAACGTTCCGCATCATCTTGAGGTATTCAGCGGACGCTTTCTCGCCGTCGCCCTGCTTCATGGCCCGAGTAACGGCAGCAAGACCTCGGCTCTCGACCTCCACCGCCTCGGGAACCTCCTCGAAGAAATTTCCCGGAACGAGTGCCGACATGGCTCGAAGGGCGACGTTGATGCGTGGGGACGCCGCGCCCTTAACGATAAGACTGTGAAAGGAAATGGAAAGGTCGTAGTGGTCATCGGCCGTCGTGGCCTGCGCGAACTGCGTTTGGATGGCGCCGAGTTGCTGCGGCAGGTCCTTGCCGGCACGGGCCAATGCTCGCTTGGCGGCAAACCCGTAGATCAACCCGAACAGCTCATAGTGATCGTGCACCGTTGGTTCGTCGAGCGCATTGATGAAAGCCCCCCGGTGCATCTCATTGGTCACCCACCCTTCGCGCTCGAGCACGATCAGCGCCTCGCGCACCGGTATTCGGCTGACCCCGAGGTCGTTGGCGATGGCATCTTGTGGAACCCTCATGCCCGGGCGCAGCTCGCCCTCGAAGATCAGTCCCCGAATATGTTCGGCGATGTGTTCCCCACTTGGCGTGCGCACGATCTTTGTCTCTTGACGTCCGTTCGATCGGCTTGTGGCAGCACCGCGAGATCTGTCGGTGGGCGATGGCATGCGTATATCTTATGCGAAAGTGGGTTCTCAACGGTGTTCTCATGGCCCTCAGCAATGCGGCCTGGTGCCGGGCGCGGGGTTCGGGGAAGGGCCCATGCCGGCGATCTTTTCGGCGGATGTAATAAGATATACAATCGCCCTGCCATGACTCAGGAGCCCGTGACAGGTAGCCGACCCAGGTCGCCAGGTCCCAGAGGGGTGAAGCGCCGCCCGCCCTCGCCAATCCGATGAGCCGATGACCAAGCCACTCACTGCTCCCAGCCCATCGCACGAGAACACCGCAGGGACCCTTCCGGTGTCAGCGGACACAACACTCGATCAGGTCGTCGCTGCCGTGCGGGAGTGGATCGAGAGGTCGCTTCCGCCGGCTTGGATCGAAGCCGGTCGTCGGGGCGGACCGGCAGCGGTTCGAGAGGTGCGAAGCAGGTCCGAATATGCCGCCTGGTATCCCGTCTTTGGACGGTCCGGACTCGTGGTGGCCACCTGGCCCCGCGTCTACGGCGGCCTCGATCTCTCCCGGGAGGTGGCCCGGCGGGTGGAGCAGGAGCTCAGTCCCTTCAACTTGGGTCGCCTCAACCCGCTCGGGCTGAATCTTGCCGCGCCCGCCTTGTTCGCTCACGGGTCCGAGGAACAGCGACTGCGGTTTCTCCCCCCGATCGTCCGCAACGAAGAAGCCTGGTGTCAGCTCTTCAGCGAACCGGGCGCAGGTTCGGATCTCGCATCCTTGGCGACCCGGGCCGAGCGCGACGAAGATGGTTGGGTAATTTCGGGCCAGAAGGTCTGGACCACGTGGGCGCACCGCTCGGACTGGGCGGTGCTCCTGGCCCGCACTGACGTCGACGTGCCGAAGCGCAAGGGTCTGACCTATTTTCTCATCGACTTGCACCAGCCCGGCGTGGAGGTCCGTCCCTTGCGCCATATGGGCGGCGAGGTCGACTTCAACGAGGTGTTCCTTGACGCGGCCCAGGTCGCCGACTCGTGCCGTGTGGGTGATGTCGGCGCGGGCTGGCAGGTGGCCAATTCGACGTTGTCCGGGGAGCGTCAGATGGTGTCGGGCGCGGGATCGGGCGGTGTCGACCGCATCGGCGGATCCGGAGTCGGCTATCTGGTCCGGTTAGCCAAGCGTCGCAGCGCGGAGGGCGGGCCTGGAGGTTGGGACGACCCGGTACGCCGCGACGAGATCATGCGGCTCTACTGCGAAGAACGGGTCCGGGAATGGACCAATCAGCGCGTTCGGAGTCAGGCCCAAGCCGGGCGGCCACCAGGACCTGAGAGTTCGGTGGGCAAGGTGCACCAGGGTGAACTCAACCAGCGGATCCAGCTCGCTGCGACTGCTGTGCTCGGCATGAACGCCACCGCGTGGGTAGGGGAGTTGGCTGACTACTCCGATTCGTTGCCCTACGAGGTCCGGGGGATGCTGCGCAGTCGGGCTAACACGATCGAGGGTGGAACGACAGAGATCAACAAGAACATCCTGGGCGAACGTGTCCTCGGCTTGCCCCGGGAGCCGGACCACTATGCGTCACTGCCGTGGCGGGAGGTGCCCCGCAGTTGAGCCCGTACTCCTGCCTGACCATCGAGCGCCACGGTGCGGTCGGATGGCTCATGTTCAACCGGCCTGAGGCCGGGAACGCCATGGATGCCGTCATGCTGGACGAGCTCGAGGTAGCCTGGCACGAGTTGGACGAGGATTCCGCCGTGCGGGTCATCGTGAACACGGGACAGGGCGATGTCTTCCAGACCGGCCTCGATGTGGTCCAGCTCAGTCGGGACCCCGATGCCCTCCGAAAGCAATCGGGCCGCACCCGCCGGGCCGAGCTGCGTCTGACGTCGTGGCAAAACAATGTCTGGAAGCCCGTGATCGCCGCGGTCAACGGGATCTGCGCCGGCGGGGGACTCCACTTCGTCGCGGACGCCGACATCGTGCTGGCCGCGTCGAACGCCCAGTTCATGGACACGCACGTGTCGGTGGGGCAGGTGGCGGCCTACGAGCTCATCGGCCTGGCCCGACGGATGCCGTTCGAAGCGGTCCTGCGCATGGCCCTGGTCGGGCGCCAGGAGCGGATGTCGGCCCAACGGGCGCTCGAGCTGGGCATGGTGAGCCAGGTGGTCGATCCGCCCGAACGGCTCCGGGAAGAGGCCCAAGACCTGGCTGAGAAGATCGCCCGCAACTCACCGGCGGCGATGGCGGCAACCAAG
>DASXFC010000010.1:0-2125 GCA_036489775.1 Acidimicrobiales bacterium | reverse complement strand
CCTGACACCGCAGTCGCACCCGAGGATCTGCATCCATGTCCACCCGGTGATCGAGCCCCCAAGAGCGGTCTCGGCGGTTGTCGCTCGACCACCATCGTGTCGTCGCATTCTCGCCTCAAGAGGTCCAGGTCAGACCGGGGGCTGAATGTTTACGAATAAAACGAACCGGCGCGCCGCTCTCGGCGATCTGTGCGGTCGTCTCGAGCCCCCCTGCCTCACTGATGTCGGCAACCACCACCGAAGCACCTTCCGCAGCGAAGCGCACTGCCGTCTCCCGACCGATGCCCGAGGCAGCCCCGGTGACGATGACTGTCTTCGCTTCAAACCGTTGACGGGAGACGTAGGGCGTGGAATCCATTGGCTCTCCTCCTTGTCGTGCAAGGCTGTTGGGCAGCAACGGATGGCCGCCCGTGAACGGGATCAGGCGTGTCCCGGCCATGATTCCACACTGGGCCAGATTGCATACGAATCGGCTGGGCCTGCGGCCAGGGGGCTTGCTGAAGGCTCCAAGAGTCAGGGGGAGGTGCGTCGATGGCGTCGGAGCAGTGTTCGTCCCATATAGCGAGGTCACGGGTAGATTCGCCGCCGCCATGGCCCGGGGTCCTCGCGACCGCACCATTCACTCTCGTGCCGATCGGACGATTTCAAGTTCCCGGGAGGATAGGCTAATTGTACGCGATATCCTCTTCTTATGGCCAAGTCGACCATGCCGGAACCGGCCGTTGTAATTCGCCCTAACAGTGCGGAGCGCGCCTACGAAGTGATCCGCTCCGCCATCATCGAAGGTCGCTACCGACCGGGTCAGCGCATCATCGAGCAGCGGATCGGCGAGGAGCACGACTTGTCACGCACGCCGGTGCGTGAGGCCCTGCGCATCCTGGAGGCAGAGGGTCTGGTCATCAGTGAGCGCAATCGGGGAGCGATCGTCCGCCCAGTATCAGCCAAGGACATCGGTGACCTTTACGAACTTCGATCCAGACTCGAGTCCTTGGCCGCTGAACGAGCAGCTGAGCGAGCTACACCAGAGGACGTGGCCAGCCTCGACGAGGCAATTGCCCAATTCGATCTGGCCATCCCGCTAACCCCCTCGGCCGACGTTGAGCAAATCCGAGCCCTCAACGCAGCTAACTCGGCCTTCCATGGCACCCTCCTGCGCATGGCGGACCACACTCGCCTGAGCCAATTGTTGGTGCGGACGGTCGACATCCCTCTCGTCTTTCGTGCCTTCCTCGTCTTTGACCGCGATGAGCGAGTGCGCTCGAACCAATTCCATCGCTACATACGCGATGCCGTTGCAATTGGCGATGCCAAGCGAGCTGGAGTCCTCATGAGTGAGCACATTTTCATGGGCCGCGACGTGCTTCTGACCCGCCTGGAAGAGTCGGCTTCGCCCGACAGCTTCTTCATAGGAGTGGAGGGCGGCTAATGGTTCGCCTGCGCGACGTGACGTTACGCGACGGCCTGCAAGATGTGGCACCGATCCCCACCGACGACAAGGTGGAGCTCTTTGAGCATCTGCTGTCTGCAGGCGTGATCGACATGGAACTGACCTCGTTCACCCGCGCCGATCGCGTTCCCGCCATGGCCGACGCGGACCAATTGAGTCAGCGCGTGTTGGCGGTCAGTGGACAGACGCGACTGTGGGGGTTGGTCCTCAACCTGAAAGGGGCGGAGCGAGCTCTAGCGGTCGGCCTCAGGTATCTGCAATTCGTGCTGTCCGTCTCCGAGCCACACAACCTCGAGAACGCCGGACGATCTGTCTCGGCGTCGCTCGACGCCCTGGCTGAGATTATCGAGTTGGCCGGCCGGACCAAAATCGAAGGTGATGGGGGCGGCGTTCAAGTCGAGGTCACCCTGGCCACGGCCTTCGGCTGCCCCTTCGCCGGTCCGGTCGACCCCCGCCAGGTGCTCGACGTGGTGCGGCAGGCCCAGGACTTCGGCGTTCGCCGCATGACCTTGGCCGACACCATCGGCACCGCTATTCCTAACGGGGCTTCGCCCCAGCCCGACGAGGCGGTGTCCGCGGCGCTCTCATGTCGGTGATCGTAATGGTGGGCTGGGGTGAAGTCCCCGGAAAGCGGCGCGCGGACTCCGGCCGAGCGCACTGCTGGCGGGGTGTCTAGCC